>JACRFD010000074.1 GCA_016218025.1 Ignavibacteriales bacterium
ACTCACTGCGAGCTGCTCATTGGCTCTTCGTGGCTACCGCCCTTTTATTTTGAATGTTTGTTTGTTACCTAATCTTTATCGTATATTTTACTGACATTTCTATTGGGTTATAGAACCTGACATTTCTATCGAGTTACAACATATTGTTTGTCATTTCGAAGAAGTCCCGTAGGGACGACTGAGAAATCTAATTTTAGGTGGCGAATTTAAGATTTCTCATCCCACTTCAACGGGCGTCAAGCGCCGGCAAGCTCACGCCTCGACTAGCGTCACTCTTCGACAAGCTCAGAGTGACGATTGCCGAAGGAGATTTAGTATTTCTGTAAAGTCGGGTGGCAGTTGAGATTCGAAGTGCAATGTTTCTTTTGTAACGGGGTGAATAAATCCGAGCGTCTTGGCGTGTAATGCCTGTCGGTTAATAATTTTTAGAAATTGCCCCACTTCCTCTTTTTTCTTTTTCTCCGTGCCGCCCCAGGCAATCCGCCTGCCGCCGTAAGTCGGGTCGCCGAACACAGGATGACCGATATGATGAAGATGAACGCGTATCTGATGAGTGCGCCCCGTCCGCAATTTTAATTTTACGAGCGAAAGATATTCGAACTCTTCCAACACTTCATACTCTGTCGCGGCGGCTTTACCCGTATCGCTCACGGCAATCTTTTTTCTGTCAGATTTGCTTCTGCCCAGGGCGGCATCTATCAAACCGGATTTCTTAGCTTTTTCAAATCGTCCCCACACAATAGCCCAGTACGCGCGATCGATTGTCCGTTTGGAAAATTGTTTCGCGAGATGCGCGTGCACTGTGTCGTTCTTAGCTATCACAATTATACCCGAAGTATCTTTATCGAGCCGGTGCACAATACCGGGGCGGGTTTGATCGTTTATTGTTGAAAGCCCAAGGTTGCAGTGATGAAGCAGCGCATTGACGAGCGTACCGGTGTAATTTCCGTACGCGGGGTGAGTAACCATGCCTGCCGGTTTGTTGACAACGAGAAGATAATCGTCTTCAAATAAAATTTCGAGCGGAATATTTTCGGCAACAACATCGGGCGCGGGCGGTTTTGGAATGATTATATGTATCACTTCTCCGGGCGCAACCGTGTGGCTTACTTTTACTTTCTTGCCGTCAACGGTTATGAATCCTTCTTTGATTCCCTGTTGAACTTTGGAGCGTGTGGCATTCTCTATATGGTGAGTCAGATAAACATCGAGACGTTCTTTAACTTTTCCGGGAGGAATTATTATATCAAATTCGCGGGACGACATAGTCGTCACGATTGTGTCTGGTTGGATTGAGCCTGCTCAGATGAAGTTTCTTGCGGTACAATTTTACCATCGTCGGCAACGGCAGCCAATTGCTGTGATGGATTTTCTTCACTAACTATTTTTCGGTGAACGAATAGCATCAATATCACACCGCAGGTTACGGAAGTGTCTGCGATATTGAAAACTGGCCACCGATTCATGTGGTAACCGAAAATATTAACATTAAAGAAATCGACATCGATAAAATCTACCACGCTGCCGTTGAAAAAACTTTTACCGGCAAATAAAAATCCATAAAACACACGGTCGATAAGATTACCCACTGCACCGCCGAGAATCATTGCCAAAGAAATACGGAATGGAAGATTTTCTTCACGGACTTTATAAAGATAAATAATAATTCCGATGCTGGCAGCGACTGAGAAGAGAGAAAAAAATAATTTACCACCAAGATCAATACCGAAAGCCATCCCGGGGTTTTCAATATAAGTGAGTCTTAAAAAATCACCGATGATTGAGATGCTTGTACCGTAAGGTAAACCGACATGGTGAATTCCCAGCAAAGGAATATCGATACCCTTGATGATTAACTTCGTTAGCTGATCGGAAAAGATAATCGCTAATGTAAAATATAAAACCCGCACGATGCTCTTTTATATAATTTTATTTTTGTGATTTTAATTTACACTGCAAACATTGCTGGGCATGAGGCACTGCTTCGAGACGTTCCTTCTCAATCAGTTTACCACAACCTGTACATCTTCCATATTCTCCTTTATCAATTCTCACTAAAGCATCTTCGAGATGATTAAGGAATTTCCCTTCGCGTGAAGCGAACAAAAATGTTTTCTCACGTTCCATTGCATCGGTACCTTGCTCCATGTGCGTGGAGTAAGTCGAGTTTTCAGTTGCGTACTCGCCAGTCGTTGAATCCATCATTGTATCGCGTAAAGTCTCTAATTCTTCAATTATCTCTTTTTTCTTTTCCAGAATAATAGATTTGAAGTAATTCAAATCTTCTTTAGAATATTTAGCTTTACTGAAAACTTTCGGCGGTTCAGCTTTCTGTGCTGCCGGTTTTGGAACGGGTTTGGGCTTACGTACCGGCTTCGGTTTTGCAGCCGCAATTTTTCTTTTCTTATTTTTTTCTTTTAGCAACTTTATAGTTTTATCTGCAATACCTGCATTCTTCTTCGTCTTAGCCATATTTTTCTTCCCCATAAATTGAACTTATTGTAATTATACTCTTTCAATCGCAATTGTACAAATTTCACCGTTGAGGTCTTGATCGGCAGTGAACGATTTTGCACTGACTTCTTCGCCAATTTCAACCGCGAGTGTTTCGTTTTTTATATACTCGGTCAAACCGGAGATTGCATTTCTCAATCTCTCACTCGGTTTAAACTTAATCCGGATTCTGTCTGTCACATCGAATCCGGCATCTTTTCTCATGTTTTGAATTCTGTTGACAAATTCGCGGGCAAATCCTTCGTTGATTAATTCTTCCGTCAACTCGATATCAAGCGCCACAGTTATCACTGCATCAGACTCGACAGCCCAACCCTTTATATCTTCATGCAGTATTTCAACATCTTCGCGAGTGATCACGGTTCCGTTTCCGTTAATCTCAACAGTTATACTTCCGTTCTTTTCGATGTTTCTGATATCTGCAGTTCCGAAATTTCTGATAGCCGCAGCTATCGGCTGAACGTTCTTACCGTGCTTCGGTCCTAAAGATTTGAAATTAGGCTTAACGGTTTTGTGAACTATTCCGGAATCATCACCGACATACTCGATCTTCTTCACATTGATTTCGTCGAGAATCACTTCTTCCATTTTCTGAATCTCAATCTTATCGCGTTCATTCGAGATCGGAACAATCAAACGTCCGAGCGGCTGCCTTACTTTCAGATTCGATTTGTTCCTTATCGCCCTGACAAGTGAGACGATTCTTTCCGCTTTTTCCATGCGCGATTCGAGATCGGAATCAATTTCATTTGCATTTACGTTTGGAATCAGCGAAAGATGCACGGAAATTTCTTTCTCTCTTTTTGAAACGTTCGAGAGATTTCTGAAAAGCTCTTCTGCGAGGAATGGTGCAAACGGAGCCATTAGTTTTGATATTACGAGCAGACATTCGTAAAGTGTCTGATAAGCAGCAAGCTTATCGGGACCCATCTCGTTCTTCCAAAAACGTCTGCGGTTTCTTCGGACATACCAGTTTGAAAGTTGATCGATAGTAAAATCGCTTATCGCCCGCGCTGCTTTTGTTACGTCGTACGCATCCATCGCTTCATCGAAATTTGCAATAAGCGTATTCAAAGCAGATATTATCCATCTATCGATTTCCTGACGGTCTTTTAATGGAATTTTTTCTTCCCGGTATTCAAACTTATCAATGTTCGCATACAGACTGAAGAACGAATATGTGTTAAGCAAAGTACCGAAAAATTTCCTCTGCACTTCTACCAATCCATCCTGATCGAATAAGGTCGGACGCCACGGCGGGCTGTTCGCAACCAAATACCATCTCGTGGTATCTGCTCCGAACTTTTCTATAATCATAAATGGATCAACAGTGTTTCCCTTCGATTTCGACATTTTTTGTCCATCGTTATCCAATATCAGATCGTTGACAAGTATATTTTTATATGCCGGCTTGTCGAATAAGAATGTACTGATTGAGTGAAGAGAATAAAACCATCCGCGAGTTTGATCAACTCCTTCACAAATAAAATCTGCCGGATGCTGTTCACCTGAATCGATCAGTTCTTTATTCTCGAAAGGATAATGCCACTGAGCGAACGGCATTGCACCTGAATCGAACCAGACATCTATTAATTCCGGAGTACGTTTCATTTCGCCGCCGCATGAACAATTAAAAGTAACCGCATCAACGTATGGTTTGTGAAGATCGACGGTGGCTTGCAAACCTTTACCGCCCTTTAATTCTTCTATACTTCCTACACATTTCTGCTTACCGCATTTTTCGCAGACCCAGATGGGAAGAGGCGTCCCCCAGAACCTGTCGCGTGAAAGCGACCAGTCTTTATTTTCTTCAAGCCAATTGCCGAACCTTCCCTCGCCAACTTCGGGCGGGAACCAATTGATTGTTTTATTCAATTCAACCATTCTTGGTGCGTATTTTGTGGTTGCGATGTACCACGATTCGCGTGCATAATAAAGAAGGGGAGTTTTACATCTCCAGCAATGTGGGTAACTGTGAGTGATCATTTCTTTTTTATAAAGAATATGACGCTGCTTAAGATTATAAATTATATCGGGATCTGCTTCCTTCACAAATTTATTCGCAAACTCGGTAACTTCGGAACCGAATTCACCACTCTTATTAACAGGATGAATTGCTGGAAGTCCGTATTTTCTTGATACCTGATAATCATCTTCACCATAAGCAGGTGCAATGTGAACGATTCCCGAACCGTCTTCGGTTGTTACGAAATCGCCTTCGATAACATACCACGCTTTTTCTTTGACCGGATGATAACTGAAAAGACGTTCATACTCTTTACCAAGGAGTTTTTCACCTTTAAACTTATCAAGAACAACATACTCTCCATCCAGCACGCCCAAGCGAGCTTCTGCAAGAATTAATTTTTCTCCTTTATGTTCGATCTTAACATAATCGACTTTTGGATTTACGGCTAATGCAACATTCGAAATCAGAGTCCAGGGTGTTGTAGTCCAGACGAGAAAGAAAGTGTTCTCTTCTTCTTTCACTTTCATTTTTACATAGATGCTTGGGTCTTTTACATCCTGATATCCCAAAGAAACTTCATGTGACGACAAAGGTGTTTCGCAGCGCGGACAATACGGCTGGATTTTAAATCCTTTGTAGATCAACCCTTTATCAAAATATTGTTTCAGCGCCCACCAGATAGATTCAATATATTCATTGGTGAAGGTGATATACGGATCATCGAGATTCACCCAGTAACCCATCCGCTGGGTCATCTTTTCCCATTCACCCAAATATTTCCAGACAGATTTCTTACATTCTTCGTTGAACTTTGAGACTCCGTATTTCACAATATCATCTTTGTGTTTGAAGCCGAGCATTTTTTCAACTTCTATTTCAACCGGAAGACCGTGCGTGTCCCATCCAGCTTTGCGATGAACTTGAAATCCGCGCATTGTTTTGTAGCGGCAGACTAAATCTTTTAGAGTGCGGCTCATTACGTGGTGAATACCGGGCCGGCCGTTGGCAGTCGGAGGTCCTTCATAAAAAGTGAACCCTTTATTTTTATCCCGTTCGGAAACACTCTTTTCAAAAATTTTATTTTCCTGCCAGAATTTTAATATCTCAAGTTCGAGTGTCGAATAATTTATTTTATCGTTTAATTCTTTGAACACGTTTGTCTCGTTTATTTTTTACTTAAATATGATAATAACCAGATAATGCCGGTAAGCAAAATGCTTAAAATAATACTCGTAGTTATTGGAAAGAAAATCTGATAATTTTCTTTGTTGATGGAAATATCGCCGGGCAACTTTCCGATAAACGGAATTTTGTCCGTGAATCTTAATAATATTCCGATTCCTGTAATAACTATACCTAAAATGATTAATATTTTTCCGAGATGCTGGGTCATCAAAAAATTGGGATAAACGAAAGGGATTAAATCCGCTTCACAAGTTCTTTCATTAATTTAGTCAACTTAGGCTGGGCTTTATTTGCAGTTTTAATTATCTCTTCAACAGATACTGGTTCCAATGTATCGGGGAAACATTCATCGGTGATTATTGAAATCCCAAACGTTCGCATACCCATATGATTTGCAATTATATTTTCAGGAACGGTAGACATTCCTACCGCATCGGCACCTATGTTTCTTAGGAATCTATACTCTGCTCTTGTCTCGAGATTGGGTCCTTGAACCGCAACAAACACTCCGTGCTGAACTTTTATTCTTAATTCTTTGGAAACTTTATCAGCCAAAGAAATAAGTTCACGGCTGTATGGTTCCGACATGTCGGGAAAACGCGGACCTAAATAATCTTCATTGGGTCCGATGAGGGGATTATTACCCTGAAAATTTATGTGGTCGGTTATTATCATCAGATCGCCGCGATGAAATTCCGGATTCATACCGCCTGCAGCATTTGAAATTAATAGTGTATTTACACCGAGACCGATTTTTTCCGACATAACTCGTACAGGATAAGTCACCTGCTGAAGCGTGTAACCTTCATAAAGATGGAATCTACCCTGCATGGCAACGATTTTTCTTCCTGCAAGTGAGCCGAAAATCAGTTTGCCATGATGAGATTCAACAGTTGAGATCGGGAAATGAGGTACCTCTTCATAATCGAGAACTATTTCTTTTCTGATTTCTTTTACCAATCCGCCTAAACCTGTGCCAAGAATTATCCCGACTTCAGGACGCATTTTAGTATGCTTCCTGATATATGCAATCGATTCCTGAACCTGTTCCTGTAAAGTCATTTTATCTCAACCTAACTGTTTAAGAATATCTTCCATCTCTGTTTTCATTACTGCCGGCTCTGCCGAATTATTTTCATTCTTATTCGAATGAATTTCTTCATCTACTTCCAATGCTTTAATCAGATCGAGCTCCGATTTGAGCACCATTTTTAATCTGGCGCCGATTGAATCTTTCTTCGCTTTTAAGATTGTGATCTGTTCGTTCAACGAATTAAGATCGGTTCTTGCTTTCTCAAGAATCTGTGCAGATTTGATTTCTGCTTCCTGTAAAATCAACTGAGATTCTTTGCGTGCAATTTCAACAGTCTTTCCGGCAGTTTCTTGTCCCTGCATCAATGTTTGCTGCAAAGCTTTTTCAATAGATTGATAATCTTTCAATCTTGTTTCAAGCTCTATAACTTTTTTTGACAGGTCATCGTTGTTTTTACGGGCATCTGCAATTTCGTCTGCAATTCTTGCAAGGAACGAAGATACTTCAACCGTATCGAAACCTGAAAATTTCGTACGGAATTTTTGTGAACGTATTTCTGAAATTGAAAGATTCATCTTTTTAAACTCTCTGACCAAAAATTGCAGTCCCAATTCTTACCATCGTAGCTCCTTCTTGAATAGCGATTTCAAAATCGTTAGACATACCCATCGACAACACCGGTAATTTAAAATTTTTTATTTCAAGAGCATCTCTTAAATTTTTCAAACTCCGGAACGATTCTCTTGAATCTTCCGGATCGTATGAAAACGGTCCCATCGTCATCAATCCTGAGATTGCGATATTCTCCAATTCAAACAATGAAGCAACCAGATTGTGTGCTTCATCTGCCGAAACACCGAATTTTGTTTCTTCTTTACTGGTATTAACTTCCACTAAAATATTGATTTTCCGACCGGCCCTTTTTGCATATTTGGATATTTCCACGCCTAATTTCAAAGAATCTACAGCGTGAATCATTTGAATCCAATCGGCAATATATTTTACTTTGTTTGTCTGAAGGTGTCCGATGAAATGCCAATGCACCGGAAGATCGGTAATCGCAGCATGTTTTTCGCGCAATTCCTGTATATAATTTTCACCGAGATTCAGGAGACCCGACTTCAAACCTTCTCTGATTAAATCGATGCCGACAGTTTTTGAAACGGCAATAAGCGTTATATCGTCTGGTTTTCGACCACTTTTTTCGCAAGCGTTTGCAATACGACGTTTAATATTTTCGATATTTTGAGCGATCATCTGGTCGTTATGGGAATAAATATACCTGATTTTTCCGTAAAAAACAATGAACCTTTTCTTTACTTTTTGGTGGGGGCTTGACTTCCGACTTATTTTTTCTTTATATTTAGTCAATACAATTCACAAGAGAATATGGATCATTTAGATTTTGAGAACTTTGACGACGAGTTCGATGAACCACGTCGAGACGATCAAAGAACCGAAGAAGAAATTCATAAGCTCTCCGAACAAATAAAATCCGACACAAGCGGAACTGCAAACATTGAAGCAATAGAAGAGGTTGCTTACTTCTATTTTGAAAAGCAGAAATTTTCGGAGGCACTATATTTCTTCGACCGGCTCTTGGATTATGTTCCGTACAACTCGGATGCTTGGCTCAGACGCGGCACTATTCTGAATCATCTCCACCGGTTCGACGAAGCATTGGAATCTTTTGATCGAAGTATGACTTTAAATCCGAACGATTCTGAAATTTTTATCGGATATGCATACGCCCTGGAAAACAGCGGCAAAGCTGAGGAAGCCCTGAACTGGTACGATAGAGCGGTAGAACTTGATCCCCAGAATTACGATGCATTATTCATGAAAGCATTATCTCTTGAAAGATTGGATAAATTCAACGATGCAATTCGTATCTTAAAATCTATTGTTCAGCAAAACCCTTTTCACAAAGAAGCCATATATGAATTGGGCTTTTGTTACGAATGCCTCAATAAATTAGACGACGCCCTTGCTTGCTACGATCAGAACATTGAACTCGAACCGTTCAACCATATTTCCTGGTATAACAGAGGGATTGTACTGAACCGAAAAAATATGTTTAGTCAGGCAATAGAGAGTTACGATCTGGCACTCGCATTAAAAGAAGATTTCCCGTCCGCATGGTATAATAAAGCGAATGCATTTGCCAACATGGGACGGCTTCATGACGCGATAGATTGTTACAGAGCAACAATCAGATTGGATGAAAAAGATGTACCGTCCTGGCACAATCTTGGAAATGCATACGAAGAATTAAAAATGTTTCAACAAGCGATACAATGTTTCACCCAGGCGATAGTGATCGATCCGAAACATTACGAATCATTCTTCGGCCGCGGCAGCTGTTACGATGCAATTGAAAATTATCAAAAAGCATACGACGATTATTCAACCGCTTTGCTACTCTGCAAAAATTATCCGGAAGTCTGGCACGCAAAAGCCGATGCCGCATATAATCTCGGCAAGTGGCGCGATGCGCTTTACAGTTATAAAATGGCTGTCAGATGGGATCCGGTAAATTTATCGGCGTGGTTCGATCTGGGAGAAACACTTCTCGAATACGGTTACTATAGAGAAGCACTTAAGGCATTCAACAAATGCATCGAACTAAATCCCGATTGGGCTGATCCGTATTACGACCGTGCAAAAGTTTTATTTTTGATGAAGAAAACATTAGATGCGCTCGAATCATTAAAAAGATCTTTCCAACTCGATCCCGGAAAGAAAAAAGAATTCGAAGAAGAATTTCCCGGAGTGCGGTCAATAAAAGAATTCACCAATCTGCTTGAACGATAGCATCATCTCAATCTATTTTTTATATCTATCACCCAAGGTGATAAGATTACTTACATTATGACAACAGAACTCAATAATAAATATCATAAACTACAATCGTTACTGATTGAATTAAAAAATGTCGTTATCGGATTTTCCGGCGGTGTAGACAGCACATTGCTTTTGAAGGTTGCAGTTGACACACTGGGGAAAAATGTTCTTGCAGTTATCGGCCGTTCTGAAACTTATCCCCAACAAGAATATAAAGAAGCATTGGAATTAGTGAATCTGATAGGCGCAAAATATTTAGAAGTGAACACCGAAGAGACCGACAATATAAAATTCCGCGAGAACCCGATTGACAGATGTTATTACTGCAAGACCGAATTATTTTCGAAACTGCATCAGATTGCTGTTGAATATAATATAAAATGGATAGCCGATGGTTCTATAGTTGACGACCTGAACGATTTTCGTCCGGGGAGTAAAGCATCAAAAGAACAGAACGTACGATCGCCTCTGCTCGAATCGGGATTCACAAAAGAGGATGTGCGCGAATTATCGAAACATCTCGGTCTGCCGACATGGGATAAACCTTCATTTGCCTGCTTATCCTCCCGATTTCCATATGGATTCGGGATAACCAAAGAAGCATTGAGAAAAGTTGATGAAGCCGAATCGTTTATCCGTTCATTAGGTTTCTGTGCATTCCGTGTAAGGCATCATGATGAAAAAACAGCCAGGATAGAAATTCTTCCTACTGAACTGCCAAAATTTTTAGAAGATGAATTGAGAAAGAAAGTTATCGATAAATTAAAATCATTGGGATTCATTTACATCACTCTCGATCTTCAGGGATACCGCACCGGTTCGATGAATGAGGTATTACCTGAGGAGGTAAAAAAGAAATAATCAGTTCAAGTCATATCACAAGTTTACCATCGAAGTAAATCTCCGATGACCACTTTGATCAATCATAATTCAAAATTTTATATTCTATATTTATAATCCAATGTAATTCAACATTTCTTGTTCAAAATTCTTAATTTATCATATTGGAATTTTGAATATTGAATAATTGAATGCCGAATGATGAGGTGTGTTGGCTAAACCAAACCTCCGGTTTCTTCAAAAGTAAATCAAAGTCAGAAACCGGAGGTTCGACAAGTAATCAATCTCCCCATTTTTAAGGGGGAGATTATAGAGGGGGTCAAATAAAACAAGCAATAAAAATCTCCAACATTTTCATCAGACCAGCTAAGTCAAATGTCGGACATTTGAAACTTTGCTTCTCGTTCTTCTGTTTCGTAATTTAGTAAAGGTAATACGGCAAAGGACATGTCTATGAAACTCAGAATTTATTTAACTTTATCACTCCTCCTAATCATAACGGGCTCTTTCACTTATGCACAGGATGCGACTTTCGGGAAAAATAAAGTTCAGTATAAAAATTTCGATTGGTATTTCATCCAATCAACACATTTCGATGTTTACTATTCTCAAAATGGAAATTCTTTAGCCGAATTTACAGCCGAAGTTGCCGAGTCGGCATACTATTCCATCAGCAGATCGTTTAGATACCAGATCCCCGACCGCATACCGATAATTGTTTATAACTCGCATAACGATTTCCAGCAAACCAACGTAGTAAACGAATATATGGAAGAGGGTATTGGCGGTGTTACCGAGATGTTCAAGAACCGTGTTGTTGTACCTTTCGAAGGTGATTACAAAAAATTCAGACACGTCATTCACCACGAACTTGTTCACGCCGTTATAAATGAAATGTTTTACGGCGGATCATTACAATCGATAATATCAAACAACATCACTCTGCAATTACCGCTTTGGTTCAACGAAGGAATTGCCGAGTATGAAGCCTTAAAATGGGATGCCAATTCCGATATGTTTTTAAGAGATGCAACCGTGCATGAGTATCTTCCAAAAATCGATCAGCTATACGGTTACTTTGCGTACCGCGGCGGTCAATCGGTTTGGAATTATATCGCTTCAAAATATGGCGATCAAAAAATCGCAGAAATACTTACACGGATCAAAGGATCGAGAAATGTAGATCAAGGATTCAGAAGCGCGCTCGGATTGAATATTGAAGAACTTTCTGAAAAATGGCAGAAGGAACAAAAAGTATTGTACTGGCCCGATATCGCCAAGCGAAAAGAACCTTCCGATTATGCCCGGCGACTTACAGATCACAGGAAAGAGGGCGGCTTTTACAATACAAGCCCTGCTATATCACCCAAAGGAGACAAGCTGGCATTCATCTCGAACAGGCATGATTACTTCGATGTTTTTATCATGAATACCATTGACGGGAAGATTGAACAGAAATTGATAAAAGGACAGCGGACTGCAAATTTCGAAGAGCTCCACCTGCTTACGCCGGGGATGTCGTGGTCACCAGACGGAAAATATATAGCCCTCACAGCCAAGGCAGGAGCAAGAGATGCAATTATGATTGTAAACGTTGAATCGGGTGATGAAGAAAAAATAGAATTCGATCTCGACGGAATTTTTTCGGTTGATTGGTCGCCTGTTCAATCCGATAAACCCAACACAAGAGGAAAGCTGGCATTTGTCGGTAACCACGGAAACAATTCAGATATCTTTGTTTATGATCTTGGCACAAAAGAGCTTACAAACTTAACAAGCGACATTTTCAGCGATGCTGATCCTTCTTGGTCGGCAGACGGGAACACAATTTATTTTTCATCCGATAGAGATACTAATATCTCGGCAGAAAATATTTCAGGTGATTTCAAAATTTATAAATCTAATTACCGGCAATACGATTTGTACAGCGTTGATCTGAAATCGAAAGCGATAAAAAGAATTACAGATTATCCCAACAGCGATGAGACATCGCCATGCGCAACTCCCGACGGCAAACATCTCTTATTCATTTCCGATCAGAACGGTATCAATAATATTTATATCAAAAATCTTCTGAACGATTCCACCCCTGCAATTACAAATTCATTGAGCGGTGTCTATCAACTATCATTATCAAAAGACGGTAATAAACTCGCTTTCAATTCATTATCAAATGCAGGTTTCGATTTATTTTTGATGAGAAGTCCGGTTGAACAACCTACAATATCAGGACCATTGGAGTTGACAGAATATTTCCAGAGAATGCTGGCAAAAAACATATCGACCGATTCTTCATCCACTAAACAAGCTGCCATTCAATTAGATGAAAAGATCACGATAAAATTAGAGCGAAAAGATACTCTTGTTACTTTAAATTCGGATTACGGAAAATTAGATCTGAAGAATTATATATTTAATGATATATATCGTGATCGTACCAACAAAACCACCGACACAATAAAGACTTCTGTCTTAACAAATAATATCGATTCTTCAGGACGCTACAGAATAAATAAATATAAAATCAACTTCTCGCCGGATATAATTTATGGAAGCGCTGGGTACAATACATTTTATGGAGTGCAGGGCTCTACTATAATGGCTTTCAGCGATATGCTGGGGGATCATCAATTTTATCTTCTGTTAGATTTACAGTTCGGACTTACAAACAGTAACTATGCATTAGCATATTTTTATCTTCCTAAACGAATAGATTATGGAATACAGGGATATCACAATGTAGGATTTTTAGATATTTATGATCCCACGGCAGACCAGTACAACAGGTACAGATTCAGGAATTACGGCATCACGGGAATGGCTACTTACCCGATTGATAAATTCAACAGGTTCGAAGCCGGATTATCATGGATGAATCTGAGACGCGATAATCTGACAGACCCAACAATTTCATCTCAAAAACGGAGCGTGATTGTTCCTTCACTTGGCTACGTGCATGATAACAGTTTGTGGGGATTGATTGCTCCGGCAAACGGGGAACGGTATTTAATCAATTTAATGGCAAGTCCGAAATTTAATTCATCATCTTTGGGTTTCATATCAATCAACGCCGATTACCGGAAATATTTCCGTCTGGGGAATATGTATACATTGGTTTTGCGGATTGCGGGCGGCGGAAGTTTCGGCAAAGATCCCCAACGGTTTGTGTTAGGAGGCGTTTCCAACTGGCTTAACTGGCGGGTGGATCATAATCAAATTCCCATAACTCAGGCAGAAGATTTTGTTTTTTTAACATACGGAGTTCCTCTGAGAGGTTTCAATTACAATGCGAAAACCGGAACTAAATACGGAATGATGAATGCCGAACTCAGGTTTCCATTATTCGGTTATTTTGCTGCCGGTCCGATTCCTGTTTTCTTTCAGAGTTTCAGCGGAGCAATATTTTTAGATATGGGAGGAGCGTACAGATGGAGAAAAGATTTTAAAGCGTTCGATAAAGATATAAACGGAAACACTTACATGCGCGACTTGTTAGCCGGTACCGGCTACGGTGTTAGAATGATTTTGCTGGGATTTTTATTGAAGATGGATGTTGCGTGGAATTTCAATCTGCAGGAAACTTCCACTCCCCAATATTATTTTTCGCTGGGGGCAGATTTTTAAACAACATTCTCCGAAAAAAGCGGTATGAATACATTGAATTTGCTTCCGGTATTCTCTTCGCTTTCGACGGTAATTTTTCCTTTATGCAATTCGGCAATCCATTTTGCTATTGATAAACCGAGACCGCTTCCTCCAAGCTCTCTTGATCTAGCTTTATCGACACGATAAAATCGGTCGAAAATTTTCTTTTGTTCATTCACCGGAATTCCTACGCCGTTATCTTTCACGCTCATCACCGCAAATCCATTTTCATTTTCGAGCGATAAAGTTACATTCCCGTTCTCAGGTGTGAATTTTATCGCATTATCCACAAGGTTCAGCATCAACTGCCGTAAACGCACTCTGTCGCCGTTTACCACCGACTGATCTTTTTCAATCAGTTTGATTGATATATTTTTCTTCAATGCGAGCATTTCGCTGTCTTCGAATAACTCTTTTAGTAACTCATTCAGATTAACATGTTCTCTGAATAAAATTTCAGGTTGTGCATGATCGGCTTTAGCAAGCGTAAGAAGATTGTCGATGATAGTTGATAACCTTATTACTTCCTCCAGCATGCTGGCAAGAACCCGGCGATACTCCTCACCTTCCTTTGGATTTCTTAATGAGAGTTCAATTTCACCCCGCATGATAGTCAGTGGTGTTCTTAATTCATGCGATGCATCGAGCGAAAATTGCTTGATCTGATCGAATGATTGTCGTAAACGGACAATCATCCCGTTGAATGTCGAAATCAACCGGCCTATTTCATCATTTACAGACCGTTTGGGTATTTGTTGATCGAGATTGTGGGCTGTAATTTTTTGGACAGTTTTAGTTATGTTATCAACAGGCCTTAGAGATGAGTATGCAAAAAACCATCCGCCACCGATTGATATCGCGAGGGCAATAGGAACGAGAACCAAAAATATTGCAAAAAGATTTTCCAAAACTTCACGCAATTCATCAAGCGGATACGCCACATAAATATGATTCGTTTTCGTGGAAGTTGATGCGACCCGGAGATTTTCACCACGTTCATTTTTTATTGTATTTATCTGGATTGTATTGAGCGGCGCCGGGTTCACCGGAAGACTGTCTTCCCCAACTGTAAATGAACGAAATATAACATTCCCTTTTTTGTCTGTTACTTCGATAAGAGTTTTTTTGGGATTAAGCAGTGCATGTTCATAAATTTGATTCCAGATATCTTCGTCTGCCTGGCTCATTTCAATTGAATCCTCAGGAATCTCTTCAGTTATCGGATCAATTTTGGAATTCTTCTTTTTCATTGTGAATTTTTTGCTCGGTCTTACCTTCGCAGCTTTTGGCTCAATAAATCCCTTCACCCATTGAACCTCATTACTCAATGAAATATCCAAACTATCGGTAAGTTTTTGGCGTGAGTATGTATAAGCAATCAACCCGAAGGCAACGAGTGTACTCAAAAGCAACAGCGAGTACCAAAAAGTCAATCTTGCTCGTATCGACTTCAACCCGCTAAACATATCTTAAACCAAACCCCTTCATCCCTCATCCTTCATTACATATCCTACCCCTCGGACAGTATGAATCAGTTTTTTCTCGAAGCTATCATCCACTTTGCTTCTCAGGTGATTAATGTAAACATCGATTACATTGGTCCCTGTGTCGAAATTATAATTCCATATATGTTCTGAAATGATAGTGCGGGTTAAGACGCGGTTAACATTTCTCATAAAATATTCTAAGAGAGCATATTCTTTCGCGGTAAGCTCAATTACTTTTTCTCCACGTTTTGCTTTATGTGCAACAATATCTAATAATAAATCCGAAACCCGAAGAACAGTTGATTTTTCATTGGAACCCCGGCGAAGCAAAGAGCGAACGCGGGCTAACAGTTCCGCGAATGCGAACGGCTTTGTAAGGTAATCATCCGCACCGCTGTCTAATCCTTCAACTTTATCTTCAATTGCAGATTTTGCAGTGAGCATAATAACCGGTACAGATATTTTTTTTGATCTTACCTCCTTTAAAATAGAAAGCCCGTCCTTCTTGGGAAGCAGAATATCCAAAATCAATAAATCGAAATTACCACTGGTCGCTAGTCTGGCACCATCTTCTCCGTCATGAGAAACTTCAACGGTATAATGTTCTTCCATTAACCCTTGTTGGAGGAATTTTGCAACTTTTTTTTCGTCTTCAACGATAAGAATTTTCATATGAATCCTGCAAAAATATTATTCCCGGTATTTCAATGAATAGAATATAAAAACATTTTAAATCAACTGCCAACCATTTTTTCAGATATTTACAACTTTTTGTATATTGCTTCTGTTATGAAATTACCGATATTTATCTTTACAACGCTATCATTCTTTTTCTCGGGCTGTTTCCAACAAATCGCCATTAAATCTCTTGGTGGAATAATGGACAGCGGATTCGAGGTTCTGAACGAAGAACAAGACCTAAACATAGCTGAAATGAGCATTGCATCCGATCTGAAACTCCTTGAAGCGATTCTGAAAAACGATCCGGATAATGAACATTATTTGTTCTTAGCAACAATGGGATATGCAAGTTATGCATTGGGATTTGTTGAAGATGAAAGTCCTGAACGTGCACGGTTGTTTTACCTCAGGGCAAGAGATTACGGTTTAAAAATCTTGCACAAAAACAATAAATTCAAAGCAACTCAGAATGTTTCGGAAAAAGAATATTACGATGCGCTTGAATCATTTTCCAAAGATGAATACCCTGCAATTTTCTGGACTGCCGCCTCTTGGGGAAGTTATATCAGTTTGAACCTGACCGATCCTGATGCGGTTGCCGATCTTTGGAAAATTGAATTGATGATGAAATTCATCACGGATAAAGAACCCGCTTATTTTTTCGGGGGCGCTCACTTCTTTCTTGGAACACTTGCAGGAAGCCGCCCTCAGATGTTGGGTGGAAATTCCGAAATCTCAAAAAATCATTTTGAAGAGTGTTTAAAAATAAACGAAGGAAAATTTTTAATGACCTACGTTTATTATGCCAGATCGTATGCAGTTCAAACTCAGAACAAAGAATTATTCAAACAATTTTTATCTACTGTCGACACTGCATCAATCGATATTCTTCCTCAGGCACGGTTATCAAATGCAATAGCCAAGAAGAAAGCTAAATTATTAATGGAAAAGGTAGATGAATTATTTGAATCAGAAACAGGAGATCAAATTGAAAATCAATAAAATAATAAAATCAACACTCGCAATCTTATTTTTATCATCCGTTCTATCTGCTCAGGAATATTTGATCAAATTCGCCACCGTTGCCCCAGATGGAAGTACGTGGATGAATGTGATGAAAGAATACGACCAGGCAATTAGGAAAGAAAGCAACGGCAAACTCGGATTTAAAATTTATCCCGGCGGAGTTCAGGGTGATGAGAAAGCACTGTTGCAAAAAATTCGCTTAGGACAATTACACAGCGCCGGAGTAACTGGCAACGGTTTAACAACGGCTGCACCGGTTGCAAGAATAATGGATTCACCTTTCCTTTTCAAATCGTACGATGAAGTTGATAATATATATACATTATTCGATAATGAATTTTCAAAATCTTTTAGCGATAACGGATTTGTGAATTTGGGATGGGCTGAAGTTGGTTTTGTTTACATCTTCACAAACACACCGGTTAAAGTGACTGATGATTTGAAAGGAGTCAAGATGTGGATGTGGGAAGGTGATCCGATTGCCGAGTCTGCCTTCAAAGCTATCGGCATTCATCCTATCCCGCTGTCAATTACTGATGTGTTGACATCTTTGCAAACAAAATTAATAGATGGTATATACATTTCGCCATACGCAGCAATTGCTTTGCAATGGTATTCAAAGGTGAAATATATGCTTGATGTTCCGCTTGCAGATGCAGCCGGATCTGTAATAATCTCCAAGAAAAAATTCGATGGCATGCCTAAAGAAATGCAAGAGATATTGCTTCGCAACGGAAAAAAATATATGCAAAAACTTACTCAGTTAAGCAGGCAGGATAATGCAAAATCTATTGAAACACTCAAGAAAAAGGGCATCACTGTTTTAAGCCCCCCCTCTGAAAAAGCAACAATTGCTTACGAAGAGCAGGGTAAAAAAGCCAGACGTATGCTTGCCGGAAAATTATTTTCCGAAGATTTATTGAATAAAGTTGAATCGGCTGTCATTGATTTCAGAAATAAAAACGGTAAAAAATCGAAGTGAAATATCTTAACATAATAAATCAGGGAGTTCATTGGGTTGAACGTTCCTTAATCGTAATTCTGCTTCTTACGATGGTTATCCTTGCATTTACACAGGTTATACTAAGGAATTTATTTTCCTATGGATTTCTTTGGGCTGATCCGCTTTTGCGATATATGGTTCTTTGGGTCGGTTTTCTCGGCGCCGTCATCGCAACCCGCGAAGGAAAACATTTCGGTGTCGATTTCCTAAACCGATATTTACCCAAAAAAACTCTTCACATCGTCCGCATCCTGATTAACGTTTTCGCTGCAGTTATTTCTTTTATGCTGATGTCGGCAGCTATTCAATTCATTAATGAAGCTATCGGACCGGAAGAGGTTGATGTCTTTGAAATATCCAAACGATTTTATTTCTCAATCATTCCTATCGGCTTCGGATTGATCGGTTTTCAATTTCTTTTCAACATTTTAAATGAGATCAGCAAGATTTTCAGGAACGAAATGCAGACTTCTCCAGAACCACCTCATACTTTTTTCTGATCTAACTTTATGGAATTAATAATAATCGGAATCATACTGATCGTTCTGGCATTGTTCGGGGCACCGTTATTCACATTGATAGGCGGTTTAGCATTATATCTGTTTACATCGAGCGGCGGTGAAGCAAAATTTGTAATAGCCGAACTCACACGCCTTGCAGATTTCCCATCGCTCATTGCAATTCCATTATTCACATTCGCCGGATATCTTCTTGCCGAAAGCAAAGCACCGCAAAGATTAGTTAATCTATCTCAAGCATTAGTAGGCTCATTTCCCGGCGGACTGGCGGTAGTTGCGTTGTTATCATGTGCTGTTTTCACTGCATTCACAGGGGCGTCGGGGGTTACTATTGTAGCACTCGGTGGTTTATTATTTCCGATATTATTGAAAGAGGGTTATCCTGAAAAATTCTCTCTCGGACTTTTAACTACAAGCGGTAGTTTGGGTCTGTTATTCCCACCAAGTTTGCCGATCATTTTATACGGTTTGGTTGCACAGATTTCGATCAACCAATTATTCATAGCCGGTTTAGTGCCCGGGACAATATTAATTATCCTTCTCGCTGCATATTCAATCACCATCAGTATGCGTTCGAAAATTTCGAAGATTCCTTTTGCATGGAAAAATGTAATCAGCACAACTAAAGCATCCGCATGGGAATTACCATTACCTGTGATAGTAATTGGCGGAATATATGGCGGAATTTTTACAGCTACCGAAGCCGCTGCTGTTACCGCTTTTTATGTTTTAATAGTTGAAGTCTTCATTTACAAAGACATAAAACTGTTTGGCGACGTACCCCGCGTGATGCAAAAAAGCATGTTGTTAGTTGGAGCAATTTTTGTTGTTCTTGGAACTGCTCTGGGACTGACTAACTATTTTATAGACGCTCAAATTCCTGAAAGGCTATTCGAGTGGATAAGGCAATTTATTGACAACAAATATACTTTCCTTGTTCTTCTAAATTGCGTACTCTTAGTTGTAAATATGATCGAAATTTTTTCGGCAATCATCATAGTTGTACCGCTCATTATCCCGATCGCAAACCAGTATGGTGTCGATCCGATTCATTTAGGTATTATTTTTCTTTTGAATTTGGAAATCGGTTATATGCTGCCGCCTTTGGGTTTAAATCTGTTCATAGGTAGTTTGCGCTTTGAGCGGCCTATGTCAACAATGTACCGCGTTACAATACCGTTTATGTTGATACTTCTTGCACTTTTATTAATTGTTACATACTACCCGTTGTTAAGTTTGTGGCTCGTAAACAGTTTAGGGGTTCAATAGCTGTTTCACTAATTTTCGAAAGGATATTTGTGAAAAAAATATTTTTTCTGATTTTAATATTTTCCGCTTCGTTATTTGCACAACGCGGAAGGTTAATCCCTAATCCTCTAAAAAACATTCCCAGATGGGCACGGACTGAATTTAAAGCTCATAACTTAGACAGGAAGTATATTATTACTTTTAAAAATTATCCCCATTTCTATCATGGAGATTTCAACTGCGACAACAGAAAAGATTACGTTCTGCAAATTACAGAAAAAGAAACGGGAAAATCCGGATTAGTTTTTCTTTTCGGCAAAAAAACTCAAACAATATCCACAACATATTCGATTATTGGTGCCGGGAATAGGATCGGAAAAGCAGGAGATGATTTTAAATGGGTGGATAAATGGACGCTGCAAACCGATGTTAAGTGCGACGAAATTTTTCTGAGTTCGAATAAATCAAAAAATGGAATTGTAAAATGGGATGGGAAATCGTTCGATTTTAAATCAACTCACTGAATATTTTTTATTGATTAATCCTGAACGATTTTTTTGCTATATACTTCCCTGCGATAAAAAGGCAGGTATATGATCCATTTTCCAAATCAGACACATCTGTACCAGCAATATAGTTACCTGCGTTTTGATAATTATCCACTACTGTTACCACTTCCTTATTATTTCTATCAACAATTTTTAAAATAACCGGAACCGAATCTTTTATCTCATACTGGAAGAACACTACGGAAGATTTCTTCTCAGGATAAGTTATATTTACAGCATAACTGAATTGAAGCGATGATGATAATTCAACTATTTCGGGAATAATCACGCTTTCGATTGCAAGTTGGCTTTCGTTATTATTCTTATCGACAGATGTAACACCATAGTAATATTTGGGAGATGCAATATGCTTAATTGTATCGAGAAAGCTTTGAGAAACCTGTGATAGTATACCAATGATATTCAAAGGATCTTCCATATCGATGGGTTGAACAGATGATCGATAAACAAAATACTTAACGGGGTAGTCGCCATCCTTTGCGGCAAAAGATTTTTCCCAGTTTATTCTAAAAATTCCGTCTGTAATATTTTGAACAGCAACATTTACAGGATGAAGCGGAGGAATTGAATCTTTCCATGGCATCGGAGGAATCAGGGATGGATACTGATATTTTCCACCAACTTGAAGATCATCTTTGATATTATCGTATCTGAAAAATGAATTTCCATAGAGTCCTGACTTTCTTGTTGAATCTATTAGTTGAGGAATTTCACTTAATACATCTTCCTTATAAGCACCTAAGCCAACATATATTTGTCTGCCCGAACTGTTTACTGCCCAATCTTTAATAACGATATTAAAGTCTGGGTCTCCTGCAGTTGTTCCCAGCGTCCAATAAACTTGAGGAACAAGGTAGTCCATCCACCCTTCCTGAATCCATTTACGGGAGTCCTGATATAGTTCTGAATAACTTTGCTGGCCACGGGCACCGGGGAAATTTTTATAGATACCAATCGGTGCCGCACCGATCTTGAGCATAGGTTTAACTAATTGTAACGAATCATGAAATGCTTTTACAAATTTATTTATATTTTCACGCCGCCAATCTTCCTTCTTTATTCCATTTTGGTAAGTTCGAAAGGTTGCATCATCCGGAAAAGGTTTCCCCGGATATCTTAAGAAGTCAAATTGAAAACCATCGAGATTGTACCTTGTTGCCAGATCAATTGATATGCGAAGTAAATAATTTCGCACATCGGGCTTCCCAATATCGAACCAATATTCACCATTGACCGGCTGGAGCCAATCCGGATGTTCATGGTATACATGAAGCGGTTGGGTTCTTGGAGGTGGATCCTTTTTTGTCCATGCGATATTAGCGTTGAACCACGCATGCACTTCCATCCCTTCAATATGAGCTTCCTCAATAATAAGCTGAAGAGGATCCCATCCGGGATCTTTTCCAAACACGCCTGTCAGTTGCGAAGCCCATGGTTCATAGTTCGATTTGTACATGGCATCTGACCTGCTTCGAACCTGAAAATAAATAGTGTTAAAATTTGCTTTCTTTAATTTTTGAACTATCTCCCTCAACGATTGTTTTTGTTCATCGGCATCAAGAGAGCGGGGCCAATCCAAACTGTTTACGGTAGTCAGCCAAACTGCCCGAACTTCATATTTCGGATAATTGTAATTGTGACCATCCGATTGAGAATGACCGGATTGAATTAAAGATATAACTGATATAAAGATTAAGATTAATTTCATTAGATGAATTAAAATAGTAGATAGTGTTGAACAGGATAAAATATAAGCATTCGTATTGAAGAGAAGCAAGTAAAAATAGAAGAGTTGATTGACTTTCATGTAAAATTCAGTTATATTTTTAATTCAGAAATTACAAAACTACCCTTTTTCCATTATTTTCCAAGATTTAGGAGTGAAAAACCGTAAGTGAAGAAGAACCGTGGCAAGCTGATTTTAATTGTTGCCTCTATACTACTCTCGTTTTACTTCCTCTATCCAACCTACAAAGACTACAAGTTCACTAAAGAACTGCGAAGTTTAGTCGGTGAAGATAGTGTTAAGTATATCGATACAAACGAAGGGGCAATGCGAGAAGCACGAACGAAACGTATAAAACTGGGACTTGATCTCCAGGGTGGTATGCGAGTTGTGCTCGAAGTAAATGTATTGAAACTTATTGAAGATGTTGCCAAAAGCAAAGATTCATTGTTCGAAGTAATTCTTTACGAAACAAAGAACACCGCTGCAACATCTGACCAGGATATAACCGCCATACTTAAATCTAAATTCCAAGTACATGAAGTTAGGATGAGTCGTTACTATGGCAATATCCGCGATACGGATGATGATGTCGTAAAAAGATTGAAGACCGAATCTGACAACGCTATCGATCGTGCGATGGAGATTGTCAGAAACCGTGTTGACCAATACGGTGTATCTGAGCCATCAATTCAAAAACAAGGCGGAAGTCGTATCATCGTCGAATTACCCGGCGTTAGCAAGGAAGCTGAAGTGCGACAATTACTTCAGGGCACCGCACTTCTTGAATTTAAACTCCTCATCGAACCTGAAATCTCGATGAAAGTGTATGAGTCGGTGAATAAAACTCTTGCCGGTAAACCGTTAATAGATTTAACCTCCGACACTTCAAAGAACATTGCAGCGAATGAGAAAGCAAAAAAAGATAATGTTGCTAAAAAAGATTCATCCTCTCTCGATAGTTCATTAGCTCAGATACCCGACGATCAAAACAAAACAAGAGAACAAGAGGCAAAAGAAAATCCATTCTTCGCCTTGGCAAGCGTTCTACCGCAAGAAAATGGCGGCTGGAGCGGTGAACTTTATTCGGCGGAGGAGAACAAAGCAAAAGTCATAAGAATTCTTGATCGGCCGGAAATTAAACGATTAATTCCATCCGACATGGGATTTGTTTGGGCGGCAAAACATCGCTTCATCGCTGAAGGGAAAAAGTATTTCGCACTCTATGCAGTAAAACGGATACCCGAATTAACAGGCGGTGTAATTGTGAATGCTATTGCAACTATTGATCCGAATTACAACACACCAATAGTTACAATGGAAATGAACTCCGAGGGTTCACGTGATTGGGCGCGTATTACCGGTGCAAACATCCAGAAGAGAATTGCTATTATAATGGACAATTCGTGCTTCTCGGCGCCTGTGGTGCAAACAAAAATTATCGGTGGTAATTCACAAATTACCGGCATGGATAATATTGAAGAAGCAAAACTTTTAGAGATAGTTCTGAAAGCAGGTGCATTACCTGCGCCAGTTGATATAATCCAGCAAACAACTGTTGGTCCGTCTTTGGGCGAAGATTCAATTTTGAAAGGACTATGGAGTATTATTATTGCCTTCAGTGTAACAATATTTTTTATGATCCTTTATTACAGCACAGGCGGGGCGATGGCCGATATTGCTTTATTGTTAAACCTTCTATTCGTTCTAGCGATTCTTGCCGGATTTCAGGGAACGCTCACACTTCCCGGAATTGCCGGTATAATCCTTTCTATCGCTGTTGCTGTTGATGCGAACGTATTGATATACGAGAGAATTCGAGAAGAATCTGGTGGTGGAAAAACGCTGTCTGCTTCACTCGACTCAGGATACACTAAAGCATTTACTGCAATTTTTGATTCAAACGTAACGACATTTATCACTGGCGTTGTTCTTTACCAATTTGGAAGCGGAGCCGTACAAGGCTTTGCTCTAACATTAATGATTGGTATTGTGGCAAGCATGTTTAGTTCAATCGTTATCACTCGCGTTATTTTCGAGATAATGATCGAACGTAATCGTTCAATTAGTTTCGGATAATACATCCAACGGAGAATATTTAATGCGTATTTTAGAAAAAACAAGTATTGATTTTATGGGTCGCCGAAAGATGTGGTACATCATCTCTCTTTCGGTCATTTTACTTGGTATGATTTCTCTTGCCGTCAAAGGTATCGATTTTGGAATTGATTTCTTGGGTGGAACAGAAATAATTGTGAAATTTGACAAAGCTCCAGATATTGGGCAAGTCAGAACCGCAATGACATCTTTGGGTCTCACCCGAGCAGAAATAAAATCGTACGGAGGAAAAGACCAAATCCTAATCCGAACAGAAGAACAAGCGGAAGGTACAATTATCGGAGATAAAATTAAAACAGCGCTAACCCAAGCATTTGCTCAGGACAATCCTCAAATCCTTCAAGAAATAAAAATTGGACCCCGAATTGGAACTGAACTTAAGAAAAACGCGCTGTACGCTGTTCTTTTTTCCTTGGTTGCCATGTTCATCTATATTGGCTTCAGGTTCAAGTTTGTCTACGGGTTAGGCGCCGTTGTGGCATTATTTCATGATGTGATAGTAACAGTTGGATTAGTATCGATTGTAGATAAACTAACACCGTTTACAAATTTTGAGATTGATCAAAACATGATTGCGGCATTTCTTACTCTTATTGGAACATCAGTAAATGATACTGTAGTTATTTTCGATCGTATTCGCGAAAATCAAAAAATTTATAAGTCAACTCCTCTTATGGAATTGATCAATAAAAGTCTTAACCAAACCTTAAGCCGTACAATAATCACTCAAGGAACAATATTTGCAGTTATTTTAGTACTGTTTTTCTTCGGCGGTGAAGTAAATAGGGGATTCGCTTTCGTACTGACAGTCGGAACAATTACAGGTACTTATTCCTCCATCTATATTGCAAGTGCCATTGTTTTGGAATACACAAATTATAAACTACGGAAAAAAATGAAAACGAGCGGAGCAAACGTAAGTTATGAAGCTGTCCACTAAAGAATCCGAAGGAATTATTACTATCGTATTGAGCGGGAATGTTTTAGGCGGACCCGATGCGACAGAGTTGAACGATACACTACACCATCTTCTTGAAAAAAAGAAAAAGAAAATTGTGGTCGATCTCTCCGGTGTCCAATCGATGAATAGTTCAGGATTGAGCATGCTGATAGGCGCACTGACAACGATGCGAAATTCCGGAGGTGACCTAAAAATAGCTGCCGCTTCAAAAAAAATTGAAAGTCTTTTAGTAATAACAAAACTTTCTACCGTTTTCGAACTTTACCCAACAGTTAAAAAGGCAATCTCAAGTTTTCAGTAAGATTGAAATGCATTTTCTTTAACAGAGCTCCGGTGTAATTGCATTACATCGGAGTTTTTTATTTATTATACCATATGCCGGTTAAAATTATCGTAGGTGCCCAATGGGGCGATGAAGGAAAAGGAAAAATCGTCGATCATCTCAGCGAGTCTGTCGACATTGTTGCCCGATATCAGGGCGGAGCCAATGCAGGACATACAGTTGTTATTGGCGATAAGCATTATGTTCTTCATCTTATCCCATCAGGAATTTTTCATCCGAAGGTAACATGTGTTATCGGAAACGGAGTTGTAATAGATCCGATAGCTCTTATGGATGAAATACGACAGCTTCAATCGCTAAATATCAATATTACCGGTCGATTGCTCATCAGTCATAACGCACACCTGATAATGCCCTACCATAAACTGTTAGATTCAATACGCGAGAAAACATCCGAGAAAATCGGAACTACTGGCAGAGGAATAGGTCCGGCGTATATCGATAAGTTCATGCGTGTTGGGATTAAAATTGTCGACCTTCTTGATCGTGATACGTTTGTTAGCAAGCTGAAGCGAAACATCGAAGAAAAAAATCAAATCCTAAAAAAAATATACGATAACCCGGAACTTGATATTGATTCGATTGTTCATGAGTATGAAAATTTCGACAAACAAATAGATGAGTTCATTACAGATACTTCTTTGTTCTTGAATAAGGCTTTAAAAGAAAACAAACAAATCCTCGCCGAAGGAGCTCAAGGAGCTTTGCTGGATATTGACCACGGAACATATCCATTTGTTACATCCTCCAACCCAACAAGCGGAGGTGCCTGCACCGGATTAGGAATTCCTCCGACATCTGTTAATTCTATCCTCGGAGTTGTAAAAGTTTACACTACCCGTGTGGGGAATGGTCCGTTCCCAACTGAATTAGAAGATGAAACCGGCGAACAACTGAGAACTATTGGCGGTGAATTCGGTGCAACAACCGGCAGACCTCGGCGTTGCGGTTGGTTCGATTCTGCAATGCTAAAATATTCTGCCATGATAAACGGCATAACGGAAATTGCCGTCACCAAATTAGATGTATTGGATACTTTCAAACAAATAAAAGTCTGCACTGGTTACACCATAGATGGTAAACCGTTAAAATCTTACCCAACCGATCTACGAACTCTTGAAAACGTGAAGCCGGTATATACTGTTTTTGACGGATGGAATAGTTCCACAAAAAATATAAAACATTTTAACGAACTGCCGTTAAATGCCAAACTATACCTTGATGTCATTGAAGAATTAACCGGATCAAAAATCAAAATGGTATCTGTAGGCGCCAGAAGAGATCAAACCCTCATCATCTAATCGAATGGCTTCCCCAAGATCGGCAAATATTAAACTGATATTAGTCATAACCGCGGTTGTGCTTGTCATCGCAACTTTGGTTTATACACATTACATTGTTCGCCAACTTCTTGTGAAGGAAAGAAAAGTTGCAGATTTATATGCACGCTCATTGGAATTTTTAGTCAACTCCCCTGTCGATCAATCAGAGATCAGTTTTATTTTTAACGAAGTGGTTTTACAATCGATAGATTTTCCGATGGCTCTGACGGATGATAAAAATAATCCGCTGTCTGATATCAGATTAAGTGTACGGAATATTCATATAGATTCAACATTAACTCAAACCGAGCAGCGAAAATTTCTTGCATCTATGATAAATGACCTCGACGGACAAAATCCTCCAATCCGTGTTGTCATAAAAACATCGAAATCCGATTCACTTGTACAGTTACTGCATTATGGTGAATCTGATTTTGTCACTAAACTCCGATGGCTTCCTTACATTGAAATCGCTCTCGCCGGAATGTTTATTCTTTTAGGATATATCGGATTCAGTTACATTAAAAGAAACGAGCAAAGTAATATTTGGGTCGGGATGGCAAAAGAAACCGCGCATCAACTTGGCACGCCGCTATCGAGTTTAATGGGCTGGATAGAAATGATGAAAGAGCATGCCTCCGATAATCCGAAACAGCTCGGCACACTCGCAGAGATGGAACACGACTTGAATCGGTTACAAAAAGTTACAGAGAGATTTTCAAAAATCGGCTCGAAGCCTTCTTTGAAGGAAGAAAATTTGAATGAGGTTATTGAATCGGTAATCGGTTATTACAAGCAGCGTCTTCCCTCACGATTCGGCAAAGATAAACAAATTTTAATGACCATAAACTCGCCGACTCAAATATTTGTCCAGATTAACAGGGAGTTGTTCGAGTGGGTAATTGAGAATCTGATAAAGAATGCACTCGATGCGATGGAAGAAAACACCGGCTCGATAATTTTTTCGTTACAGCAAAAAGGTAAGATTACTTATATCGATGCTCAAGATACCGGCAAAGGTATCGACATGAAATATAAAAAAGATATTTTCCGCCCGGGTTACAGTACAAAGAAGCGCGGTTGGGGTTTGGGCTTAAGTCTTTCAAAACGCATTATTGAGGATTACCACAGAGGAAAACTTTTCGTAAAAGAAAGTAGGTTGGGAAAAGGAACAACTTTTAGGATAAAGTTGGTGAAGTAATCAAGAAAAACCTCCGGTTTCTTACTCAGAATAAACGAGATAGAAACCGGAGGTTTATAAATAATTTGATTAGATCTCAACCTTTTCAACATTTGAACAGGAATTTTTTTATAATCGAATAAACATAATCCCTCCTCTCATTGCACATCTCACCTATCTTTCGTATAATCAATCATTATGAAACGAATTATAATTATCCACCTCCTATTTCTTGTCGCAGTGAATAAGAATTTGGCACAACAATCAACTCCAATAGAATTACATGCCGGACTTGTTATCACCAATTCGGTAACGGTTAAACCACAGGTTTATTTTTTGAGCCCACCTCCGTCAACTGATTCTTCAGTCATCACCATCCGAGGTGATAATATTACAGTCGATTTTGCAGGCGCAACTCTTCGAGGTGAAAATGAAGATGAATATCCTGATAATTATTCAGGAGTTGCTATTCGTATTGAAGGCGGCAAAAACATCCGCATTATTAATGCACACATTCACGGTTACAAAGTCGCAATTCTGGCACGCGGCACGGAGAACCTTGAACTTATTGATAATGATGTCAGCTACAATTGGAAGCCGCGTCTGTTCAGTCTCACCGAACATGAAAGCTTGCTCGATTGGCTTTCGTTTCATCACAACGAAAAAGATGAATGGCTCCGTTATGGCGCTGGAATTTATCTTTCTTCTGTAAACGGCGGAGTCATCAGGAATAATATTTGTGTGCAAGGAATGAACGGAGTTCTAATCACGCGAAGCAATAATCTTCAAATAACCGACAACAATTTTTCTTTCAACTCCGGACTCGGGATCGGTTTATACCGTTCATGCAACAATGAGATTACGTATAACAAACTTGATTACAATGTGCGCGGTTACAGTCATGGTTTCTACAATCGTGGACAGGACTCTGCCAACCTGCTTCTTTATGAACAAAGCTCAAACAATGTGATCGCATACAACTCTGCAACACATGGCGGAGATGGATTTTTTCTTTGGGCAGGACAAACCACGATGGATAGTGGTAAAGGCGGGTCAAACGACAATCTTCTTTATGGAAATGATTTCAGTTTCGCGCCTGCCAACGGCATTGAGGCAACATTCAGCCGGAATAGTTTTATTGCCAACCGACTTGCAGGATCTGATTATGGAATTTGGGGCGGCTACAGTTATGAATCAAAGATTGCAGGAAATCAATTTGAAAATAATCGAGTGGGTGTTGCGATTGAGCATGGACAGGATAATTCAATCATTGCAAATCGTTTTCATGGAGATACAACTGCGGTATCTCTTTGGGCGACACCGATTTCACCATCCGATTGGGGATATCCGAAATACCGGGATACTCGAAGTCGTGATTACAGGATAGAGAAAAATATTTTTGAAGGAAATAAACGAGGTACGAAAGTACTGAACACATCGGGAGTTGCATTATTGAATAATCTGTGGATGAATGTAGATACCACTACAATCTTCCGCGATACTGCAAACTTTCATATAGCGGGAAACATTCAATCTGATTCCATCAGTGAAACCAAGATTGATATTCCAAAGGAATATTTAGCATTAGCACCGAAAACTGACTCTCGCAACGGAATCATTCCGGCATCTCCACTTTCTCAGATGGATCGTTCCGCAATCATTGTCGATGAATGGGGACCATTTGATTACCAATCACCAAAACTCTGGCCCGTTAAATCATTGCATGAACTTCCGATTCGATTAAGAACGCTTGGTCCCAAAGGAAAATGGAGCGTCATCCAGAAGCATGGAATAGAAATGGTTTCTGCGGTTGATGGAAAAATCGGCGATACAATTATTGTAACTCCTTTGAAAGATTCTGTAGGAAACTGGTTACTGACTTTAGATTATCAAGGTGAATCGACAATATCACCAAGAGGTAAAGTAAATGAGGCAGGAATACCTTATCAATTTTCGTTTGAACATTTTGAGCCGGCTATCGACTGGGATGTAAGATTTTTTGCATGGACAGATAGTACCGATCCACAAAATAAATATGAAGCTTTCAATCAACTTCTTGGCACCCAGCCAATTTTAATTCAGCAGGTACCCCGTTTGGATTACGAATGGTATCGTCCTAAATTTCAAGAACTGCCCCAAGAACGGTTTACATTTGAGGCAAACGGAAGTGTAGCGCTTGAGGAAGGAACATACACGTTGCGTACTATCAGCGATGATGGAGTTCGTGTTTGGGTCGATGATTCACTAGCAATTGATAATTGGTCGCAACACGGTTCAAAACTTGATTATACTACAATAACCGGAGGGAAACATCGGCTTCGCGTACAATATTTTCAAATAGACGGATGGATGGAATTTCGACTTGATATACTACGAGGAGTGAATCGATCTTCAGGCTCACATGAGTAGAATTAAGAAAAGTTCGGTCAGATTGTTTACGCCAGGAAATTATTCAGGGTACGTTCTGTTATTTTAGAAATACACCTCAGGGTTTGGGTTTAGCTATCCTAACCTTCCGAATCAACCTTGCGGAGGTTGATATGGCTATTTTAAGGAAACCTCCGCAAGGTTTATAAGGTGTTGTTGATTAATTTGTTTGTAGAAATAAATGCCGAAATTTGTATGTTTTGCAAAAAAAGCAGAGAAGCCAAAATTTTGACTTGACTTAGTAATTAATTATCCTTATTATACCTGCTGAAAAGTATGCATATATACTTGGGTAGGGCGGGAAGCTCTTCTCAAGACGATATTAAAGAGATATGTTAGATTTGGTTGGCTGATTCAACAGAGGATTGAAGTAATTAACATTTTCACGTTTCGTCTAAGGAGATTTTAAAATGAGGAAATATATTTTTCCTTTCACATCTATATCTTTTCCCAAAACTGCAAAGCAGAAATATTCTGTTGATATTTTAATACTCACTATTCATTCCAAAATCGTTAACATACCTTTCTCAATGCCGAAAAACTTTAAATAGATTGGAAGAAAAAAATGAAAAAATTAATTCTTATCCCATTCATTATCATCATACTATTCATGAGCGGCGGGAAGCCGGTTAGTAATGGTAAATTGAAGCTGTACAAAGAAATTGAGAATTTAAAACAACAAGGAGTTACAACTCGTTTTATTGATAACGAAACGGTTGAGCTAACACAGGGTTGGAGTGGTTTCCGCCGGATAAAGAGTTTGAAAGAGCCGGATGAGGCGGCGATACGAGCGTGGATAGCGGCAGACAGCATTCCACTTTTAGAAGTTGACCCGGCATTGATTGATACTAACCAGTATACTGGATGGTACAAATATTGGACAACTGTGTCAATTGGAAATGGGATTGGTTATCCACCACAGGTAGGCGACCTAGACCAGAATGGAAAAGCCGAGATTTATGGAGGATATGCGGATTCAATAAATTTCGATTACGAGACCCATATTAGCGAAGTTGATACTAACCGCAATGTTACACTTCGGTATAAGTACGTTCCTAGACGAGGTGCTTCGCAGCAATTGGTTGACGTAGATAGAAATGGATTAAAGGAAATCATGTTCCAGTTGGGCGATTCCTCATTTTTCTACGAGCAGCAATCAGGAGTGTCATTACCTACGCGGAGAAAATTTGCTCATGCAAAATATGAGTCGTGCGGTGCGATTGGAACCGTAGAAACAATAATTGAGATGGACAATGACTCCCTTATTGATTTCGTATATCGAGGGAGTGATCCGGATACTGCATGTGTTACTGAGAAAACATATGTTGCAGAGTATCAACCACTTGAAAACAACTTCAAAAAGGTCTGGTCAACACAACTATTACCACCTGAGAGCGGCATTGGAGGATACGACGTGGGAGATTATGACGGAGACGGACAAATGAATTTCAGTGCCACGGGTTTATGGGGACAGGTTTGGATTCTGGAGAACAGTGGGGATAACGACTATTATACCAGCTGGAAAGATTCGATTCCATTTGTTAATCTTTTTTACCAAACGTCAGGTGATGTTGATGGCGACGGCAAGAGAGAATTCTTCGTAAGTGCAACAATGAGCAACGGAAACTGGATAACAGTGTACGAAGCAGACAGTAACGACCATTATTCTCCTATCTTCCTTTTTCATCTTTTATCTGGTGGCTCGCTGGATGAGCCGACGCTGATGACAAATGATGTAGACGGAGACGGGAAACTTGAGTTTGTTATCTTAAGCGGTGCAGACTTATTTATATTCAAGTCAGATAACCATAACAACTATCGTCTCTGGTACTACAAACTGAATGATGCCAAACAGAGTATTCAGTTCTATGATTTTACAAAGGATGGCAAAAAGGACTTTATTATTACCAAATCACGCGGCACCCAAAACGGTTTTGTATATTTTTATAGTGATATTTTTACAGCATCTGGCGTCACTTCGGTTGAAGATGGTGATAATCAAATATCTGTTCCATATTTAATCTCATTAGAGCAGAATTACCCTAATCCATTCAATGCTTCAACAAATTTTATATTAAAGATTTCAGAATCTGGGTTTGTTACTCTCAAAATTTTCGATATGCTCGGAGAGGAAGTAGGCACGGTAATATCTAAGCATTTTACGCAGGGTAGCTATACCATACCATGGAATGCAAATAAATTGCCAAGTGGAATTTATTTTGTGCGGATGAATTCCGGCTCATTCAATGATGTGAGGAAGATAGTATTGGCAAAGTAGAAAGCAGATTGTTAGTGCGACGCACTTTCGTCTGATATCGAGAGTAAGTGCGTCGCACTTGACCTTTATTTACCTTCGCAAAGATTTGAAACTGCGACTCACCTGCGATAGACATTCACAAGTAGGTGAGTCGCAATTATTTTAGTAACAAGTCGGTAACATTCAATGGATCAAATTTATCGAGCGGAATCTATTTTGTTAGGATGAACGCTGGTTCATTTAACGAGGTGAGGAAAATCGTACTGGCGAAGTAAGCTAATGAAAAAGTTGAATATTTGATCTCGTAACCTTATTGAGAAGATAATCTTCATTAATTAAAAATCTTACCCGAAGATTATCTTCTCAAGTATTTTAATTCCACAACCAAATCTTCATCTTCGTCATCCCAAACTCCGGAATCAATTTTATCTTTTCCTCTCAGGAGAACCCAGGAATAATCGAATGGTCTTAATACCGGTTTTGCTTTGGGGCTGAAAGGTGCCACCCTGATTATGAGTCCATTTGAAAAATACGGATTATCCAAAGCTTCTATTAAAGTTAAACTGCTATCGAACAATGAACTCTCCGGAAGAAGCAATGAATCGTTACTGAATTTGAAATGATATTTCTTTTCAACTTCGGCAAGAATTGAATTGGTCGAAGATTTTCCATATATAAAAACTCTTTCGTTCTGAAAATCCCTCAGCGAAGCTTCTTCATCACGCTTGATTTTTATCTCCCATCCCGCTTTTGCCAGTTCAACAGAATCCTTTGTGGCGGTTTCATATAAATTGCTATCTCCAGTCCCGATAATCATAATTCCGTCAGAAGGTTCTCTTAAATCACTTATCTTCGCAGGAAGTTTCTGCATTTTCAGCATATCGCCATCCGGATCAATAACAACACGCTCCGGGTTCTCTTCAGTTATTATTTCGAATGGGATGTCGTTCTGATAAACACCTCCTGTTTCCGATCCTAAACTGAAAGAAAATTTTTCCATCATATTTTTATTATTCAATCCTAAAAAACCATCAACACGGAATTTTTCGTATCCGGTAATTCTTATTCTTCCCCGCGTCCTCCATCCGGATCGTGATTGTTCAGATTTGACGTTGTAAAGTTTCAACCGCGGAATTCCTTTTTTCTTCACCCACTGATTGAAAAACCATCCGAGATTCATTCCGGAAATTGATTCAGCAATTGTAATAAACTCCTCGAATCTTACTCTTCGCTCTGAATATTTTTCCACATAACATTTCAACATCTGTGCATAGATTGAATCTCCTACAAGGCGATTCAGCATATGGTGAACGTAAGTCGCTTTTAAATAATGAGTTGTTAGATATCTTAAGTCGGCAAGCTGCTGCAATGGTAAATCTTTCCCCAATTTTGCTCGCGTCAGCAATGGACGTAATAAAGGATGATCTTTCAATGAATCCCGTCGCGTCATCATACCTGTTTCTTTATGGAACAAAAGTGATGAATATTCGCACAAACCTTCAGCTAAAAATGCCGCATCGGCACGATCAATAAAAACCGTCAGAGGGAACCACTCATGTGCGACTTCATGCGCAATAATCGATTCGACACGATTGAACTGATCTTCAGTGGTGAATGCAATCCGCTTCACCATTATGAACGATGGTGCAGCAATGGCAAGCACATTTCCGCCTGCTACCCAATCGTCAACTTCGATTATCGACATTTTTTTGAATCGATACGCTGAATACTTTTTGCTGTAGTAGAATACTGCATCTTTTACGAACGGAATCACTGACGTGAGATTGATTGAATCATCCCTAAATCCAAGGCAGTCGAATAAAATTGTATTTGATAACTGACCTTCGGTCCAGTAGTTTCCCGCACAAATCCATCCAATCTCCGATAAAGGTTCCGAGCAAAACCAGTGATGAATTTCTTTATCCATCACGCTTTCAACGGCAACAAGATCACCGGCTGCAACAGTTTTCCAGCCGGACGGTACTTCAATTTTTATTTTAACAAATTCATAAATTCCCGCTGACGTTGGAAACAATTCAACATCACGGAATATTGCATATTGTGAAGTAATCGCAGAAAATTCAGACCGTAATTTCCAGATTCCTTTATAAGAAATCACAATATCAATTGTTGAATCACCTGGAAGATTAGGAATCGAAAGAGATCCTTTTTCGAAATTGTACTCAAAAGGATCACCATCAATTGTTATTTCTTTAATTTCATAAAGCGGAGCGAGACGAGCTTTAAATATATCTCCTCCCGAAATTTTCCTCAAAGTCAGAGTATCAATACATTCAATACTCTGGTTATGATGATTGATTTTTACGTCAGCCCTGCAACCTTTAACTTCGAATGCCGATTCGGAAATTTGATTTCCGTAACCGGCATTCTGAATAAGAATAAATTGTGCGAGATAAAAAATAAAATAGTACGAATATTTATTCATTCTCTTACTGAACCGGAGGAGGCGGAGGCATCGGAGCCGGGGGTGTTATTACACCTTTAGGTTTGTAAACGCTGTATGCGATCAATCCGCCAAGTAAACCAAAAATAGAATCAATGACAAGATTCATAATCAACTGCATGAACATCGAAACAAAAGTTAAGCCAGCACTCATCGACTCCTCCATCGCATCCAATGCTTCCTGTGGAATTTCCAAATTCATATTCCTTATCATATCGAACAGAAATTCTCCCATAATATTTCCAAACAACATCAGCGATGCATATGCTAATAGCGTTCCAATCACTGCGCCAAAAACACCAGACAACGCACCAACAGCCAGGCAGTCACCGGAAGTCAGTGGAGGTGTACCCGGAGTGAAATTATTTTTATAGAAGAATACACCCAAAAATCCTCCCAGCATAATTCCGGCACAACAAAAACAATTGATGAAATTCAGAAAAGGAATAGCCGATATCACCGCCATAATAACGCCGCCGTATAGTGAGGGTATAAGTTTGTCCGGTTTTTGATTCATGTTGAACTCCTTCTATAAGAATAAAAATTAATTTTAATTGAACTAATTGCCTCTTTAAGAACAGGGATAAGAACAAATGCTGCCGCACTGCCAAATATTATGCCGGTAACAAATCTGCTGAACATAGTTGCAGAGTGAAGATTTAAAAAGTCAAGTATTACATCTAAAACCATCGGGAAAGCAGCAATGACCCACAATTTTGTGTTTGAATTAATTTTATTGCGGCGGATAATAGGATGAATAAGCACAACGAATAAAAATCCGAAATAGATACTTGAGCATCTGGCACAAACCGACAACTTGTATCCGAACAGATGAAATGAATGAGAATCGAACTGGTGGCACACTGGAGAATAAAAATGGTACAGATATTTCGAAACAATATTCCCCTCTCCAAGCCAAACGTTCAGCATCGGTGGAGCGATTATGGCAGTGCACCAGAGGGTTGTAAGTACAAATATTATAATATGAACTTTTCGGTTTGTCATAATATATACGGGTTTGAATGAAGTTATGAGAAATTTTGATGAGATGCAAGAAATTGTTTTTCATTTCACATTCGATTATATTTGGTTCGTCAGTTACTATTCTTATTGGAAAGTTGATATGTGGAAGATATTACCTGTTGAAGAAAATTTTCTCGGCATTGAAGAAGAATACAGCGGATTTGAGAATTCGCGGATAGTTGTAGTACCCGTTCCTTATGAACGTACCGTAAGTTACGGCGGAGGAACTTCCAAAGGACCATCCGCTATATTGGATGCATCTCATTTTGTTGAATTTTATGATGAAGAGACTAAGAAAGAAATTCACCGCCGGCTCGGCATTGCTACCATCGAGCCGCTGGATGTAAACTCAGGCACTGCGGAAGAAGCCCTCGAATTAATTTATTCGACAACAAAAAAACTGATCGCTCAAAACAAATTTGCCGTGACACTTGGAGGAGAACATACCATATCACAGGCATCAATCGCTGCATATGCCGAGAATTATCGCGACCTCTCGGTATTGCACATCGATGCACACTCCGATTTGAGAGAAGAATATCAGGGAACAAAATTCAGTCACGCATCGGTCATGGCTCGAGTTTGCGAATTCCTTGATCCGCAGAAACTTGTACAGGTAGGTATCAGGGCACAATCGATAGAAGAAGCCGAATTCATCAAAGATCGCAGCATCACAACTATGTATGCTCATGAAATCCGTGGCGGGAAATATACGAAGCTGATAAAATATTGGTACGATTTTCCGATCGAAAAATTATCGGATCATGTTTACGTTTCATTTGATGTCGACGGATTCGATCCCTCCATAATGCCGTCAACCGGCACACCCGAACCGAACGGATTATTATGGGACGAGACTATGAGACTGCTTGCAAGGCTGGGAGAACGTAAACAAGTTGTGGGTTGCGATATAGTTGAACTCGCTCCGATAGAAAGATTACACCATCCTGATTTAACAGCGGCAAAGCTGGCAATGAAAATGATGAATTATTTTGTCAGATAGCATTAACCGTTAATTTTCCCGCGGAGAAGATACTGAGAAGCAGGTTTTCCAAAACCCTCCGCAGGTTCCAGAGTAACAACAAATTCTACCATTTCTTTTTTTGCAACATCTGTAGGTAGTTGAAATCTGTAATAGTTGCCGTTCTGATTCACAGAAAAATTTCCAATCCTGATATTGTGCAAGTTGGTTATTAGCCAAAGAGTATAAACCGAATCCGAACTGCAAATCGGAAGCGAGGAAGTTTGAAGCAATGCCACTCTCGATTTTGTTTCCCAGACAAACTTTCCAAAATATGGATTCACTTTTTTAGGAGAAGTTAAATACACAACGTCGATCTTTTCTCCATTCAGTACATCAAGAAATAATTTCTTTTCCTCAATTGCCTTTTCTAATTTTATGTTTGATGAATCATGGTCGACTGCACCGCCACTAATCGATTTGGTTTTCCAGAGATAAATATTGAGGGAAACGCTGGCAACAAGAGAAATCAGGATTAACAAATCAATCCATTTGTTATTCTTAACAGGTTCTTTTTGCCAAGGAACTGGTTCATTTTTTATTTTTTCTTCTTTTATTGACTCTTTTTCATTGCCTGCTTTTTCTTCAACCTTTTCATTTGTAGCTTTTACCACTTCAACTAATTGAATTGAAAACTGAATTCTGTCTTTCAACTCAGGGGAAACGGGTATGAGCGGCAATCCCAACGGCAACAATAAAATTGCATTTCTAATTACATCGAGTTCAGCTGTACACCAACTGCATCCACCCTTTAAATGCATTTCAAACTCTTTTAATTCATCGTTTTGTAAAACACCTACACTATATCCAGCACATGCTTCAGAATATTTTTTAGAATGCGATTCATCGTCAACAATAATATTTTCAGTTATAATTGCAGCAATTGAATTTAAACTCTTCCTTAAACTCCAATTAACGGTCCACGCCGGAATTGACAATCGTTTTGCAATCTCAGACTGAGTCCAACCTTCATAGAATGCGAGTGCTAAAACTTGTTGTTCTTCTTCTGTCAATAACCCAAACTTTTTAAGAAGTGATTGGATATACTCCGTTTGTATTGGTAAACCTGACGGCTGCGATAATACATGCTCAGAAAAAATGGGAAGGATATAATGGCCAGGTTGATTGCTTTGTTTTTTAAGATGTTTTATCCTATCTGTGGATAATGTTCTTGCGCGGATTGAAAATAGAAATTTCTCATAAAGAAATTTATCGCTGCGGTATTTATCGGTCCTGTTCCAGACCTCCAGCATTGTATCGTGTAGAATATTCTCTGCATCTTCAACCGATTTGATCATCCTCATTAAAAAACCAAACAAGAATGAAGAGTACCGGTCATATAAAGAAAAGAAAGCAGTTTCATCTTTCTCTCTTATCCGTTCAAGCAGAGCACGATCTTCTTTATCGAGATCAGAGAAAATATTTATCATAATTTAATCGGTATACTTCAATATGAATGACAAACAGAGCACTCCGAAAATACAGAGACTTTTTAAAAAATGCAAGAAATTTGATTTTTTTGATAATATCTCCGTTTTGATTAAATTCATATTGAAATTAGAATAAATTCAAATCATTAAAAGAGAAATAAAATGAAAATAGGCATATTAACGGGTGGGGGTGATGTTCCCGGCTTGAATCCTTGCATTAAAGCGGCAGTGTACCGAGCAACTGAGGAAGGTCATGAGATGATCGGATTGCGGCGCGGCTGGGCTGGATTGCTTTATTTTAATCCCGAAGATCCGACGACATATAATGAAAACCTCATCCACTTAACTAGAACAAACACGCGAACGATTGATAGAACGGGAGGAACATATTTGCATACATCGCGGACAAATCCGGCAAGGGTCAAGCCTAAAGAAGTGCCTGAGTTTTTAAAATCATCTTATCAAATTGCCGACAACGAAAAAACCGTCGACTGCACAAAACATATTCTTCGTGTACTCGAACACTTACAAATCGGTGCGTTGATAGCTATCGGCGGTGATGACACTTTGAGTTACGCAGTGCGTTTGCATAAAGAGGGGTTCCCTGTTGTCTGCATTCCAAAAACAATGGACAACGATGTTCATGGCACAGATTATTGCATCGGTTTTTCAACGGCGGTTACACGCAGCGTGGAATTCCTTCACGCATTGCGCACACCGACCGGATCTCATGAGCGTATAGCAGTGGTGGAATTATTCGGAAGATACTCCGGCGAAACATCTCTTATCTCGGCTTATCTTGCAGGTGTTGACCGCGCGATTATTTCTGAAATTGATTTTGACACAGATAAACTTGTTAAATATTTGATCGAAGACAGAAATGGCAACCCAAGCAAGTATGCTATCATGACAATCTCGGAAGGAGCAAAACCAATAGGAGGACAAATGATCCTTTCGGGCGAAGCCGACGCGTACGGACATAAAAAACTCGGCGGCATTGGCGATTACCTTGCTAAAGAGATTGAGCAAAGATCAGGCGTTAGAACAGTTTACCAGCAAATTGCGTATTTGATGAGAAGCGGCGCACCCGACGCTCTCGATCTCATGGTTTCTACAAGTTACGGTTATCTTGCAACCGATTTGATATTGAAGAAACAATCGGGCAGAATGGTAGCTTTGCGCGATGGTAAGTATACAACCGTTTCGGCAAACATTATTACCGAAGGTAAGAAACGTGTTGATGTTGACGAGTTATACGACATCGATCAATACAAACCAAAAGTAGCTCACCTCCTTGGTAAGCCGATGTTTTTGTATTGATATGAATTGATTCTCTTAGCACAACGGCTCACGCAAAAACGTGAGCCGTTTTTATTATTGGAACCGTTCGTTTTCCACCTTAACTCATACTTATCGCAGACATTTTTGAATATTTTTTTATAAAACCCGTTAAAATAACAAAATAATTCGTCTTGATTGTAGAAAATTTAATAGATGTGACATTGTAAAAACGCATAACTTTACAAAATAAAGCAATATTTTCTTATTTTCGATTGATAGGCAGAGATAATAATGGTACATTCACTAAGAGGTTCTTATTAAAGTTGCCCGCTGATAATATATAGTAATTATCCTTGGTTAAACAATAATATAAAGGAGGTTCCGATGAAACTAAGTAAGACATTTTCCATGTACGCTCATTTAAAGAGTGTATTAATTATTTTTTTATTCTTTCTCCCATTCTATAACATTGATGCTCAATGGTCTGATGATCCCAGTGTCAATACACTTATCTCTTTTGGTGAAGATCGTAGTGATTATGCACCCACTATGGTAAACGACGGTGAAGGTGGTGCAATCATATGTTGGCGAAAGGAAGTGTTGAGTAGCGATTCAATAATCGTTTTGGCCCACCTGTATGCTCAAAAGATTGACAAAGATGGTTTCATGCAATGGGACTCAGTTGGCATACCAATCTATCAACCCAATAATTTCCCACACCAAGTTTTTGAACATCAAATGATTCCAGATGGAGCGGGTGGAGCAATTATAGTTTGGCAAGACTTTTTATTGTACGCACAACGAATTGATGCCTCCGGTAATTTATTATGGGGAGAAAATGGAATATGTCTTGCGCCAGGTCAAAATAATTCTAATCAACTTCAACCAAAAATTATTAATGACGGTTCTGGTGGAGCTATTATTACTTTTACAAAGTGGATTCCAGAGACAACTGATATATATGCACAACACATAAGTGCGTTGGGAGAACTTCTATGGAGTGATCAAGGTAAACCGGTTGTAACAAGCGACTTTAAAGAATATTATTCTGAACTTATTTCGAACGGTTCAGGTGGAGCTATTATTTGTTGGATCCGTTCAATTGATGTAGAAGATCAGCTTCCGTTTGTAACCACATATGCACAGCACATAGATCAAACTGGTCAACGACTATGGGATACTGCTGGTATCCCAATTTGTACCGAACCAATTAGCAATAGCAATATAAAGCCTAGCTCGATTACCAACGACGGAAATGGTGGTGCATATATATCCTGGCTGGATATAAGAAATGACCATAGTGGAATTCTCTCGAAAGTCTATATCCAAAAGATAAACAGCACTGGTGTAGTTGCATGGGCAACGAACGGTATTCCTATCGCTGAAATTGATTATGCCTTTGGATCAACTATTCAAATCACATCCGATAATCATGATGGTGCAATATTAAGTTGGAGCGACGGCTATGGAAAATTATTTATGCAACGGATTGATGATTCTGGAACACCGCTTTGGAAAAATACAATGCTCGGAAATGGTGAGATTGGGGATTTAATATCACCTACACTATTCAGCACACCACAAGGAGGTGCGATAATAGGATATAATGGGACAGTTGATGAAATAATGGTAGATATTAGGGCACAAAAATTAAATCCCGAAGGGATTAAGGAATGGGCAGATGAAGGAGTATTGGTAACAATGAATTATGGAATATCATCGATGATTTCAGACCAAAAAGGTGGAGCTATTATCGCGTGGGCAGACACTAGGTCTCGTCTATCTGATATTTATGTACAATCTGTGCACACAAGCGGCAAGCTTAGCAAGCCAAAACCGCCTCAACTCTCCCGGAGAGCCAATAGTTCGACAAATCAACCACGGTCATTACTCTTAGCCTGGTATACTGTGAAGTCCGCCGATACCTATACATTCCAATTCGGCACCGACCCTCTTTTTACTCCGGATAAAATGAGTACGACGATGATTTTAAATAATTCATCTCTGACAGAGACCTCTACACCTGTCAATTCCCTCGATTATAATAGAACATATTACTGGAGAGTACAAGCAACAAACGATGCAGGTGCAAGCGATTGGTCGGACGTATGGCATTTTACCACATGCCCCGAAGGAACCAGTGAATATCTGATCAATGCCGGTTGGAATATAATTTCATTACCGCTTGAAGTTATTAATTCCCAGCCGTCTGAATTATACCCGTTGGCAATATCTAAAACATACAGCTATTCGTCTAATAAATACATCGATCAACCAACTATCATCTCCGGTGAAGGATATTGGTTAAAGTTTGATGAATTACAGTACGTGCCGATCATCGGCAATCCAATTACTGCCATCGATATTGATCTAATTGAAGGCTGGAACCTAGTGGGATCAATAACAAACACATTGAACACGAACGATATCACCACAACCCCAGGTGGATTAATTACATCGTTCTTCTGGGGATTCAACACTTCTTATAACATAACTGATATCCTTGAACCGGGGAAAGGATACTGGGTCAAATCATCTGGGACTGGAAAACTCCACCTTGCAGCACCCACCACCATCGCAAAGAGTGGGATCGATGTAAATAAAATTCTACAGCAATGTTATGACACTCTCACCGTAGAAGATAATGCACAGAACCGACATAAGTTGTATTTCGGTTTAAAAATGAACGATGGTATCGATCAGAACCAATTTGAACTGCCACCATCACCCCCTGCTGGAGTTTTCGATGTGAGATTTTCTTCTCAGAAATCACTCGAAACAAACACGCTAGGCAGACTAAAAGAAGTACCGATTTTAATTTCTACAGATAATTACCCCGTGACGATTCAATGGAGAAATATTCACACACAATATTTACCAATGAAATTAAAAATTGGTGACGCAGAGTTCGACCTAAGCGTAGACAATGAGAGTGAAGTAACAAATTGCGACACAAAGATTACTTTGATCATGGATGGAACAACGGCTTTACCGACCCAATTTGCACTTTCCCAGAATTATCCGAACCCGTTCAATCCAGCTACAGAGATCAAATTTATGATTCATGAAGCACTCCAGACATCATTGCAGGTCTTTGATCTATTGGGTAAAGAGGTTGCAATTCTGGTAAACGAAGTGAAACAACCCGGTACATACACGGCGAACTGGGACGCGGGTAATTTCCCGAGCGGCGTTTATTATTATCGATTAAAATCAGGAAATCATATTGAAACAAAGAAATTAATTTTGATAAAATAGTACCAATTTCAGGCCTACAACTCAGAAAGCCGATTCATTACGAATCGGCTTTTTTGTTTCCTATTTATCTTCCAGAACGATAGAACCCATTAAATTGATTTTCTCTCCATTTTTCACCATATTTTAAGAGATTTTTCTCAACTACTCAACTGCTTTAATACTCAAATACTCGCAGAATGTCAACGCCTCTGATGAAACAATACGCTCAGGTAAAGGCGAAGTATCCCGACACGATACTCCTCTTCCGCATGGGCGATTTCTATGAGACTTTCGATGAAGATGCAAAAATTACATCGAAAGTTTTAGGGATTGTTTTAACGAAACGTTCTAACGGCGCCGCGGGTGAAACACCGCTTGCAGGTTTTCCGCATCATGCGCTTGAATCGTATATGCCCAAACTGTTGAAAGCCGGTTACCGAGTTGCAATTTGCGAACAGCTTGAAGACCCGAAATTTGCAAAAGGAATTGTGAAACGCGATGTTATTGAAGTAGTCACTCCTGGAGTTGCATTCTCCGATAAAGTTTTGGATCAAAAACAGAATAACTATCTTCTCTCAATCGCTCTTCCCTCTCCGCTTGCTACAGGTGAAGATTTCATTGGAATTGCATTTATTGATGTAACAACTGCCGAATTTAGCGTGAGCGAATTCCCATTGAAACAACTGCCTGAACAGATTGCCTCGCTTCAGCCATCAGAAATTCTTGTGCAGAAAAGAGACAGGGAAGCAATCCAGCAAATTTTGAAAGATAGATATACCGGACTTTACTCTAAGTTAGATGATTGGATTTACAATTACGATTATGCTTACGAATTGTTGATCAATCATTTCAAAACGCAGACTTTAAAAGGATATGGGATAGAGGATATGAGATTTGGAATTATTGCGGCAGGCGCAATAATGAATTATCTGCAAGAGACACAGAAGACGAATCTCCTTCACCTAAAAAAAATCTCACCATACAACGTCAGCGAATATATCAATCTCGATCAATCTACAAAACGGAATCTTGAGATAAGCACATCGGTTGAGGGACACACAGAAGGTACTCTCTTCTGGGTGCTCGATAGAACACAAACACCAATGGGCGGACGTTTACTGAAGAAATGGATCAACTTCCCGCTCCGAAAGATTGAACCGATCAATTCACGATTAGATGCAGTAGCAGAACTTTTCGAGAAACAGGACATCCGAAAAAAAACGATGACAACGCTTTCCGAAATTGGTGATCTCGAGCGGCTGATCTCGAAAATCTGCACCAACCGCGCTAATCCGAGAGAAGTTGTGTCGCTAAAAACCATGCTCTCTCATATCTCACATCTCATAACTCATATCCAGCGAGCAGAATCTATTTCGCTATCGAAAATTCGAGGTGAATTACAACCTCTCCCAAATGTTATACACCAAATTTCCGATGCGTTGGATGATGATCCTTCGCTTTCGCTCGCAGACGGCGGTGTTATCAAGAAGGGATACAATAAAGAACTTGATGAGATCAGAGAACTGACATTCAGCGGAAAATCGTGGATTGCCAATCTTCAGAAAACAGAACGGGAACGGACAGGTGTTTCTTCGTTGAAGATCGGCTTTAACAATGTGTTTGGGTACTATATCGAAATAACGCATACACATAAAGAAAAAATCCCTCAGGATTATATACGCAAGCAAACATTGGCAAATGCCGAGCGATTCATTACGCCTGAACTGAAAGAATATGAAGAGAAAATCCTGAATGCTGAAGAAAAGATGCTCGCGCTGGAGACTAAACTTTTCAACGAACTGCGGATTATGGTTGCCGAACATGCCGAAGCGATACAGCAAAACGCACGACTGATTGCAACACTCGATTGCTTTACATCGTTGGCTGATTCTGCGGTTGAATATGGTTATGTGAAACCCGCAGTCAATGATGGAACAAAAATTGAAATTACTGAGGGTCGCCACCCTGTTATCGAACGGCTTCTGCCTCCAGGTGAACAGTATACACCGAATGACACGATTATTGATAATGATAATAATCAGGTAATGATTATTACAGGTCCAAACATGAGCGGCAAATCGAGCTACCTGCGGCAAGCCGGATTGATTGTGCTGTTAGCTCAGATCGGAAGTTTCGTCCCTGCAAAGAAAGCTTCGATTGGAATTGTAGATAGAATTTACACTCGCGTTGGTGCAAGCGATAACATCGCTTCGGGTGAAAGCACATTTCTCGTTGAGATGCACGAGGCGGCGAACATTGTAAACACAGCAACACCGAGAAGTTTGATTTTGCTTGATGAAGTCGGGCGCGGCACAAGCACATTTGATGGCATCAGCATTGCGTGGGCGCTAACGGAGTATATCCATAACAGAATCGGAGCAAAGACACTTTTTGCAACACACTATCATGAACTCAATGAGCTTGCCGAGCTTTTCCCCAGAATAAAAAATCTGAAAGTGGACGTTCGTGAGTACGGTGATAAAGTAATTTTCCTGCATAAAGTTACACCCGGTTTTGCCGACCACTCGTACGGCATACAGGTTGCGCAGATGGCAGGACTGCCTGACGAAGTTACCGATCGAGCAAAGAAAATACTAAAGAATCTCGAAGGTTCCGAATTAACCCTTCACGAAGAACCAAAAGCCAACAGCCAACAGCCAAAAGCTAAGGGCTTAGAGCAAAGAGTTGGAGGTCGCATTGCACCATCTGAAGTGCAGTTGACATTATTCGAAATGCGGGACGATAAATTGCGCGATGAATTGAAGAAGCTCGATCTTGAAAAGATGACACCGCTTGAAGCGTTGCAGAAGTTGGCGGAGTTGAAGAAGAAAATCATTTGATAATAATTGCATAATTAATAAAACATTTTTATATTCGTTTTACTTAATTCAAAGAATTGATAACTATTCAAAGAGGGGCTTTATGATCAAATTAGTTTTCATCACTGCATTAATCATCTCATTTATACATCCGAATCTGTATGCACAGTATGAAATTGAGTATCCTTTATTACTTGGTGATATATATGATGTAGACGGAATAAGCGTATCGAATTTTAAATTACCAAACCCATCAGAATCTTACAAGTCAATTCGTCAAAGAACATTCTCTGATGGATCTTTTGGATTATTCCATGACGATTATACAGACCCTTTTAGGAATCCGGCATTTAGTCTTTCAAAAAACTCAGGAGAAATCTATGGCGACCTTGGGTCGGTTGCGGAAAACGGGAAATTTTTTATAGGAGGATTCTTGCCAACTGGTAATGGCATAATAGGTTTGTTCACAAATTTAGAAGGATTGATAAACAATAAATTGACTTCCGACGAATTAAGCCATAGCTCTTCATATATGAGTACAGACAATCATTCCGATATTCAAACCGCGAAAAAATATGGGGCAAGAATCAGTTATTCATATCGATACCCCTCAATGCCGGACATGCCCTTCGGAATAAGTTATCAATATATGAAAATCAAAAATGGATCTACTTCACAACGCACATCGCTCTCTGACTATTCAACAACAACATATAAATATTTCAATTTGTTTGATCAATCTCAAAATTGCGATCTACACAAAATTGAACTTGGCACCATGATCAACATGGAGTATTCAACCATTGATATAAGAGCGAATGGAATATTTTCATCATCAAAATTAAATAATTTATATCTTTCTGAATACCAATCTTCATATTCTAAATCGATCAGTCGATCAATTATTCCGACTGATATAAAGTCCAAAGGTGGATTGATTGGAGGAACTATACACTTGAGAGATATCGGTAAATTAGATTCGCTCAGTATTTTATTAGAATTAGGATATACATCTTTCAATTTATCTGGTATCGATTCATATAAAGACTCCAGTAGCAGCATATCTTTTCAAAACGGGACACGAGATGGGAAAGGAGACATCATAGATATACGAACAGGGTGTGGTATTGAAAAATATTTTTCTCAATATATAAAAGGGTATGTTTTTTTCTCATTTAATTATATTCATAAAAAATCTGAAACTACCGCGATCACAGATAGATCTTTATCAAGCGGTAATCCACTCGATAAAAACACATCTTCACCAATCGAAAAACGAGATGATACAGATATCCGTCTACCGCTTGGAATAGAATATTTTATAGGTGATTATGTAACTTTACGGGGAGGGATCGAACCCGGTTATAGAACCGGAACAAAATCAATAGAATCCATATATAGACGATATTATGAAGACTATTATGCAAGTGGAATAAATCGTATTGAACAAGATAGACTTTCTTTAAGTTCTAACTTTGGAGCGGGATTTAAACATCCAGATTATGGTGAACTCGATATACTCTTTGGAAATGTTTTAACCACTGCCTCTAACTGGTCAATATCAATCCGAGCATTTTTATGAACTTAAATCTCAAATCAAAAATCGCACTCGTTACTGCTGCAAGTCAGGGACTTGGTAAAGCGGCGGCAACTTCGCTTGCACAGGAAGGTGCAATCGTTGTCATCTGCTCGCGAAAGAAGAAAGCCATCGAGCAAACCGCAAAAGAAATTCACAAACTCACAGATGCCGATGTCATACCATTTGTTGCAGACGTTTCTAAGTCAAACGATATAAAGAAGCTAATCTCGTTCGTGAATAAACAGTTCGGCACAATCCATATACTTGTAAACAATGCCGGTGGTCCGCCAACGGGAGATATTCTTACGATGTCGGATGCAGAGTGGGAAAAAGGAGTCGATCTGACGCTTAAAAGTATGATCCGCCTGACCCGCGAAGTGTTGCCATCAATGATCGAACAAAATTGGGGAAGGATTATTACAATTACTTCCATTGCCGGTAAACAACCAATAAATGACCTGATTATTTCTTCCACACTGCGACCGGGAATTCACGGACTCACGAAGGTTCTTTCAAATAAATTCGCCAAGCACAACATTACGGTGAACACAGTTTGTCCGGGAAATACGCTCACCAATCGCCAGAAAGAATTGATGGAAGCCCGATCTGCCAAACAAAAGATTTCTGTAAAAAAATATTTAGAAGGAGTTACAAAAGATATACCTGCCGGTCGGTTAGGCAAACCCGAAGAGATTGGCAACACGATCGCATTTCTTGCATCCGAGCAAGCCGCTTATATCAATGGTGTGAATTTATTAATCGATGGCGGAATGGCGAAGGGAATCTTTTGAAGGATGAAGGTTGAATACGTGATATGGGATGTGAGAAGTGAGATGTTGGATGTTGGATATTTGATGTTAGTTATTCGATATTCGTTTTTTAGTATGATTAATAAACCTGTTGATTAATTATCTCAGAATGGTCAAAATTTCATCAATATATTTGCTGTTAGTGAGTCTAGTGATTACCGATCCTTATCTTTTCGGGCAGCAAGATTCATTGCTTCGTAAATATGATGTCAGCCATTATGACCTTGAGATCAATGTTGATTTATCAAAACAATCATTGTCAGGTTATATTGACATTACCGCAGATATAAATGAAACAACTGATAAATTCATCCTTCATGCATCCAACAGTACTCTTACAATCGACTCTGTTATTTATTCACAACACAAACTCAACTTTCAACATAATACCGATCTGCTCATAATACAATTAACTTCGATCATCCATCCTGCATCGTCTATCAACATAACTATATTTTATCACGGCACATCTGATTTCAACGGCAACTTCGAAAATGGTGGAGTATATTTTAGCTCTGCCGATAGAGCAGCAACATGCAGCGAGCCGAATTTCGCACGAAAATGGTTCCCGTGCAAAGATGTGCCACACGACAAAGCAACAGCAAATATATCTATCACCGTTCCCGATAATTTAACGGCAGTCTCAACAGGTTTATTAAAAAATGTTGAGCACAAAAACGAATTTGCGACCTATTATTGGGAAACAAAATATCCGATTGCCACTTATTTAATTTCAGCAGCCATCGGTCCATACAAGGAATTTTCCGAAATTTATAAATCGATAAACGGGAAAGAGATGAAAATCTTTTATTATGTCTTTCCTGAAGATTCAATAAAAGCGAGAACCGATTTTATAAATACAACGAAAATTTTGTCGTTCTTTGAACAAACATTCGGTGAGTACCCGTTCATTAGAGAAAAATTCGGCTTTGCTGAAGTCGATGGCGAGATGACGATGGAAAACCAAACTATACCGAGCATCCAGCAAAACATGTTCACAGGCGACAGGCAATACGAGCTAACACTTGCACACGAAACCGCGCATCAATGGTTCGGCAATATGATTACACCAGCAGACTGGAAACATACATGGTTGAATGAAGGTTTTGCAACTTATGCAGAAGCTCTCTACTTAGAACACCGAAAAGGAAAAGAAGCATATCAGAAATATATAAACAGTATGATGTCGATGCCCGAGGGAACATATATCCGTCCGGTTGCCGGCAGGAGCGACACAGCGTTCTGGGATTCATTTTCTCCGAGTCAATACTATAAAGGTGCAATTGTACTTCACATGCTTCGCAAAATGTTAGGTGATTCAATTTTCTTCCCAGCACTTCGATCATATGCCGGTAACACCAATTTAAAATATTCAAATGTTATCTCTGAAGATTTCATTAAGGAATGTGAACTAGCTTCCAGCCAAAATTTGAAATGGTTCTTTAATCAATGGGTCTATCTAACTCCCGATTCGACAGACAGACCACTGATCGAATATCACTGGGAAACAACGAAAGATGACTCAGCATTCAACACCGATCTGATAATTGAACAAAAAAACATCGGGATCCCTCCGTACCGATTGCCTCTTGATATTTTTATAAAGAGTGATAGTGAAGAAGTAAAATTCCAGATAATCGACACTATAAAAATCCAAACTTTTTCTTTTAGATCGCCGTTTAAACCTGATCGGTTGATAATAGATCCTGATGGAAAGATATTCAAAACTCTTCAACGCCGACAATTAAATTAATAACTTTTAACTGCTATTACTTGAATATTAGTCATATCTTTGATATATTTTCTATACACATTATTTCGCCTCTGGAGTAAAAATAAATGAAAATGAAATTAATCGCATTATTTACTGGAATATTATTATCGTTTTCGGCTGTATTAGCACAGCCTAAGATCGCAGTTTATCCCGGGTCAGTTTTAGATTTAGAAGACCTCTATCGGGGTCAGAAAATTGAGAAGATCGTTACTATAAAAAATATCGGTACCGATACACTGCGCATCACCAACGTAAAAGCTCAATGTGGATGCACGGCAACATTCATGTCTGAAAAAAATATCGGTCCCAGCGACTCCGGTCAACTTTCTATTATTTTTAATACCGAAAGTCAGGTTGGAAAGGTTTCCAAGCAAGTATATATTACCTCGAACGATTCTTCCAATCCGAAATTGACAATTCAATTCAGTGCTAATGTAATAGAAATACTGAAGTTCAGTCCTCCTTCGCTGATTTTCGATAATGCTAAAGTAGATTCGTCTTATACTAAGACAATGTTGATCTCAAATCCTTCAAAAACATCTGAGATCAAAATAATTTCAACGGAAGTTAAGATGGATAATTTAAAAATCACGCTGATGAAAAATTCAATAATGCCCGGCGAGGAGGTTCAATTAGTTGCTGAATATGTTGCAAAAAAATCTGGTGCCTTTAATGGATTCATACAATTTAACACAGATCATCCGCTTCAGAAAAAATTCGAAATCAAAACATTTGCATGGATAAACAGGAACCGATAATGAAGCGAATTTTATTACTAACAAGTACGGCATTTTTTATTTTCTCCAGCATATTATTTAGTCAACCAAAATTTCAGTTGGTTGGACCGGAGCGGTTCGACATCGGAGACGTTCCGAATTTTATTCCACACAACCACGCATTAACAATTAAAAACCTGGGTAACGATACCTTGATATTAAAAGATCTTAGTGCATCCTGTGGCTGTACTGCTACTTTACTTTCGGTTGATCATATACCACCCGGAGACAGCGGCAAATTATCATTTGTATTTGATGCAAAAAGATTCGATGGTAAAGTAGAGAAAAAAATATCTGTAAATACAAACGATCCGATAAAAAAGCATGTTGAAATTTTCTTTACAGCAAATGTAATCCGTGTACTTGATATCCAGCCGGAATATTTTTTTATTCGCACGACTAATGATTCTACCGTCACTCAAACACTTAAAGTTGAAAACCTGTCGCAGGTACCGATCGAATTTACTTCGATTCAACCATCCGGGAAAGATATCAGCATAACATTAAATCCAAAAGAAATTAAACCCGGCGAAAAAGGAGATTTAACCGCAACATATATTCCAAAAACTATCGGATCGGTAAGCGGAAATATTGAGATTAAAACCAATCATCCTCAAGCTCCTTTACTCACAATACGTTATTTTTGCTGGTCAAAAGATAAAAAATAACTCGGTATTTTCTCTCTATATTAGCAAGCATCAATCAATCCCCTCAAAAAAGAGGGGATTTTTATTTTTTTACAGCTCGTAAGGAAAAATAGATGTTGACAAACCATCCACTTTTCACTATCTTAATCATTATTGCACGATGGGAAATTATCGTTGGGATTTTGTTTTCTTACATACAGATTTTATTATTTGGAAAATCGTTTTTACGATAGTTCCAATAAGCATTATTTCCAATTTCAAGATACTCCATTCATTCCCTTTTCACACAGGTTACTTAAATTTGCTGTTTCCCCGGATTTGTTCGGGAACCCTCTGAGCCATTATTTTCAATCTACATGTCAGTAAAAATGTTAAAAAATTTGACAAAACTTTTTTTGCCGCCGGAATTTCCCGATCATGAGAAAACCCGAACTGCGAAAATAACACATTATATTTCCGGGGGATTATTTTTACTTTTTATTATTCCCTTGATTTATAATCTGAATTTGAATCTCGAATATGCTGCAATGATACTACTCGCTGAGGAAATCATTCTCGCAATAACTTTCATATTAAATAGAAAAGCGGGAAACCGTTCCTCTACAACGCTAATGTCATTTAGCATGCCTGTGATGGCAAGCTTATTAATTGTTACATCAATGTACGGGGTTCACGACATAGCTTTATTAATTTATCCGGCCGGACTTGTTGTTGGCGGTTTATTACTTGAAAAGAAATCATTTATTGTATTCACGGGTTTTACAATTGTTATTATGATTTTACTTTTCCTCGCCGAATTGAATGGAATCTCGCATACACGGTTATCGTCTTATGTTACTCACCAAGATTTGATAGACGCAGTTTTAATTATTCTGATTACAGCTTTTCTGGTAAATTTATTAACTAACAATTTTCTTAAAAACATTCAGGTTGCACGCCAAAATCAAAAGCAACTCGGATTAATGAATGAAGAGTTAAAAAAATATTCTGATCTATTAAAATTATCTGAAGAAAAATATCGCTTCATTACAGACCATATAAATGACTTAGTTGGACAGGTGGCACCCGATGGAGCCTTTATTTATGCATCTCCTTCGTATGAAACAACACTTGGATATAAACCAGTTGATTTAGTAGGAAAACATTTCAGCATATTCGTGAATGAGAAGAATGTGGAGTCATTAAATGATTCAATTCTGAAAGCGATAAAAAGCAAGTGTGATCACATTAGTGCTGAAGTTTGGGTGAATCACAAAAACGGTACACCAATTTTATTTGACGCTAATATATCTCTTATTTATAAAGAATGTGGAGAATTAGAAAGACTTCAAATTGTTTCGCGCGATGTTACTCAACAGCGAATCTCAGCAGAGATACTTAAGAAATCTGCTCAAGAGTGGCAAAATACATTCGATGCTTTACACGATCCAATATTTTTGCTTGGGCCCGATTATAAAATATTACGTGCTAACAAATCTACTAAAACGTACTTCGGATTTGAACCCGATGAAATTTTAGGTAAACATTGTTGGGAAGTAATTCACAACTCAACGGCTCCTCTTAATGAGTGCCCGGTATTCCAATTAGAAAAAACAATGAAGCGTGCATCAACCGAATTGATGATAGGAACAAAATGGTTTGAAGTTATTGTAGATCCGATCTTTGATGGGAAAAATGAATTATCAGGCATCGTACATATTGCAAGAGACATCACCAATAAGAAGCAAGCCGAAGATGCTTTACGAAATGAAAAGCTTAGATTGGAAAGTGCTTCGATTGCCGGAAAAGTTGCATTATGGGAATGGGATATTCCCTCAGGGATTATTGAATGGTCTGATGAGATTTACCGGATGTTAGGTTACCCTCGCGATAAATTATTCCGCACATACAACCAATTTGAACAAATAATCCACCCGGAAGATTATAATAATGTAATAAACGCACTTAACCTTCATTTTAATAATCACGCTCATTTCAATTTAGACTATCGAGTAAAAAGATTTGATGACAAATATATTTGGTGGCATATTGTCGGCAACGCCCAGTTTGACATTAGCGGGCATCCGTATAGAATGGCAGGGGTTTGTGTTGACATCAGCGAGAGGAAACAAGCTGAAGAGGTTATTGCCGCTGAAAAGGAGCGTCTTTTAGTTACACTTAGAAGTATTGGCGAGGGTGTTATTACAACAAATATCGATGGGAAGATTATTTTAATGAATGGACCTTCCGAACAATACACCGGCTGGAATATAACAGATTGTTACAATATTAATATTGAAAACATCATCAAATTGATTGACCCCAAATCTCGATATGCTATTGAGAATCCAGTTTCAACAATATTAAGAAGTAAATCTATATCTGAGATATGTCTGGATGCAATATTAGTATCTAAGGATGGAACCGAACGGATGATTTCTATACGCACTGCATCAATATATAATAATACAAAAAATATTATCGGAGCGATACTCGTACTGCGTGATATTACAGAAAAGCAGCGTATAGAAGAAAACATTCACAACGCAGCAAAACTTGATTCAATCGGAATTTTAGCCGGTGGAATAGCTCATGACTTCAATAATCTTTTAAACGGAATTTTCGGTTATTTAGAACTTGCAATTAACCGCGGATCACGTGATGAAAAATTGATTGCCTATTTAAACAAAGCAATTGGAGTTTTTGAAAGGGCAAGAAATTTAACACATCAATTATTTACTTTTGCAAAAGGCAGCAAGCCGATTAAAAAAATTGTAGAATTGGATTCTCTCATTCACAACAATGTTAATTTTGTCCTCAGCGGATCCTCCATCACTGCCAAAATAATAATTCCGTCAGACCTCAAAGTTGTGGAAATCGATGAACATCAATTCAATCAGGCGCTGGATAACATTTTATTGAATGCAATTCAATCGATGCAGGATAATGGCACTATTACAATCAAAGCAGAAAATTGTTTAAATATATCTCCTCTTCCGGGGAAATTACCTGAACGTGATTACATTTGTATAATAGTTCAAGATGAAGGGTGCGGTATACCGGAATACAACCTTCCAAGAATTTTCGATCCATTTTTCACAACGAAAGAAAAAGGAACCGGACTTGGGTTAGCAACCTCATACTCTATTATTAAAAAACATGACGGATATATCGACGTCAAATCGGAAGTAGGAAAAGGCTCTGTATTTTCAATTTATATCCCTGCAAGTGGCAAAGAATCAGATTTAAGATATTCCAATCAGACAACTGGCTTTACAGGTTCAGGTAAAGTTTTGTTGATGGATGATGAATCATATATCATAGATTTAGGCAGCGAAATGCTCAAGCTGTTCGGATATTCAGTGGTAACGGCAAAATCGGGAGAAGAAGCTATTGAATTATTCCGACTCGCAGCACAAACTAATGAGCCGATAAAAATTGCAATACTCGATTTGACTATACCGGGCGGAATGGGCGGGCGTGAAGCGATTAAGGTATTACTTGAAATTGATTCTTCTCTTAAAGCTATCGCATCAAGCGGTTATTCAGAAGATCCTGTGATGGCTGATCCAAAACCGTTCGGTTTTCACAGCAGGTTAATCAAACCGTATCGGAAGGATGATCTATCACGTGCTCTATCTGAGTGCAACGATTAGAAGTAATTTATTAAGACCTCAAAAGAAAAAATTTAATAACCCTCACTCAATATTATACACTTTTTCTCCTTCCATAATATTTCTTATATTTAACATCTCTCAAATAAAACAAGGATCTATTATGCGATTTTTAATACAATTATTAACACAATTATTTTTTCTTATTATACTTATGAGCACAACATCTTACACTCAGGAGCGTGATCGTTCTAAAATTCAGGACAAATATAAATGGAACTTAACCGATATTTATTCAAATGATGAAGCGTGGGCAAAAGCCAAAGATCTATTCATATCCGATTTATCGGTAATCGATAAATTCAAAGGAACTTTAAGTCAATCACCTCAAAATCTTTTCAACTGCTTGGATAAAGTTAGTCAGTTGGCAAAGGAATTCAGCAGGTTATCCATTTATGCTGGTTTGTCTTTAGATCAGGATACACGAGACTCAAAATATTTAGCAATGAGTCAGGAAATCGGACAAATCGGATCGACATTCGGATCGAAGGCGGCATTTATCGAACCGGAAATTCTTTCTATCGAGAACTCCAAAATAGAATCATTCTTATCTCAAGAGAAGCAATTAGAAACATACAAACATCAAATCGACGACATACTCCGCCGCAAAGCTCATACCGGGAATGCAGCCGAAGAAAAAATTATTGCAGAAGCAAGCTTGATGTCGGGAGCAGCATCTAATATGTACGGGATTTTTTCAGACGCAGATTTCCCATATGAAAGTGTTACGTTAAGTGATGGAAAAACAGTTAAACTAGACAAGTCGGGATTCAGTTTATACCGAACAGTTCCGGTGCGTGAAGATAGAAAAAAAGTTTTTGAAACTTATATGGGTAAACTTTACGATTTCCGCAGAACATTCGGGACACAGCTATACGAAAAAATAAAAAGCGATATATTTTATATGAAAACCAGGAACTATGAATCGGCTCTTCAAAGTTCGTTGGATGCCAACAATATTCCTGTGAAAGTTTATCATACTTTAATCGATAACGTAAATGCAAATCTTGATACTTTCCACAAATATTTGAAACTTAGAAAAAGAATGATGGGACTTGACGAGCTTCATTATTATGATCTATATGCTCCTTTGGTTGCGGGTGTTGATTTAAAATATAGCATTGAGGAATCTGAAAAGAATATTACTGATGCACTCAAACCTCTAGGAACAAAATATGTTGATGTTATTAAGAAAGCGTTTTCAGACAGATGGATCGACTTTTATCCATCCGACGGGAAACGTGCCGGGGCTTATTCAAATGGCGGTGTTTACGATGTTCATCCTTATATGCTGTTAAATTATAACAATAAATATGATGACATGAGCACGCTTGCTCATGAACTCGGACACACAATGCAAAGTTATTTATCTAACACAAGTCAACCTTATCCAACTTCACAGTATCCGATTTTCACCGCTGAAGTTGCATCTACTTTCAACGAAGCATTACTTTTAGATTATATGTTGAGGCAGATCAAAGATGACAATGTCAAACTATCGATTCTGGGAAACTACCTTGAAGGCATAAAAGGCACATTGTTCCGCCAGACTCAATTTGCCGAATTTGAGTTACGCATTCACGAAATGGCGGAAAAAGGTGAATCTTTAACAGGCGACCGCCTTGATGATATTTATCTGGAGATCACAAAAAAATATTACGGTCATGATAAGGGAATATGCATTGTAGATGATAATATTAAATCTGAGTGGTCTAACATTCTACATTTCTTTTATTATTCTTATTATGTTTATCAGTATGCAACTTCTTTCACTGCTTCATCGGCACTATCCGAAAAAGTGCTCGCAGGCAACAATGCTGCTACAGAACGATATATAAAATTCTTATCTGCTGGAGGTTCAGATTATCCGATAAATCTTTTACAGCAAGCGGGGGTTGACATGACAACTTCAGAACCATTTTCTCTCTCTATGAAAAAAATGAATCGGGTGATAGACGAAATGGAATCGATACTAAATAAAATGCAGCATTAATTATTTTATAATAATATTATTCAAGGCAAGTCGATATGGCTTGCCTTTTTTATTTATACCTCCCTATTTCTGAATTGAGAATATTGCAACCTTCTTCAATCAGCATCGTAATATATAAACAGGAAGTCATTTAACTTCCTTAGCGTAAAATTAACAAATCATTAAAACTATTCATTTGGAGGTCAATATGAATACTTATCGATATATTCCATTATTGGTTGCGATAATACTAATAACCGTGAATTGTTTTTCAGCAACTCCCGCTGCTCAAAAGGTAAAATATTCTGAGACCAAGATGTTACAAATCGAAGCTAATCTTGTCTCTGCCTTAAAAAGCCATAACAACGGCTTGCAAACAACCGCGGCAATCATCCTCAGGCAGATTAAATGTCTTGATTCTGATTATAAATTTAACGAGTTGATAATACCGTTGATGAAAATCGTTAAAGATGAATCGTACGATGGTAATTTACGGATAGTTGCCGCACTAGCTTTGCACGATTTAAAATCGGCACGTGGGGATTTTGCCATAAAAAGAACAGCTATCTTCACTGAAAGCGAAAAAGTAAAACAGATATGCAGCAGACTTGCATGGCAGAGAGAAAGAAATGAAACTCCTTGAATATCTTACTTCTTTATTATCTCGAAAATGCAAAGGACAGGTATAATGCTTGTCCTTTTATTTTAATCGTTCCGGGTCTAATTTCCCGCTGGTTGCGGCGGGGAGATTCATTGAGAATAAAAAACCCCGACGTTTACAGCCGGGGCTTCATCAGGAGTAATTACTGATTTGATATTATTTTGTTAAAAGCATTTTCTTAGTCTGTGTATAACTACCTGCGGTAATTTTATATAAATATATTCCGCTCGATAAATTGTCCCCTCTCCATTCAACAGTATATTCACCTGGCTGCTGAGTTTCATTGACGATAGTTTCAACTTCCTGCCCGACCAAATTATAAATTTTTAGCACTACTTTTTCTTCATGAGGTAAAAAATACTCGATCTGTGTAACCGGATTGAACGGGTTCGGGAAGTTCTGGTTTAGGTGAAATCCTGTAGAAATATTATTCGATTCGTTAACACCTGTCGGAGTCAAAACTACCACGGATTTATTTGGCATCCAATTCCAACTGCTAAAGCCGGCACCTTTCGCAGTAGCATATATCGTATCTGAACCGGAAATTGCCGGCGCTGTATATAAAAATTGATACGTTGAAGGTACTGCCACACGTTGTTTGTGAACCAACTCACCATTTAATTTCTTGAGAAATGTCGATACACTATCTAACGATCCCCGATTGGTGGCAATATTAATTCCACCTGTCGTTCCCGATCCTCCTGAAACATTGATTGTATATTGATATGACTGTCCTGCAACAACAGTATCAGGACCGGTGATTGTAATAATAACACTTGAGGAAGAAGATGAACCATGGCAACTTCCACAGCCCGCAGTTGTCAACTTCAATGTTCTTGATGCAATACCTCCAGGATAAGAATATATATTTTCTTTATAGAATAGAGACATCAAAACAAGCACCCCAGTAAACAAAAATGTTTTACAATTTTTAAAATTCATAATAAAATATCCTTCAATAAATTTTTTATACACACAATTAAGATAACAATCAAATCGGACAAAATGTTCCGAAATAATTTTCATTTCAACTTTCATCACATTATGGATATTGCATCTTGACACGCAGGAAGGTATATTTAGTCTAAATCTTATTAATTCTGCATTATTTCGATGAATCTGAGGTTGGTTATCAATACAAACATAATCGAGGAAGAAAAAATAATTTAGACTTAGTAGTGGAGAAGTGATTTTAGGTGCGAATATTTTTAAGGATTTCTTTAGGTCAACACCAGCGGAACCGCATTTATTACACTGAATAAATAACACTCAATTTGTTCAATACCATTAATACTGTTGAAATACTTATAAAGGAATCAGCAATGCAAACAAGTATAAGGTTTTTCGTAGTTATCCTCACAAATATTTTTATTATCATTAATGCACAATCTCAAATTGATAGAAAAGATAAAGCAATCTTCATCGATTCAAAAAATGAATTTTGGGATTCGGTGAAATCAAACATTGATAAGTTTAACAAAAAAGATGTCCCGCAAAAGAAAACATTCAAACTAGATTTTAGCTCAATTAAAGGACCAGAATCGAGCAATGAATTTACTCAATACTGGCACTTCCCCCCGGTCTCGCAAGCATCGACAAACACCTGCTGGTGTTTCTCAACGACATCTTTTTTCGAATCTGAGATTTACCGCCTGACAAAACGAAAAATAAAACTTTCGGAAATGTTCACAGTCTATCATGAATATATTGAAAAAGCCCGGCGGTTTGTGAGAGAGAAAGGAAACTCGGCTTTTGCGGAAGGATCCGAATCAAATGCAGTTTCCAGAATGTGGAAGATGTACGGCGTAGTACCGGAAGAAGCATATACAGGAATGAAAGCGGGACAAATATTCCATGACCATAGTAAGATGTACACCGAGTTGAATGCATACCTCCAATCGGTGAAAGCTACAAACAACTGGAATGAAGACGCAGTTATTTCTACTGTGAAATATATTATGAACTCATACATCGGTGAGCCACCCGCTAAGATAACTGTTGATGGAAAACAGATGACACCGAAAGAATATTTTGAAAAAGTAGTCAAGCTGAATGTTGATGATTACATCGAGTTGATGTCGTTCATGGAAAAACCATATTACGAATTCGTCGAATATGAGGTCCCCGACAACTGGTGGCACAGTAAAGATTATTATAACGTTCCTCTAGATGTTTTCATGTCGTCTTTGAAGAAAGCAGTACGCGATAGCTACACTGTTTGCATCGGTGGAGATGTCTCTGAGCCGGGAATCGACGGACACGCTGGAATGGCAGTTGTTCCGAGTTTTGATATTCCATCATCAGCCATTGATGAAAACGCACGGCAGTTCCGCTTTAGCAATGGCACAACCGGCGACGATCACGGAATTCATCTTGTCGGTTACAAAGAAATGGATGGAAAGGATTGGTACCTGATAAAAGATTCCGGATCAGGTTCACGTAATAATAACCATCCCGGTTATTATTTTTATCACGAAGATTTCGTAAAACTCAAGATGCTTGGATTCATGGTTCACAAAGATGCTGTTAAAGGATTGGTGAAGTAATATTGTATCAAGATGGAGTACATCTTTTAGATGTGCTCCATCTTATTTGATATTTTCACTTTCTAAATCCAACAAAAACTTCTTCCTCCACAACTTACCGCCATAACCTCTCAAATTTCCGTTTGCCTCAATAACACGGTGGCAAGGAATAATTATCGGTAAATAGTTTGCACCATTTGCTCTACCAACTGCACGTGCAGCACCGGGTTTACCTAGTGATTTTGCAATTTCACCATAAGATCTGGTTTCACCATAAGGAATTTTCATCAGCTCTAGCCAATCCAATATCTCGAACTTTGTTCCCTGCAAATCGAGCTTCAAAGTGAACTTCTTCCTTTTTCCTTTAAAATATTCGTTCACTTGAGATTCCATCTTATCTATGAATTTGTTCGTCCCTTCCACCATACTCACCTTGTGGCGTTTTTCAACCCTCGTTTTTATTCGCTTAACACCTCCTCTATCGAGGAATTCATAAATACAACAACCCTTTGAAGTTGCACCTGCAACAAATTTGCCGATTGGTGAATCTACAATTTTATAGACGATTTTTTCCGTTTCCATTTGATTTCCCCGGTGTATAACCATATTGTTTAATAAATGCATCACGAAATCCGCTCGCCGATTCAAAGCCACATTCGTATGCTGTTGTTAAATAATCTTTCCCTTTTTCAATGAGAGAACGAGCATGCTCGAGCCGCAATTTTCTATGAAATGCTATCGGTGTCGTTTCCATGTATATCTTAAAATATCTTCTGATTGTCGAAATATCAACACTTGCAATTCCAGCCAACTCATCTTCTGTTATCTTGCGTGTAATTTCGGACTTCATGAGATCAAGAGCTTTTTCCCACCAATCTGGATGAACATCCGGAAAAAATTCCGAGCGGCATCTTTTACAACCCCTAAATCCTGCGGCAACGGCTTCTTTCTTTGATGGCAAGAACACAACGTTTTTCAACATTGGTGTTTTCGCCTTACAAGATGGAACGCAATAAATCCCTGTTGTTTTCACGCAAACAAAAAACTTACCGTCGTAATCTGCATCATCGGTCAGCATAGCCGCTACCATTTTATCGTATGTTAATCGTTCCATAAATATTCCAAAGTGCAACTCAGTTCATGGCGAAGCTCTCAATGAAAAGTGAGCCGCACATTTAAGTTACCATTATTATTCTAATAATTCTACCGATTTTCGTGCAGGGAATTTAAATAGTAAACAAACAGACCGAACGCGCGGGCAGCTTCACCTTGCGCATGAACAGTTCCGACCTCATCAACTCCGTAGCCATCTTCTCCGCCAAACGGATTCCATCCATTTCTGATTCCGTGGTCAGTTTCACGATGAAGTGTTACACCTGCATTTCCATGGTTGTTCGTCCAAACGTGTTCTAACATTTTCTCAATCTTCACAGGAATATCCTGAAGTTCGTCCGGTGCAATCGCGTATGCATCCAAAAGAAAATTCACGAAGGCGCCATTTCCATCCATTTGAATTTGGAAATAATCGTTGGCATCTACCCAGCCGTTGGCGGGGTCCATTATTCTTTTTGCTGTCTCGATTACAATTTTCTTGTATTTCGAATTTTTGGTGACTCGGTACAGTGCCGCACCTATTGTGCAATAACCTGCACCTTGCCACGGGACTTCATCCCCGAATGCGGCTCTACCCTGCTTCCCCTGCCATTTTCCATTTCCTTTGTAGAGCTTTTTTTCAATGCCCGGATAATTTTTATCGCCGTTCCAAACCAGCAGTGCATCGTTAAGATATTTTTTATCTCTGGTTATTTCATACAGCCAACAAGCCACAGTCACCATCTGGTTCATATTACTGTTGGTAAAAATTCTTTCTTGAACACCGGCATTAGGGGACCAGTTGTACCAACTCCAATAACCATTGTGATTCGAAAGCCTGCCTTCATCCCTCGCACTCAGATAACGTCGCTTGGCATCCTCAATCAACGACTGATTTTTCCTTCCGGCAAAATCCCACCAATAAAATTCGGCAAGACAAATCCACGCCCTATCATCAACCCAGGTACCTTCACACATCTTGCGCATATCATGTTCTATGGTATGAAAACGAAGAAGCGCCGAATCTTTCGTTACTGCGAATAGATATGCATCTCCTATCGCACCGTATGCACCTTCCCAGCATGGCGTGTAAACAGAATGAAATTTCTCATCTACTAACCTTGCACGCTCGATCCATTTTTCTAATGGTTTAGTTTGATCTGTTTCATTTTTTGACTGTCGGGTAACAGTTTGCACTTCGGAAATTTTATTCGTTAGCTTGTCCGATAATTTCCAAATAAACACAATAACAACAACAATAATACCAACAAGAAGATACAACTTCTTCCTGCCTTTAGCTTTTTCTGATTGTGTTTGATTTTTATGTTGGCTTTTCTTATCAGATTTATGTTTAGTCATACGTTAAGTTTATAAAATTATGACATAATGAATGTCAGGAGTTTTTTTCGATAAAGCAAATAGATCAACTGCGTCATTTGATGTTCATTCTGATTTTCCCGATATTTTACGTAATGAAACAGAAATCAAAAAAAGAGAACTGTCCAACTTTCTGTGATTTTAGTTGTAAGTACGCGGCTTTTGCACCTAAAGATTCCACCGGCGCTTGCCGGCGTGAGCAAGCAGTATATTGCAAATTGGCAGGAAAATTTAATAATAAGAATGCGCTATGTTTGGTTAGCAAAATTTATCATTAAACAAGGAGTAAATAAATGAGTATCTTTTTTATTACACTTGCACTAATTTGTGTTTTCTGGGGAGTTGTTTCTTCAATAGTGATTGTTTCTTTTTTGTCAAATCATGGTGTGAAAATTAATTACTTTCTATTGAAATTATTTCTTCCAAAATATGTCAGTCAATACCGTAAGCTCAAGATTGAAGAAACAGGAAAACCCGGCTACTGGTATTATTCGTTTGTTGTATCTATGATTTCAGCTTTAGTGCTGGCAATCATTGGATTGTTACTGAGGGTTTAATTTTTTATATCAGTTGTTTAACAAACATACTAATAAGGAGTTCACAATGACAAATGGAGCCGTGGCAGCAGCGATAGCAGCAGCAGAGGCGATAAAAGCATCCGGGGCAATCGTGCGTATTGAATCAAATGATTTTCAATCAATAGTTGCAAAAAATGAGAAGCCCTTAGTGATTGTTTCTGAGTTCAAATTCTTCGGTACATATTATAAATATCTCACAGGATACAAAGGATTTGTATTCTACACAAAAACCAGAACCCCGCTCGACTTTGGCAGCAATGTTGAATTGATGACGGCAAAAAGTGTCTGGATACCGAGTTAAAAAATAAGCAGTATGCTCACAACGCACAACTGAGTACGGGATACTTTCAATGACAGCGTTTGCATGGCAGTGAATCGCGTCTGTCATGGTGAGCTTGTCGAACCATGACATGGAAAATGCAGAATACCCGTTATGGTGAGCAAGTTTATCCCGAGTCTATCGAGGAATCGAAGACTGACATGCCTACCTACATACCGGTCACCCTTCGACAAGCTCAGGGGTGACGTTAGACTCAGGGTGACTGTTTGATTTGTTTGCGTGTATCTGGTGATTTCCTTGATTTAGAGAGTTCAACAAGTGTATCGAAATCTCCTCTCATCAACGCCTCTTTTTTCTTTCGTGTCCATCCTTTAATTTGCCGCTCCGCCGCAATCGCAAACTTTATCTCAGAAAAATGCTCCGACCATAACAATTTAACCGGACGTTTTCTAGACGTATAACCCGGATATATCCCTAAGTGGTGTTCTGATAGTCGTTTCTCAATGTTCGATGTCGATCCGGTATAGTATGAGCCATCAGAACATTCTAAAATATAAACCCAACCTTGCTTCATCGATGTTAAATATAAGTAATTACTATTTAACATTCTTGGTTTGAGATTACCAAAATAATAGTCAGTCTGAGCTTCGTTTATCCTGAGTTTATCGATGGATCGAAGACTGACGGGAAAGCGCAGACTACTCGTTGTGCTTCAAAAAAAGCATTGCAACCAACCGTCATGCTGAGCCTGTCGAAGCATGACGGTGAGAATCAAAATAATACACCTGCCTGAGTCTACTAAAATATTAAAGAATGAGCATCTCTGGTTGCTCGTCACCCTTCGACATGCTCAGGGTGACTGGTAAACGGGGTAACAGTATTTGCTTGGTTTGATTTTCATCTAAGCATGTTTTATATTCTTGCATAATAAAATTGGTTTTGGGGATATCGCCGATATTTGATTAATTGATTTCATTTTTTATTTTAAAACTAAGTATAACAATTCTCACAAATTTTAGGATTTTTGATGGCAAAACCGAAATTTCTATTTCAAGGAATTAGACAACACAACGACCACGAAAATGCAATCCGTACGCTTCTTGATATCGAAGACCTAGACAAAATGATATTTGGTGTAGCATTTATTCGGGAAAGTGGCGTTCAACAGATTCAAGATTTTATTAAGAAGCACCATCGACAAACAATCATCTATGCTGGTATCAGAAACGGCATCACATCCGCACAAGGCTTGCTTGCCCTTCTTAACCTCAAGGTAAAAGTTTTCTCGGTAGACACTGGTTCTACATCAACTATCTTTCATCCCAAAGCATACATATCGTTCAATGATAAAGAAGGAAGAGTAATAATTGGTAGCGCGAACCTTACATTCTCTGGACTAAACGAAAATATTGAAGCAAGCACATTCCTTGTAGTAGATAGACAAAACCAAAAAGACGAACAGTTCTTGATCGACTTGGCCTCATCTTTCACATCATTGCAGAATGGATTCCCCGATCATGTTGTGGAAGTGCGTAAAAAAACTGATATTATTCGTTTATTGAAACAGGGTAGATTAGAAGATGAGAGAATTTCCCAGCCTCGCCGAAGCACAGCGCAGGTCCAGGGTGATAATCGAGATCAACTCCCAAGAATTAAGTTATTTAGACGAATACGAGAAAAAATCGTTAGACCACCCAAGCGACGTGTAATTCCACCAACTCACGATGGTTGGATATTAGTATGGGTAAGCAAGGGGCTGACTGAGCGCGATTTAAACATACCCACTGGAACAAACACTAACCCCACAGGTTCGATGTTACTAAAGAAAGGCAAACTTGAGGGGATAGACCAAAGAAGCCACTTTAGGCGCACAATTTTCAGTACACTAGATTGGGAAAGCGACGATAGAGCTTCTTTAAGACACCTTGAAAGAGCCAAAGCTGAATTTGAAATAGTTATTAAAGGTGCCAGCTTTGGTAAATATACTATGAAACTAACTCATAACAGTCGAACTGATACACGTGCATACGAACAATTAAATGCAATGACACAAATACATTGGGGTATAGTAAAAAATATTATGGCTCGACGTGATTTGCTTGGGCGAGAATTTAGACTGTATCAACAAATCAATGATGCGAAAAAATATCTTGTGGAAATCGACTAATCATTTAATCAACTAATATGATCATCTGGTTCTTCTTCTGTGACTCTCTGACGTCTAAGCCTCATTTTATTCCAAGCCGAAAAAACAATTTCTATTTCTTGACCCGTTAAGCCAACAGATTTAAGTATTTTGTTGTCTTGCTTTTCTAAGAGGTCTTCCGCGCTTGCACCGGATTTAAAATATTCATCTAATTCAATTAAATCTTGCTTTTCCATGTGTGATATCGGAATAAGAAGTCTCTCGATTTCAGAGGGGACTAATTCCAAGACTCCTCCCCCGTAGTGTCTTCCTTCAAGTTCAGCTGTCAAAGCAGTTAAGCTATTTAAAAATGAATATACCAAGGTTTCACCTGAAACGGTTTTTGGTTTAATTCTATATGCTGTATCCGTCGTAAATGCCTTTGCGCGATTTAGTAATAACCTTGGGAAGTCATGAGCTCTTTTCAACATTCCAACAGGGGAATAATATACTGATGGTACGCTATACCATGGTTCTCTTATACGACATTTGTATCGAGTATGTAATCCTTCTCGTTCTCCAGATTCAATATAGGATTTCACTTTCTTCGGTAATTGATCAAATGATTTATCTTGAAACCAAATAAAATTTGTGGGTAATCCTTTCCTTCGATTATTTGTATGTGATGCTTTACTGTAAATTACTCCGTTCACATGCTCACTCCGCCCAAACATCGGGTATGCCCATTTTTTTAGCTCATATTTCTCTACGACTTCATCGGTTACAAGGAAGAATTTATTCGCACCTGTAACGATACCCACATCAACATCGGCAAGTGAATCAAACCTGAACACATCCTTCCTATGCTTGATACTATTCAATGCTTCACGCTCTTTATGGTTAAGAAGTGCTCGCAACCATTTACCTTCGATTGTTTCTCCGTTAAGGTATTCCACATTTTCAAATATCTCTGATGGTGTTAAGTCAAGAAATCTTTTTGATTTTGTTTGAACTATTCCCAGTCCTTTACAATCAATATCACGTGATAGTTTTTTCTCGGCTAGAAGTAAAATTGCTCCCTGTAACGCACCTTCAAACCAGAGTTCGTTTGGATCGATGATGAGTATTTTATTACATTCCTTAGCCAAGAAATTCCGTAATGACTGGGCGTGTAGTACGTGAAGCAATTCAGAGGGAAGCACCATTCCTAGCCTGCCGCCGGGGTTTAGCAAAGCAATTGAGGAAATTACAAAAGGAACCCATGCGTTTGTATGTTTAGTAAACGGTAACGAGTGATAATTAAAAATTGTCTCGGCAATGTTTTGCATGCCTTTATCCAAGTACTGATAACGGATATAAGGTGGATTGCCAAGCACGCCATCAAACCTTTCCTCCGAAGAAAAATTTCTCAATGCCCATTCTAAAAAGTCTCTAGAACGAATTTCAAGTGTATTTTTAAAAAAAGTAATTTCACGCTCTCTCGCCTTTGCTGCTTCATTCGGTTCAATTTCAAAACCCAAAATAGATTTAAGCTTTTCATTTCGCACCTTGCCGATAGCTTCAAAAAACACACCATCTCCACAACTCGGCTCTAATATCCTTCGCGGTTTAATCTCATTCACCCATCTGGTCAGAAATTGAGCAAGGTCTGCATCTGTATAATACCCCCCCCGCAGTTTTGTCGGAGATTCGTTCTCGATAAAATTCATTTCATTGCCTCACACATAAAATTATTCCTTGCGCCCGGAATATTTGATTTGCTGTTCAGCAATCTTTAATGCCCTTCCTGCAACAGACACGTCTGTTACATTGATCATAAATTTATCACTCATTAACATTGCCATTAATTCTTGTTCGTCAAATGAGAATAATTTCGCAACTCGTTTCACAAAATCCTCATTAGGTAGCCTGTCACCCCTCTCATATTTGCTTAGTAGAGATTGGTCGACATCAAGTGCTGCAGCTGCTTTTCTAAGCTGTAACCCCTTTTTTGACCTCAATTCTCGCATTTTAGAACCTAGATTCATCGCCATTTATATATGCCTGATATTGTCTTGACAATTATTGTCCAATATAATATATTCCCTGTTATTTGTCAAGTTTTAGCACACAAAAAGGTACATAACGACATTAGCGACATCGCTCACTTTTTGTGGTTAGCGTAAAAAAAATCGCTCAATGTCTGATAAGGTAAAAAAATATCTCTTTTTTGTCGCTACAAGGCACTATATTCTTACTACAAATATAAGTAATTACTATTTTTGCCCTTAATTCAAAAATCCCATAATTAGTTTCACTCTCTAACTCCCACGCATCAAAAACCAAATAATATCGTATTGCACTAAGCAACACCCATACGTCGGTGACGTGAAGTCTTTGTTGAACCAAGAAAAGATGTTTTGTCGTATGCTCAACCTTTGAACTCATCCCACGCATACGGGCTAAAACGCCCTTCGGCGTGCAAGCCCCTGACCCGAATTGAGTCAATTACGAAATCTCTAAATCCACAATCCCCAATCACTGCCCGCCGCTCGCTCTAGCAGACGGGTGAAATCAAAAATCCCTTTAGCATCTCCCAAACATATGTGATTTAAGTCTTTATTAAGCATTGCAATTATATACATATATTATTATATTAATGTCATGTTTAAGCGAATAACAATTGATCCAAAAATGTGCGACGGCAAAGCAGCCATTCGAGGATTGCGAATCACAGTTGACTTTGTATTGAAACTGCTCGCAGATGGATACACTCCCAATGAGGTGGTGAAAGAATACCCCGAGCTAACTAAAGAGGACGTGCTTGAAGCCGTACGTTACGGTGCATGGCTTGCGAGCGATAAAACCCTCGCAGTTGCATGAAACTTTTAGCTGATTTGCACATCTCTCCTCGAACTGTTACGTTTCTCCGTTCCTTAGGCTACGATACAATACGTGTTATTGAGGTCATGCCGGCTAATTCTCCCGATATACAAATTGTTGAGCGGGCTAAAATTGAAGGAAGAACAATTTTAACTCAAGACCTTGATTTCTCCTCTATATAGCATTTTCAGGAGAAAACAAACCTTCACTTATCAATTTAAGATTGCATTCATCCCGGGTTGAGTACGTCAATGAAAGATTATCCAGATGTCTTCACTTAATTGAAACGGATGTTGAGGTTGGATCAATTATCACAATAGAGGATAAAGCGATCCGGCGACGCAAACTACCTATTGAATAAAAATATCGTCAACATCTTTTTAGCAGCATCCATACGTCGGCGGCGTGAAATTTTTGTCGGAGGCGTATACAATCTCTCCGGCAACGCAGTATTCCTTCTTCACTAAAACTTTGTACCACTTCCTGAATGCTTCCACTAAAACAATCACAGCGCAAACCATGATGATCGCCGTTAGAATCGAATTAATATATCCCTGCAACGCTGTCTGAGAATTTTTGGTAAGCGGCAAGAAATTATTGACGATATTCAGCCAACCTGCCGTTAGCGTAGTAACTGCAACAAATAACATCGGAACAACCGTTACCCAAACATAACGCACTTTGCCTGCATTTATGATTGCGCTTGTTGCAACCGAAAGCGCAACTGCGGCAAGCAACTGATTTGCCGTCCCAAACATGGGCCAGATAGTGCTGATGCTTCCAGTCCAAATGAAATAACCCCAAGTAAAAACCACCGCAAATGTTGAGAGAAGTGTACCCGGCAGCCAATCTGTTTTCTCGAACGGCTTCCACAATCTACCGCCAAACTCTTGAACTAGAAATCGGGCTACCCTTGTGCCAGTATCAATGGTTGTCAGAATGAACAATGCCTCGAACATAATTGCAAAGTGATACCAGTACGACATTAAACTGCGCATACCGGGGATGCCAGTAAAAATCTGTGCAAACCCAACCGCCAACGATACTGCCCCGCCGGTTCTTCCCGCCAACGACTCGCCAACCTCTGCCGAAAGTTCTGCAAGATTCACCGTTGACATCCCAAGTGCCTGAAATTTTGCTGGAACTACATTGATGGCAAAATAATCACCTGGATGCAAAGAACAAGCGGCAATCAATGCTATTACTCCAACCAAACCCTCCATCAGCATTGCACCATACCCGATCATTCTAGCATCGGATTCTTTGCCGATCATCTTAGGTGTTGTACCGGAGGCAACAAGAGAATGAAAACCAGATATCGCTCCGCACGCAATTGTGATAAACAAAAATGGAAACAGCTTGCCGGGAATAATCGGTCCGCCGCCGTTGGCAAATTCTGTAAGCGCGGGCATCTTGAGATCGGGATGAACTATAATAACACCGATAACCAGAGCGGCAATTGTTCCAATCTTCATATACGAGCTTAAATAATCTCTGGGACAGAGAAGAAGCCATACAGGTAAAACCGAGGCAATAAATCCGTACACTGCCATTGAAATAATGATCCCTTCCCTCGACAAAGTAAAATACGGCGCGAGTGAAGAATGTGGAATAAAACTTCCGACTATCACCGCTGCAAACACTCCTATAACACCAATAATACTCGCCTCGGTAACTTTACCCGGCCTGATACGGTACATCCACAATCCGACGAACAACGCGATTGGAATCGTCATTGCAATTGTAAAAGTCCCCCACGAACTATCGGCAAGTGCGTTAACTACTGTAAGACCAAGTCCAGCCAATGCTATGACAACAATAATGAGGATGGCAATTGAGCCGATAATTCCCGCAAGCGGACTGATCTCGTGCCGGGCAATCTCTGCAAGCGATCTTCCTTTTCTGCGGATGGAAGCAACAAGCGTTACAAAATCGTGCACAGCACCAGCCAGAACAACTCCGGCTAACAGCCACAGAAAACCGGGAAGATAACCAAACTGGGCGGCAAGCACCGGTCCAATGAGTGGACCAGCACCGGAGATTGCTGCAAAGTGATGACCGAATAACACCCATTTATTTGTCGGGTGATAATTTTGTCCATCGTTTAAAGTGTGAGCCGGTGTAAGTCGACTATCGTCGAGTGCGATAACTTTCGCAGCGATGAATGCGCTGTAGTAACGGTACGCTATTGCCATTACACAGAGAGTTATTATGATTAGAGGTAAAGCGTTCATAAATAGATTTGAGAATTGCGATGTGAGATATATTCTAAATATTTTTTATTTTTTACTTTTTAATTTTGAATTGGTAAATGTCATTCGTTAATCGTCATTGGTGTTTTGGTGTTTTATTTTTTAATTTTTACATGATTAAAATGCATCTGTTATGTGTCGTATTTCTGTTTTGGTATCTTGGTAATCAATCGCAATAACATCGAACCTGCATTCTTTGTCATCAATATTGTTCTCGAATAAATAGCCGTTTGCGGTTGCCCTGATTTTTTCACGCTTGCGAGGTGTTACCGCATCTTCCGGCTCACCGAATTCTTTCGAGCGGCGTGCTTTCACTTCAACAAATACAAGAACATTGCCATCTTCTGCGATGATGTCTATCTCTCCATGTTCAAACCTGTAATTACGCTGAAGGATACGATAACCTTTTTTCTCTAAATAATCAACAGCGAGATTTTCACCGATTGTTCCTTTTTTCGTCTTGCTAAGCATTTTCTTCAGCCAATTTTATCGGCATTTTGAAACTCCTGCGATGGATTTCACACTGACCATATTTTCTTATTGCATCAAGATGAGCTTTCGTGCCGTATCCTTTATGTTTGGCAAACCCATATTGAGGATATTGTTTATCATATTCCACCATCAGTCGATCACGTGTAACTTTTGCTACAATCGAGGCGGCGGCGATTGAGAAGCACTTCGCGTCTCCATCGATAATCGTTGTGAATGGTATGTTTGCCCCAGAGAAGCGGGGACCATCAATCAATAAATGATCCGGTTGATTCGTTAGTTTGCCGATTGCCTCGTGCATCGAACGGAAAGTGGCGTTAAGAATATTTACTTCATCAATAATTGTATGGTCAACAATACCAACACCGATACTTATCGCCATCGCATTAATAACATCAAATAATCTTTCTCTTTCTTGAGCGGAAAGTTGTTTCGAATCGTTTACTCCATCAATCTTTATATCTGAAGGAAAGATCGCCGCCGCAGCAACCACAGGTCCGGCAAGCGGTCCCCTCCCCGCTTCATCAACACCGGCAATAAAACGCTTTCCATTATTCCAATATTCCATCTCGTAATCAAGACTAATCATACTCAATTCTCTATGCTCTATGCTCTATACTCTTTGCCCAATGCTATCTCAAAACTCATTTATCAATCCGATATGGATCTTACCCTGCATAAACGAGTCGCCCCCGCCGAACGCAAAACTGAATCCTAAAAAACCTAAGACTGTTTGAAGTCGTGCACCAATTCCATATCCTATTTTCCATTTTTCTGTAAGAATATCAACAGAAATAAGTGCCGGACGATAATAATACCCGACGTCGGTAAATCCATACAAATACGATCGAAACCCGATTAAAAAACGATACTCAAAATTTGACCATGCAACGCGTGATCCTAAAAATTCATTTTCACGATAACCCCGCAAACTATTTGTGCCTCCGAATCTGTATAAATCGGAAATTACAATATTACCCGCAGTTACCGATTTACCGTGTAATGAAAACGATACAACCTGTGCAGGCAATGATTCGATGTACATCTCAAAATCAATCCCAACTCTTTGAACAGATTTTGATGAATGTTTATTGTCATTCATTCCGAATTCATAATTTGTTTTGTAAGTAACACCGGAGGTGGGAATATATCTGTCGTCGCGGGTATCATAATTGATGCTTAATCCCCCGAATATTGTTCTTACTTTTTGAATATTCACTGAATTTTCGGAGGGTATCACAAACTCTTGTTTTACTGACCCGCCCAGAGATATCGCATCTGTAACGGTATATTCGGAATAAATCGCAATATCTCTTTTAACATATGTTGTATCTTCTTTCCTTTGATTATAACTTCCGCTCAAAGATAATGGGATTTTGAACAACCATGGTTCTGTATAATTCGCGCCAATTTCTTGAGTTGACTGAGATTCATGCTTCCAGGATAACCCCAGCTTCCTGCCGGTTCCGAATAAATTTCTCATCGCAATTGAAATAAATCCTGTTACAAATCCTTTGTTCTTGCCGCTCCCCGGATTGTATCCGATTATTCCATCAAAATTATTAGTTTTACCCTCAATTAATTTAATAAAAATACCATGAGACGTATCTGATACAAATAATTTAGGTTCCTCTACCCGGTCGAATATATTTAATCTTTGAAGATTACCTTTAATGGTTCTGATTTTACTTGCACGAAACGGTTCATTCGGTTTTAATCTCATCTCTCGAACGATAACATCATCTTTTGTAAAAGTATTTCCCACAAGCCGGACTTGATCTACCGTTACAAAATCACCTTCTTCAATTTCCAACTCAACCGACAATTTTGTTGAATCCGATTTTTGTTCCGGCACAATAGATTTGATATTTGCCTGAGCATACGGGTAACCTGATTCCTCATATATTCGAACAATCTTTTCTATTCCTTCTTCAAGAGATGACGGATCAAATATATTATTACTCAGATTTTGCAAAATATTTTTTAGTTGTTGAGTTTCAATATTATTATTCCCGGATATTAAGAAATCACCGAGTCGACATTGAACTCCCTCGTCAACATGTACAACCAGATCAATATTATTTTCTTGAATTGCTTTAACTGAATCGACCCGGAGAGTAACATAATAGAATCCGCACTTATTATATAATTGAATAATCGAATCAAGTTTTGTTTTAAACATGTTTTCAACATATTCAATTCCCACCGAAGATTTTATAGAGTTAAGTAGCACAGGCGACGAAATGAATTTATTCCCTGAGAACTCAACTGATCGGAGAATCGGCTGAGGTTGAGCGAAAAGATCAAACCGGTTAATAAGAACAAAAATAATAAAAACCGATTTCCAAAAAATTTTCAAGCCGCTAAAATTCAGCGCGGCCTTGTACGTCTTAAATCCCATAACGGATTTTGCAAACGATAATCACCGAAACCGGTAACATCAACAAAAATAAATTCCCTACTGATATCGTAGTATGTCCATATCTCATAAGGTTTTGAATCGATATCGAATGGATGCCTCTCAATATTGCTGGGAGGACCAAAGATGATGTAAACCATTCCCATATCAGATTTCCAGCCTTCTGTATAATTCCCGAAATGCTTATTTGCATACGTCACGCGGGTATAATATTCTTCCATTAATTCATTGCGTTCGCTGTTTGGCGTTGGATCTTTTTTCTTCCAGAACTCCTGGAATAATGTTTTCTTTCTTTCTTTGGCGGCTTTCCGCATTTCTTCTATCAGATCTTTATCTGCGATATATTCAAGCTGGTCTATTGCCAAATCCAGATCGGTGATCGATACCGGCATACCCCGCCATCTCACCATAAATAATCTGGATCGTTCCGCCGTTTGCTCACTTTTTGAACCATCAGGATTAAGCTTTTCATATTTTGCCATGATTTTCAATTTATAATCACCGGCAACCAACTCTTTCGTTTTTATGATACCAATAATAGAATGTTTTTTTAAACCGAGTTTTTGTGTTGATGAATCAGTCTGAACCGTGTCTCCTTTCATATTAAAAACGGTTGAGAATATTTTAACTGAATCATTGCCAACGGTGTTATATGCTTCGTATAAAATATGAAACGTATCGCTGCCGCCGCCAACATTTCCGGCGATATTGGGAAAAACGGAAATCTTACCTGAATCAGATTCTATTCGGTCGGCAATAAGAATATCACTGAGCAGGAATGTTTCGTCGTCATATTTCGGCACGATTACTTTTCGCTTAATGCGGCTTGCCTGAACACTTTCTTTGTCTTTGACAAGAACCGTTAAAAAGTAACTTCCCGGAGTAAGTAAAAATGACCTCTGATTCAAATTGCTCGTTACGGGTGAAACAGTGCTTGAATATTCCGACACTTCAATTTTTTCTGTCCACCATTTCTCGGTTACAAGAGTTTCTGTTGTATCGAAAATGTCTACCGTTACTTCATATTCGGATTGGAATACATCTCCCATTTTAATAAATTGCATTGCCTCATAAGGCACCTCAACATAAACATCCAGTCTTGTTACTCCAGACTCAGTGGCTTTTAAAGTCAGAGCATCCATGAAAAATCTCGGAATCTCCAAAGGCTCCTGAGATCCCATTTCAGGCTGAGCTACTGAGAGTTGTACATTGATTAGTATAAAACAGATCAGGATAATAAAATAATTTGATTTCATAATAATAATCTCCAAACTATTAAAATTCAAATGACGGAACCGAACAAATCGTAAGCATCGCAATCATCAATCAAAACATTGTAAAAATTCCCAGCATGAAATTTATCGGCAGCGTGTATTGTAACCTCGTTATCAACTTCCGGTGCATCAAATTCAGTTCTACCGATACCGCTTCCGCCGCTTTTTGAATCGATTAGTGTTTTAATACTTTTACCAACTAAAGATTTATTGCGTCGGTATGAAATATCTTTTTGAATTTCCATAATGGCATTAAATCGTTCCAATTTAACTGGTTCTGGGACCGGATCTCCAAGTTTGTTCGCAGAAGTATCCTCTTCCTGAGAATAAGTGAATACACCTAAGCGTTCAAACTTCATTTCTTTAACAAAATTTTCCAATTGCCTGAATTCACGTTTTCCCTCATTTGGATAACCGACGATGAAAGTTGTACGCAGAGCGATTCCCGGAACTTCAGCTCTGATTTTTTCGATCAACTTACTCATCGATTTTGTATTGATGCCGCGTTTCATTGACTTTAATACAGGGTCAGCAATATGCTGCAGCGGTATGTCCAAATATTTGCAAACTTTCGGATTTTCCGAAATAACTTTTAGAATATCGAGTGGAAAACCAGCCGGGAAAGCATACATCAATCTTATCCAATCGATTCCCTGTACATCGGAAAGTTTTTCCATCAGTGATGCAAGTTTGCGTTTTCCGTAAATATCTAAACCATAATATGTGCTGTCCTGTGCAACGATAATCAACTCCCTCACTCCTTGATCAGCCAATCTTTTTGTTTCATCGACCAAGTGAGTTATTGGTTTACTCGTGTGCTTGCCACGAATCAACGGTATTGAACAAAAGGAGCAAGGACGATCGCATCCTTCAGATATTTTTAAATATGCATAATGCTTTGGAGTTGTCAGTTTTCTTTCGCCGAGCAAATCAAATTTTGGGTGCGCACCTAAAGATGTTACAACATCGCTGATGCGATTTGCACCGACATAATCGTCAACTTCTGGAATTTCTTTCTTAAGTGTCTCGGCATATCTTTCTGCCAAACAACCCATGACAATCAAATTTTTAATTCTGCCGGTTCTTTTTAGCTCTACGGCATGCATAATTGTATCGAGTGATTCTTTTTTTGCACTTTGAATGAAACCGCAGGTATTTATAATTGTTGAATCGCTTTCATCGGAAGAGTGCACCAATTCCAGGTTATTGGCTTCAAGTTGCCTCATGAGCTGCTCTGAATCAACAACATTTTTGGGACAACCCAAAGTAATAATACAAACTTTTTTATTTTTCTTTGACACTTAACTAAACAGAATATAATCAAGATAGAAATAAACTAACGGAGAAACGAATAACAAACTGTCGAAACGATCCAGAACGCCACCGTGTCCGGGCAACAACGATGATGAATCCTTAACACCTGCATCACGCTTAATTGCCGATTCGACAAGATCGCCGAACTGACCGAACACGCCAACGATCAAACCGATAATTATTGCATCATTCAATGAAAGAAAATCAAGAACAAAATACTTTGCAGCTATTGGAGGTAAAAGAGCAAAAATAAATCCGGCAATTGCCCCTTCCCAGCTTTTATTCGGGCTGATACGCGGGAATAATTTATGCTTTCCAAATGCCCTGCCGAAATAATATGCAGAAGAATCGCAAATCCAGATAGATGATAAAATGGTGATAATTGTATAACCTCCCCATTTATACACAGTTGCTGCTATAGTCGGATCTGTATAAGCAATCTCAGTTGGGAAATACCTGCTCATCGGAAAATCAAACGGAACAAACAGTTCTCGCAAACCGATAAGAGTTCCGAGGAATAATGAAATATAAAATAGTCCGAAAATTGAAGCGGAACTATTTTGAATTACCGACCCACGGTTCCTAAACAACTCTGTTAACAAAACCACAACAACGAATATCAAAATAATCATGAACAAGAGCTGCGTTTGAGTTGGATAAGGAATTTGTAATCCTGCCGAATGTGCGGCACTGACCACTAAGTTTCTGACCGGAACATAATAAAAAGATAAATTGATCAGGAATCCCGTTGCAATTCCTATAATGATAAGCGGGTTTGCCCCTTTTTTCTTAGTTAGTCCATAAAATTCATGAAGCGTTAATCCTGAAAGGATTGAAATGAAAATAAAAAAATATAATCCACCGGTAATTGAAATAAAAAGAATTATCGGAATTCCTACAACGGCAATCAAAACTCTTTGAAGATGGTTACTCATCTATACTCCGTGAATTATCTGATGGACTTGTTGTGGCTGGCTTTGCAGGAGTACTTTTTGCTGCAGTAATTTTGAACAGATATAAAACTGAAATAATAAATATCAACCCAAAAAACCAAAATACAAAGAGCAACATACCATTAGACATACTGCCTGCTTCACCAAAACCAACGTAATCATCATCAAGATGAAAATAAACGGCTAAACAGGCTAAAAAATTATTCACAAAATGTGCTATCACTGAAGTCCATATACTGCCGGTGCGTGCTGTTAATATGCCCAAAAATATTCCTATTGCGATCAGCGGAATAAAGGAAAATGGATTAAAATGATATGCACCAAAAATTATTCCGGTAACAACCGCCGCCCGCATCGGATTGGTTGTTCTTTCAAAACTTCGTTGAATCAAACCACGGAACAGCAATTCTTCGGTTAAAGACGGTATAACCGCAATTATAATAACGACAAAAATTAATTCCAATGTTGTTGAAGATGAGAGAAGATATTTATAAAGTTCATCAAACATTTCTTTGAATTGCTCCATCAATTGCCTGACCTCACGCGGAAAAGGGATTTTCTCCTGAAATGCAAGAAACACCTGCAGCACTTGTTCCAAAGAAATAACTGCTATAACAGATACCAACACAGGTTTGATTGATGGTTTTGATAATCGAAGAAATATTTTCGGTTCAAATGTAGCGGCTCTGACCAAAAACATTGTTGGAATAAAAATAAAAACAATCTGTCCGATTCCCGTTATTAATCTATATCCTGTCAGATTTTCCTGTGTGGGCTTCATCCCAAAAAGTAATAACGACAACACACCGCCGATAATTTGGTAAAGCACAAATATTATCCCGAGCGATATAAATGCAAATAATATCGGGTGGATGCCGAGCCGCTCTACAAGTGGAACTGGTTTGAAAAAATAAGGTTCTTGATTTTCGCTCATAACCGGATGTTTATTTTCTTCTTGCATCAACGTAATTTTAATTGATTTTTGATGAACGCGCATAGCAAAGGTATCATGATTTCATGATGACCTGTAAACATATACCCATTGCCGGAATTTTTAGTCGGACGCTGCACAACATTAACTCTTGGTCTGTAATGCTGGATCATATCGAAATTAGCAGTTGTAAATCCAGAAGCGTTGGCACCAAGATTCCGTGCAACAGTAAGGGCTTTCAGGAAAACTTCAGGAAGTATTACGGCTGAGCCAAAATTCATTACAACTCCACCTCTGTTTAATCCCTGAACTACTCCGCAAAATAATTTAAAATCACGGAAACTCATTTCGCCCGTGACAGATCCATTCATACTTGGCTGCTGGTGAATAATATCGGTTCCTATACCGACATGCACTGTTACCGGAACATCATATTTAATACAATTTGCGAGAAGACTATTTTTTTTATTGGGAGAATTGAACAATGCATTTCCCAAAGCTTCGCCGAATCCGGCATTGCTCTTTTTCATTTCATCACGCAAAGTATGATTTATGTACTCGCCGGTTTCTTTTGACATTCCAAAGGTACCATCCTGAATATTTTCTTCAACATCCTCAGATGTTTTACCCCACATTGCCAATTCCACATCATGAATTGCAGCGGCACCATTTATTGCAAGGGCGGTAATAATTTTTCTTTCCATCAAATCAATTATTAAAGGAGATAAGCCCACCTTTATTACATGAGCTCCTGCCATTACGATAACCGGCAATTTCTTTTTACGCGATTTAACTATATCATATACCAATGATCTCAAATCATCCGCAACAAGAAATTTTGGCAGCGAACTAACAAACATGGAAAACGAATCAACTGCAGGATCATAGACCGATGCAAGTCTCTCCAAGCTGACTTTATTTTTTCTTTTCTTCAGCGGGATGGTGCGTATTTTTTTCAAATCAACCGGAATAATTTTCTTATTCATGACATTACCTTACTGTTTGGATGGAAGCGGACCGGCTAAGCCGCGGTATTCAATAAGCTCAGCTTCTACTTTTCCTATTAAAATTTTTGCAGAAACAAGAACAGGAATTTTTCTTTCGTCGTTGGAAAGCCATACGTGAAGTTTCCCTTCACTTTTGAATAACCCACCCTCACGTGCAAGCGGCTCAACAATTATACAGTTGAATTTACCTGCTTCGACGTCAATAGTTTGAAATCCTTTATACTTAACATCAAGTTCGTAGGTTGAGTCTTTGTAAAAATTTTGGAGGTGCAGTTTTTCTCCGGGACGGAAATGAGAGAAATCGAGTGTGCGGGTATAGTAAAAGGCAGACATTATATCCTGGACATACGCAGGGATATGATAGTTACCTTTGGATGTTTGAGCGATATGATTCACCTGATCAAAATCAGCCGTAAAATCACGCGAGAATCCTCCTTCTCGAATATGCTGCTCAAACCTCCACGGAAATAATCCTGCAGCATCGATAATAGTGATGTATCTGTCTCTCACTTTATAAAAAGCATCGAAAAAAGGTTTGGAATTTAAATTGAATTCTACCAGCTTGCATAAACGGTTGTTATATACAGTGTCTCTAACCGACAATATTGCTTCGCCAGCTGTAACAAAACCATAATTTACATCGAAACGGAAAAATTCTCCGTTACCGAACGCTTTGTTGGATATTTGACGAACCGTATCTGCGAAAGAGATCTTTACAGTATCTTTTTTCACTTCGGCAATTTTATTTTTATTAACATTTGTCACCTGTGCGGTTAATTCTGATGCCGCTACAATGAAGTTTAACGTTAAAATCAAAATTAATTTTTTATTTATTAATCTTTTAAGTTCCAACATAATTATTCTCATAATTATTATGAAGCACTGATATTATCGATTCTAACACTTCTTCAACTTTTATAGAATCCATGCATTCGCATTTTTCGATTTTCTTTTTAAAACATAGATCGCAATCAGGTGGTTTATTGCGAGGCGTAAAAATTATCTTCTTTGTAGTATAGGGTCCCCAACGAGTAGCACTCAGATGAGAAATTTGCGGATAGAATCCGACAACGAAAGTTCCAACTGCTGCCGCTATGTGAATTGGACCGGTGGAATTAGAAACAAATAGCTCGGCACGCTGGGCAAATGCCCCATATTCTTCGAGAGTAAATTTATTACACAAAGAAACGCATTGAGAGCCGACGATACTTTGAACATGTTTGACTAAATTTTCTTCTCCGGTTGCACCGGAAATAACAACTTTGATGTTTGAAATTTTCGCAAGATAATTTCCAAGCATCCCAAAATTATCTGCGCTCCAATCACGCGAAGACCCTTTGCTGCCCGGATGGAGTATGATTATCTTATCATTTTCTGATATTCCGTTTTCTTTTAAAATCTTATCGACATTCTTTCGCACAGCCGGATGCACCGGCAAGTGCGGCCGAAATTCTTTATCATTGACATCCAAACCTATCCCGCGGAGCAGATGCAGATTATATTCCATTTCGTGATGGGTTCCATTTTTTCTGTGTTCATAAATTTTTCTATTAAAAAAAATAGAATACCACCTGTAACCCGTTCCCACACGATTTGGAATCCTGCTAAGCCAAGTAATAAATGCAAGTACTGGTCGAGGATGCGTATGAAATACAACGTCGAAGTTATTTTGCGAAATACTTTTCAGCAAGCTTAATAACGGTTTTCTGATTCCATTAGAATCATAAAATAAAATGTTGTCGATATCGGGATGGGTTTTGACCAAATCAGATGTATATTCCTTAATCAACATAGTAATTTGGGAATCGGGGAAATGGGTTTTGATAAAGTGAACTAATGGAAGTGTAAGTACCAAATCGCCAATCCGGTCTGTGCGGATAATTAAAAATTTCCGAAATCTGTCATTGAACCTGCTGGTTGATTTTTCGCTCACACTTTAATATACGTTGAAAGTCAAGTTTTTGCAATCCAGGCTAACAAGTTTCATCTAAACCAAATATGCTTTAGGTATAACGAGATCTGCCCGTTCAAAATCCCACATTACAGATACAATCCACCATCTCTGTTGTTCTCTTAGTAACTGAATACCATAGATGCCGCGTTGCAACGGTTTGGGATCATCGGATTTAGCACGAAGTTCGAAAGTACTGAATATCTGAACAATCATACCGAAAGAAAGTGTTCTCCTGGCGATCTCCGTAAAGTGCTGTCCCTTTCGCTCCATTCCGTCCAATACGATGTGCTCTGTAATTTTTTTTGAATACAAATCAATATCAATCGGTTGGAGCGGAAACGCTTTATCTGATTTGGGTGGCACAAGTAATGCCTGCGGACGAAGCAGCGTTTTATATCTGTCAAAATCGGGTTGGCTGCCGGTTGCAAAGCTTAACGATTCATATATTGCTTTAATAACTCCGTCTAATGTTCCAACGTCGTTAATATCTGCATTTTTTTCTTTTTTTGCCATTATTTTACACTCCACCATGAAATAAATTTATACTAATTTTCATTTAATATACATCTCTTATTTATGACTTGCAAAGGTGTATTGATAATCGAAAGGGAAATAAAAAAGGGTAACTCGCTGAGATACCCTTTAGGTGGATTAGAGGACTTAGTTGAAGTCACTATTAAAATATTACAAAATGATTTTGCTATCTTCAATAGCCGCGTACACACTTTACCTGATTATGTAAAAATAATTTGGGGATGTATTTCAAGCAGATTATGACAATTCTCACTTATCGATTGAGATTATAGGGAATATTTAATAAAATATATTTGAAGCTTCAAAATTAGTGGAGATTCATTTCTGAATGACTAAGGGTGACTTCTCTCCCGGTCACCCTTATTATTTACTGCACGGTAAAATTTCAAGTATCGAGATTTTTCAATTCTTGCGATAATTGTTTATGTTTTTCTAAAAACGGGATAATATCTTCAGATCGTCTTGAGGCATTTTGAAGCTGTCTTTGATTTTCTTCTATTGCTCTCTCTAATCCATTTCGTTTCATTCCGGTGATAGCATCTTCAGCTATTTTCAGAGGATTGCCCTGAGTTACATTAACTCCACGATCGGACCATCCCTTGCTTAAGTTGTATGCATTGAAGAGCAATTCTGAGACCAGTTTGATTTCATCATTATTGTCAAGTTCATCCACAATATCTTTTGGATCGGTAGATTTTCCGGAATTCCACCTATCGATGATGGAACAATAAAGCTTACGGGCAAGCGTGTGCTGAAATTCGGATTGATCAATTTTATCTACAGCCATCCGAACGATATCTACATTTCCTTCAAGCATGGCAATCAGCAGATCTCTTTCTGCCGGAGGAATTGAATCGGAAGATGATACCGAACCCGAACTGCTGTCAGGAACAACTTGTTCTTCATCCTGGTTCTGAAAATGGAAAGATGTTTTTTTATACTGACCTGTTTGTTTTTCAAGCTCCCTGTATAATGTAGCTTCATATAATTTATATTTCTCAGCTACGCTACGGATATAAAAATTTCTCTTTAATTCATCTTTCATTTTCGAAATTGTTCGTATGATTGAACGGACAATCTGAGCCTGCCCTTCGGGTGTTTTGAATTTTCCTTCTTTTTCAAATGTCTCGGCGATGAAATCGACAAACGATACTGCGTTATCTAATAAATTCTGAAATGCAGTTGAGCCATTTTTATTTATGTAAGAATCCGGATCTTCTCCGGCAGGCAGTGCAACCACTGAAACATCAAGATCGTTCTCAAGTATCAAATCAACACCCCGAAGAGCAGCAGCCGAACCGGCAGAATCGGCATCGTACATTACCATTATATTTTTGGTGTATCTGCTTATCAATTGGATCTGTTCAACTGTCAGGGCAGTACCGCTGGAGGCGACAACATTCCGGAATCCTGCCTGATAGACAGAGATTAAATCTGCATATCCCTCAACAAGAATCACAAAATCTTTCGATCTGATATCGTCTTTTGCTTGAAACAAACCGTAAAGTATTTTACTCTTGTTATAAATCAAGGTCTCTGGTGAATTAATATATTTACCGAGCGGGTCATCTTCTCTAACTTTCCTTGCTCCGAAACCAAGCACCCTTCCAGTTGATGAAAATATCGGGAACATCGCTCTTCCGCGGAAATAATCGTGATAAGAACCATCATCTTTCCGTCGGGCAAGACCGGCTTTCTCTAGTTTTGCAGCATCAATATTTTGTTCCGAAGAATGTTTTATGAGTGCATCCCAGCTATTCGGCGAATAACCTAACCCAAAGATACGAATCGTCTCATCGGTAAAACCCCGCCGCCCGAAGTAATCAAGAACAAACTTCCCTTCCCCTGTTTCAGTCATCGATTTATAATAAAACAAGCCGGCAATGCGGCAAACGTTGTACAGATCCTCCTGTTCACTTGTTTTTATATCTTCACCGGATTGATAATCAGGAATAGTAATTCCTACTCGTTCCGCGAGCGAGCGTACCGCCTCAGGGAAAGATATTTTTTCATACTCCATTACAAATGTGATCGCATTCCCTCCGACCCCGCATCCAAAACAGTGGTACATCTGCCTTTCAGGAGAGACGCTGAAAGATGGTGTCTTTTCTTGATGAAATGGGCACGAACCAACGAAATTTTTTCCCCGTTTTTTTAACTGGATGAAAGATCCAATCAAATCAACAATATCAACCGAATTTCTGATCTCTTCTATTTTTTCTGGTGGAATTCGCATTTATTCTGAAGGAAATATTATATTTGAATTAATTTACAGAAAATGAATTCAGGAACAAAATACACTTAACACCTTCGACCGATTCAACAAGTTGCATCTATTATGAAAAAATTCTTATTATAAATTGATGGTATTCATGATCTCTCTATTCACATATCGGAATAATCTCTTTTAACAACCGTTATGGTAAGAACAATAAAAATTTTATATGCCAACAATAACCCAGACGATCATTCAATAATATTGAATAGCTTGAGTGAAGGAGAATATCGCTTTCAAATAACGACTGTTACCTCAGGAATTAAGTTTGAAAAGGAACTTTTATCTATAAAGTACAATATAATATTGTGCGACTACAAACTATCCGGATATCAGGATTTTCAGACACTCGATTATATCAATTCAAAATTTCCGAATATTCCATTTATTGTATTAGCAAATAACGGATCTGAGGATATTGCGGTAGAAGCTTACAAAAGAGGCGCTTCAGGATATTTGACCAAAAAACCTGAGCATTTAAAAAGTTTTCCTTCCATAATTAAAAATATAATCAAATTAGAAGAGAGAATAAGACAAAAAGAAGAATTGATATACACATTGCATGAATCGGAATCGAGATTCAGGAATATTTTTGATAATGCAACCTATGGAATGCTTCTTGCTAGCAGCGACACCAAGAAATTTCTATTATGCAATCCGTACATGTCCAAGTTAACCGGATATACGATGGAAGAAATTGTAACACTTTCGGTGAAGGATATTCATCCCGAAGAATCATTGAAAGAAATAATAGAAGATTTCGAGAAACAGTTACGTGAAGAAATCGCCACCGTACACAACATTCCGGTTAAGAGAAAAGACGGCACAATATTTTTCGCCGATATCAATTCATTCCCGATCAAATGGGAAGGAAATAAATGCCTCATGGGTGTCTTCACAGATATGACCGATCAAAAAGAAGCTGAGGACAAGCTTCGCGAAAACGAAGAGAAATATCGCCAATTGATAGATACTACCGGCACAGGCTATGTAATTCTTGATGTGCAAGGAGTGGTAAATGAAGCAAATGAAGAATACGTTAAGCTCACCGGGCACACGGAATTTAACGAGATTAGAAATAGAAGCGTTGTTGAGTGGACTTCAGAAACTGAAAAAGAAAAAAACAAAAATGCCATTGATGAATGTATTAAAAAAGGATTCATAAGAAATCTTGAACTTGATTACGTAAACCGAAACGGAAAGATTACAACCGTTGAAATCAATGCTACCGTGATAATCAAAGGGGGTAAAAAACATATTCTGTCTCTCTGCCGGGATATCACCGAGCGTAAACAAACAGAAAAGGCGTTGCGGGAGAACAAGAAACAGCTTAGTGCTTTGTTAAATGCCTCAACCCAGCCAATCATGCTGCTCGATATGGAAGGTACGGTTTTAGCAGCAAATACCGCTATGGCTCAACGGTTAAACGTCTCGGTGAATAATTTTATCGGTAGCAACGCCTTTCAATATCTACCGGATGAAATGGCTTCATCGCGAATGGAAAAAATTCATCAGGTTAAACAATCGGGTAAGGCTATCCGGTTCGAGGATCAGCGCAAAGGCAGAATTTTCGATAATAATATTTACCCAATTATCGATGACCACGGAAAAGCATCATCTGTTGCAATATTTTCTAACGACATTACGGAAAATAAAAAAGCGGTTGAACTGCAATATCAAAGCTTAGCACAACTTCGTCAAATTATTGATTTGGTTCCTCATCTTATTTATGCTAAAAATCGGCTGGGAAAATTTATACTGGCAAACGCCGCAACGGCAGAGGTTTATGGTACTTCGGTTACCGAATTAATTGGAAAAACAGATGCAGATTTTAATAAAAATCAGTATCAGGTAAAGAAATTCTTAAAAGACGATAAAATTGTATTGGATAGTGGCGAACTTTTGGAAATACCTGAAGAAAAAATCACAGATTCCAAAGGCAAGTTACATTATTTGAACACCATAAAGATGCCATTGCATTTACCAAATACATCTGAGGAGGCAATTTTAGGAGTATCAACCGATATCACCGAGCGGAAATTAGCAGAAGAATATCTTCAACAATCGGAAAAAAGGTATCGTCTCCTGCACGAGAGTATCACAGACGCATTTGTAGAAGTAAATATGGATGGCAAAATATCGAAATTCAATAATACTTATATCAACATGCTTGGATATTCAGCAGAAGAAATTGTTAACCTCACATACATCGATTTAACTCCCGAGAAATGGCACAACTTTGAATCGCAAATTGTGAATGAGCAGATAATTCCCAGAGGATATTCAGATGTTTATGAGAAAGAATATCGCAGAAAAGACGGGACCGTTTTTCCGATTGAGTTAAAAACATTTTTAGTAAAAGATGACAATGGTAATCCTTTATCGATGTGGGCTTTAATCCGCGATATCACCGAACGCAAACATGCAGAGGAACAGCTTGGCAAATCACTAATTCAAATGAGGCAATTGTCTGCCCGATTACAATCGATCCGCGAGGAAGAAAGTACAAGAATAGCCCGCGAAATACACGACGAACTGGGTCAAACCCTCACAGGGATTAAGATGGATATAGCATTCTTAGAAGAATGTTTATTGGAAAAGTTGGACTTAAAAGATAACCCAGTATTGGAAGATAAAATTAATTCGATATCAGACCTGGCAGATTCAGCAGTTCAAACAATTCGAAAAATTACTACAGAACTGCGTCCGGTTATATTGGACAGCATGGGACTTTCTGCGGCAATCGAATGGCAAGCCGAAGAATTTCAGCATCACACAGGCATCATTTGCCGTTTTAATCCAATTGGCGAAAGTTTAAATCTTGATAAAGATATATCGACCGCAATTTTCAGAATAATTCAGGAATCTCTAACTAACATATCCCGGCATGCAAAAGCTACAGATGTCCAGATACATGTAACGAAGAATAAAAATCATGTTATTTTCGAAATAAAAGATAACGGGATAGGAATAGACGAAAAGTATCTGCATAAATTAGATTCGTTTGGAATTCTGGGAATGAAGGAGCGCGCAATGGTTGCAGGTGGCGAATTTCACATTACAACAGCTCCGGGCAAAGGAACCACCATCCGTGTTTCCATTCCAACAAATTTATCATCAGACAGGAGTAATAAATGATTAAGGTTCTTATTGCAGATGACCATCCGGTTGTAAGAGAAGGTTTAAAACAAATCATTAGCAAGGCAACGGACATGGAAGTTGGAGGAGAAGCGTTAAACGGACAAGAGGTGCTGGATATACTCGACAAACAGAAATGGGATGTTATTGTCCTCGATTTGAATATGCCGGGCAGGGATGGAATTGAAGTGTTGAAAGAAATCCGCAGAGAATATGGGAAATTGCCCGTATTGATTTTAAGTATATATCCCGAAGAACAAATGGGGGTGCGGGTTTTAAAAGCCGGAGCGTCCGGATTTTTAAGCAAAGAAAGTGCTCCAAAAGAATTACTTAATGCTATCCGGAAAATTTATTCAGGCGGGAAATATGTAAGTCCCACACTTGCAGAAAGATTGGCAATAGCGGTCGAAGTTCAATACGAAACCGACCCCCATAAAAGTCTATCTAACCGTGAATATCAGGTGCTTTGTTTTATTGCATCCGGTAAATCGATTAATGAAATTGCAGAACAATTATCTCTGAGCGATAAGACAATCAGAACATACCGCGACCGCTTACTTGAAAAAATGCATTTAAAGAATGATGTTGAACTTACACATTATGCAATCAAGCATAAGTTAATCGAACCGTTGCGTGATTAATCCATAATCCAAATTCCATCCACCTCAATCTTTCACCTTGTAGGCGATTACCTACATTATTATCGCATTTATCCGACGCAGAAATCCGAATAAGTTATCTTGAATTAAGATGCATAATCTTATTATGTTGATTCAATCAATAAATTTGATAATGTGGATAACGAAATAAGAAAAATGTCGGTGTTATTAGTTGATAATACATCGTTCATAAGAGATAGAATCAGATTGAGATTAAATAAATCATCTCATATCGGAAATATCTTCGAAGCGTCTGAAATATCATCTGCAATTGAATTATTCTTTATTCATCATCCTGATGTGGTTATAATAGATGCTCCACATATCAACGATAAAGAAAATAACATAATTGAAATAATAAAGCATTCAGCGTTCAGAACAATTTTAATTGTACTTACCAATTTCCCGTCATTTACAATGATTAAAAGATGCAAAGAGTTGGGTGCAGATTATGTTTTTGATAAATCGTCTGAGTTTGATAAAATTTGTGATGTACTTGATAAGGTTAGTTCTATCGATTCGGTTTTAGAACGTCCATAACTATTAAATCTTTGTAGGCCCGGCACTCCCCATCGCTATCAAGTTACCCCCACTTGAAGCGAAGCCGGGCTTGCTTTTTACACAAGCCCGGTATAAATATTACTTTACTCCGACAACTTCGTCGGGGATTAGCTCTTTCTTTTTCCCATTCTTTCTTTTAAACTGTTTCTCTACCGGCGGATGATGATTGACCGGTTCTTCTTCAAGATCGGGATAAGTAAAAATTTCATATTTATAATTTCGAAGAATTATATTTTTTCCTGCACGACCAAGGACATATTGAGGAAGTATCGGAATTTTCCCGCCTCCCCCCGGTGCATCAATAACATAATATGGAATTGCCAAACCTGATGTATGTCCGCGTAATTTATCCATAATTTCCAAGCCCTTACTCACAGGTGTGCGGAAATGATCGGTTCCTTTAGTGATATCAGCCTGATACAAATAGTACGGTCTAACACGCATAGTTAATAGTTTTCGCATCAGTTCAAGCATTACATCGGGTTCATCATTAACACCTTTCATTAACACTGCCTGATTACCTAACGGTATTCCTGCATCGGCAAGCATATCACATGCACGCTTCGCTTCGGGAGTACATTCCCACGGATGATTAAAATGAGTGTTGATATAAACCGGATGATATTTTTTTAGCATGCGGGTGAGTTTAAGTGTGATGCGTTGAGGTAAAACGCAAGGCATTTTCGTGCCGAGGCGGATTATTTGAATATGCGGAATATCGCGAAGCCCTTTCAGCACTCGTTCCAACAGATAATCTGTCAGCATCAACGGATCGCCGCCCGAAAGAATTACATCACGGATTTCCGGATGACTTGCAATATAATTAAGTCCATCCTGAATATACTTCATGTTGATCTTGGAGGAATCGCCTACCTTTCTCTTCCGCGTGCAAAACCTGCAATACATCGAGCATTGACTTGTCGTCAGGAACAAAACTCTATCCGGATAACGATGAACAATGCTTGGGACAGGACTGTGTGAGTCTTCCGCTAAAGGATCTTCCGGTAAACCATCTTCTGCAAGTTCCTGAACATCAGGTATGCATTGCTTCCAGATCGGATCACCCGGATAGCGGATGAGACTTAAATAATAGGGATTAATGCGAATGTGGAACAACGAGTTCAATTTTTTCGCCGCCGCTTCATCAAAACCAAAGCGTTCAACTAAATCTTTCCCCGTATCAACGCTTTGCCGCAGCATCTCTTGCCATAGTTCCATAAATTAGATCTGAGCTCCAGATTGTGAGACATATTTTCCATATACGACGAGGTCATCGCCGATTTTATAATAATCTTTTATCCTCGCTACTTCCTTGTAGTGAGTTTTCAAATAAAATTTCCGGGTGTTTTCATAATCAGGGCGGGATGAAGTTTCTGCAATAATTAATCTCCCACCTTTTAATTTAATCAATCCCTCTGCATGCGAAATCAAAATTTTACCGTACCCTTGATTATGAGCCTCAGTTTTGACCGCAATCCAATAAAGATCAAATGTTCCTTCGGTCATTGGAGTGGGACCGACACAGTAATAGCCTATAACAACATCTCTATCCAGACCGGTGTAAATAATATAATCTTTTTGCTCAGGTTGATTTAGCACCAGATCGATTAATTCAAGTGCAACACCAACTTCGGCTCGGCTGAAAACACCTGCTTCCTTGAGGATTTGCTCAAGAGGTGAACGATCGTCGGGATGAAGTTCCCTTATGATCACGAGGATGTCCTCTCAATCGCTAATTCAACAATTTTGGAAATCAATTCTTCAAACTTATATCCCGCCGCTCTTCCCGATCTGGCAAATCCGGCGTCATCGGAAATATCGGGATTTGGATTTACCTCAAGAATGTAGGGTTTATTTCTCGACGTCAATCGGAAATCAATACGTGCGTAATCGCGGCATCCAACAAGATAAAATGCCTTAAGAGCCATTTCTTTCATTGTAGCTTCAAGCTCCGGCGATAATTTAGCCGGGCAAACTCCGCGGGTGTGTTCGTACTCTTCCGTTCCTTTCATCCATTTCGCGTTGTAAGAAATTATTCGATGATATTGTTTTGGAAGAGTAGACATATCTATTTCCGAAATCGGTAAAGCGGCAGCTTTCTTGTTTCCGAGAATAGCTACATTCAATTCACGCCCATCGATATATTCTTCTACAAGCGCGGGCTGGTTGAATTGTTCGAATATAAATCTGACACGTTTTTTCATATCGCTTAAACTATAAACAACCGAATCAGAAGAGATGCCGACACTTGCATCTTCGCGCGCAGGTTTTACTATCAGCGGGAAATTCATATTCTCATCGAGCGTTATTTTAATCGGGCTTTCAATCAATTGATAACGCGGTGTAGGCAATCCGTTACTTAAAAGGATTTCTTTTACACGAACTTTATTCAAGGCAATTCCCAATGCAAGCGGACCAGCGCCAGTATACGGTATTCCCATTAACTCATACATCCCGGCAACATGCATTTCGTGAATAGCTTCGTTGCCTACACTTTCACACAGGTTGAAAATAACATCCGGACGATTATTATTCAGATAATCTATTAACCGCATTATATTGCTATCGACATTGAAAATAGAACTTTTATATCCAACCGATTGAAGAGCGTTGGCAATATCGGTACGCTCCTCAAGAACTCCGACCTCTGATAAATCGGTGTGCGATGACGAACCGTTTTGAACACCGTGGGCTTCAAGCAATTCACCCGTTGCAGTCACAAATTTTATTTCAGAATCTTTTTGTGTTACAGGTTCATTGTAAATAACTGCTACGTTTATTTTTTTTCTCATAATTTGTCTCAATTAGAATGAAGTGAGGTATGTTCTATTAGTCCGTTCCGTTGTGCCGCTAAAATTAATACCGTCTGAATCAGTTGGTTGTAAGATAGACCGCCAGCACGCGCGGCTTTTGGGAAGCAGGAATTATCTTCCGGTTTCGGAAGAATTCCCGGAAGCGGGTTCAACTCTATTATATTCGGTATGCCGGCTGAATCAAGGCGAACGTCGATACGGCACCAATCGCGGCAACGCAGAACAGTATAAGCTTTTCTACAGGTTTCTTCAATTTCTAATTTCAATTTATCCGGAATTTTCGCCGGACAAGAAAATATATCAAGCGGCGAATCGGATTGATCCCAAATCCATTTCGCTTCAAACGAATAAATCGGGTTAACACCTTTAGGCAAGGTATCAAATATAATTTCTACAATGGGAAGAACGTGAAGTTCTTTCCCATTACCAAGCATGGCAACCGTAAACTCGCGGCCCGGCAGGAATTCTTCCACCAAAACCGGTTGATTGTACTTATCAAGAGTTTTCCCTACTTCTATTACCAATTCTTCTTTCGAGTGAACGATTGAAGAGTTATAAATGCCCTTGCTTGAACCTTCGTGCAACGGTTTAACAATGTTCGGGAACGATATATTAAGATTCTTTATTTCTTCTTTGGAATGGATAACGCCAAATTTCGCAGTGGGGATATTATAATATGATAAAATTTCTTTGGCGCGCGATTTATCGAGACATACTGCCAGAGTTAACGGGTCGGAACCGGAGTACGGAATGCCGAGCATTTCCAGCATGGCTGGAATTTGTGCTTCGCGCGATACTCCATGTAATCCTTCCGCAATGTTGAATACGATTTGCGGTCTTTCGGTCTGGAGTTTTGAGAATGCGTCTTCGTCGGCTTCAATCATTGTTACCGAATGATGTTCGGCAAGCGCAGCGCGAACCGCATCAATGGTTTCGAACGTATCCCATTCGGCATACAAGTCGGAAACTTGACTGCTGTGCGAATTTGGATTTGAAATCTGGGAGAGGGATTGATTTGGGGAGAAGCTTCCCCGCGAACTCGGAGGTTCGCTATCGTTGTCCGTCATCGATTGTTGAACTGCTTCTTCCTTCTTTTGATTGTAGACCAGCGCGACGCGCATCGGACTGTGGTGCGCAGGAAGAGATATCAAGTTACTCGTGCAGTCCTCTCGAATTGTTGTACATATGTTTTTTGTGTCATCATGACACTTATAATATAATCATTTTATACTTCCATTGTCAAGCAAAATATTCATTTTTCATCTTTCTGAAAAAAAATTTCACCGACGAAATTCTTTACGTCCGATTTTATCATGTCACTCTTACCTTAGTCATCCGCCGAAGAGATACTTGTACTTAGCATTCAATCGTTCTTTAAAAAAATTCCTGACCGACTGATGCTCACTTTTTCTAAGATGAGGATCGTCCTCAACAATTCTGAATGCTTCAGTTCGGGCGAGACTCAATATTTCATGATCGATTAAGATGTTGGCAAGACGTAAAAGCGGCATCCCGCTTTGTCGAGTTCCAAAAAAATCGCCCGGACCCCGCAATTCTAAGTCAATTTCAGCGATTTTGAAGCCATCTGTGGTATTCAACATAGTTTCTATTCGACGTACAACTTTGCCGCGATCATCTGCCTCACCATCGATGACAGGAAGATTGAATTTACTTTTAAAATTCTTCTTCATCCAGTCAGGTGCAATCATAAGACAATACGATTGATCTGTACCCCGTCCTACTCGTCCGCGAAGCTGATGAAGCTGTGCCAGACCGTATCTTTCCACATGTTCGATAATCATTACGGATGCATTCGGAACATCTATTCCTACTTCTACAACGGTTGTTGCCACCAGAATATCTATCTCGCCCTCTTTGAAAGATTGCATCACCTCATCTTTAAGCGCCGACTTCATCTTACCGTGCAATAGTCCGACACGTAAATCGGTAAATAGTTCCGACTTCAGGCGCTCATAACTATCTGTTGCCGCTTTGAGATCGAGCTTTTCCGATTCTTCTACCAATGGATATACTATATAAACCTGTCTTCCCTGCTTTACCTGATCATGCACAAAAGAATAAACAGTTGCCATTTCCGATTCAGTACGCATCAGCGTTTTAATTTGTCTCCTGCTTGCGGGCATTTCATCTATAACCGAGACATCTAAATCGCCATAAACGGTAAGAGATAATGTTCTGGGGATTGGTGTCGCAGTCATTATCAATATATCAGGATGGCGGATACCGTTTTGAGATTCTATCCCTTTTTGACGAAGCGATACCCGCTGGGCAACGCCAAAACGATGTTGTTCGTCTATGATGACCAAGCCCAAATTAGAAAATTTAACTCCCTGTTGTATAAGAGCGTGGGTTCCAACGATGATATTTGCCTTACCTTGTTCTATAAATTCGAGCGTATCTTTTCTTAGCCGGCTTCTTTGTCCGCCTATCAGCAGTTGAATATTCACTGAAGAATCTTTGAGGAGCGATTGGAGTGTTCGGAAGTGTTGCTCGGCAAGAATTTCCGTGGGCGCCATGAACGCCGCCTGATAACCATTATCCACTGAGACCAACATTGCAAGCAGGGAAACAATAGTCTTTCCGCTTCCAACATCGCCTTGAAGCAAGCGCGACATTGGTCGTTGAGATGCCATATCTGCCGTAATTTCTTTTACAACCCTCTGTTGTGCTTTAGTTAATTTAAACGGTAGCGAATCAACTGTTTTCCTTGCAAGGTTACTTTTGATTTCAAATGCAATTCCGGGGGAATCGACTTTAACGTGCGTCCGGTGGATTGCAAGCATCAATTGAAGTGCAAAGAATTCATCGAACTTTAAGCGTTTGCGTGCTTCGTTTAATTTTTCTTCCGACTGGGGAAAATGTATGTTTTGAATCGCATCTTTGATCGGAAGAAAACGATGACTTAATAAAACATCGGGCGGTAAAATCTCAGGAATTAAATCAAGATATTCATTTAGCGCAGAATGAATAATGCGCCGGAATCCTTTAACGTTAAGGTTCACATCTTTCAACGATGCTGAAGAGCCGTATTTTGGAACGATTCCTTTTGTATGCAAAAAACCTACAGGTTCGGCAGCCGTGCCTTCATCGTCCGATAGCCGGTCAATTGACGGGTGAACCATTTGCGGGCTGTCGTTAAAGCTTGTAATTTTCCCCGAAGCAGCCAGCAGTTCTCCTTCCGTGAATGCTTTCTTAAAAAAATTCACGCTCTGAAAAAATATTAGTTTGATAATTCCTGTTTCATCGCCGAGAGTTATAACGAATCGCTGCCGGGGGAATCTGCCGATTAAATCTAAAGATCTAACTGTTCCGATAGTTGTAATCCATTTATCCGAATCAGCAAACCGTTCCAGATTTCCTATTTTTTCTACTTTACTTAGATCGATATAATCGAATGGGAAATAGTAAAGCAGATCGTGAACAGTTTCTACGCCTTGCTCTGCGAGCGCCTGCGCACGCCGCGGACCAATCCCTTTGACATACTGGACCGGATACGAGAGATCTTTTTTGTTGCTGATTGTTTTCATCTGAGAAAAGATACGAAGCAAGCGTACAAATTGCAATTTGCACACACAGGCGTAGAGGGGTTGACTAAAAAGGTTCTCTCGATACTCTGTGATGAAGCTATGAACTCGAGAACCCGCAATTGTAGCTGGTTTTCCCGCCTGCCGCAAGTATGGCGGGCAGGCGAGTGTCCCGTCACGACGTTGTCGAGAGGTGATGTAACGAGAAAACAAACTTATGGGTCAGCCCCAAAACTCAATCACTCGGGTACCTACAACGTTTAAAGCATTGAATCATTCGCATCTGTGTAGTTCCAAAAGATTTGGGGAACCAGAGAAATGCGACTCATTTTGCTAAGGTTGACAGAAGTATATGAGTGGTATCTCTTTCTGCCAACCGGCAATTCTTACAACTTCCCGAAAGTTCTTTTTGCTCTCATGAAACTTTCGGGAAGTTCAAACATGCAAACTTGATAAATAGCAATTTAATCTCTACATTTACAAACAGATTGCGGATGACAAATTGTATCGACTTCGCCTTTGTTCGCCACCGTCGACAACGCTTGAATTTATAGATAAACCACAACAACGCTTTCAGTTGCATATGAAAGATATTATTTGCTTAACTGAATTGGGATTCGCTTTTGTCTCAGCTTGTCGCCCCCCAACGAAGGACGGCTAAACTGAGCATAACAGACAAAATAGGATTCTGAGAGTTCATGCGTAAATGTTGTATAATGCTACTGGTTTCTTTTCTGATGACAATATTATCCCTTGGTTGTTATTCAAGTCGAAGCGAAAGGTCAGTCAGAAATTTGACGGCTAGTCAGTGTACCATTGACAAATTACAACCATTACCTGTGCGTTTGGAAGGACGTTGTATGTACGATACGACTCGATCTGTACAGAAAGATGCTGAATGGTTCGATTTGAGCGGTGACAAAATATACTCACGCTTGCCAATACCAATCCACAAGGTCTATCCAAAATACTCATTCGATACAACTAAATCAGACATATATGGAACCGTTTTTGTAAAAGCTTACGTCGATTCTACCGGCAGGGTAATTCGTGCTTGTATCATCAAGAACAATGGTGTAACGGAGTTTGAAATACCTGCTCTAAGAGCAGCGATGCAATGGATATTCGAACCAGCTCTATCTATTTCAAGCGGGCATCCTCTTGGTGCATTGGTAAGTATTCCGTTTCGGAAAGATAATAACTAACTTGCGGACAAGAATCAAAATATGCTGCATTAAAAACGTTGAAGAAACTGAGCATGTTTGTTTCAAAGGAAGAAATTACGCATATTGCGTTACGCATGATGCGTAATATGGAAAACCCTTTTAAATATTGGCGTGTTGTCGAGGAAGATGACTTTTGTAACCGCAAAAAGGAATTAGCGGAATTACTCAAGCTCATGCATTCCGGTGGACGGGCATTCATGTACTCGGAACGGCGGTATGGGAAAACATCCCTTGTGAAGCTCGCATTGGCAAAACTCCCGAAGCAAAAATATGTCTCGGTGTATATCGACCTCTGGAAAACCGACAGCGATGCATCGTTCATTACAACCGTTGCCAAGGCATACAGCGAGGCGCTGAGTACCAACGTACAGAAAGCTGTCGAAACGGCAAAGCGGCTCTTCTCTCACCTCAAGCCGTCCATTACACTTGACGACCAGGGGAATCCAACGATCAGTTTTGGCATAACGCATTCAACGCGGCTTGATCCTGAAATTGATGAAATCTTGGCAGCACCACAAAAAATCGCATCGAGTGGAAAACGAGTTGTTATCGTGTTCGATGAGTTTCAACAGATCCTCATGTATGGCCGCGACGACATCGAACGACAACTGCGAAGCGTCATCCAGCATCAAAAGAATATTTCTTATATTTTCCTCGGCAGCAGGAAACACGTCGTCCGTGAGATGTTTCTCAAGGGTTCGCGCCCGCTCTATCGTTCGGCAACACAATTACCACTAGGCTCAATCTGTGAAGAGGACTGGCAGCCGTTCATCCACGAACGTTTCAGGCGAACAGAGAAGAAGATTTCTTCAAAACTTATTCATTCGCTAATTGAATTGACCCAGGGACATCCTTTTTACACTCAATATCTTTGTAACGTCGCGTGGGAGTTTTGTAAACCACACGGTGAGGTTCATGAGGAAATGCTTCAACAGGCATTACAAACAGTTTTGGAAAAAGAACATTATACATATACATTGCTATGGGAATCGCTGACGCGTAATCAGCAACGGTTTTTACGATCTCTTGCAATAGAAGAAAAAAACGCCAAACCATTCTCTTCTGAATTTCTCCAACGGTATCGGCTGGGTTCGGCTTCAAGCGCCCAGCGAGTGATCCGGTCGTTACTCGATAGAGACCTCGTTGATCACGAGAACGGTTCATACATTATACTCGACCGTTTTCTGCGGCTTTGGCTTCGTAATATCAACAACGAGTGATTATTCATCCTGCTTGAAAATCATAAGCAATCGTATTTTATTTTTGTGAAACACATTATCCGCGAACTTCAGCTAACCAATTGAATCACAACCAATGCCAACAAGAATCAAAATATGCTGCATTAAAAGTGTTGAAGAGGCACAGACTGCAATAAGATTTGGTGCTTCGGCAATTGGATTGGTTGCTAAAATGCCAAGCGGACCGGGTCCAATCTCCGATAACTTAATAAAGGAAATAGCTTCCACCATCCCTCCTCCTATCGGCACTTTTCTGTTGACCAGCGAAACTTCTGTCAATGAAATAATAAAGCATCACCATCGGACAAACACGAATACTATTCAAATAGTTGATGCTCTTTCATCAGGAACATATTCGCAATTGAAAACAACTCTCCCGTCTGTAAAAATTGTACAGGTCATTCACGTTATTGATGAAAGCTCAATTGATGAAGCAATCAGAATATCAGAATCGGTTGATGCAATACTCCTCGATAGCGGTAATCCTAATTTAAAAATCAAAGAACTTGGCGGTACAGGCAGGGTGCATAATTGGCGGCTTAGCAGGCAAATCAGAATTGGTGCTAAATGCCCGGTTTTTCTTGCCGGCGGATTGAACCCGGAAAATATTCGACAAGCTATTGAAGAAGTGGAGCCATACGCTGTGGACGTTTGCAGCGGCGTGAGAACCAACGGAAATTTAGATATTAAAAAGTTAGAAAACTTTTTTAAAGAAATTTCCCTGACTTAATGCGGATCGAAAAACAACGAAAAGAGATTAATGCTCTCCCTTAGCATCACGCGTCATTAAATCGGAAGTTGCTATGATGGGATCTTTGTACTCGAACAGCACTTCATAAACCGCGTTGCAAATCGGAAGTTCTACATTATGTTTAATTGAAAGGTCATGAACCGAGCGTGTTGTAGGAACTCCTTCCGCAACCATCTTCATCTCGGCAAGCACATCGTTTAGGTTTCTGCCCCTCCCTATTTCTTCGCCAACGTGGCGGTTGCGGCTGTGCTTGCTCATGCATGTAACAATCAGATCGCCGATTCCAGAAAGTCCGGCGAATGTCTCCTGCTTCGCCCCCATAACTTTACCGAGACGTGAAATTTCGGCAGTCGCCCGCGTCATAATAGCGGCTTTCGTGTTATCACCAAAACCGGCGCCGTCTGCAATGCCCGCGCCAACAGCGATAACATTTTTAAGCGAGCCGGCAAGCTCAACGCCGCGAATATCATCGCTCGAATAAACGCGGAAGTACGGAGTCATAAAAATTTGCTGAACCGATTTAGCCGTAGCAATATTCGATGATGCGGCGACAACCGCCGTGGGGATTTGCCTGCTTACTTCTTCCGCAAAGCTTGGTCCGGAAAGAGTAACAATATTATCTTTTTTTATCGTTGGCAAAGTATCTATCAGGATTTCGGATACGGTTAGCAAAGTTTGGTTTTCAATACCTTTTGCCACGTTGACAAATATTATGTCGCCGAAAGCCTGTCCAACAAGCGGCTTCACAGCAGATCTAAGAAATTGAGTGGGGACAGCGGTTACAATTATGTCCGACTGATTAACGGCGGATAAAAGATCGCTTGTAATTTTTATATCGAATGGAATTTGAAAGCCGGGGAGGAAATCTTTATTCTCACGATCCTCATTCATCCTTCGTGTATGACTGGTGTCGTAAGACCAGAGCGTTACATGATGCGCATTATAATTGAGCAATATTGCAAGAGTTGTCCCCCAGCTTCCCGCTCCAAGTACAGTTAGGCGCATAAACGGGGGTTACTTATTTTTTATGAAACTTATGAACACGTGCCAAACGGTGCTCGGTACCTTCCAAAAGACGTTTGATATTTGCACGGTGTGTGAAGACGATTAATAACGCAATTCCAATGCTGAAGAATATAAGCGTGTTGTAACCCTGAAGTTCTGCTTTAAAAATATTATGGCGGAAAAACATTGTAAGAGGAAATGATAATGCACTGATAATTGAACCGAGTGATACATAACGGAAAATCGCGAAGACAATTGAAAATATTGCAATTGAAACAAGCACTTCAATTGTAGCTAGTCCTAATAAAACGCCGCCTGCCGTGGCTATTCCTTTACCTCCGCGGAAACCGCCGAATAAAGTCCAGATGTGACCTAATATTGCGGCACAGCCGGCAATAATTCTTACAACAGTAATATCTTCGAACGGAGTTATATTCGTGAACGGTACCGGACCAAACATCAGTTTGGTGACAAGCATTGTTGCAACATATCCTTTAAAAATATCAAATCCAATCACTGCTACGCCTGCTTTCCATCCAAGGACGCGAATAACATTTGTACCGCCGGCGTTTCCGCTTCCATACTTCCTGATATCTACACCTTTTGCAAGCTTGGTAACAATGATGCTTGTAGGTATGGAACCGACTATGTAGCTGAGAATTACAACAATAGCTAATGATGACATATTATACCGTTATTATTTAAATAGTTACTATTGATAAGATAATATAAAATCGTAAAAGATTCAAGGGATCTGATTCATGCATGAATCGAATGAAGAATCAATTCTGCAATTTCTATATCTTCTGGTGTGGTTATTTTGATATTATTGTACGAGCCTTCGAGGATTTTTACAGGTAAATTGAGACGCTCAACCAGCATTGCATCATCAGTTCCGTAAAATCCGGATGAAATCGCTTCTTCGAATGCTTTTTTTATTAATTTGAATTCAAACGCCTGCGGTGTCTGGGCAAGCCAAACTGAATTTCTATCAGGAGTGGAATAGATTAAATTATTTTCATGAGATATCTTCACCGTATCTTTCGGGCGTACAGCAACTATTGCAGCATTATCTGTGATTGCGGCATCGATCGATTTAAGAATTATTTCTGTATCGATGAATGGACGGACTGCATCATGAATCAATACTATTTCGGTACCAAGATGATTCATTTCTTTTAATCCATTCCAGACAGAATCTTGCCTTTCTTTTCCGCCATCTGCAATAGCCCTGACTTTATCGAGTTGATAATGTTTCGTCATTTCGATAACCGTTTCTCTTAAAGCGGGATCGACAGCCAGAACAATTGAATCAACTTCCTGACATTGCTGGAATTTTTCGATTGTATGAACAATAATCGGTTTTCCTGCTAACTCAAGAAATTGCTTGCTCTGGCTGCCGCCCATACGCTTACCTTTACCGGCAGCGGGAATCAGAACGCCGATATTTTTTCCTTTAAACATTTTTTATGTTTAAATGATCAACATCCCGTCGCCGTAACTAAAGAACCGCCATTTTTCTTTGATCGCTTTCTTATAAGCTTTCATCACGAAATCTCTGCCGCCAAACGCAGCCGCCAGCATCAACAAAGTTGATTCCGGCATATGGAAATTTGTGATAAGTTTATCAACGATCTTGAAATCATAAGGCGGGAATATGAACTTGTCTGTCCATCCTCTGAACGCCTTAAGATGACCGGTCGTCATAACGCTGGATTCGACCGCGCGTGCAACACTTGTTCCAACCGCGAATACGTTGCACCTGCTATCAATGGTTTTATTTACTATTTCCACAGTCGATTGTGGAATTTCATAATACTCCGAATCCATTTTATGCTTCGAAAGGTCTTCCACTTCAACCGGACGGAAAGAACCGAGTCCCAGATGAAGTGTTACAGGAGCAATTTTCACTCCTTTCTTTTCAAGTGCCTGGATCAATTTTTTTGTGAAATGTAATCCAGCAGTCGGAGCCGCAACCGATCCGATATTCTTTGCATATACGGTTTGGTACGATTCTTTATCGTCATCGATCGCATCACGCTTTATGTAATATGGTAACGGCGTAACACCGATTCGCTCGATAACCTTGTAAAGATCGTTCTTGTAATTGAACCTTACAGTCCTGCCGCGGGAAGTTGTATTATCAATCACTTCGCACCATATTTTTCCGTCATCAAAATAAATTTTATTTCCGATGCGGACTTTTCTTGCCGGATCGACAATAACATCCCAGATTGCATCTTCATGATTCAGTTCTCTCAGAAGAAACACTTCAATCTTGGCGTTTGTTTTTTCTTTTTTACCGAATAACCTTGCAGGAAATACTTTTGTTTGATTGACAATCAAGCAATCGCCTTTTTTAAAGTAATCGATTATATCGCTGAACTTGCGTTCGGTTATCGATTCATCTTCCCTGTTTAAAACCATCATGCGCGATGCATCGCGCGGTTTTGCAGGATGTTTTGCTATAAGATTACGTGGTAATGGATATTTAAAATCAGAGAGTTTCATAACTCTTCCCTCTGTAATGTTTATTGATATAGTTATTTAATTTCATTACTTTTTACCGCCTGATTTCCGTGAAGCTTTTGCCGGAAATTTTACTGCGGCTTGTGCAGCTGCTAATCTGGCAATCGGAACCCGGAATGGTGAACAACTCACATAATCCATTCCGATACGGTGGCAGAATTCAACCGATCTCGGATCTCCGCCATGTTCGCCGCATATTCCAATTTCCAATTTGCTGTTGCTTCCTCTGCCGCGTTCGATACTTATTTTAATAAGTTCTCCAATTCCTTCCTGATCGATGCTCTGGAAAGGATCTTCGGGCAGAATACCTTTCTTTAGATAATCCGGCAGGAATCCGCCGAAATCATCACGCGAGAAACCGAATCCCATCTGCGTGAGATCATTTGTTCCGAATGAGAAAAATTGTGCAACTTGCGCAATTTTATTTGAAACGAGTGCCGCTCTTGGAATCTCTATCATAGTACCGAACATATGCTTGATACTCTTCAAACCATATTTCTCCAAAACTTCATGATATACTTTCTTGGCAATCTCGTACTGATTAATTAATTCCTTTACATCGCCGAGTACAGGTATCATGATTTCCGGATAAGGTTTCTTTCCATCTTTCAATAGTTCAGCAGCACTTTCGAATATCGCTCGAATTTGCATTTCACTGACTTCAGGATAAGTTATTCCGAGCCGGACGCCACGATGACCCATCATCGGATTTGTTTCATGAAGATTTTCTGCACGCTTAGATAATTCTTCCATCGAAATATTCAGATCGTTTGCGAGCTGTTTAAGTTTTTCAGGATCGCGCGGAACGAATTCATGAAGCGGCGGATCTAACAATCTTACAACCACAGGATACGGATCCATAGCCTCTAATGTTCCCTTAATATCTTTCTTCACATACGGAAATAATTCATCAAGAGCTTTTCGCCGTTCCGCTTCTGTCTTCGACATAATCATTTTTCTCAAACGGAAGAGAGGTTCTTCAGAACCTTTGCCGTAAAACATATGCTCTGTTCTGAATAAACCGATTCCATGTGCACCAAATTGTCGTCCTTTATACGCATCTTCAGGCGTGTCTGCGTTTGTTCTGATACCCAATCGTTTTATAGAATCACAGACCTTAAGAAAATCGTTGAAGACTTTATTTTCTTCGGAAGCATCTATCATAGAAAGCTCGCCGCCGTAGACATTGCCTCTGGTGCCGTTTAGTGTAATCCAATCTCCCTCTTTGAAAACTTTACCGTCGGCTACCATTTCTTTTTTCATTGAATCAATGTGTAGCGTACCGCAGCCAACGATACAGCATTTTCCCCAACCACGCGCAACCAACGCAGCATGTGAAGTCATACCACCGCGTGCTGTAAGAATTGCCTGTGCTGCTCGCATTCCTTCAACATCTTCAGGATTTGTTTCTTCACGAACCAGTATTACCTTCTTTCCGGTCTTAGCCCAAGCAACTGCATCTTGCGCAAGAAATACTATTTGTCCGTTCGCTCCACCAGGACCGGCAGGTAATCCTTTGGCAAGAATTTTTTGGCTTGATTCTACTTTCGGATCGATGATAGGATGAAGAAGTTCATCGAGTTGAGCCGGAGTCACACGGGAAACCGCCATCTCTTTTGTGATCAATTTTTCTTTCAACATATCCATTGCAATCTGAACAGCGGCTGGTCCATTCCGTTTACCCACACGGCACTGAAGCATGAACAATCGATCTTTTTCGATTGTGAATTCGAGATCCTGCATATCTTTATAATGTTTTTCCAATCTCTTCTGGTATTGAAAAAGTTCTTTATAAAGTTTCGGCATTGCTTTTTCCAGCGACACTAATTCTTTGTTATGTTCTGACTTGGATGATTCATTGATCGGGGCTGGAGTTCTGATTCCCGCAACAACATCTTCGCCCTGAGCATTGATAAGATATTCTCCGTAGAACTGGGCTTCTCCATTACCGGGGTTTCTTGTGAAAGCCACACCGGTTGCAGAATCTTCACCCATATTTCCAAAAACCATCGATTGAACATTCACTGCCGTTCCCCATTCATCTGGTATGCCTTCAATCCTGCGATAGCTTATTGCACGTTTTCCGTTCCACGATGCAAACACTGCACCGATTCCACCCCAGAGCTGTTCGTATGGATCGTCAGGGAATGGTTTTCCTAAAACTTCTTTTAGCCGGACTTTGAATAATGAACAAAGCTGAATCAAGTCATCAGCCGTCATATCAGTATCGGTTTTATAACCTTTCTCCGATTTGAGTTTTGCCATTATTTTTTCCAACTGCTTTCTGATTCCGCTTTCGTCATCTTTCGGTTCAATACCAGCAGCTTTTTCCATGACTACATCCGAATACATCATGATCAAACGCCGATACGCATCATAAACAAACCGGGCGTTACCTCCGGTTTTAGCAATCAGACCGGGAATTGTTTTTTCTGTGAGACCGACATTCAATACTGTCTCCATCATACCGGGCATAGATTTTCTTGCGCCGGAACGGACAGACACTAACAATGGATTTACCGGATCTCCGAACTTTTTGTTCATCAGTTTTTCAACCCGCTTTAAACTATTTTCAACTTCAGCTTTCAAACCTTTCGGATATTGTCTTTTGTTCTTGTAATAATGAACACATACTTCTGTAGTTATTGTAAACCCGGGAGGAACCGGAAGCTTCAACGCTTTATGCCCTGCCATCTCAGCAAGATTTGCACCCTTTCCGCCTAACAGTTCTTTCATACTTTCGTTTCCGTCGGCTTTTCCGCCGCCGAAAAAATAAACATTTTTAATTGCCATATTTCGTTACCTTTATTGTTTTGATTTAAGAAAAATAATTTGATGCCTGATTTAAAAATTCTTTTAAAATATTTCCCGAGAAAAAAGATTCCTCTTTCACCATCCGTTCCGGATGCCATTGTATTAGTTGGAAAAATTGATTGTTGTATCCATCTTTCAATTCCATCGCTTCAATAATTCCGTCATCAGAACGTGTTGTTACAACTAAACCGTCTCCGGGTTTATCGGCAGCCTGGTGGTGACTGGAATTTATATTGCCAATTTTTGCTCCGATAATTTTCATGAGTGAGGTGTCATTTTCGATAGTAACATTATGACGGTTTACGATTTCACCCTTAGATCGATGAGAATGATAACCGGCATCTTCTACATCTGGAATTAGTGTTCCGCCAAAGTGCACATTGACTAACTGCATCCCTCTGCAAATACCGAGCAACGGTAAATTTCTTCTCATCGCTTTATCAATGAGATGTTTTTCAAAGTCATCACGTTTACAATCGACACCTCTTATTTTCGGATGTCCCTTCGGACATCGATAGAGAGACGGATTAACATCGCCGCCTCCTGTTATGAGTAATCCCGAACATTTATCGATGTCTTTTATATTCTCCAGGAGATACGATAATTTAATCCATTTCAACCCGGAATTTACCGATGTAAGCCATTGGATATAACTATTGAATTTATCCTCTGATGTTATTGTATCAGTAACAGCGATCATCACGTAAACCGGCTGTCTATTTTTTCTTTTAACGTATATCTAAGCAAACTTTCACCCGAAATAAATGTAACACCGACTTCCAAGTAATAACATTTTTGCCACGGGAAATGTTCATCGCGTTTCATCGATTTTAACCGCATTGTATCTTTTTCGGTAGTTATGATATATTTTGCTTTCCGGATTTCAAAATACTTTTTTATGTTTTGAAGTTCTTCCGACATATATACATGATGGTCGGGGAATAATGCAAATTCCATTATTTTTACTTTCAACTCCGATAATGTTTGTCGGAAGCCTGCCGGATTACCAATGCCGCAAAACACAACACACTCAGCGCCAACCAGATCGGTAATAGAAATCGCGGTTTGATCTGCACAGGGCCAGACTCGTTCTATTTCATATTTTATACCGACTGTAGGAACGGTTGTATATTTCCTTAAGCTGTTCAAAGCGGTTTGTGATGTTGCGGTTACATTTGTAAATACAATTAAATCTGCTCTTCGTAATGCCGATAAAGGTTCGCGTCGAGTGCCGGCAGGAATCATCGGTATTTTGAGCAGGTTTAATCTTCCATCAGCCATAATAATATCAAGATCTCTATTAACCGCCCGATGTTGAAAAGCATCGTCCATCAGAATGATGCTCGGGTGGAAGCGTTCCAAAGCGAATTCCACAGCACGAACACGCTTTTCATCAACAATCACAATCACATTAGGAAATTTCTCTGCTATCTGCTGAGGTTCATCGCCATTTTCAATTCCGCTGCCGTAAATTGCCACTCCGTCGGAAACTAATTTCAATCCGGTTGATGAACGTTTGTAGCCACGGCTTATCACACAAACTTTTATGCCGAATTCCTGGTAATATCGGATTAAAAATTCCACGAAGGGTGTTTTTCCCGTACCTCCTGCAGTCAAATTTCCAACGGAGATAATAGGAACAGGATATTTCTTAACTTTGAATATTTTAAAATCATAAAACAAATTTCGAAAAGTTATAATAAGTCCGTATAACCAGCCAAGAGGGATCAATAATTTATTCGATGAAGTTTGTTGCATGGTTACCTCACAGAAAATAATGTTTCAGCCACACGCCGCGAAGCGCCTTTATCCCCGAGCCGCTCTCGTATAACGGACATTAGGGATGACATTTTTTTTCGCTCTACTTGATTCATGAGTAATCTATAAACTTCGTATGCCAAGTTTTCAGGATTTACTTTTGATTGTAATATTTCAGGTACAATTTTTTCCCCTGCCACTATATTTGCCAAACTTATGAATTTAATTCGCACAAAAAGTCTTCCGATCAAATATGTAAGCCACGATGTTTTATAAACCACTATCATCGGAGTTTGATAATATGCTGTTTCCAGTGTGGCTGTGCCCGATGTAACCAACGCAATGTCGGAATTCTTCATCACATCATAAGTAGCATGCTGGATCAATTTGATATTATTTTCATCCCGGACAAACGACTTGACATATTCATAATTTAATATTGAAGAAACGCCGACAGCAATTTGCAGATCGGTCATTTTCATCAAAATTCTTGCTGCACCAAGCATTGCAGGAAAGATGCGTTCCAATTCCTGCCTTCTGCTTCCGGGGAATAGTCCGAGTATCGGTTTTGACGTATCAAAGCCGTACCGTTTGCAAAATTCATTTTTTCCTTGAGGTTCGGTAAATGCTTCCAACAACGGATGACCGACAAATCTGGCATCGATACCCTCTTTCAAATAAATTTCTTCTTCGAAAGGGAACACGACAAGCATTTTATCTATCAAGGATTTCATCTTTTTCACTCTGCCCGGATGCCATGCCCAAACCTGAGGACTGATATAATAAATAATTTTCATTCCTGTCTGACGGGCAATCTTTGCGAAGCGTAAATTGAAACCGGGATAATCGATCAGTACAAGCACATCCGGTTTTTTAAGTTTCAATAAAACTTTCATCGTTTGTTCTACAGATTTCAGGAGCGGCAGTTGTTGAAGAACTTCCCAAAATCCCATTACAGAAATTTCTTTTATGTGATAAATCAATTCCATGCCCGCTGCTTGCATTTTATCACCCCCGATTCCAAAAACAACACTATCCGGCTCACGTTTCATTATTTCTTTTATAACACCTGAACCGTGCAAATCGCCTGAAGCTTCACCGGCAATCATCATCACTCTCACTATATTTGCCTCCTCAAAAACCAAATCGCAATAATCATCAAAACAACAAGTCCTGTTGCCTGAAAAGTTCTTCTTTCGGATTTTAATCCTTTCTTCCAATCTATAATCGGCTGAGGATGTGTAGCACCTGTATATTTTTTAAAAGCCGGAAAAAATCTTGGAACTGATTTGAAATATCTTGCATATTCATCAAGGAATTTTTTTGCAAGATGTTCCTCTTCCAGACTTACAATTAAAGTATACTGGAAGAAGAAATAAATAAATCCGGCGAACGCCAGGGCAGGAACATTTGCCATCACACCGAATCCTGTATACATTAAAATATTACCGAGATACAATGGATTTCTTACATGGTTAAACGGTCCGCTTGTGATTAAAATTGTAGCACCCACAGGTCCGGTTGTTCGTGTTTCGCTTCCGGCGTATGAAACACCCCAAAGTCTGATAAATTCACCAACCAAAACAAAAATCATTCCTGCTATAAAACTTAAAATAGTTGGGGTTGCAAGTAAAAGCAACGCTATTAAAAAAGGAATCGGAGAATAGCTCCGGTATTTAAATAAAGTTTGTCTGAAATCCATTATCCACCTAATAAGAGATCGCGAACTGCAAGTTGTGCCTGCCTTCGCTTTCGTAAACCAAAATTTTTCTTTGAACTTTTCTGAGTCAACAACGACTCTAATCTTATTTTCACTTCGGCAAACGACCTATATTCAAAGAACGAAATATTTTCTTGTTGACAATAAATTAGAAGTTCATCTTTCGCAAAAACGACGTCGGCATACCGGACGGGGCACCGGTCGGAGAATCCTTCTCCTATGTAAACGATAATATCATCATCTGCCGATTTAGATAACATAATATTTCTTTTACAGCACGCACAGCGATCGCATTCTTCGTCACGAAGCGGGAATGTCGGATTCAGGATTACTTCATCTGTGCCGTCATGCATAGTGAGATCGAGATGATTTGAAAAGAAAGGGATGTTGTTCAACCCGAATCTTTTTAAAATCCTTTCAATGTAATAATCCATTCCGTCGCTTAGAATGAAGTGCGGTATTCCTTCATCCCCACAATATTTATGGAATTCGATGAACGATACATCAATCTCTTGCTTATCAAGAAAATCATCTAAATCTTTTTTTATCGCTCCTGAGCTTGCTTCGGATTCAAGTTTAAAGCACTCAATTGCTGATATTTCCCCTGAACGGTACTGTTGAATAAAATTACGCGATGCTTCACCGCCAAATTCAATGAACATGGAATCACCGACATCTTTTTTTGTGATTGTACCATCGAAATCAATAAATATTTTTATCATTGAAATGTGTTTACCGTTTTATGCGAAAGCTCAAAACTGAAATTAATTTGTTACCGTTGCCGATCGAACCCGGGCATCTTCGTTAAACCGTACAGTGACAATTTTTGATACACCTTCCTCTTCCATGGTAACTCCATATAACGCCTGTGCAGATTCCATGGTTCTTTTATTATGAGTTACAACGATGAATTGCGTGTTGTTGGAAAACTTTTTGAGTATCCTTGCATATCTATCGATATTAGAATCATCAAGAGGCGCATCTACTTCATCTAAAATGCAGAACGGACTCGGTTTCACTAAGTAGATTGCAAATAGCAGGGCGATTGCAGTTAACGTTTTCTCTCCGCCCGATAATAAATCGATTGATGTAGGTCTTTTACCGCGCGGCTTTGCAATTATTTCGATGTTTGCCTCGAGAGGATCCACATTTTCTTCTAATTTTAAATCGCACTCATCACCCTCAAGAAATAATTCCTTAAATGTGGTTATGAAATTATTTCTTATGGCTCCGAATGTTTCAAGAAATTTTCTTTGAGCGGTATTGTTGATTTCTTCGATTGTAGTTAACAATGTCTTCTCAGCTTCAAGCAGGTCGTCCCGTTGTTGACTAAGGAAATTTAGTCGTTCGCTTTCGGTTGTGAACTCGTCGAATGCAGCAAAATTAATTGCACCCAGAATCTTGATTCTGTCTTTTAATATTTTAACTTCTTCCCTCAGGTGGGCAAAATCAACCCATTCATCATCCGGATATTCTTTTATTTGAAGTGTTAATTCAAATTCTTCCTTCGCCCGGTTAATTAGATGCTCGATGTTCGACCGAATTTCAGAAATTTTCATCTCTAAATCATGCGCAGCCGAAACAGAATCATCGTGCAAACGGCGTTCATCTTTGATTTTCAGTTCAATTTTATGTATTTCACCACGAAGAGATGTGTATATCTGTTCGATTTCATTTCTACGCTGCTGCAACTGCTCATACTCGTTCCGCAGCAGAGTAACTTGCGACTCCAGCGAAACGAATTCTATTTCAAGTCGTCCGATTTCGTTCTTCGCATGGTCTATTTCCGACTCGCGGCGTTCGATAGTCAGGTCAATATCTTTGCGTCGTTCTTCTGCACGCTCAATATCCCGTTCTAAATTTCTAATTTCGCCGCGGAGAGTAACAACTTTAATCTCGAGATCATTAACTGTTTTTGCTTTTTCAGTCCAGATGCTTTCAGTCTGCTCCAGGTTCGACTGTGACGCAGTAAGAGTTGTTTCTTTTTCAGTTTTAATATTTTCTAAGATTAATAGTTGTTCCGATAAACCTCGGAGCTGATTTTCAAGTTTACCGATTTCTTGTTCAACCAAAGAAATTTCCTGTTGATTTCTTTCAAGTCCGTCATTAGCCCGCTTCTTCTCAAATTCGAACTGAGCAATCTTCATTTCAACCGCGGTCATTTCTTTTTCAACAACCTTAACATTTTTGCGGTCATCATCTATGTGAATTGCGTTGAATTCCTGCTGAAGCGCATTATGATTTTCTTCAATTTTTTTCAGCTCATCTTGCAGTTCTTTTATCTCTTTTTGCAATTCTGTAATTTGAGTTTTTTTACCGATATAACCGGCTTCACCGGCTTTTTTACTTCCACCCCTTATGAATCCTGAACTTGTTTGGAAATATCCATCTAAACTCAGTAACCTTTTCCCGGTTATATTTCGAAGCGACTCTCTTTGCGAGACAGAATTGTCAAATATTAAAACATCATCAAGTAAAAATTCTACAAGAGGCAGATATTTCTTCTCACAACCGACAACATCTAATGCGTTGAAGCAGCCATTGGGGAATTTTGTTTTACCTCGTCGGATTTTTATCGGGAGTGAATCTAAACTTATAAAACTAGACTTACCCTTACCCTGTTTTTTTAGAGACTCGATCGCTTTGTATCCATCTTCAATGCTTTCAACAACCAAGGCATGTGCAAAATCTCCCAGTGCGGTTTCAATTAATTCTCGATACTTTTCTTCAACCTGAACTACATCTCCAACCGTTACAAAATTCTTCTTCTTCCATTCACCATCAGTTAAAAGGTAAAGGTTGCCGTCGGATGTTCCTTCAAAACCTTCGAGCATTCGTAGGAGAAAATCAATCTTAGATGTCTTTCTTTCAATCTCGTACGAGATGTCGCTGCCTTTTTTTCTTAAGGAATCGATTTCCCGTCGTAAATTTTCTTTCTTCTGCTGACGGGAGAACAATACAACTTCTGCCTCGGCAAATTGCTTTCTTAAATCGCGGTCGCGTGTTGTATGTTCCTTTATCTGATCTTCAACGCGTAAAATATCGGCGTCGTACAATGTACTTTCTTCCAGTGCCCGCTCAATTCTTCCTTTCAAATTATCTATTCGGGTCTTTGATCTCTCTGTTTCACCTCTTTTCTCAACAACCTCATGCGCAGTTTTCAAAATTTCATCTTTTAACATTTCAACTTCAGACTGCTGCCGGGTGTACTCTTTTGTTAAATCGGTATAAAGCTTTTTTTCATTTTCAAATATCGATTCGAAGGAGGAAAGATTACGATCCTGTTCAACTTTACGCTCGTTGAAACTTACTCTTTCTATTGCCAACGCCTCTTGCTGTTGGAATAAATCTAGTTTTTCTTTTTGATAACGGTTTATATTCACTTCAAGTGAATTCCGCCGCTCCTGTGTTACCAGCATTTTTTCTTCAATGCTGTGCACCTCGGCAAACTTTGCGGAAGCTGATTTTTGGGCTGTATTAAGATCTTTCTCGCGTCCTGTTAGTTCAGCCTGCAGAACATCCACACGATCTTCCTCAGCTTTCAACGCCTCGTCTATTTTGCTTTTATCTATCGAGGCGATTTTAAATTTTTCTTCAAGCGGCTGAAGTTTATTGTGAAGATGGGAATACTCCCGCTCAAGCAGATCTATTTCTAAAGCCTTTAATCTCCCAGTAACTTCGTTATATTGTTCAGCTTTCTTTGCCTGCCGCTCCAGTGAATTAACTGTTTTCTGAACTTCCTTGACTATGTCATTCACTCTTGCCAAGTCCTGCTGAACATCTCCCAATCTTCGCATTGCGGCTTTCCGGCGGACTTTATATTTGGTTACACCGGCAGCTTCTTCAAATAATTTTCGTCGTTCATCAGTTTTGTCGGACAGGATCGTTTCAACCATCTTCAACTCGATGACCGAATAGGCATCGCTCCCCATCCCTGTATCCATAAACAAATCGACAATATCTTTCAAACGACATGGAACTTTATTTAGCAGGTATTCGCTTTCACCCGATCTGAAGACACGCCGGGTTATGGTAACCTCGGAATAATCTGTTGGCAGAATACCCTTTGTATTTTCAATTGTTAAAGAAACTTCAGCGAGGCCGAGCGGCTTCCGGGTTTTTGTTCCGTTAAAAATAACATCTTCCATCTTATCGCTTCGCAGCGTACTGTAACGTTGTTCACCAAGAGCCCAGCGTATTGCATCTACGATATTTGTTTTTCCGCAACCGTTGGGACCGACAATGGCCGTAACACCAACGTCAAAATTCACATTTATTCTCTGGGCAAACGATTTAAATCCGATCACTTCAATCTTCGATAAATACATTTCTTTACCTCATTGTTTCATAAAGATATTTAAGATAAAGTGATGTCGATTGAGTGTAATCAAGATAACCGTAGACCACAACGCAAATCAATAAAACAAGAAATATTCCTATCGTGTAAACTTTTCCTGGATACACATCATAGATAATAGATATACCCTTCAATAAGCGGATCGAAACCCATAATGTAATTATTCCCAGAATAATAAATACGGGAAGTATATAAAACTCAGTCTCCATTAAACGGAAAAGTATCATCCCGATTGGTATTAAAATGATATATGGAAGCGTTGACCATATAGAGACAGAAAAAGCATGATAAAACATTACCCGTGTTTTAATAAGCATTGAAAATAATTTAATCACAAATGCAATTAAAACCAGTTTTAGAATAATGATTCCAGAGAAAATTAAAATAAATTTAGCAGGATTCCATATCAGGAGAATTGCAGATTCCTTCAAACCATCAGGCAGAAATTGGCTCAACAGATTATCGAACAATATATTTGAGCGGTAATGAGTTACTATACTCGATAAAACCGTAGCACATGTAATTGAGATTACAATTAAAATAATGAATGAATGGAAATTACTAATTATCCGCTGATCACGTACATCAGCAAAGAAATTATACGTTCTGAAGAGCGATCTGTTAATTCCATCTCTGAACCTGCGGTTTGCATTATACATAAATGCAAAAAGTATCAGCATCAAGAATCCGGAAATTACATAGATTATCGGCGTATTGGATGAATAATTCCCGACAGGCAATGCTTGCACTTTTTCGTCGTTAAATAATGCTCTTACAACATCAAACACCGGACGCTTCTCCCTATCGAAACCCACAACACCCATTGAAACCAGATACGGATCGGCTGCACGCGTTACAAGTGATGGACGATCGGTTCTCCAATCACTGTACGACCACAGAACACTTCCGGCAATTTTAACTTCTTTCATCATATTGAAGAATAACATTGCATAACGTGCCTGAGCTTCTAATGAATTAAGGTCACTGTAACCGTTATGATTACCGGGTTCAACATCAACACCATATCTTGAAACAATAACGGGCTTTTGAGGATATTGAGAAACGCATGAAGCTAAAGATTGCTTGAATTGTTTCGGCTCAACACCGTAACTGTTTACTGCAATCATATCTACATATTCAAAACAGGCGTTGTTCGTAGATTGAGAAGCAAAGTATACATTTCGTTTATCAAGGGATTTAATAACATTTCGCAGTCCATTTATAAACTCGCAGGCGAGTGAGGATGTAGTTTGAATTTCATTTCCTATGCCCCATCCCAAGACGGAAACATGCTTCCGGTCTCTTTGCACCATTTCCTTAACATAGTTTGTAGCGGTTTCCTGAAAATAATCTTTCGATAAAATTTCTAGGGGGACATGATCATTAGGAATTTCTTCCATAACTAAAATACCATACCGGTCGCACAAATTAAGCATGTACGGATGCGGCGGGTATAAAAACCGTACCAAATTTGTTCCGAGCGTTTTCATGGAGGCTACGTCCCGTTCCATCGCCTCATATGTCATCGATGAACCGAATGTTGTATGATCCTCGTGCCACGAAATACCGCGCAACTGTGTTTGCTTATCGTTGATGCTAAGCTTGCCATCTTTCCACTGAATATCCCTAACACCGTAATCAAAACTATATTCATCTATAATTTTAATCTCTTTTCCCATCATATTTACAATCTGACATTTAAGATTATACAGATCAGGAGTATCGGGTGACCACAATTTTGGTGCAGCAATTTGAACTTCCGGATTGATGTAGATTGTTTTATTCACCTTCGGCGTAATAGGATACAAACCACTTCTGCCTGCAAGCTCACCTGTAAGCTTGTCGAAAATTTCAATCTGGCAGGCAAGAAGATTTCCAGATTCTGATTTCATTCCCGACCATCGATCGGCAATTTCGAGTTTAACAGAAAACTTTGCTGATTTTAAATCGGACGCGCAAGATGATAAGGCAACTGCATCTTCGATGAATAATTTTGGAACAGCAAGTATATAAATATCGCGGAATATTCCACCGTATGTTTTCCATCCACCGATCTGCTGTTTCAACGGCAAGGTAGTTCGGGGATTAAGTTCATTGTTCACCATTATAGAAATCGTGTTATCACTACCCACCTGAAGAGTATTGTTCGGTATCGGGAGAACAAACGAACTGTACCCGCCAATATGTCTTCCTACGAAATTACCATTAATAGTTATTTCACTTTGATAATTGATACCGTAAGCAACAAGAAGAAAAGTATATTGATCTAAATATTCTGCCTTAACATCGAACGACCGTTGAAAATTCAACTTCCCGGAGAAATCATAGCAACTCGGTACATTTACCTTAGACCAATTCTTGTTGTCGGAGCTATAATCCCAAGAACCCGAAAGATCAATTTTAATTCTAAAAGGAGAATCAGGATATAATGCGGCATCCGGCCCTGTTTTGGTTTGTTTTCCATTTACGTAAAAATTTATTTCAGGGAAGGTAAGGGCATTTTGCAGATACCCACCGAGCGTGAGAAAAACAAGAAGGAGCGTAATCTTCTTAATGGTGCTCCTGAAATCTATATTTTCTTTTGATGATGTAGTTATGGGTTTCTCGCCCGTCTGTGAATGAAGATATTACTTTCTTCTATGATATTATTAGAAAGTATCGAAAACATTAATAAATAGATGTTTCTGATCAAAAAATCCATTCAAATATAATAAAAAATGAAGGCGAAAGCAATGAATTTCTTTGAATATTGCTGATTTTTAAAAGATTTTTAATTATTTCGATCAATCAATCCGATTCAATGAGTTGGTGATTCAACCCCCGCTTGGATAATTGTAACAAACGCATCTGATTTTAAACTAGCTCCCCCAATCAGACCCCCATCTATATCAGATTGTGAAAGCAATGATGCAGCATTTTCGGCATTCATACTTCCGCCATATTGTATCAAAATTTTTTCGGCGAGAGCCCACGAATATAATTGCCCGATTAATTTCCTGATTAGTTTGTGAACTTGATTAGCTTGTTCGGGTGTTGCATTTTTGCCTGTTCCGATTGCCCAAACAGGTTCGTATGCAATAATGATTTTCTCAACTTCTGATGATGATAATTCTCGTAAAACACCTTTTATTTGTGTTGTGATGATCTTATCTGTAACTCCTGCCTCGCGCTCTTCCAGCGTCTCACCTATACACACAATAGGTGTAAGTCCTGCGCTTAATGCTTTTTTTACTTTTGAATTTATTAGATCATCCGTTTCTTTAAAATACTGTCGTCTTTCAGAATGGCCAAGGATAACGTATTGACACCCGATAGCAGTCAGCATTGTCACCGAGATTTCGCCGGTATAAGCTCCATCATCATATTGCGACATGTTTTGCGCACCAAGTTTTATCGGAAAATCTTTGATCAGCGATTTCGCCACAACTAAAGATGTATATGGCGGACAGATTATAACATCCACTTGATTTTTGAAATCCTTCATCCGATCCATTAATTCTACAATCAGGTTTGCCGTTTCATGAATATCTTTGTTCATTTTCCAGTTACCTGCAATCACTTTACGTCGCATAATAATCCTTTGCTATTTTGAAGACTTAGACAAGTAAAAATATATTTTTCTTTATCGGCTGAACAGACTCTTGATACTTTCAATCTGTTTCAAATGATTCATATCGTGACCTGCGTAAAGCAACAACATTTTCTCGATTGTTTCTTTACCACGTTCCGAATGCATACCGAAACGCTTCCATTCCTTAGAAGATAGAGACTTCAACAACTCTACGTTTTCTTTTCGAATAGCAGTAAACAATGCAAGTTTTTTCTTGCAATCTGCTTTTTCATAATGAAGATTCTTCGACCATTTATTTTGGTTGTAGAATTCTATTTTCGATCCCGGTTCAGAAATCACTTTTCTGAAACGATAGCTCAAGACTATCTCACCATCCGTCAGATGAGCTACAATTTGTGCTATCGACCACTTATCTTTCTTCGGAGATTTTTGCAATTGATTTTTTGCCAAGCCACGAATAGCTTTTGCGATTTCCTTCGGAGTTGATTCGAATACCTGCAATGGCGTTTTATCAACCACATAAAGAGTTAACTGTTTTGCGTATGGATTATTCTTAAGCGATGCCTTATTGATCTTTCTCATTTTTAATTTTTCCTTTTTAATTTTTACCGAAGGTATCACTTCGTGAGAATTGCTTGTGTAACTTTTTTCGCAGCATCTTCAAAGCTTGAAGCGACCGCAAAGTTCAAACCGGAATTAGCAAGTATTTCTCTTGCTTCTATGGCATTTGTGCCATCAAGGCGAACAACGACCGGTAAAGTAATATTCACTTGCTTCGCCGCTTCAATAACACCATTCGCCACACGGTCACAGCGTACAATTCCGCCGAATATATTTATGAGAACTGCTTTAACGTTTTTATCTGAAAGAATAATTTTGAATCCGTTAGAAACCGTTTCAACATTTGCGCCGCCGCCGACATCTAGGAAGTTTGCCGGCTCGCCGCCTGCTAATTTAATGATATCCATCGTTGCCATCGCAAGTCCGGCACCGTTAACCATACATCCAACATTGCCATCGAGTTTAATGTAATTCAGATTGTATTTCGACGCTTCAATTTCCAACGGTTCTTCTTCATCAAGATCACGCATCGCAAGAATATCGGTATGACGGAAAAGAGCATTATCATCGAAATTCATTTTCGCATCTAACGCTAACACGTTTCCATCGGTGGTAATGACTAACGGATTTATTTCTGCTAATGATGCATCCGTTTCCTCATAAACCCGATAAAGTGACATCAGGAATTTAACTGCATTTTTTAACACATCACCAGATAATCCCAACCCGAATGCCAACTTACGCGCCTGAAAATCTTTGAAACCGATAGATGGACTGACTGTCTCCTTCAATATTTTTTCAGGCATTTCTGCCGCAACTTTTTCTATTTCCACGCCACCTTCGGTTGATGCCATCACGACGTTTTGTGACTTTGCACGATCAAGCGTAATTCCAACATACAGTTCTTTTGCAATCGAAATCCCTTGCTCGATAAGAAGTCGTTTTACAATTTTCCCATCCGGTCCGGTTTGATGTGTAATCAACCGCATTCCTAATATTTGTGATGCGAGCTGGCGAACCTCATCCAAACTTTTGGCAATTTTCACTCCACCGCCTTTGCCACGACCACCGGCGTGGATTTGCGCTTTCACAACCCACACGTTTCCGCCAATACTTTGAGCAACTTTCACTGCCTCATCGACAGAGAAAGCAACTCCGCCTTGTGGGACAGCCACACCAAATTTCTTTAATATTTCTTTTCCTTGATATTCGTGTATTTTCATTCTTTACTCCGTTAATTCTGTTTTATTCACAATTATAACAAATATTTTTCTTTAAATAGTTTTAACCAATTTTTATCCGTTTCAGAAAATTGTTCCAATGTTTGAACCACATCTTCTAAATTCCATCGTATAAAAATGGATTTGTCTTTTAGTAATTTTCTAAATTTCTCCTCGGTATTCTCTTTTTTAACTTTCCAAAGGACCTCATTACCTTGCAGTGAAATTACACCAAAAAGATATTCATCATATTCGTTTGCTTTTGATGTTTGGTAGGCAAGCAGCATGTTCCGCCAGAGCTGATTAAGCGAATACTCAAATGGACATGATTTCTGTGATTTTAGCGACTTGACATTAAAAGGGTTATTAGCATCATCCAATGTTAATTCCCAATTTTTATATCTGGGCTTTCGATATGAACAATCATTGAATGAATAATAACTGTTAGAGTGGCAATTTGCATGTTTTTTCTTCCTTCCACAGTTGCTAAATTCAGATTCAATATATTTGAACTCAATGAGTAATAGTCCTTTTTGATTATTCCCGTAATTATAATCAATACGGACATCCGCATCTGTCCCTGACCACCGCCCTTGATCACCAATAGATTCATCGTTGTCCGAAGATGTATGGGGAGTAAATTCAATTACGAGCTTAGTGATTGTAGTAAGTTCTTTCTTCAAAAGAATAGAAAAAAGCTTCCGTGTTAACTCTTTATCCTGCTGAAGTGGAACAAAGAGATTACAGCAACATGGAGTTGAAGCACAGAGATTATTCAAAATGCGAGAGTAATCCACCTTTGTGTCTTTGGCAAACCGTTTTTTTACTCCTTCAAATATCTTTGGAAATAAAAAATTCAATCCCTGATTTGCCATTTCTTCATTCAGGAGGTGTGCATAAGCTGTACCACCTTTATTATTTTTATCTTTTTTCGATTTCCCAAAAGAAGATTTATTTACTTGAGTGATTGCATTTTTGCTAACATTATACGCTGCCATTCTTCTGTACTGTTCGATAGCATATTTACTTCCAGTTTTATAGATATATTCTTCAGGGATTTTTACATTCGTTGACATGTCTGTTTTAATTGTATTTATTTCACTTTCGTCACAATCGACTTCACTGTTCTTCCTGTTTATCTTAAGTTCTATAAATATCTTTCCGATGCTTACAATGGAGTAAAATCACAGTGTGGTTATTATCGTCAATTTCATATCGAATTCTATAATCGCCAACTCTTATACGATATTCATTTTCGTAGCTTTTCAATTTAACACTCCCAAATGATCTAGGATTTTCTTTTAACTTCAAGACTTGCTCTATGATTTTACCTTTGATGTTTTCTGGCAAAATACCAAGTTGCTTTTGTACTGGTTTTGGAATTACTATTTGATAATTCACGATTGCTTACTTGTGTTGCTCATTAATGAATTCATCAATTGTTTTGTAGTCCCCTGCTTTATAAGCTGCCCGGGCTTCATGTATCTCTGCCCTGATGACAGGATCATTTTCAAAAAGGTTTTCCTCTAAATTTGCAATTTCATCATCAAGCAGTCTAAACAATCGAATTTTATCTCGTAGATCAAGTTTAGTTATTGAATCTATAAGTGATTGAAGAGGAACAGAAATATTTACATTTTCCGTTAGCATAATTGACTATCCTTTGTTTTTCTTCTTTAAGAAATTATACGATTTTCACACCTTTCATACAAATTATCACGTGTAAACTGTGCTGATCACCAAATTTCTTTAATATTTCTTTTCCTTGATATTCGTGTATTTTCATTCTTTACTCCGGTTAATAAACTTTAGTATTTTTCTGGTCGATTAGCATTTAATTTACAAAGATTATGTCTTTTAATAAATAGTATTTAAGTCGTTGAGTATTTGAGTAGTTGAGATTTTTCATTTGAGACTTTTTTTACTCAAATACTCTGTACTCATCTACTTAATTTTCGTTGCAATTGATTTTGCCTGCATAAACAACAGCAGGTAATCCTGCCCGCCTGCTTTGGAATCGGTTCCGCTCATATTGAACCCGCCGAAAGGATGAGCGCCAACCATGGCACCCGTGCATTTACGGTTGAGATATAGATTGCCGCAATGAAATTCTTTTCTTGCCCGTTCAATCTTCTTTTTATTTTTCGAATAAACTGCACCCGTCAGACCAAACTCGGTACCGTTGGCAATCTCAAGCGCGTGATCGAAATTCTTTGCTTTGATTACTGCAAGCACCGGTCCGAAAATCTCTTCCTGCGCGATAGTTGCCGTAGGCTCAACATCTGCTATTATTGTTGGGCGTAGAAAATATCCATCACCGGGAGCGCGATTGCCACCCGCTATCAATCGTCCGCCTTCCTTCTGACCGATTTCAATATACTGCTGAATTTTTTCCATCGATCCTTTGTTCACAACCGGTCCCATAAAATTACTGAGAATTTTTGATGGACCAACTGTGATCGATTCTGCTTTCGGTTTCAACATCTGCACAAATTTATCGTAAACTTTCTCATCAACAATGGCGCGGGAACATGCGGAACATTTCTGTCCCTGGAATCCATACGCCGCAACTATGACACCCGCCGCGGCTTCTTCAAGATTCGCTTCGCTATCGACAATGATCGCATCTTTGCCGCCCATCTCTGCCACAACGCGCTTCAGCCAGATTTGTCCGGGTTGAACTTTCGCCGCTTCCTGATAAATATGAATTCCAACTTCCTTCGAACCCGTGAAAGAAACAAATCTCACTTTTGGATGTTTCACCAAAGTATCTCCAACGGCACTGCCGGGTCCGGCAACAAAGTTAATAACGCCGGCAGGTATTCCGGCTTCTTGCATCACTTCCATAAACTTGTAACCAATGAGCGGTGAATCGCTGGACGGCTTCAGCACAACAGTATTGCCTGTAACAGCCGCGGCAGTTGTCATGCCGGCAAGAATAGCCATCGGAAAATTCCACGGCGGCACAACTAAACCGACACCAATTGGAATATACTCAAGCTCGTCCTTCTCACCCGGAAGCTGAACTGCTGTCTTTGCGTTTGCATAGCGCAGCATTTCTCTGGCGTAAAATTCGAGGAAGTCGATTGCCTCTGCAGTATCGCCATCTGCTTCGGGCCAGGTTTTTCCGACTTCAAGTATCATGGTTGCGTTAATTTCGAAACGTCGTTTGCGCATAATCTTCGCCGCTTTGAAAAGATATTGCGCACGTTTTACCGGCGGAACCCAGCGCCACTCTTCGAATTTCTTCAGAGCAATATCCAATGCTTTTAGTGCATCGTCGGCAGTTCCTTTCTGGAAAACACCAACAACCTGATTCGGATCGGATGGATTGAGAGAATTAAATTTAGCGCTTGAATAAACTTTCTCGCCTCCGATTATATTCGGATATTCTTTGCCGAACTGCGATTCAAGTTTTGCGATTGCCTGTTCTTGTTTTTTCCGATTAGCCGTTTTCGACCAATCGATGTATGGTTCATTTTTAAATTTTGGGATTGACATAATTTCTCCGTTTTATGTTTCAAGTTACAGAATCAAGGTTTCAAAATTTTCTATTTCTTATCTCAATTATTATTGTTCATTCATCTATACAGCAACAACGAATGCTCCAAAATGTTCTTCAGGCACAGGTAGGTTGTCCTCTTTCAATGCCTCCACATAACCTTCGATCGCTTCACGAATATTTGTAAGCGCATCTTCTTTGGTTTTACCCTGACTGATACAGCCGGGTAAACTTGGGCACTCTGCAATCCAAAACCCGTCTTCTCCCGGATAGATGATTACTTGTCTCATATTTTGTACCTAAAATTATCTTAATTTGATACTGCTTTCATAACATCATCATGCACTTTCGGTCGAATTTGCATGATTTTGGAATTATTTCGCGTCGGATAAACACGATTGGTCAGTAATATAACAAAAATATTTTTCTCCGGCTCAACCCAAACAGATGTTCCCGTGAAGCCGGTATGTCCGAATGATTTTTCTCCAAACAGCGAGCCAGCCGAACTGTAGCCGTTCATCGTTTTAGTATCCCATCCAAGCGCACGAGTGCTGTTTTTGTTTTGTCTTGTTGTAAAAAGCTTCACCGTTTCAGGTTTCAAGTATTGCTTGCCGGCATAGCTTCCACCGTTCATTATCATCTGCAGAAAAATAGAAAGGTCTGATGATGTTGAGAATAATCCGGCATGACCGGATACACCGCCAAGCGCAAAAGCATTTTCATCATGAACTTCACCTTGGATTAATCGTTTTCTGTAAACCGAATCGTATTCAGTCGGAGCGATTTTTTTCCATATGGATGATGAGGGATTTCCGCCTGAGGCGGATCCGCCTTCGGCGGAATAAATTGTTGATGTCATACCTAAAGGTTTGAAGAAAACTGAATCGACATATTTATCAAGAGTGACACCGGAAATCTTTTCAATAATCTTTCCAAGAAGAATGAAATCGAAATCGCTGTAAACTGTTGAATCACCGGTTGAATAAATCGTTTCGGTCTGATAGACTGAACCCAAAACTTCCTCAGGCGATTTGCATGACAGGTATAATCTTTTAAAAGCAGGCAGTCCGCCGTTGTGCAGAAGTAAATTCCGGATTGTTATTTTTTCTTTACCATTATTTCCGAATTCAGGAATATGTTTCACCACAGCATCATCAAGCCGGATTTTCTCTTCATCATACAATTTCATAATTGCCGATGTTGTTGCGATAACTTTAGTAACCGATGCAATATCGTAGATGGTGGACGCACTCACTTTAGCGCTTTTAGAATTGTACTCAAATGAACCGAACGATTTATTATAAATCACCGCACCGTCTTTTGCTACAAGAAGTTGTCCTCCGGGAAAAGCATGATCTTGAATCGCATCACTCATGATCGAATCGAGTTTGGCAAGACTATCGCGGTTCATTCCTACATTTTCCGGAACATCTTTCCTCAAAATGGATTGAGATAAATCGATTCCGCTGCCGTATGAGAATAAGCCGGGAATTGTAACAGGTAATTTTCCACCGGTTGGGATTTCTCCAAATAATGCTTCGACCACGGCTTCTGTTGAGACTTCACAATCAGAATATGTACAGACAACACTTCCGGCATTGGGGAACGCACCAATAACATATGGACTCCCTAACGATATCAGCACAATGGGTTTGCGAAGCTTCGTTAACGAATCGACAACACCGATAATACCTGATGGAAGCCCGAAAGTTCCTGAGCCGGATCGGGCTTTGGAAAATATCGGACAAACTATAATATCTGCATCAACTGCCCGCTTATAAACCGACAAATAATCAAGGGAATCACTGGAGGGATTCAACTTCACAGTTTGTAAATTTGAATATCGCTTTTTCAATTGAGTCGTAAAATAATCGCCGACAGCTTCATTCGGTGATGATGTTGAACTGCGATGAATCTCTGTCCGGTAATTCTCTGCATCTGAAACTACTACTTCGAGTATCTGTTTCTCACCAAAACGCTCAAGCGGCAGAACAGAATCATTCTTCAAAACCGTTATTGAATTCCGCGCAACCTGTTTCGCAATTGACAGATGTTCAGGGGTTGCAACAACTTCCGGTATTTTCTTCAAATCAACAAAACGGTTAGCCGATAATCCCATTGACCATTTGTATTTTAAAATCTTTCTTACAGATTCATTGATGCGTGCTTCTGAAATTCTTCCTTTCATAAGAGCGTTTTCAATTGCATCTATTGCTTTGCCTTCATCAGGAAGAACAAGAAGTATGTCCACACCTGCTTCGACAGCTTTGACAGCGGCAGAATCCGAACCAAATCCATTTACAATCGCTCCCATATCTAAAGCGTCAGTAACTATGAGTCCATCAAAGCTCAATTCCTTTTTTAAAAGTCCGGTAATTATAGATGTAGAAAGTGTTGCTGGAATTTTATTCGCTTCAAGAGAAGGCACTTCGAGATGCGCCACCATAACAGATTGAACATCTTGATTGATTAATCGACGAAATGGATACAATTCCACACTATCAAGCCGTGATTTTGTTTGACTGATAATCGGAAGGTCAAGATGCGAATCGGTTTGTGTATCACCATGACCGGGAAAATGTTTCGCTGTTGATATAACTCCGCCTGATTGCGACCCTTTTGCAAATGCAGATGCCATGTCTGCAACGAGATATTGATTCTCACCAAATGACCGTGTATTGATTACAGGATTATCCGGATTGTTGTTAACATCAGCAACAGGAGCAAATACTTGATGAACACCGATAACGCGGGATTCTTTACCAATCGCTTCACCTACTTTGTAAGCAAGCACCGTATCTCGTGTTGCGCCAATTGCCATCGCTTCCGGAAATCTTGTCCCCCTTCGAATTCGCATAGCGCTTCCCCATTCGAAATCTGCTCCGATCAACAACGGCACATTCGACATTTCCTGAAACCGATTGATTAGCGCAGCAGTTTCGTAGACATCACCTTGAAAGAAAATCAATCCTCCAACTTTCTGTTCCTTCACCAACCGTTCGAGCCGTTTGAACTCATCACTTTGATCGCTGTAGTAATAACCATAAGCGCGTGACATTACCATCTGAGAAATTTTCTCTCTTAGCGATAAACGATTTAAGGTAAATTCAATCCATTCATTTTCACTCAAAGGTTTGATAGTTGAAACAGGAGCGCATCCTTGAATCAGAACCAATAATAAAAAGAAAAGAATTAAGATCGGGAATAAATTAGAGGAAATTCTCATTTGGAAATTATGATAAATTGACATTCAATTTTAATCAAAAAAGAAGTGGAAAGCAAAAATAATTCACCGATAAATCTCTGAGAATTTGCTGGAATCTCAAAGTGAAAAAATATTATTTGAACGCATTTAACCCGATAATTGCGGCTCCAAATGCAGCCGGGAATTTGGGTTTTTGTACAACGACATTTGGAAGGGAATTAATAATTTTTTCACGCACCATTTTTGAGTATGCTGTATCAGATTCAAGCATGCCCCCCATTAAAGCTACAGGTAATTTTTTCTTCGGGCGTGATTGCATGATTAACACGCGGACATGTTCCATTAATTCAGAAGCATTTTTTACAAGAACAGAGTGAGCAATATGATCGAATGCTGCGGCAGCTTCGCAAACACGCGGAGCAAACGAAGCGATATCCGCCGAACCATGATATATTTTCTGAATAAGATCATCAATTGTTGAAACCTGAAAATGACTCAGGGCTTTTTTAGTAAGCTCAGTATTAACTCCGCGATTATCGTGCTGACGCATAACTGCATTCAACGCATCTCTGCCTATCGAGAAGCCGCTGCCTTCGTCACCGAGAATTTTCCCCCAGCCGCCTGTGCGAAGAATTTTCCCATCCTCATTTCGATAAAGGGCTATTGAGCCAGTCCCTGCAATTACAATAATTCCCGGACCTCCTGCAAACGCCGCTTCGAGAGCAATGCGGGCATCGGTCTCAACAATAATATTTTTCAGTGGAAATTTTTTCTTCGATGATAGAGTCTGTAAAGTACTCATAAGATCGTTTCGATCTGTGGCTCTTCCCGCTCCAGCCACTCCCAAAATTACGCTCTGTATCGCATCAGCCGAGCAAGCACCTTGCTGACAGCAAGTAAATATAAGGTCGAACAAAACATTCGCCGATTCTTTAACTCCAATTGTTTGGATCTGCGTTGAACCGGCAGTTGCTTCAGTTGCGACGGTTCCGTCCAATCCAACCAGAAGCGCATTGGTTTTTGTCCCGCCACCGTCAATCCCAATTACATACAAACGCTGTTCTAACAACTGTCCTCACAAATTGATTGAATATTCATACTTTATTCAGTTCAAAAGTAGAAAAAAAGAGGATTATAAGCAAGCTAATCTTGATAAATGTCGCTTTCGATTTGACGTTGTTAAAATTTGGGTGATTTTTGGTATAGAATTGAATTTCGCAATAAAAATGCTTACAATGTTCAGATTTCAATTTTATAATCTCTTTTAATACCATGGCAAAAAGTATTCTAGTTGTAGATGATGAAAACGACATACTCGAACTGTTGAAGTATAATCTTCAAAAAGACGGATTCGATGTTATGATTGCCCGCAATGGAAACGAAGCGATTGCAAAAGCAAACCAAAAAACCGACTTGATAATTCTTGATGTTATGATGCCGGGATTAGACGGCTGGGAAGTGGTTCGCCAGTTGAAGAAAAAAAATCAGACATCGAAAATTCCAATAATATTTTTGACGGCTAAAGGCGCCGAAGCCGATGAAGTTCTCGGTTTAGAGCTTGGCGCCGATGATTATATAGTAAAGCCGATAAGCATTCCGAAACTGCTCGCCCGCATAAGAAATGTTTTCAGAAAGTATGAGGAAAAAGAATCGAAGCTTACTGCAATTAAAATCGGAGCGGTAGAAATATCTCCGATAGAACACACCATAAAGATTAACGGTGTTGAAATATTTTTCCCGAAAAAAGAATTCGAAGTATTACATTATCTTGCCTTACATCCGAATCAGGTAATCACACGCGAAACCTTGCTTTCAGTAATTTGGGGAGATGATGTACAGGTTGTAGAACGCACGGTCGATGTTCACATAAGAAAGATTAGAGAAAAATTGGATGCTCATGCCGATATTATCGAAACAATCAAAGGCGTCGGTTATCGTTTACGTGATTGATTATGACTATTAGAATAAAACTTATTTTACTTCTTCTGATTTTATCGACTGCAATTATTATCTCGATGGGGGTGTTTTCATCCTTTTCGTTGGATAATTATTTCCGGGAACGTTTAGTTACCGAAATGAAAACTCAGTCTGAAGAGATTGAATATTTCATAAGAAGCTCTATTACAACCGATGAATCGGCTTATTCTACTCTTCAACAATTCGCTTCATCAGCACATCTTAGATTGACGCTGATTACTGAAAAAGGATTGGTTATTTTTGAATCTGAGCTTAGTCAAAACCAGTTAGCGTCTGTAGATAATCATTCAGACCGACCTGAAATTAAAGAGGCGAGTGATAAATCGGTAGGCGTAAGTACGAGGCACAGTGCAACGCTGAAGACCGACATGTTATACTTTGCAAGGAAATTAGGAACTCCACTTCCCGTTCAAAGCGGTTACGCAGAAATCAAATTTATTCGCCTGAGCATGCCATTGACCAGCGTTCAAGAAGTAATGAGCGATATTCACGGTAAAATTATTCTTGTTGGCGTATTGATTCTGTTATTTGTGGGAGGAATAGCATTCGTTATATCGCGAAAGACATCCCGTCCAATTGAGCAGATGGCATTCTATTCAGAGCAGATTCGAAACGGGAATTATGAAATTAGTTTACCCAACTCGTCTACGAAAGAATTCAGAAAACTTGCCGAAACAATAAACGGCATGGTTGAAAAATTAAAGCAAGATATATCTCAATTAAAAAAATTGGAGCGTGTAAGAAACGAATTTCTTGGAAACGTTTCGCACGAATTACGAACTCCGATATTTGCAATCCAAGGAATGCTGGAAACTTTACTTGGCGGCGCCATCGACGATAAAACAGTTAACCGTGATTTTATTGATCGGGCGCTCCAGAACACACTTCGACTCAATACTCTTCTTGCAGATTTAATCGAGATATCCAGAATAGAATCGGGTGAAATGAAAATGAGTTTCCGCTATTTCGAGATAAACGATTTCTTAAAAACAATAGTCGAAGAATTTAATTCTTCTTTGCAGCATCCTCAGATTCCCATCAATCTTGACATACCCTCTCATCCTACGGAAGTTTACGGCGACAAGGAAAGATTGAGGCAGGTGTTGATTAATTTAATAGATAACGCACTGAACTATAATGTACCTAATGGCTGGATAAAAATTAGGTACGAGGATCTTGCTTCTTCTGTTCGAATAATTGTTGAAGATTCAGGTGTGGGAATTCCAGAAGATAATCTCCCACGCATATTCGAACGGTTTTATCGCGTTGGCAAGGAGCGATCACGTGAAGCAGGCGGCACGGGACTTGGGCTTGCTATAGTGAAACATATCATCGAAGCACACGGGAGTAAAGTTGAAGTGCAAAGTGAAGTTGGAAAAGGCAGCGCCTTCAGTTTTATTCTGAAAAGTTAATGCATCACTGATAGCATAAAACTTAACTGAACTGAATAATTTATTGCTCAACTGATAATCTATAACCAATCCCAGATTCAGTTAACAATAATTTTGGATTAGTAGAATCTATTTCAAGTTTTTTTCTTAGCTGAGCAACATAAATCCGAGAGTATTGACTTTCCTCCTCAAACGTGGGACCCCATATTTCTTTTAAAATATATCGATGAGTTAGAACTTTACCCGCATTGCGAACGAATAGGGTTAACAAAGAATATTCTGTCGGTGTAAGTTTTATAACTTCTCCATTCTTTTTGACAATTCTATTCGCAAGATCGACATAAAGCGAACCGCTCTGGAAAAGTGTCCCTTTTTCGGTTATTTCGCCATGACGAAGTGACGTACGAACACGTGCAAGAAGTTCACCGGAACGAAATGGTTTCGTAAGATAATCGTCAGCTCCTGCATCAAGCGCACCTATAATATCTTGTTCACTCGCGCGGACGGATAAAATAATGATCGGAATCGTGGCCCATTCTCTAAGTTTCTTTAGAACCCCAATGCCATCCATGTCCGGCAAACCTAAATCCAAAATTACAATCTCCGGGCGAACCATGGCAACCTGTTGTAAGCCCTCTTCTCCGGATGCAGCAAAATAAACTTTATATCCGGCAGCTTCAAGTGTAATCTGCAAAAGACGCCGTATCTGTATCTCATCATCAATAACAAGAACCAACGATTGATTACTCATATTTACTCTTTCACAACATTTTGATTGAGAAATTGCATAGGGAATCTAATCGTAAATCTAGCTCCGCCTTCTTTTTTATTTTCAACTTTAATCGCACCATTATGTGCCGCAACAAAACCTTGAGCGATTGATAATCCAAGACCCGTTCCCCCCGCTTTGCTGCCCGGAACCCGGTAGAATTTTTCAAAGATTCTTTGTATCGCTTCCTTCGGGAAACCGGAACCATTATCGGAAATAATGAGTATACATTCCTGATCTTCGACAAAAGCCTGTATCTGGATATTGGAATCCGGTGGTGTATACAACGTTGCGTTGTGAAGAAGATTTGTAATAACTTGTTCAATAAGAACGAAATCCAATTTGACTAATGGCATATCGGATGATACATCAACAATAATTTTGTGCTTTGATAATTCCCGGTCAAGTTTTCGTAATGCCGTGTTTATCAAATCATTAATATCACACCAATCAAGTGCAGGTTTGATTCTACCCGATTCAAGCCGCGTCATGTCTAAAAGATTATCGATCAAACGATTTAACCGTTCTGCGGCAGTATGGATTTCATCAGTTAGATTTTCCTTTACTTCGGAATTGTTCACAGTTTTGTTTTCGAGTATGGTTTCAGATGCACTAATGATTGCCGCTATCGGAGTACGAAGCTCATGTGAAATCGAATTGAAAAGTGTTTTATATAACTGTTCGGATTCTACGAAGGCAATAGATTTTTGCGCAATCTCATTGAGTTGTTCACGTTCAAGTGTCGAGGCAATCTGACTGATAAAATTTTGTAATAATGTATCTTGGTCATTCGAGAGTTGTTGGCTTCGATTGAATTTCACACCGATGACACCAAGAGGATAACGTGGACCAGACATAGGATAGTAAGTAGCTTGTGCGAATGGAAGAGTATCCGTAAACTTTCCGGCTTTCTTTTCGTTCCAATAAACCCAAACAGCAACGCTGAATTCTTTTTCGTCTACTTTGAATGTACTTACTTGATGTGCTTTTGTGAATATATCTCCATCTACATCACTCAGAAAGACAGTCACTTCAGCATCGAAAAATTTTTTAATGTTTGTAACAACCGCCCGCGCGACTTCATTCTGTCCTCTTGCACTCGACAAATCTTTTGTGAGATTGTATAAAGCAACGGCTCGTTCTTCACGCTGTCGTACAGCTTTTTCTCTTGCGCGAATGCGTGCTGTTAATGTTCCGGTAATTGCTGCAATTGCGAAATAGGTTATCACCATAAGAATATCTTGCCCGGATGCTATGGCGAATGTAAAGCGAGGAGGTATGAAGAAAAAGTCCCACACTAACGCACCCCAGGCGGCTGCAAGAATTACGGGACCTGCACTAAGTTTTAGCGGAAGCAGCGCAACAGTAAGAAGCAGAATCAACGATACAGTTTGATAGCCCAAGAATGAAGTGACTGGATAGCACAGCATCGCGATAACGCTTACAGCGGCTACTGCGGCAATATATTGAAGAAAGTTGGATTGTATTTCGGGAAAATGACTCGGTTTTGATTTTACTGATGATTCTTCAGTACCTCCAACTACGTATATATCAAGATCGCCGCTTTTTTCAATAACCCGGTCAAGCAGGTTTTTTCTAAAGAAAAATAATCGTTGCGGTTTTCCCAGCAAAATTTGAGTGGCGTTTTGCTCGCGTGCTACACGTACAAGCGCTTGAGCAACATCTTCGTCTGCAGTTGTTATTATTTCTGCACCAAGCTCTTGAGCAAGTTTAATATTTTTTGAAAGTTGTGCTTTATCAGATTCCGAAAACGATTTTGCAGTCTCAACTGTTACGGCGACAAGCGAAGCATTCATTGTGTATGCCATTCGGCGTGCCCAACGAATCAGAGATGCACTCTGTGGACTTTGACTAATACCGACAAGCAAACGCTGCCCGGACTTCCAGGGACCGGAAATCCTTTGCGTTTGCATATAATCTCGTAACTGGTGATCCACTCGTTCGGCGGTAAGACGCAATGCCATCTCACGAAGCGCAGTGAGATTTCCTTTACGGAAGAAATTCTGAATCGCTTGCTGTGAGCGCTCAGGTGTGTAAACTTTTCCTTCCGACAATCGCTTTAGCAATTCGTCCGGCGGGATATCGATAATTTCAACTTCATCTGCCTGATCAAACATTGAATCAGTGACAGTTTCTCGGATAGTAGAGCCGGTGATTTGAGAAACAGTATCTGCACGGCTTTCAAGATGTTGGACGTTGAGCGTTGTGTAAACATCGATGCCGTTGTCGAGAAGTTCTTGAACGTCTTGATACCGCTTCGTGTGCCTGCTGCCGGGTGCGTTCGTATGTGCAAGCTCATCAACAAGAACAAGCTTTGGTTTGCGGGAAAGGATTGCATCGAGATCCATTTCCTCAAGAAAAGTTCCTCGGTACTCGAGTTTCTTTCGAGGGATGACTATGAGACCTTGCAATAGCGATTCTGTCTCAACTCGCTTGTGTGTCTCAACATAACCAACTACCACATCGATGCCCTTCGACTTTGCATCGTGCGCTGACTTAAGCATATCGTACGTTTTGCCAACGCCAGCACACATGCCGAAGAAAATCTTCAGCTTTGCCTTTGTTGCTTTCTCATCTTCCTTTTTTAAGGAGGCGAGGAGGGCATCGGGATCGGGGCGGATTTGATCAAGTGACTGCATCAATGAAATATAATAATTCCCTCCCTCACATTCACTTCTTCTCATCCAACTCAAGATTCAGCATAACCACATTCACTCTTGGCTCACCCAAAAACCCAAATTGCGGCGCTTCTATGTGATTTTGGACGAGCGTTTTGAGTAGTACTTTCTTTTGCTCATCAAAGCCACGGGTTTGAGCAATGCGGTTTACTTGAAGGAACGCAGCTTCGGGACTGATGTGCGGATCGATGCCGCTGCCTGAAGCAAAGAGCATCTCCGTAGGCACGATTGTGTTCGGGGGAAGAAAATTCTTTTCGATAAAATGTTTCCGCCGTTCTTCGACAAAATCCTTCAACGCTTTGCTTGTTGGTCCCAGGTTGCTTGCGCCCGAAGGAAGCGGATTATAATCAATTGCCGACGGACGATTCCAGAAGTATTTGTCGCTTTGAAATTTCTGTGCGATCAATTCTGAGCCAATAACTTCACCGTTCTTTTCTATCATGCTGCCGTTAGATTTGTTAGGAAAAACTAATTGAGCGATAACTGTCATCAATACAGGATAAAGAACACCGGTAAGGATTGTCATAATCGCTAAAATTTTGATCGAAGTTATTATATGAGTCTTTAACTGCATTATGGCTTGCTCTGAATTCTTTTTACTGTATCTGTAGAAGTTGTGTCAACTAAATCAAAACTTTTCCATACTGGTTTTGGGGAATCAGTAAAATTTGTGTGAAGAAATGATTCTATAATTATGACTATCAAGATTGCAAGAATCAAACAATAGAGAGGACATATTTTGTTTTTCATAAAAATGACTCAGCTATATTAAATTAATCCAGTTTATAACAATATCAATCAATTTGATGCCGATGAACGGTGCAATCAATCCGCCTACACCGTAGATCAAAATGTTTTTTCTGAGAACTGCACTGGCACCGATTGCGCGATACTTCACTCCGCGCAGTGCAAGCGGAATCAACGATATAATAATAAGTGCGTTAAAAATCACTGCACTAAGGACCGCACTTTCAGGCGATGCGAGCTTCATGATATTTAAAGCAGCAAGAGGACCCGCACTTCCGTTCACTGCATACAATGTTCCCGTGATTGCAGGTATGATTGCAAAATATTTCGCCACATCATTAGCAATGCTGAACGTTGTGAGTGCACCTCGCGTCATGAGAAGCTTCTTGCCTGTCTCTACAACTTCGATTAGTTTGGTCGGATTACTGTCGAGATCTACCATATTTCCTGCCTCACGTGCTGCCTGCGTGCCGCTGTTCATTGCGATACCGACATCAGCTTGCGCAAGTGCCGGGGCATCGTTCGTGCCATCGCCGATCATGCCAACCAACCGTCCATTTGCTTGCTCTTCACGGATTCGGTTCAATTTATCTTCCGGTTTCGCTTGGGCAATAAAATCATCAACTCCTGCTTCGGCAGCAATCGCGGCTGCGGTCAGCGGATTATCTCCTGTAATCATCACGGTTCGGATACCCATCTTTCGCAACTGCGCAAAGCGCTCCTTGATTCCACCCTTCACCACGTCTTTCAATCTTATTACTCCGAGCACTTCATTGTTTTCCGCAACAATCAATGGCGTCGATCCTTGATGAGCAATTTCTTCTACTATTTTTTGTAATGCCTGAGGAAAATTTCTTCCGTTTTGTTTCAATAAAGTTTTGATGGCTTCCGATGAACCTTTTCGAATAATGCGCTGCGCAATTCCATCTCTTGCCGGAATATCAACACCGCTCATTTGTGTTTGAGCAGTGAAAGGAACAAAATGTGCGGCAATATCCGACACCGTTCTGCCTCGCAGCCCATATTTTTCTTTTGCTAGAATCACAATTGATCGACCTTCAGGTGTTTCATCGGCGAGCGAGGAGAGTTGTGCAGCATCGGCAAGCCGCTCATTTGAAATTCCGTCAGCATGGATAAATTCAGTTGCCATGCGATTGCCAAAAGTGATTGTGCCGGTTTTGTCGAGCAATAGTACGTCTACGTCTCCTGCTGCCTCCGCCGCACGACCACTGGTTGCGATGACGTTCTGACGAATTAACCGATCCATACCGCTGATTCCAATTGCACTCAACAATCCGCCGATTGTTGTAGGGATTAAGCAAACCAATAACGAAACTAGAATGGGCAGCGTAACGAGGTTTTGTGTAGATTGTCCGGAGGCGGAAATACTATACTGTACAAATGCCGGCAACGAAGAGACCGCAAGAAGAAAAATGATTGAGAGCGCCGAAAGCAAAATAGTGAGAGCAATTTCGTTTGGCGTTTTCTGTCTTTTTGAACCTTCCACGAGTGAGATAATCCTATCGAGGAAAGTGTTACCTTGTTCCGACGTAATCTCGATGAGAATCCGATCACTCAAGACTTTTGTCCCGCCGGTTACTGCACTCCTATCCTCTCCGCTTTCACGAATTACAGGAGCCGATTCACCAGTGATCGCAGATTCGTCAACGCTTGCAATTCCTTCAACAACAATACCGTCGGCGGGAATAACGTCTCCTGCTTCACAAATGACAATTTCACCCTTTCGCAGTGATGATGCATTTATGAGAGCTATTCCTCCATTGGATTTAACCTTTGCGACAATCTGATTGCGCTGGTTACGTAAAGCGTTGGCTTGCGCTTTACCGCGTCCTTCTGCAATCGCTTCAGCAAAGTTTGCAAATAAAACTGTAAACCATAACCAAATCGTAATTTGAAAATTGAACGCAGAAAAATATCCGTTCAATGTATCCTCGATAAATATATAAGTAGTTATGACGGAGCCGACTGCCACCAAAAACATAACCGGATTCTTAATGAGCAATCGAGGATGAAATTTTTTAAATGAATCTTTCAATGCCTGAAGAATAATTACCTTATCGAATAGCGCGGTTGGTTTGATATTTAATGATTGATCCATAAAATTCAGAAACTTTGTCCGTTTAACATGAGAAGATGCTCTACAATCGGACCAAGTGAAAGAGCCGGGAAGAAGGTCAATGCACCCACAACGAGGATTACACCAATTAACAGCAGAGCAAAAAGGAAGGTATCTGTTTTGAACGTACCCGATGAAACCGGAACTATTTTCTTCCTCCCAAGACTACCTGCAATAGCAAGCATAGGTACTAGCACTCCAAACCGTCCGATAAGCATCCCAATTGCAATCATGATGTTATAAAAAGGAGTATTGGTGTTCAATCCAGCAAACGCACTGCCATTATTTCCTGCGGCTGATGTAAACGCATAAAGAATCTCAGAAAAACCGTGAGGACCCGAGTTGCCCAAGCTCGATAATCCTGCATTCCTAACGGAAGCAATCGCCGAAAATACCAATATTACTACACATGGAGCTAATACGGCAAGAGCTGCCATCTTGACTTCGAACGCCTCGATTTTCTTTCCAAGATATTCAGGTGTGCGTCCGACCATCAGTCCGGAAATAAATACGGTAAGGATTACAAACACCAGCATTCCATACATTCCCGCACCCACGCCTCCGAAAATAATTTCTCCTAACATAATGTTCAACAATGCAATAAACCCGGAAAGCGGTGTAAGACTATCGTGCATCGCATTTACTGATCCGTTAGATGCACTTGTAGTTGCAACCGACCATAGTACGCTATTGGTAACACCAAAGCGAGTTTCTTTTCCTTCCATTCCAGCGGAGGTTTGTGACACAGGATTGGAATGATATTCTGACCAAAGAGAGATTGTTAAGAGCACAATGAAAAGAAACATCATACAGCCCCACAACGTCCAACCCTGACGTGTTGAGCCGACCATTTTGCCATAAGTGTAAACTAAAGCGGATGGGATAAGAAGTATTGCCAGCATTTCAAGAAAGTTGCTGAACGGCGTGGGGTTCTCAAACGGATGAGCACTGTTTACATTAAAGAAACCGCCACCATTTGTTCCAAGTTGTTTAATGGCAACCTGTGAAGCCGCCGGACCAAGCGGAATAGTTTGTTGAGCACCTTCGAGAGTTCTCACCACTTTATAATTTGAAAACGTTTGCACTACACCTTGACCGGCAAACAAGATCGTAAAGAGAATTGCGAGCGGTAAGAGAACATAAATTGTTGATCGAATTAAATCAACCCAAAAATTACCAATGTCGTTTGCCGTTTTCCCAACGATACCTCGAATCAATGCAATCATCACGGCAATGCCGGTTGCTGCGCTAATAAAATTTTGAACGGTTAATCCCGCCATCTGGATAAGATAGCTAAGTGCCGTTTCACCCGCATAAGATTGCCAATTGGTATTTGTCATAAAACTCACCGCCGTGTTTAATGAAAGATCCCAAGAAACATTTGGCAATCCTTGAGGATTTAGCGGGAGAGATGATTGAAATAGTTGCAGCAAGAACAGTATGAAGAAGCCAAAAAAATTGAAGATCAATAACGCAACCGTATAAGTCTTCCAATCCATACCGTTTGCAGAAATAATGCCTCCGAGTTTGTAGATAAAATTTTCCAGCTTACTGAAAACGGGAGTCAGAAAGTTCTTCTCACCGGCAAAAACTCGTGCCATGTAACCGCCAAGCAGAGGAGTAAGAATTGTTAGCGCTACAAGGTAGAACACTACCTGTCCAATATCATAATATGTAAACATGACGTTAGAACTTTTCCGGCTTTAGAAGAGTATAGACAAGATATCCGAGTAAGAGTACAGCAACTATCGCGGCAATAACCATTTTTTCTCCTTATTCATAACGAGTGTAATATCAAGAACTGAAACAATAAAGTAAATGAAGAAAGTGTAAAAAGGGAGGAACAATGTATAAAAAGTTTATAAAAATAGACAAAATATCTCAGGGAAATCTCCTATATTTACACCGAATCCTCATTATATATAAAGGATAGATCGCTTCTGCTTTCTTAACAATTTCATAACCTCGTCGTAACCTCCGCGTAATATCCATTCTCTATATTTGTATCGATGCTAATCAACATCTACTATCATTATCGGAGATTTAATGAAACGAATAATCTTTATCATTTCACTTCTTGTTGCAGTTTACCTAAACGCTAAATCACAGGATAGCTCATCGGTTGCGACCAAAGACGAGGTTGCAGAAGTAAAGGGTGCAGTTGATGGAATAAATGAAACAGTTCTTGAGATGAAATCAACTTTAGACGCGCTAAAGAAAATTAAAATCAGCGGTTACATACAAGCACAATATCAAGCTGCCGAATCGGCAAGTGTTGGCTCGTATGCAGGCGGTAATTTTCCGCAGAATGTAAAATCACGTTTTCAAGTCCGACGTGGACGATTCAAAATTAATTACGATAACGATCTTACACAATACGTTTTACAGTTGGATGTTACACAAAGTGGAGTGGGAATTAAGGATGCGTATGCCTCTATTAAAGAGCCATGGTTAAAGATGGCATCTCTAACAGCGGGTGTGTTCGACCGTCCGTTTGGATTTGAGATTTCATACTCTTCAAGTTCCCGTGAAGCTCCGGAACGATCGCGATTGTTTCAAACTTTGTTTCCCGGTGAACGAGAGCTTGGCGCAAAAATAGAGCTTGCACCGGAAAATGGTCCTCTCAGTTATTTCAATCTTAAAGCCGGAGTTTTTAACGGCGTTCTGAATAACTCAAATGAAAACGACCGCCACAAAGATTTTATCGGAAGAGCGGGCTTTCAGCTTCCGTTCGAGGAAGAAGGACTTGCTATCGACGGCGGTTTCTCGGTTTATACAGGAGCAGTCACTGCAAATTCAAAAAAAATATATGAGATCGACAATTCAAGTTCGATCAAAAAGTATAAAGTTGATTCCACTATAACGAATCTGGGCGATGGCTTCGACAGAAATTACTACGGTTTTGATTTGCAGCTTTACTATGATGTACCTGTAATCGGCGGTGCAACATTGCGCGGCGAATATCTTTGGGGAACACAGTCCGGCACAGATAAATCAAGTTCTTTCTACAATCCAGACGCAGCAGGTTCTTCAGATGTAAAATCGATAATTGACGGAAAGAAAGTTACCGATCTTTATATGAGAAACTTCAACGGATGGTATATAAATTACGTCCAAAACATCGGATTGAAAAACCAGTTTATTGCGAAATACGATGTTTACGCTCCGAACAAAGATGTCACCGCAAACGATATAGGTGCAGTTGGCAGTAACTTGAATGCAGGCGATATCAAATACAGCACACTCGGTTTGGGCTGGATATATCATTGGGATTCGAATGTGAAATTTGTTCTTTACTACGATTGGGTAAAGAACGAGAAAGTAAATACACTGGCAACGGGCACGTTGGCACCGTTTAAAAACGATTTGAAAGATAATGTTTTAACTTTAAGAATGCAGTACAAGTTTTAATAACCCTCACCCCCGGTCCGGGGCTGTCTAAAAAGGTTCTCTCGATACTCCAGATCGAAACTATGAACTCGAGAACCAGCATACGTAGCCGGTTTTCGAGTGTTCTTCGATGATAAGTCGAAGAATGTAACGAGAAAACAAACTTATTAGTCAACCCCGGTGACTCCTCAGGAGTCGGGGAGAGGGTATAAAATAAACAAAAAGGAAAAAACAAAATGAAAAAAATATTCTTAACTCTAATTACAGCAATCGCCACATTTGGTTTCTCGCAAAAAGGAGAAACGATCACCGTAAAGGGATCCGATACAATGGTCATTATCGCACAGAGATGGGCTGAGCTGTATATGTCAAAACATCCTGATGTTACCGTGCAAGTAACAGGAGGCGGGTCAGGGGTTGGTATTTCAGCGATCATCAACGGTACGACCGATATTTGCAACGCATCGCGACCGATGAAGAAATCTGAAAAAGAAAAACTAAAACAGCGGTTCAATACGCTTGGAGTGGAAATAAAAGCAGCCAAGGATGGACTTGCTATCTACACAAACGATAATCTGCCGATCACCGAATTATCGCTTGCACAACTCAAAGATATTTACACTGGAAAAACAACAAACTGGAAACAAGTCGGCGGACCCGACACAAAAATAATTGTGTACGGACGGGAAAACAGCTCCGGCACATATGTTTATTTCAAAGACAACGTGCTCGACGGTGAAGATTTTGCTTCATCGGTACAAACGCTTCCCGGCACAGCCGCGGTGGTGAATGCAGTTTCCAAAGACAAAAACGGTATCGGCTACGGCGGTGCGGCATACGCGAAAGGCATTAAGCTACTCAAAGTTAAAAAAGATGTTAACTCAACTGCGTATGCGCCGACAGAAGAGAATGTGAAATCGGGCGATTATCCTATCTCCCGCTACCTTTACATGTACACACGCAGCAGACCAACCGGCGTTATGAAAGAATACATCGATTGGATATTAAGCAAAGAAGGTCAGGAGATTGTAACGAAGGTTGGATATTTTCCGGTGAGATAAAAGGATTAAGAGGTAGCCGCAGACTTTATGTCTGCGAGAGCATGCCTGACCCGCAACCTGAAGGTTGCGACTACCACCTGTCATTTCGATTCCGCTGAAAGCGGGAAGCTTTCACAAGGTTTTAGTCGAAACCGTTATGGAAAATACCGATAGATTTCTTTTCTATGAAGCACACGCTCAAGCACCAGAGTATCGCTTTCTATGTACAAGCCGACTCGGTAATCTCCGAAACGTACTTTGTAAAAACCGGGATACCCTTTCATCCGTTCAATCTTTTTACACTCTGTTAATGTTTTGAAGGATAGAAGATCATGAAATACAAAATTTTCTATATCTATGCGATGGGAGGAAGGAATCTTAGCTAATTCTCTAAGGAACTGTTTGCGGTACTCTACGTTCACTTTGCTTTATCAAGAGTTCGATAAAACGCTTTTGCTTCTGCGGCGACGAATTTTTCAGTCCCTTCCGTTTGCTTCATAAGCTCGACCAATCCATAATTTTCGAGCAACTCTTCAATTTTTTCAAATGTATCTATATCGAGCTGTACCGCAACCGTTTGGTTCCGGTCATCTTTGATGTATTTTCTTGGGATTTCAGTCATAACTATTATTTCCTTCACCTAAATATAAGAAACACAATTTAGAGAGACAAGTATGAAGAAAAAATTGCCTCGACAGGATATTAGGCAAAGAAGGTCAGGAGATTGTAACAAAGGTTGGATATTTTCCGGTGAGGTAAACAAAGCTCAGCGGTCATGAACCACTTCATGACCGAAACATTACAGGGTTTGTGTCAGGATAGGCGAATGAAATCCATTGAAAGTGCTAAATCAAATTTTATTAAATGTTATGTGAAATTACTCGCGTTCGATTTATCATGATTTCTAATTAGACTAAGAACTGAGCTAACATAAGCAAGAAGTGATATTGCCTTATAACTATTCGTTTCATTTGCATATGAAACATCAATTCCGTGAAGTACTGCATGACGATTTAATGGCAATGGTTGCAATAGAAACTTAGTGTTATTGGCTATCGGTAAAGAAACACGTAACGGTTCCAATAGAGTGATTCCAAAAGAATCTGGTTTCAGTTTTTCAATAAACTTAGCAGTAAGCGGTTTCCTACTAGATTTATCGAACTTAAACAATTGGTAACCCGTCAATTCTTGACAAATACCGTCTGCTTGTGCGAATAAAACTGGGATAGAAAGTTCATAGTATCTTTTCTTATGGGCGATGAATGCTTTTCGTATAATCACCGAACGTGAAGGTGATATATTGATAATCTCATCGCGAATTTTCAGTAGCCGTTTTTTATACCATCGACACATTAATCTGTCAACTTCTTCGATGTTACCTGTTACTATTCTTGCAACATGTTCAAAAGTAGAGGATGGCTTCATGCTCAATGATATATACCAACCATTTTGAGCTAGAATGATTAATGATCCCTTTGTGAGTTTGCCTTCTTGATCAGAAGTTGAATCAAGTGAATTCGAAATTATTGGGAATTTCGTTTTCCACTGATTAAGAATATTTTTCTTTTGAGAAAGCTGCTCAAAAAATCCATTTTCTTCAAGTGTTTTAACTATTATTGTACCAATACTATCAGTGTTCTTTTCAGATTGGTTCATTTAATCAGAGAAATCATTTCAGTTAATGAGTGAAGTTGTCATTGCATACCAAAATTGTGCTACGTTATCCAAAAGTTGAGCACAGTTTCAACAAAATACTTTTTAAGATTCATAAATTTAGTCATCATAAACTTTCCCAATGCCAACTCCATTCGGGTGTTAAAGAGAAGACGTAGGGGAGGATTAATCCACCGACACCGCACCGACTGTTATCCAGGAAGTGCCATCCCACATTTTTATACATCCTGAAAAAGAACCACCAGCATACAATTGATCGTTATAGATGGCAAGACAATAAACTGTCCCATCTAAACCTGCGCCAATACTTGACCATGCTGAACCGTCCCATTTTGCAATGTTGTTGATGTTTTTTCCATCTATTGAGGCAAAGCTTCCACCCGCGTATAGTTCGTCTTTATAAACCATTAACGTTTTAATTACACCACCTTCATTAATTCCAGAACCCACCGGAAACCATTCAGACCCGTTCCATTTCGCAATTCCATTTGCAGTAATTCCGCCTGCAATATCGAATTCGCCTCCAACGAATAGCTCATTATTGTAAGGACACAATGCATAAACATAACGGTATTTGTTAATTCCTACACCAAGCGGGTTCCAATTTACTCCATCCCATCTGGCGATACAATTTGCATTTATATTACCTGCTGTATCAAAATTTCCAGCTGCAAATAAATCTCCGTTCAAAATCGCCAAACTTAGAACAACCCCATTCATTCCATTATTTAGAGAATACCAATTATTCCCCTCCCACTTTGTAATACTATTCCTACTCGTGCTACTGAGGGGCCTCCCACCAACATACAGTTCATCATTATGACTTATCATTGCATGGATGTCCATTACCATTCCCATCTCGATCGGGTTCCAATTAGGACCGTCCCATCTTTCAAAGAGTCCAAAAATTCCGCCAGCATAAATATGACCTCTGTAAGAAACCAGACTATGAATTTCATAAGATAAGCCACCATCAAGTTCAAACCATGCATCACCATTCCACAATGCAACATTTTTTACTCTCTTACTGCCTACTGCTGAAAATAGTCCACCAGCAAAAAGATCTTCCGCGTAATAGATTTTTACTCGATTAGAATAATAACTTGTATTTAATATAGTTTTCGCTCGAGCACGAAAAATATAGGAGTTCGTAGTAAGATACGTGCCCATTACAGTAGCAGTTGTCTCATTTGAATTTACAATTTCAGCGGTAACAAAATTGTTTCCATCTGTACTTTGTTCAATCTCAAACGATGTCTCAAAACTACTATTATCCTGCCATTGTAATCGCACAGCATTTTCAGCGATTGATAAAACCATTAAATCTGTTGGACTGGGAAATAATAGTGTTGTCGATGCTATATTAGAATAATCGCTTGCATTTGCTTTCCCTATTGCTCGAACGCGAAAATTATAAGTGTTAGTAGTCAAATACGCCCCAATTATTATCGCAGTAGTATCATTGGCGCCCACAGTATCAACAGGATTGAAAGAATTACCGGTGATTTGTTCTTCAATTCCAAACCCCTGCTCAATAGTGGAATTATCATGCCACTGTAGTTGAACTGCATTTTCAGTAGTCGATGCAATTGTTAAATTAGTCGGCGCTTGAAATGAAAAGCTTGCTATTGCTATGTTAGAGTATTTACTAATTTTAGAATTTGATAAAGCTTTCACTTGAAAATAATATTTGTTTGTAGTAAGATAAGTTCCGTGAATTGCTACATTATTGATATTTGCACCAACCGTATCAACTGGGGAGAAATTTATACCATCATTACCTTTTTCAATCACGAATGCCGTTTCTATTCTACTGTTATCTTGCCACTGTAAAACAATTTCGTCTTCATTTATAGTTAGCACATGTAAATTAGAAGGAGTAAGTTTGAATATTGTTACAGTTATAACGGAAGAACTCGAAACATTACCGTCTGCATCAAATGCTTTTGCATAGATAATATGAACGCTGCTGTCTTGAAGATCCTGAACATCCCAAATCCATCGATATGGTTTTATGATAATAACTCGACTTGTATCGAGAATATTATCAATATAAATCTCTACGCGAGTAATACCTTTATCATCAGTCGCTTCCACTTCAATTACTGTGCTATCTACGACGCTCGCATTCTGTAAAGGTGATATAATATTAACAATCGGTTTGGTTGATTTTTCGTCCTCGGAGGTTGGTGACTCTTGTTTACAAGATATTAAAGTAAGAATGCTTACAAAATAAATACTTGTGATAAAAAATACTTTCATTATAATTCTCCTCTTTTTACGTAAGCAGCCAAAGTTGAGAGACGCCGCAGGTGGAACAAAATCCCGCTGATTCTGCAGAGTAGAAGAAGCGGGGCTACGCTAATATCTTAGTTAGTAGTTATTGGTTAATAGTTCTTTGTTAATTGTTGTTTCCAATATTAATCATAAAAAGCTTTAATGAATTCGTTGCGTTCAATTCCGGATTGTGTCAAAATTGACCGCAGCGTACTGCCTTTGATCGTCCGGTGATTCGGTAAAACTAATGGAGTAATGGAGCCATCCTTATTTTTCCGCTCTAATATTATATGGTTCGCTTTTCGCACAATAACAAAGCCGAGCTTACCGAAAGCTTTTATAACATCTCGTTGTGAAGCATCAACGGGAAATTTCATATAGCTACACTTGTCTCCGCGATATACGCTTCGAGTGTGGGCGCGTCGGATTCCAAATGATCAAAAAACTTTTTCCTTCCATAATGTTTGACAAAAAATCGGATAGCGCTTTCGGTATCCTTTAGGGCTTCTGCATAAGTATTCCCTTGTCCCACTATAGCACCGCGTGTAAAACCCAATGGATATCCTACGTATCCATCTTCATGACGTTCAATTACAATCTTTAAATGTTTCATATATCACCTGGACAGTATCCGAAGTTTATCCGCCGAAATCCCAACGGGATGAAGGCTGGCTACGCTAATTTATCTAATTATGAGTTAATTGTTGTTTTTGTTAAGTCTATTTAATCCAAAATTCGTTGTGTAAAGTAAAAAGAAGAATACTTAATTCAAAATAGTTTGTGTAAAGCTGGCTTAACTCAATGATCGTGAGTAGAACTCGCTCTCAGTGAGCAATATAGGGTATGTACCAAAAGTTCAAAAAATGTTACATATCATCAATTATATGTTATTTCGCATTACATGTCCTTCTTTTAGCAAAGTGACAGCAACATTCATGGTGACATCTATGGCTCTATAACGCAGACATGAAGCCTGCCTGCTGCAGGCAGGTCTGCGGCTACCACGTAGATACTACTCTTCCTGCGGCTCGGATTTCTTAACAATTTCATAACATTGCAATAACCTGCCGGTAATCTTTAATTCATAGATTGTTATGCTGGATATTAGTATACATCATAAAATCATGTCGTATAAAACAAATTGATTCTGAACAGAACACAAACGAACGGTATCTCAACTGATCGAAACACACGATCATCCGCGCATCATTACACCGCATCCAAAATTGCCGGCGGAAATATAAATCTGAAAAAACGTTTTCGTATCGGTGAATTTATTGCTGAGAATATAATCAAAGGCGTATCGTTCATTTCATTTGCCGTCATAGTTTTGATTTTTATTTTCGTCTTCCGTGAAGCGGCGCCGATATTTTCACCAGCTAAACAAACATCTACCACTAACACTGAATTAGTCCAGGAAACTTACGGCGAAGAATCGTCTACTGCAAACGAGACTGTTACCGAGCAGAAAAATAAATCGGTGGAATCATCCGGATCCGAAGGTGAAGCGACTGCCCAAAATTTGCTCGGCAAAGAATGGCAGCCCGTTTCAGAAAATCCAAAATACGGATTGCTTCCGTTGATTGTCGGAAGTTTCAAAGTAACATTTATTGCAGTTCTTATTGGCGCACCGATAGCGATACTCGCCGCTTTGTACACATCGTTCTTCGCGCCGAGAAAACTCAGAGAATTCCTTAAACCCGCGATTGAATTTCTATCCGGTTTCCCATCCGTTGTAATCGGTTTTTTCGCGCTCGTTACATTGGCAAGTTTATTCCAAAATCTTTTCGGATATCAATACCGACTTAACGCGTTCGTTGGAGGAATTGCTCTCTCTCTTGCCGCTATACCGATTATTTACAGCGTAACAGAGGATGCTCTTTCTGCTGTTCCAAAATTTATGACAGAAGCGAGCTTAGCGCTTGGCGCAACTAAATGGCAAACAGCTCTCTTCGTTGTTTTACCTGCGGCAACTCCGGGCGTATTCGCGGCGCTTCTTCTTGGTGTTGGACGAGCATTCGGAGAAACCATGATTGTATTAATGGCAACAGGCAATGCAACTTTGATGTCGATGAATTTTTTCGAGCCGATTCGCACAATGTCGGCAACCATCGGTGCGGAGATGGCAGAGGTTGTTTTCGGCGATACACATTATAACGTTTTATTTTTCATCGGTTCGATTCTTTTCATTTTTACATTCATCTTGAATGCTGTCGCCGAATTTTATGTACGCAATAAACTCCAGAAGAAATTTCAGGGAACCGCATGAAGAAGAAAATTATCGGATGGATATTTGTTTTTTCTACTGCTGCGGCAACCCTGTTGATAGTTTCGGCTATCGGTTTCATGTTGTTTGAAATCATCAGAGGCGGTTGGGGAAAAATATCCTGGGAATTTCTTACCGGCGCACCGGCAGAAGGAATGACGGCAGGCGGAATATTCCCCGCGATTATCGGCACGGTGTTGCTGGTTCTCATTATGTCTGTTGCGGCTGTTCCAATCGGAACAATCACGGCAATCTATCTCAGTGAATACGCAAACCGCAATTCAATCTTCACGAAATTGATACGCTTTGCTGTGAACACGCTGGCGGGAGTTCCTGCAATTGTTTTCGGACTTTTCGGGCTTGGATTCTTCGTACAATTTGTTGGCGGCGGTATCGATAAATTTATTTCAGGTGACGCGCAATTACATTGGGGACAGCCGAATATTCTCTGGGCAAGTCTCACTATGGCACTCTTAACACTTCCTGTTGTGATTGTTTCTGTCGAAGAATCGTTGCGGGCAGTTCCAAGAGATTTACGGGAAGGAAGTCTTGCGCTTGGAGCAACAAAATTTCAAACGATTATAAAAGTAGTTCTTCCGAATGCTTACACAGGAATTCTCACCGGCGCTATTTTAGCAGTGGGTCGCGGCGCGGGCGAGGTAGCGCCGATTCTATTCACCGGTGTTGCATATTTTCTGCCTCATCTTCCGTCGTCGCTATCAGATCAATTCATGCAGCTCGGCTACCACCTTTACGTGATGTCGACTCAGTCCACCGATGTTGAAGCGACAATTGGAATCCAATACGCAACGGCTCTTGTTTTGCTTGCATTAACGTTTCTCTTAAATTTCTCTGCTGTATTTTTACGATACAGATTGCGGGCAAAAGCGATATAAGTATGACAACTGAAACTAAAATTGTAACAAAGAATCTCAATCTCCATTACGGGGAGAAACACGCGCTGAAAAATATCTCACTCGATATTCCGGTAAACCGTGTTACAGCGTTGATTGGTCCTTCGGGTTGTGGAAAGTCCACTTTCCTCCGTTCTCTTAACCGTATGAATGACCTTATCGATAACGCAAAAATAGATGGTTCGGTTTTGATCGATGGAACAGACATTTACCACAACGGCATCGACGTTGTTGAGTTACGAAAAAAGGTTGGAATGATTTTCCAAAAATCTAATCCATTCCCAAAATCGATATACGACAACGTCGCCTATGGACCGAGGATAAATGGAATTCATGATAAGAAAATATTGGATGAGATCGTTGAGCAGAGTTTGCAGCGTTCTGCTCTTTTAGATGAAGTCAAAGACGATCTCAAAAAAAGCGGACTTGCACTTTCCGGAGGACAGCAGCAGCGGCTGTGTATCGCACGTGCATTGGCAGTCAATCCGGATGTTCTTCTGATGGATGAACCGGCAAGCGCCCTCGATCCAATTGCAACTGCAAAAATTGAAGAACTTATTTATGAGCTAAAAGAGAACTATACAATTGTCATAGTTACACACAACATGCAGCAAGCCGCACGCGTAAGTGATTACACCGCATTCTTTTACATAGGCAGTTTGATTGAATATGACGAAACAAAAAAGATTTTCACAACACCAAAAGAAAAACAAACCGAAGATTATATCACAGGCAGATTCGGATAAAAACAAGGAACGACAGTTATGTTAATTATAAATGGTATCATCACAATATCGGCACTTTCTGTAACATATTTTATTATGAAGAATTTTCCCAGATGGATTGAAACAATTGAAAAAAAGTTTTTCGGCTTTGGGGAATAATTAACAATATATTTTTGGAAGATCTTATGCAGCGACACTTCGAACAGGAACTTAACGGACTTAAGACTAATTTAATCAAGATGGGCAGTCTAGCAGAGAAAGCGGTACATGATTCACTCCAAGCGCTTCTTAACGACGATACAGATACCGCCCAGCGTGTAATTGATGGTGAGGATAGAATTAATTCGCTCGAAATTGAGATCGATAATTCCATAGTCGATATATTAGCGCTCCAGCAGCCGGTTGCAATTGATCTTCGAATGATTCTTTCGGCATTGAAAATCAATAACGATCTTGAACGCATTGGCGATCACGCAGTAAACATCGCGGAATCTGTTTTCTCCCTGGCAAAATGTGAAAAAGATTCGTATATCTACTTACCTAAGATGGCAGAAGTTGCCGAACAAATGCTCCATAACGCTTTGGACAGTTTTATTCATTCCGACACAAAATTGGGAATGGATGTTTTAGGAATGGACGACACGATAGATAATTTCAACAAAGATATTTTCACACGTGTAATAGATCGTATGAAGAATAATCAGCGATCTATAGAAGCGGGAATGCACTTGATTCGAGTTAGCCGGAATTTAGAACGAATTGCCGATCTTGCCACAAACATTGCCGAAGAAGTGATTTTTATTGCGCAAGCGAAAATAATAAAACATCACGCGGATGAGATCAAAATAAATCCACACTCAGAATAATGTTATTCAAGTAAGAAATTATTATAGGATTAATGGAATATCGGATTATTGGAGAAAAGAAATCTTTCTCAGTATGAATTAATTATGAAGGGGATAGTAAGCATTTTTTTACTATCCCCTTCTTCGTGTGCAAATTATCTAATCAACAGCATCTTTTTTACTTTGGTGATATTCCCTGCCTGGAGTTTGTAGAAGAACATCCCGCTCGGTAGATCATTCGCATCAAAACTTACAGATTTGAAACCTGCGTTTTGCGTTTCATTAACAAGCGTTATCAATTCTCGACCAAGTAGGTCATAAATTTTCAAAGACACATGTGCTTTTTCGGGTAACCCATATCTGATTTCAGTAATTGGATTAAACGGATTGGGATAATTCTGATCCAATGAATATTCAGTCGGGACGGTATTTTTTACATCTTTAATATCCGTTACTAGATCCACGACAAAATCCCAAGTGACCTGCGAGGATAGAATATTTCCATACAAATCCGACAGTGAATCAATGGCAATTCTAATTGTATCACCCTCGATCAAATCATTAATATCCTTCGGAGTGATTACAAGTTCATCTCCTTTACACAAGATATTAATATCTATGTTCAGATCTTTTGATACATTATGCATTTTAATATGTTGTTTATTCGAAGTAGCGCAATTGATATTTTCACTGAATTGGATTTTGATATCATCACCGGTATTCAGGATTCCATCGGACGGTTGAGGATTACCAAATGCAGAAGGGGCTATACGATCTACCACACCGGCATAAGTACGTGTAAAGAAAGAATCGACAGAACAATGAGTGGATGCACGAAGTTCATAAATTCCCTCGGATAATGCCGTCATATCCCAGTTATACAGAATTGAATCGGCTGGTAATAAAGCACGCGGATAATTGAATAATTGTATCCAGTCGTTGGCTCCGTTCAGCCGATACTCGAATTTAAGTTGCTGCATGCTCATATTTGCTGCATTATAATCTTTTAGAACGATTGCCATTTGATTGTTATTATTCGCGTTAATGATCCAATTAAGCGAAGGTTGAACAATTCGGACATCGCTGCATGGTTTTGTAAAATGAACACTGAACGCGACAGTCGTATCGAACTGATCATCGCAGGGAGAATACAGATGCAACATAAGGTTTTCATAATCATAAACACTGCCAACTTCCCTCATCACACGTAGAGTTGCCCTCTGCGGATCGGCAGCATTAGGAGGCAAGGAAAACTGCAGTTGATCATCACCTAATATTGCACCTCCTACTTGTATAATTACACCATCCGGATTACTGCCCTGCACTATTGACAGTAAATAAGTCCGCGTCTCATTGTTTTGAGTTAGATTGTAGAGATAGAGATCGAATGATGCAGGCATCTCCGGTGGTACATTGTTTTGCGAATATGTATTCATAGATAAACCTACGCCTTCGCGAGGCAGAGTGGGATGTTCCCACGGACAACTGCTCGCACCGCTCAGCAATTTAAATACCGGTGTACCATAGACTGGATCGCCAAGAATGTCAACGGTAAATGCATCGCCGGGAGCGGCTGCATCATCATCGGCTAATTCAAAACCTATCGTATTCGTTACCTCATAGGTTGTGCTTGCAGAAACACCAATATCGAGTTTAGCGAATATTTTTACGCCGGCTTCCGCTTCATTGAAATCGCCGGCTTTCGCTCCGATGCTCAATGCAACTTCGGCATCGATAAACAGATTCAATCCTATCGACAATGTAGATGTTGATGTGATGGTAGCTTCTTCACTCAGGTTTGTACCTGCTGAAAAAGAAACATTACTCGGGAATTCCGGTATCGGTACTGCGTTATTTTTCAACGCGGCGTTGTAATCAATCACTTGCTGCCAAACATCGATTTGATTAAGCAATACTTTTGCCGAATCCTGTTTGCGTTTGACACCGGAACTATTGAGAACATCAGCCAAACTCTGTAAACCTGGAATAACACTTTCACGGATATAACTTTCAGTGTACAGATATGTAGTTTTAAAACCGTTTCCGTTCCACACTATTCCTGTATCCAGCGCTACACTGCAACTGCTTGAATCATAATCAATAATATCCGTCTTCGCATATACAATGTTGAGCGCCGCACCCATATATACATCACCATCCGCACCGGTAATAGCATCGGCATCTGATGTTTTCAATGTTTTTGTTGTCGATATTTTTATTTCCTGTGTACCCTCGATAGTATTGCGCAAACCGACCTTTGCCTCTACTTCCCCCCCAAGCCATGCGCCGGTAGAACCCAGACCCGGGACTTCACCTCCACCACCAACTTTAAACTTTGCAAAAATACCAACCCCGACTTCACTTTCAAACGAAAAACCGAGACTCACGCTTGAGCTTGTTTGTGATGAAATATAACTGTAACTCTGATCACCTGGCGGATCGCGCAGTATCATCAATGGAATCTCCGGTGATACAGTAGAGAACTGAAATTCACGTGGCTTTTGTCCTCTTACAAATACCCACACCGTATCGTACAAAGTATATTTATCCACTTCAGTCTTAACCACAAATCTCTTTTGATACGGATGAACGCCCCCACCTGTTATGTTCGGGTATCCCGGTGTAAGCGGATAATATTTGATGCCACCACCAAGTTTGATGATCGTATCTTGATTATCATAAGCCACATAATCGTAGATCGTTACATTGCCGCTATCGACTTGGCATTCCAGATCACCATATTTTTCCGTTACATTAATTTTTACGGCGTATGTTACTTCCTGTTGTAATATCGGTACGTTGTATACACCGCAGCCTGCCGGTGGCAGATCGCTGATTTTTGTTATCGGCGGTGAATGATAAATAAAATTGTAAGTAGTATCATACTCAGAAATATCAATTGTATCAGCCGCAAAATAATTAATTATTGTCAAACTATCGGGATGATCGATGTGTGTCAACTGAACAATATATTTTTGAGCGGGAAGTGTGATTTGATATGCACCGATACTGTCGGTATGAAGTGTAGTTTCGAAACAATTAGAAATCAGACTTTTTATATTAATATCTGTAGCGCCCAAAAAGTTATCACATCCACCTGAAACTTTTCCACTGATATTTTTTTTGGTTGTATCTGAAAAAATCAAGTTTGTTACAGGATCTTGAATATTAAGGTAAACCGATGCTGGTAAAAATTTATGATTCAAGTATTCAACAGATATTGTATAGTTTCCCGCCTCAGCAACGCTGATTGAATAATGGCCTGTTGAATCGGTATACTCACCGGTTGATGTTCCATTCACCAATATTTTTACACCGGGGACAGGGCATAAAGAATCTGACTCGAACAATACCCACCCGCTGACTTCAATAGATGTTGTATCTAAGAAATTTATTCCTGTATAGATATGGTTATCTTGCGTGAAGGGTAATGCGATAGAATCCTGAGGAAATGTTGATCCTTTGAATCCATGACCTCTCTTGTATGGTCGGACTGTAAAATCGACATCTTCTTCCCAGTTAATTCTCGCTATGGTGTATGACCCGTTAGTAAGAGTTGTTCCATAATGCCAGACCGGAGGATTATCATCAACGAAAAGCGGATTTCCAAATAATACACCATGATGATCACCGTTAGTGGCATAGTCTCCGGCTACAGTATCAGCGCTAGGATTAAAACGCCAATAACCAACGAGACCTGTTTCATTGCCGCGCATGATATGGTTTCGATTAGCGGCTAATTGCTCGGCAGTTTTGGCCGTATTCCATATACAGATTTCGTCTACTAATCCATTAAAATATCTGGAAGAAGAGGCTGCATCTATTCCTATTTCAAAATAACCATCGAACTCTTCAATAGAATGTGAGACTAAATTTTCAGCTAAAGTATCATTCATATAGATCGTCGCTTTATCCGGTTCAACAACCAGAGCAATAAATGTCCACTCGTTATCCGGAACTATCAATCCGGATGACCATTCATATGTCGACGCCTGATCATTCCAGTTATAGCGCAATTCACCGGTACTCAAAATATGCAGTCCGGCCGCCGTACGCTTTGCTCTACTATATAAAATTCCCGCCCAGTCATTTTGTGTACCATTACGTTTGATCCAAGCCGACATTGTAACGGTATTTGAATTTAGATTTAATGCTGGAATTGAAACATAATCATCTACTCCATCTAATGATAGGGCACGACTTAAATTTTGAGAAGTAGTATAAGCCCGCATTTCAACATTTTTTACACCACCCAAACCAGTTGGAGTTGTCACAAAACCTTTAACAGAACCATCCGCCGGAGCAAAACCGTAATTAGAGATAGTTAATTTTATTTGAGTATTTTTAAGAACTTCCAATTTATATTCATGAATTTTCCCCGGCACAACTAATTCATCGTTCTTTTCGACCTGACCGGAGAAGACACCATCTATTCTCACGCCGTCGCGGTATAGTTTTAGTTCATCTTCAAAACCATCGGGAAAATTCGTCCAATTGACATAAACTTTTCCATCATAAGAGCCATCCGATGCGTTTATAAATACAGCACGCCCAAATTTAGAATCCGAGAATGACGAATAAAGACCTGAAATATTGTTATAAGATCTGACTTGATATGTATATCTTTGTCCGGGAACGGCAGAATAATCAAGATATGATTTTTCAGCAACCGGTATTGTTGTCAACAGAATATCATCGCGGAAAATTTGAAAATGTGTGGCATAATCAGAAGTGCAAGTCCAACCTAATCTAACATATCCAACCGTGGTATCTTCTGAAGCGAAAAAATTTTCAGGTCTAATAAATGGTACGGTTGCCGCAACTTGCTCTACACGTGAAGAGGTATACCAACCACTATAGTAGCCAACAGTCGCTACACCCCAGTTCGATGAATTACCCGGAGTTGTACTGACTGTATAACTTGTTGAATATGTTGAACCGATTTCCGCTCCATCTTCATAAATTTTATAATAATTCGTAAGTTCGCTGCCATTTCCCCAGCTCATGTTAATAAATTTATCGCTGCCGGTAGGATTCGTTACACTAATACTTACAGGTGGTTGAATCGGTTTTGTGGATCCCACATCAGTCCACGTAGACCAATAATCGCATCCCCACGCGCCGGTATAGTGACCGACTAATTTGTATGTGTATGATTTTCCGGGTCCAACATAATCATAATATCCGTGCGTCCATCCGTAACCCAAACCGGTATGTCCGTAATTATAATAGAAAATTTGCACATCGTTCCGATATAACCAGACCTCTATCGGTCCGCCCCAAAAACAGGCTTGTTGAACTGCCCAACTGATATCTAAACGGTACTCAGATGCACCGTCAGCAGCAACTAAATACTCAGCCAACACTCCGGAAGCAGATTTTTCTTGACTTGTATCTATCGGACCAAATGCAACCGGCGGTGAATAAACTTCAGTTATTTGTTTATCTTGAGCTATCGCGGAAATTGATATTAATAGACAAAGATAAAGAGACAGGCATAAAAACTTAACAACATTAATCATAGCGGGCACCTCATATAAATTTATAAGAACTATTTAGAATAATCATCGCAATATCATAGCAGCAATGAGCTTGATAAGCTTGAACATTAAAAATTAATTCCGACAATAAATAATTGATTTGTCGAGAATTAATCGATTAATTTTCTAAGTAAACAGTATCAAAAAAAGAACGAGGGCCTCCTTTGATTTGATCAATCAAACAGCCAGAAGAAAGTAATTATTAAATTCGTAATAATCAAATTGACACATAAAGTGATATGATTCTACGAATATATTATATTCCTAGCACCTAAGAAAGTATTCTTTAAAACCATTGCAATCGTCATGGGTCCTACTCCTCCCGGAACAGGTGTAATTGCACTGGCAATTTTAAATGCTGATTCAAAATTAACATCGCCTACAATCCGATAGCCGGACTTAGCAGAAATGTCTTCAACTTTGTTTATTCCAACATCAATAATAACCGCTCCCCGTTTCACCATATCTCCGGTTATTGATTCGGCTTTCCCGATTGCCGCAATCAGAATATCCGCTTGTTTGGTAAAAATAGAAATGTCTTTCGTGCCCGTGTGAGCGATTGTTACAATAGCATTAGCACCGATTTGTTTTTGAAGGAGAATATTTGCAATCGGTTTGCCGACAATATTGCTGCGTCCAACCACAACCACATGCTTTCCTGCCGGATCGTTGCCGCTTCTCAACAACAGTTCCTGAATCCCTGCAGGCGTACAAGGTTTGAAGCATGGCAGTCCGATCATCAGGCGGCCTAAATTTATAGGATGGAAACCATCGACATCTTTTCTATAATCGATAGCGGCTATTATTTTTTCTTCATTGATATGTATTGGCAAAGGAAGTTGAACCAATATCCCATGAATTTTCGGATCGTGATTGAATTGGTTGATAAGCTGTAGAACTTTTTCTTCGGAAATATCGACGGGTAATTTTTCGGTAATGGAATAAAATCCCATCTCATCGCATCCCTTCCCTTTCATTTTAACATACGATTGAGAAGCAGGATTTTCTCCAACAAGTATGAAAGCCAATCCCGGAGTTATTCCACGTTCAACTTTGAGCTTTTCGGTTTCAAGCTTTATTTCACGCTTGATATCTTCCGAAATTTTCTTACCGTCAATAATTATTGCAGACATAAGCAGTCATTGTTAGATTGTTGAATTGATTGATTGATGAATTGATACGTTGAATGAATCCTGAATATCATTAATTTCACTGCCTTCCAAATTTCGCGGTGTACTGTGAAGATGCAAATATTGCTAATAACTCATTAGCTTCCTTTAATAAATCTTCTAACCTTTTTTCTTGGATGATTTCACATTCAACAAGTAACTCTAACCACAAAATCGTTTCATCAATTTCTTCGACTACAATTCCGATTTTTGAAATAAATTCTGCTTTCGATCGTGCTCGACATACAGATCTGTAATTAGCGGCAACTGATGTTGCCGATCTTAAAAGCTGGCGTCCGATAATTCTTGCTTCATCGCTTTTGGGTAACGAACGGAACAATTTTACAACACGTATCGAGAATTGTTTAGACCTGGATTTCAATATTTCAGCTTGAGAATTCAAACTCTTCATCAATTAATGATTAATTTAATCAATCAAACAATAAAACAATCAATAAATGATTCAATCTTCTTAAAATTCCGGGAAACAAAATCTTTCCATCTTTATTGCTTTGCCAGTTTCCGAATCAACCTGAACGAACACACCGCACAACCTGATATCGAAAACAGCTACTTCATATTTAAATGTTGTTTGTAGGATAAAGCGTTTCAATCCGATTTCTTTTTTCATTCCGATTATGGAATCATATGGACCGGTCATACCGGCATCAGTGATATAAGCAGTACCCTGCGGAAGGATGCGTGCATCTGCAGTTTGAACGTGTGTATGTGTTCCAACAACAGCGCTGACTTTTCCATCGAGATGCCAGCCAAGGGCCATTTTTTCTGCGGTAGCTTCAGCATGGAAATCTACAAAAACAATTTTTGTTTGTTCCCTGATTTTTTCAACTGCCCAATCTGCTTTTTTGAACGGACAGTCTATCGGCTGCATATAAACGCGTCCCTGTAAGTTGAGAACGCCGACCTTTCCTTTTTCTCCGAGATCGTAAATTACAAAACCGTTCCCGGGATTTTCCGACGGATAGTTCAGCGGACGAAGCACATTTCTATTGGCTGCAAGAAGTTTACGCGCATTCCAATTGTCCCAAAGGTGATTACCGCCCGTAATGACATTTACTCCGAGCGAGAAAACCTTTTCGGCAGATTTTTCATCAATCCCTTTTCCTTCAACAAGGTTTTCACCGTTTGCAATACATATATCGGCGTTGTATTTTTGAATATAATTTTTTAGAAGTGTTTCGGTGATTTCTAACCCCGGTTTCCCTATTATATCACCGATAAATAAGATATTTATTGTTTTCTGATTCATGGGATGAATATAATGAAATTTGTCTTAACAAAAAATTGTTATATCTTGGAACTATAAAATTATTAAGTATTGTTAAATTTGAATAATAAAGTGGAAGCTGATTTAAAAAACGGGACAAACAACATGCAACTTGAACCTTTGAAAGATAATCAATTACAGGTTCAGAAAAACATATTAAAACAATGGTACAGATTGATTCACCTCGGTCGAACATTAGACCTGAAAGCTGCAACTTATGTTCGAATGGCAAAGGGCTGGTCGTATCACTCATCGTGTGCGGGACATGAAGGTATACAACTAGCACTCGGCTTATCCTTCCGACAAGGAAAAGATTTTCTGTTTCCGTATTATCGTGATCTTATGACATCGCTTGCGGCAGGATTATCCGTTGAGGAAATAATCGAGAACGGATTATCGAAACCGAGTGATGTTGCAAGCGGCGGAAGACATATGAGCAATCATTTTGCCAAGCCCGAAATCAGAATTCAAAATGTTTCATCAGCAACAGGCAACCATGCACTTCATGCGGTCGGTGTCGCACGGGCTATAAAGAAATATAACGGAGATGAAATTGCGTTTGCGAGCTTTGGTGATTCTTCGGTGTCGGAAGGATATGTTTACGAAGCCATAAGCGGAGCCGCACGCGAGATGCTGCCGGTTATATTTGTCATTCAAAACAATAAATATGGAATTTCAGTCCCGAATAGAGATCAAGCCGCGAATATAAATGTTTCGGAAAATTTCATCGGATTTAAAAACGTTAAGATTGTAAATGTTGACGGAACAAATATTTTCGATTCGTGGAAAGGAATGCAGGAAGCTCTCGAATATGTAAAGAACGGAAAAGGTCCCGCAATTGTTCATGCCGATTGTGTTAGAATGAATTCTCACAGCAACTCCGATAAGCAGGAGTTATACCGATCACCCGAAGAAATCGCGAACGCGCAACGCTTCGATCCGGTTAAAAGATTTCGTGAATATTTAATCACAAAAAGATTATTTACTGATGAAGAATTGTCATCAATTGAAAATGAAAATTTTAAAAAAGTGGAAGATGCCGGAACAAAAGTGGAAAATGAACCCGATACCGATCCGGAAACAGCGACACGTTTTGTCATACCACCATCAATAGAAAACATATCTGAAGATTCAGACACCACTCAACCTAACCCGGATATTCCATCGATCACTTTAAGAGAAGCGATAAACGAAACACTGAAAGAAGAATTCAGACGAAATAAGAATACGTTTTTATGGGGACAGGATGTTGCCTCGAAAGATAAAGGCGGCGTTTTCAATATAACCAAAGGTATGCTTCAGGAATTCGGCAACGAAAGAATATTCAACGCACCGATTGCAGAAGATTTTATTGTCGGAACGGCAAACGGATTCTGCCGCTATCGCGATGATATTTGCGTGGTAATAGAAGGAGCGCAATTTGCCGATTACTTTTGGCCCGCGATGGAACAACTAATTGAATGCGCGCACGATTATTACAGAACAAACGGAAAATTTACGCCAAACATAGTTATACGGCTTGCCTCCGGCGGTTACATCGGCGGTGGATTATATCATTCGCAAAGTCTTGATGGAACATTCGCAACAATTCCGGGTCTAAGAATTGTTATGCCATCGTTCGCGGATGATGCCGTTGGTTTAATGAGAACTGCAATACGCAGTCGTGGTGTAACGATATACATTGAGAATAAATTTCTATACAACCAATTCTTCACAAAAACACAACGACCAAGCGAGAATCATCTGACACCTTTCGGGAAAGCCCGTGTTAGAAAAACCGGAAACGATTTAACAATTGTATCGTGGGGAACACCGCTTCATTTCGCCATACGCGTTGCAAGAAAGTTAGAGACCGAACATAAGATTGATGCGGAAGTAATAGACCTCCGATCCATAAATCCGCTTGATGTTGATTCGATATTGCGATCAGTAAAAAAGACAGGACGGCTGCTTGTGGTGCATGAACATCAATTGTTCGGCGGTTTCGGCGGAGAGATCGTATCTATCGTGTCTGAACAGGCATTCCAATATTTAGACGCGCCGGTTATGCGCGTTGCTTCTAAAAATTCACCTGTACCTTTTTCAAGAATACTTGAACGCGCGGTTCTGGTTCAGGAAGATGATATTCTGAAAGCAGCGCTAAAGCTTGCCGCTTTTTAATCTGTTTGCAAGTTACTCTCTTCTCAAGAGGGAAAGAAAATGCAATTATTATTTTGACCCCTTTTGTGTTTTCCCCTTTACAAGGGGAAAAGTATTGCCATGTTTAATCTGTGGTTCCAATATTTTGGGGGTTGCCTAAATTGGGTTTTTCATTTTTCTCGAAATTATAAAATATATTTCTTACCTGCCACTATCCCTGGAATTATTTTTCACATTGCCGATGTTACTGGTATATAATTCATAAAATATCAGTAAAAGATAGAAGGAAAAACCATGAAGCTGCAAAAAATGTTTTTATTATTTGTTATTGTTTTATCAACCTTGACCGTTTTTCAGGCATGTAAGAAAGAAGATAGTGGAGTTAACGTTCCTATTACACAAACTCCGACCACCGCTACACAGCCAACGCCTGATTATTCTTCCGTTGCAAACTTTAACGGCACACTAGCAACTATAGATTTCGGTTACAATATTATGGGATTTGTAATAGAATATTCAATGGGATTCGGTAAACTTGGTCACCCAACCGGAGTAGACGGTGGTGTAGTAACGGTGAATGGTGATACTATTGGATCGTACACACAAAGCGGTCAGGTATATTACAACTCATTTAATACAACAAACCCCTCAGCATTGTCGCATGTCAGTTTTGACGGTTCAGCGCACGCGTGGAATGTCGCAGGCGGGAACGGTATTCCGGCATTCTCCGCATCTGTTACAAGTCCGACAGTTTTCGCAATTACACTGCCGGCAGACACTGCAAGAATAAATAAATCGGGCGGATTGCAGGTTACATGGACGGGCGCTGCGGCAGGACCGGACTCGTTATTAATTATGTTGGCGGCAACAAGCGGCGGTTCAATTGTTCGTCAAGGATTATCGAACAGCGGAAGCTACAATTTCTCCGCATCCGATCTGGCAAGTTTGTCCGGAACAACAATTGTTTCGGTAGTCAAGTATCGTTATGCAATAACCAATCAAGGAGGAAAAAATTACGTATTGGTTTCGGAAGTAGTTAAGACGAAGAATATTACGTTGCAGTAGATTTAGAACAAAGATAAAAAACTAAGCCGGTCAGATTTCTGATCGGCTTTTTTTATTTTGACCCCTTTTGTATTTTCCCCTTCACAAGGGGAAAAGTTTTGCCTTATTTAATCTGCGGTTCCAATGTTTTTTTTCATTCTTATAGAGGACTACCAAACCGTTTTGTCGTTCAGTGCATTTTCGTTGATAGCATAATTTTTGAGTAGTGTGGATTAAAATATTTATTTGAAATATTCATAACGATATTTTAAAATTTCATATATTTTACCTTTTACTATCTCTTTTTTCTCAATTGGGTTTCCTTTTTTATCAAAAATGTAAGAGTAGGAATATCGAGTTATATCTCCTTTATCATGTTTAACTTGTGTCTCTATCAGAAATCCCCTCTTATCATAATATTTATATATATTTGATAGACCAACTGATTTGTTATAAGATGTTTCGAAATATCCGGTAAATGTTGGATGAAAACATATTTTACTGTATGTGCCAGTATCTTTCTCAGAAATCCAACGACAAATTCTCTTTTTACCTCCATCTAAATATTCGTAATTATATTCTTTAAGTAAACATAATATAGTATCTTTTATGGTGGTAATAGGGCGGGTTAATAAAGCCCATTTTATTATTCTTCCTATGGTGTCATATGTATAATATTCTATTGATAATATTTTCCCTGTCTCTGAATAATATGTCTCAGACAACAAATATCCATTCTTATTGTATGTATAGACCGTGCGTGATGTGTCAAAGAAAATTCCAAATATTCCCCGACTGGTATCTTCAAAGTGATGAATTTGTAATTTACAAACAAGTCGATCAATACTGTCATACGAATATATATAAACATCCTGAGGATATTCAAGTATCCCATTCTTGGGGATTCTTTCATAATATGCTTCGTGTATTAATAGCTTACCGGATGAGTCGTATTCATATGCATTTCTCCGATATGGTAAAGGAAGATTTCCTGTATCCCCGATGAAATGATACTCATCGATTTCTACTTTCTTAACATTAGAAGTTTTTATTCTCTCATTTTCAATCTCGCCTAATGTTTGAAATCTAATCTGGCGCTTATTTGTACAACCACAAATAAATACTATAAGCAAACATACGAATCCCTTTGAAAAAATAATTCTCATCATTATTGATATTACGATACCCTATTCGATCTGGAAGGTAGTTTCACTCTTGATGTGGTTTAGTTTTATCAACGCAAATCATTCCACCGGTCTCACAACCAGCACCGGGCATGGCGCTTTGCGGACAACTTTCTCTGCCGTGCCGCCGAATAAGATATGCTCAACGCCCGTATGTCCGTGCGTGGCAATGATGATCATATCCACTTCTTCTTCGGTTGCTGCATTTATTATCTCAAGGAATGGTTTGCCAGTGCGTACAAATGTTTTCGCAGGAAGTATTCCAGCTATCATCTTTTCGGCAAGTTGTTTCAATTCAATTTCGCCGCGTTCGCGCAGTTCTTTTTCCATGCTCGGTACGGCAACCTGTCCGAAACTGAAATCTGCCGGATAAATCGTCGGCTCTACAACATATACCAGCACCAAACCGGCGTTGTATTGCTTTGCGAAAGAGATCGCATATTGGAGAGCGTTTTTGGAATGTTCGGAAAAATCTATCGGCACAAGAATTTTACGGATACTCAATGTGCCGCTTGAGATAAACTGTTTTTTCTGAACCGGTTTTTCTTTCTTCGCTTTGTTTTTGAGTTTCATAAAAATTCTCCTGTTACAAATTCAATAAATAAAAATCCCCAAACCATTGTTATGATTCAGGGATTATGATTGTCTTTTAAAAATTTGAATTCTCCTTAAATAAACTTCAACCAGCCGTGTTTATCGTTACCGTTCTGAATAATATCGAAGAATAACTCCTGCATCTTCATTGTAATCGGTCCGGGTTTTCCGGTTCCTACCTTAATATGATTTACAGAACGCACTGGTGTTATTTCTGCCGCTGTGCCGGTGAAAAATATTTCGTCGGCAATAGATAAAAGCTCTCTCGGTACCTGAACTTCTCTTATATCAAAACCGTTTTCACGAAGCATTGTAATCACGCTTGACCTAGTTATGCCGGGTAAAATTCCGGATGATAAAGGAGGTGTATAAACAACATTATCTTTTACAATGAAAATATTTTCACCGCTGCCTTCGCTGACATACCCGTGCACATCGAGCGCTATTCCTTCCACAAATCCCATTTTTAACGCTTCAACTTTTATTAATTGAGAATTTGCATAATTGGCGCCTGTCTTCGCCATTGTGGGAAGGGTGTTTGGCGCAGGACGGTTCCAGGATGAAACGCAAACATCAATGCCGTTTTGAAGCGCGTCTGCCCCCAAATATGTAGCCCATTCCCAAACTGCAATCGCCACATCAACCGGATTATTCAGCGGATACACACCGACATCGCCATAACCTCTGTAAACAACCGGACGAATATAACACGCCTTCATTTTGTTGGCATGAATTGTATCGATGCATCCTTTTTCTAAATCTTTAATGTTATAAGGAATTTCGGTATAATACATTTTTGTCGAATCGAATAATCTTTCAAGATGTTTATCGAGACGGAAAATTGCCGAACCTTTTTTCGTGTTGTAACATCTTATGCCTTCGAACCAGCTTGAGCCGTAATGAATCACATGAGATAAAACATGAATGGTGGCATCGTTCCAGTTAACAAGTTTTCCATTCATCCAGATTTTTTCAACGGACTTTACAGGCATAACTTCACTTTTCGTTATAGAGATGTTTCATAAAGTCGGTATGTTTTAGATCGCTCAGCATTTAAAAATTCTGCCGCGCGGTTCATCATCGTATTATCTTCAAGCACCCAGCCCGCTTCTCCGTCAGGATAACCATTTTCGGTGCAACGCTTAGCAGTTTCGTAAAACAAAACGCTGGCTGCTCCGGTTTTCAATCTCTCTGGTATAACACCAAGAACTAATACTCTTACCCAGTTTATTTTCTTTTTGTGCCAGAGGAGACGGAAAATTCCCGGCAATAGATAACCATTTTTGTTATGTTTTAGAGCGATATTCAAATCGGGTATTGACAAAGAAAAACCGATCGGTTCACCATTGAATTCTGCAATAATAACAAGCTCCGGTACAATAATTTGTTTAAGATCCTTCGCGAGGTAATCGAACTCTTCGTTCGTCATCTGTACCGCTCCCCAGTTATATTGCCACGCTCTATTATAGAGGCGTTTGATATCATCAACTTCTTTGTCGAAATTTTTCATGTCGATTGTTCTGAACTTCAATCCTTCGCGCTGTGCTACCCTGCCTGCAATATTGGTGAGACGTTCATTGAGCGATCTTTCCTTAGAAACATGATACGCGTAAAGATCTTTGATTTTTGGAATTCCGGCACTTATAACAAGATTATCATAGTAAGGCGGATTGTACGGCATTAGAATAACCGGCAGCTTATCGAAACCATCGATCAACATTCCATACTCATCATTCACAGATGGATTCGCTGGTCCGCGCATACCTGTCATGCCGCGTGCTTTCAACCAATCTTTTACAGTCTTGAATAACGCATTCGCTACAGATTGATCGTTGACGCATTCAAAGAAACCGAAAAATCCGATCTTATCGTTATGCTCTTTGTTATGATTGTGATTGATGATTGCGGCAATTCTTCCTACGATTTCACCATCTTTGTAAGCAAGGAAGAATTCCACATCCGCATGTTTATAGAATGGATTATTTTTTTTGTCTACAAGCTTTTTACGATCCATTAAAAGCGGCGGGACCCAGTTCGGTTCGTTTTTATAAATTTTCCATGGGAATTTTATAAATAGATTTAAATCCTTCTTACCGCTAACCGGATTGACACTGATTGTACTCATAGGAAATATTTAAGAAATGATTCCGAGTTTTTTCCCTGTCACTTTGAACACTTCGAGGATTTTATCAAGATGATGATTCTCATGAGTTGCCATATAACTTGTTCGCATCATTTGCAAACCGGGAGGAACACCGGGACTAATGAATGCATTTACAAAAACACCATTGTCAAATAATTCACGCCAAAAACGAAATGCGAGTAGATCATCACCCACTATCACTGGAACAACAGCCGATTGCCCTTCGATAATATTGAACCCCAACTCCTTGAAACCTTTTCGCATCTTATTTGCATTTTTTATGAGATTGGTGATACGCTCAGGTTCTTTTTCAACAATTTCGAGAGCGGCAAGAGCCGAAGCAACTGAAGCGGGTGTTGGACTTGCACTAAAAATAAGCGCCGGTGAATGATGTTTCAGAAAATTTATTATTCTTTCATTGCCGACCACGAAACCGCCAAGCGATGCAAAAGTTTTACTGAACGTTCCGAATGTTAGATCGACTTCGTTTTCCAATCCAAAATGACTTGCAGTACCGCGCCCACCTTTTCCTATTACACCAATTGAATGAGCGTCATCCACTAAAACTCGCGCGTTATATTTCTTAGCGACTTCAACCAACGCCGGAAGATTAACAATATCTCCGGTTGTGCTGAACACGCCATCGGTAACAATCAGTTTCCCTGCTTCCTTCGGCAACCGAGATATAACACGCTCTAAATCTTGTATATCGTTATGTTTGTATCTAACGAAATCAGCGAACAATCCTTTCGCCATCATATATCCCGCCACAATACTCGCGTGATTGTCTTTATCCGTTACAACATATTCACCGCGTTGAACCAATGTTGGAATAATTCCCTGTCCGGTTTGATATCCGGTGCTGAACAGCAGACATGCCTCTTTGTTCATAAACTTTGCCAGGCGTTCTTCCAACTGATAATGAAGATCAAGAGTGCCGGTAAGATAACGTGAACCCGAGCATCCGGTTCCATAATGCTGAACAGCTTTGATTGCTGCTTCTTTAACTTTGGGGTGCGCGGTTAAGCCCAAATAATTATTGGACCCTGCCATTATTATTTTGCGTCCTTCTATTTGAACAACTGGACCTTCGTTTTCTTCTATGGCACGAAAATAAGGATAAAAACCGGCGGCTTTTACCTCATCAGCGCGTGTGAAATCCCAGCATTTTTGAAAAAGATCGACTGTCTCTTTTGTTTTCGTTGTTTGAGTATCAATGGTTTGATTCATAAAATATTATAGAATTGAATTAAAATCGGTATGAATAATGAAATTGCTATCCTAAATTTTTTTTAATATACTTGATTGCCGTTTAAAAAGCAATTTATCAACAATTTCATTCATTACGCGATTTTTATGAAAATTTTAATAACTGGTGCAACAGGTTTCATTGGAAGCCATCTAACCGAGGAACTGCAGAAGCGAGGACATACAATCAGATGCTTGATAAGAAAAAACTCGAATCTTGAATGGATTAATCATCTGCCTGTTGAATATATTGAAGGCGATTATTCTGATATCAATTCATTGAAAAAGACGGTTGCTGATGTCGATCAGATTTACCATACAGCAGGAGTCACTAAATCGAAAACAAAAGATGGTTATTTCAAGGGAAATCATATCTCCACGCGAAATTTACTGCAAGCAGTTTTAGCATCGAATAAAAATTTGAAACGTTTTATTCAGATTAGCAGCGGAACGGCAACCGGACCGAGCGTTGATGGAAATCCGATAAAAGAAGATGCCCCGCTTCATCCGATTACCACTTATGGTATTAGTAAGATGGAAGCGGAAAAAGAATGCCTGCGGCTCATGGATAAAATACCGATAACGATTGTACGCCCGCCGGCAGTTTACGGTCCTCGCGATAAAGATGTTTTTGAATTTTTTAACACGATCAACAAAGGTTTGCAACCCATGGTTGGTTTTAAAGATACTTATGTGAGTCTTATACATGTTAAAGATTTGGTAAACGGTATAATCCTCGCCGGCGAACATAACCAATCAGCAGGACAAACATATTTTATTTCGAGCGAAAGATATTATAACTGGAAAGAGCTGGGTCTATTAACATCACGAATTATGAACAAGAAAGTTTTTCGTCTTCGAATTCCAAAATCATTTATTTACGTTATTGCAACCATCGCTGAATTTACATCTCTTTTCAGCAGCAAACCCGCACTTATTAATTTAGAAAAAGCCAGAGACATGGTTCAGGATGCATGGACATTCAGTGTAGAAAAGGCGAAACGTGAATTAGGATTCAGGGAATTGTTATCAATTGAAGACGGAATTACCGACACGGTAAATTGGTACCGCGATCACGGTTGGCTGAAGTAGTTTTATCAATTGTTTGCTTTACCATCGGTATTTTTGTATATTGATGTGCAAATGATCGCGGGGTGGAGCAATTGGTAGCTCGTTGGGCTCATAACCCAAAGGCTGTAGGTTCAAGTCCTACCCCCGCTACTTGATAGGCCGATTCTGAAAAGATTCGGCTTATTTTTTTTTACCTGACCAGAGTTAAATCTGCAAGCCAATAAATATTTCCGTTTTGTTTAGTGTGTGAAATATTTTTTGATTTGATTGAGCCACGACAAAATCACCTACACATTTGAAAAATTAACTACCAATGGTAAAATACTTCAATTTGCGTACTGAATATATGATCCATGTAATATTTATGATTTATTATCAATGCCAAAATGTTTTCTATGATGTTGTAATTTCCACAACACAGCAGGATGATTTTTCAATTGTGTGGATTGGGTAACATCCGTAAAAAGTAGCTCAGGTTCATATATACCTTCATCTAAGAAACGATTCATGAACCGTTTCTCGCCTTCATCATATTGCAGAAGTTCAGAAAGAAAGTTCTTCGTTGCGTTCTTCATCATATCAAGATCGACTGACTGGTTTGACATTCGAAGCGGATTTAGTTGCTCATCAACCATTTTTTGATCTATGCCATCCACTGTGTGGAAATTTTTTTCCCTCCAATCATCATCACAGGTGATTCCAAAGAGAATTAGGTTTTTCCTTAATTTTGACATATCAAACGAACCATGCACTTGAGACAACTTAAAGACATCATAGAGATCTCTCGCTGCGGAACGATCTAATAATGCTTTGATCTTACCGGAAAATAATTCTTCAATAGAAACGACTCGACACCCAAACATATAATCCTCATCTAATGGATAAGGACGTTTCAATTCAACTCCCCAAACTGGAATTCGCATGATATAATTAAGATCGACTTCTAAGGTGAAATTCCCACCAAAGGCACTTGGTGCTCGTAACCGCCATTTTGCGCCGGCATGCTCTTCAGTAGGAGCGTTTTCTACTGAGATTCCTCTCGATTGAATGAGGCGTTTCATTTCCTTTTCCAATTTCGGACGCTCTTCAAGCATCGTTTCTCGTTCTATATTTCCGATGTAATTTAGATCGATATCCACAGAGAGTCGCGGTAACTGAAAATAAAAAAGATTGATTGCTGTACCGCCTTTCAGTGCAAATTGTTTACTTAGAAGCGGATGCCGGTTGATTTCTCTTAAGAGATCAAGAAGTGTCATCTGTTTTTGCAGACTGTCGGAACGAAAACCAGTCTTCTCGGAGAGCTTATTGAGATATTCCTTTGAGAACATTAGAACTCCTCCCACCTTTTACTATCGACCACAGCAGGGACGATCAGTTTCCAGCGTTTCTTGAGTACATTTTCTTTTCGATTTCGGTCCCAGTACACCGGTTGTGATGGACAATTGTGTTCAAGCTCTTGTAACAAAGATTCTTCGACATGAAATTCGTCACGATGTTGTTCAAGGAAGAAACCAACTTTCGCAAATAGCGCTTTCCGATCGCGGAACGCAAGATATTTTAGGAGTAGATCAAATGAAAGATACGGCATCTTCTCGGCTGAATGATACAGTTCTTCAAAACCTCCTGCATACTCGGGGTGATCGAGGCAATCAACAAATGTTCGCTCTTTCCCTGTCACTAGAATTTTTTTTCCAAGTCGTTCGACTTTTTCAACGCCGAAACCTTCATTACTCTTCCGTGTAAGTTCAATTGGATAGGATAATGGTATAAAACGGAATGAGTTGAAAGTCAATAAGTGTTGACGTTTGCTTGTCAAATAATAGAGAGAGTTAAATACACTATGCCCAAAACCCAACAAATCAAAAGCGGAATGATACGCTATGAGGGCATCTTGTGCCAACTTGGAGGCAACAATAAATTCATCAGGAGAAGATTTCAAACCAGTATGTCCTTTCACGAAATAGACGCCGCGGCGCAATGGCTTGATATACCCACTCATTGTGTATTGCTTTAATTGAGTCTGCAGAGTATGTAACGAGCGACCTTCCCTGAAAGCCTTCTTAAATTCGTTGACAGTAAAAACTGGATTTTCCTCAAAAAATATTTTTAGCTCGCTCACTTTATTGTACTTTCTGATTTTTATTGGTAAGGTTTATACCCACAACGCTCATTAATTGCAATTATTACTTGTAATAAATGTTGATTATTGGTATATAACATACCTATTAATCACAATAAAAGCAAGTATCCAACAAAAGAGAAACATTTGATCGTAGAAAACAGATTTGATACTCTATGAGTAAACTATCTGATAACAATCTGCGTAATCAGAGCAACTTGCACTGGTGTAACCTCTGGAAAATGGCAAGATTGGGATTGCTTCAAGAAGCTACTCAACTCTTTAGAATTAGGTTCAACAGTCCTAATGAGCGATGGTATCGTCTCAGCCAATAAGAGAGCAGATCTGCCTATCTTGCAATAATTTTCGAGGGATATGGACCTGACTGGATTCTTTCTGTACGTTACATGGTTTGTCCCCGCTACTAAAACGGAAAAGTCCGACAACGTGTCGGACTTTTTCGTTTTTATTGTTTGGTGATGGACAATTGAATTCCTACTGAACACTCACATCTGTTGTCTGCGAGAATAGAATAACAATTCCATACGTCGTAAATTTTAAAGCACCATCCTGCCTGCGGGCACTAACATGCTGCACGTACAGTTTCACTCTCATTCGATCGTTCATGAGAGCAATTGACATTTTTTCAGGTGGTATGTTCGCCGCATTCGCATTCTTGTAATCTATCAGAAGCTTTTCTGTAAACTGCTTCATATCAACCTGAATGGAATCCATCGCTTTTCCATCTTTCATCGAGAATAAAGTGAGCGTATCAAGTCCCTCGCTGACTCCATAGCCGAATTCTCCGCCGGGGATCTCTTTTCTTTTCGGGTTGGAGGTAAAAATCTGCCCTCTCCATAATCGATCATACCCCTCGACGTCTATCGCCTGTTCGGCATCCATCCTCAGATTGATTTCATTGGTGGCGGTACCTTCCCAGATTTTCACATATTCAATTCCCATCATTTTAGTAATAAGGGATGGATCTTTGCGTGCAGATCTCTTGCCTGTGGAGTCATCACTAAGACTTTCTTTGAACCATGGTTGAATACGGTCATAGCCGTGAATATCGTGAAGATACTCAATAATTGAACTGATCTCTTTTGTCTGCTCGAATGGAATTGATTTATCTGCCGGACGAACTGTTCCATCAATAAGTATGGAAGAGTTCGTCAACAGTTCTTTCAGCCGGGCGACCTGGCTTGATTCAGAAACATTGAATGCACCCCATGGTCCAAAACAAATTAGCAGTGATACAATTCCAAGTGAGCCCGGAATAACTTTGATGCTTTTTCCCCTGCTAAAAATGAAGTAAAGAACGATCAATGCAAGCCATGCACCGGTCGCAATAGCGATGTATCTTCCTTCCGTCACACCATATTCAGAAACTCTGCGCGAGACTGCAAAGAGAAGCATGATGACCAATGGAACCATGACAACATAGAACCAGCGCAAAGCCGATTTGACCCAGACATTTTCTACATGATCACGGATCGGATAGAATAATAGATGCATAAGCATACCGACTGTCGAGAATCCGAGAATTAACCTGCTGACCCATCCTTGCGGCCAGTCCCACACGATAAGTATTTTCCCCATGTATGTGTACAGGATGATGAGATAAATAAGAACCAGCGGCAACAGAATATATTGAGCAAATATCTTAATGCCCTTTGGATATTCGGTGGATGCTTCCAGGTCATCAAGGTGTTCAGGTATACCTCCAAGAAAGAACCATGTTGTGAAAATTCCGTTGATAAGGATCCAGAGTTCTGCATATCGTTTTCCGGGGATATCTATTCCGAACAAATGATCAAGTGCAGCAAGGGCGATTGCAAGTCCAGCATTGAGCACCATCGCGAAGAGAGCAGCAGTTATAGAACGCAACAAGAGCGTCTTATTGTAATTCCAGAATCCGTTTGTATCTCCGGCTCCCAGATACGGGACAACTGCGACAAAGAGATGGAGACCGATTGCGATCATGAGAAGCCGCAATAAATGAATGTTGGGGGCATCCGCAAGATCCGAGGGAACCGACCATGCATACACAGTGAGTGCGAGCAGACCGATGATTTGGGCGACAACAAACATCGACAATTTCCATTTTCTTTTTTCCGCTGTCAGAGAAATAGTTATCAGTAGAGGAATCCCGAGAATCGTCGCAAAGAGAATATTGAAAAGGATTGTGGATTGCGCGGGACCTTCATGGTCTACAAGAATTAACGCTGCAATTGTACCGATTCCGGCATCGATCAGAACAAACGGAAAACGGCGGAACGTACGAGTGGAATTATTGACGACTTGTTGAATCGATGGAAGTTTCATTTTAACCTCGAATTTTGAGCGATGACTTTTATTCCTTGATGGAGTAGTAAGAGTTGTACACTGACCAAAATCCATATTATATACTGATTGGAATAATAGTTAATTCCTCGTTCAGATACAATTGGTTTACCTAAAAAGAAAGGCATGTCGGTGTTTCAAAATCGAAAGCTTAACGCAAAACTTGTTCAAAATATTCTTATTATCGAAGGAAGGTTTGAATTTTTTTTGCATATGACTTCATAGTTTGCTTTCCATTTCGGGGGAACTCCTTTTCCTCAAATAATGTTGGTTTAATCAACTATCAATTTATGACTACGGATCAAAATACTATCCTTATAGACGAGAATCTGCGTCTTCGCAAAGCCGTTGATGAACTTTCCGTCCTCAACGATTTAGCCCGCGTTATTAGCTCTGCCATGACACTTGACGCCGTTATAGAAAATGTCGTCAAAAAATCTGTAAAAGCTGTCCGGGGACAACAAGGTATGATTACACTTGTTGATGAGGAAGTCCCTACAGAAATGAAAACTTTGATCCGTACTCAGAATTCAACTTCCGACCATCAACAATTTCATCTCAACCAAAATATACTCGGCTGGATGATGATCAACAAAAAGCCGATGATGACAAACGATCTATCATCTGACCCGCGATTTACCGGAGTTTGGACTGATGGAGAAATACGATCGATTCTGTGTGTTCCTCTTTTAGCGAAAAATAAATTGATCGGAATTCTCGCCGTGTTTAATAAAAGCGAAGGCAACGGTTTTACCGAAGATGATAAAAGGTTACTTTCAATTCTTGCGACACAATCTGCTCAGGTTTTAGAAACAACCCGCCTCTATCAGCAGGAACAATCTCTGAAAGTGATTCAGGAACAAGTTCGTCTTGCTGCTGTTATTCAAAACGACCTTCTGCCAAAAAAATTTCCTACAATATCCGGATACGAAATAGTAGGTAAAAGCATTCCCGCACAACAAGTTGGCGGCGATTATTTTGATTTTATTCCTCTAAACAAAACTGAGATGGCAATTTGTGTTGGAGATGTTTCGGGGAAAGGCTTTCCTGCCTCATTGCTTATGGCAAATCTGCAAGCTACATTGCGGGGCCAGAGTATGGTTACAACATCTCCCAAACAATGTATCAACCATTCAAATAAACTTTTATTTGAGAGTACCAGCTCAGAGAAATTCGCAACACTTTTCTATGGAATCCTCGATTGGGAAGAGCATAAATTTCAGTTTTGCAATGCGGGCCAAGATCCTCCTTTGCATATTTCTCATATCGGGGATCAAAAAAGATTATCGACGGGCGGAATAGTTCTTGGGATTATGGATTCGTTTCCATACGAAGAAGAAGCTATACCGTTATCTCCTAATGACATGATTGTTATCTATACTGACGGAGTTACAGAGGCAATGAATAGTCGGCAAGAAATGTTCGGTGAGGAAAATCTAACATCATTATTGATGCAGCATCACGATCTTACAGCCACCGAAGTAATGGATACTATAACAGCTAAGCTTAAGGCTCATATCGGTGATCATACCCAATATGACGATATTACGATTGTTGTTATTAAGAGAAAACTTTAATTTATGCACGAGCGATATTCCACGCCGGAAGGTTTCCTCACACAGATTTTTTTATTTCTCACTTATTCATACAGATTGGGAAGAAAGGAGTACCGGTTATGCACCTACGCTTTGTGCAAGTTAGAATAATATCGAACAATATCCATAAGCTGCGAAGTGTATATGAAGAAAAAATAATTCCGACCATGCAAAGAATAGAAGGGTGTTTATACATCGGATTGTTTCATAACATCCAACATCCCGACGAATGCATTTCCATTTCATTATGGTCAGACCGAGAGAAAATCGATACCTACGAAAAAAGTGGAGTTTTTACTGAATTACTCAACGCAAGTAAGCCATATTTTGATCAGTCTTCCGAGTGGCAAATAAACCTTTCAGACGATCTTACACTGACTTATACTCAAGTGCCACAGGAAGCTGTTGTTAAAGATTTTACTATTTCTTCCTCCAATCAGCAGCCTATTGTCTCCGATAAAACACTCTTTGTAAGAATTGTTTCTCATCAGGTACATTCTGGCATGAAAGAAGATTTTAAAAGAATCTATAACGACGAAGTTTTACCACAACTCACGAAAGTTAGCGGATGCCGTTCAGCTTATCTCACAGAAAATCCTGAAGATGAAGGGAAATTATTTTCGATTACTATCTGGGACACTCCCGCTGATGCAGATAATTACGAACAAAGCGGCATGTTCAATACATTACTTAGCAAATTAAAGCCCGCTTTGTCGGGGGTGTATCAATGGAAAATGCGCCTTGAGCGAGAAACCGGCGCGCAAGTTGTAACAACTGATGACATCATTGTTGAAGGTTATTCCATGATCACCGGAATGAGTTTCCTTTCGAAAGGATTAAAAGAGAACAAATGATTGGTCAAACAATTTCTCATTATAAAATACTAGAAAAGCTCGGCGAGGGAGGACTTGTCCGCCAAAGCAAAACTAACGTTAGGAGTTTATCATATGGTTGGTAGTACTATCTCACATTACAAGATACTTGAAAAATTAGGCGAAGGCGGAATGGGCATCGTGTACAAAGCACAGGATATCAAACTCGATCGAGACATTGCAATTAAATTTTTACCTGCTCATATGTCTTCCTCAGAAGAGAGTAAAACACGCTTTCTCCAGGAAGCGAAAGCCGCCGCCACATTGAATCATCCCAATGTTTTGGGGGTTTATGAAATTGATGAATGTGAGGAAAAGATATTCTTCGCTATGGAGTATGTGCAGGGAATGACGCTCAAGAAATATATTGCCACACTGAAGTCGGGGAAAGGTATTCCAGTTATTCAAGCGTTGGAGTGGACGATACAAATTGCTCAGGGACTCAAAGCCGCCCATGAGAAGAACATAGTTCATCGGGATATTAAACCTGAAAACATCATGGTAACCGGTGATAGCAAGCTAAAGATAATGGATTTTGGAATAGCGAAGTTCAAGAGCAGTTCCGGATTTACGAAAATAGGAACTTCGATGGGAACGCTATCATATATGTCGCCCGAACAAGTGCAGGGCGAAGCGGCTGATCAAAGGTCAGACATTTGGGCTCTCGGTGTCGTGCTTTATGAAATGTTAACCGCCGATCTGCCGTTCAAGTCCGAACACGAGGCGGGTCTTTTATATCTGATTGTGAATGAGGATCCTCCGGTACCGAGTTTGATGGACAGAAAAATTCCTCACCAGATAGATACTCTCACGAAAAAAATGTTGGCGAAGGAAAGATCACAGAGATATCAAAATGTGGATGAGGTTCTCCAATCACTTCAGGATACCAGACGAGCAGTTGAAACCGCTCCTACTCAGCAGCAAATAAAAGCAATTGCCGTACTTCCGTTTGGAAATATTAGTCCGGATAAGGAAAGTGATTACTTCAGCGATGGACTTACGGAAGAGCTTATCATCAATTTATCGCGGCTAAAAGATATTCGTGTCGTTCCAAGAACAACATCAATGCAGTACAAAGGAACAACAAAGGAAGTCAAAGCGATTGGGAGAGAGCTTGGAACTCGATATATTTTGGCAGGAAGCGTGAGAAAATTCCAGGATAATCTTCGCATCGCGGTTGAATTGGTAGACATCGAAGCTGATGCACAACTTTGGGCAGAAACCTATAAAGGCAAGCTTGCAGATGTCTTTGACATTCAGGAACAGGTATCAAAGCAAATTGTCGATGCGCTCATGGTGAAACTCACACCTAAAGAGCAGGTAGAACTGACGAAGCGTTCCACATTAAGCACTCAGGCATTCGATTGTAATCTTCGAGCGAGAGATTCATTATACCGATTTACAAAAACCAGTGTACAGACTGCAATCGAACTTTTTCGCAAAGCAATTGAGTACGACGGGCGTTACGCAGACGCTTATGCAGGCATGAGTGAATCTTATGCTCACCTTTATCAGCAATTCGATAGAAACGACGCATGGCTCGATAAGGCATTAGATGCCGGACTGAAAGCGTTAATGTACGATCCTTCTTTATCAGAAGCGTATTCGGCACTGGGACTTGTTTATCTCTATAAGAAATCACACGATGAAGCATTAGAGTCCAGCAAAAAAGCGATCGAGCTAAATCCGAGCAACCATATTGCTTACTGGATTTTGGGCAGGACCCACAGAACAACAGATCACAATCGTGAAGCCGCTGAACTCTTTAAAAAAGTAATAGAACTCAGCCCCGATTTCTATGCAGCATATGGCGATCTTATTTTATGTTATGATGTTTTAGGAGAAGAAGAAGAATTGAACAAGTGGATTGAAATTTCAAATCAGATGTTTCCGCGATATCTCTCTCTTCATCCTGATGATGCGCGCGCCCACATCTTTTTTGCTATTTCATTGGTTCGAACCGGACGTACCGACGAAGCAAAAATTAAAGCAGCGCGTGCGATTGAATTAAGTCCGAACGATCCGCTTATGTTTTATAATGCCGCTTGTTTTTATTCGAGTGTGGGCGATAAACCTCTTGCTCTGCGATCTCTCAAGGATGCTATTTCTGCAGGATATGGCTTTTACGAATGGATCAAACGAGATCCCGATCTCGACAATATTCACAACGAACCGGAGTATATTGAAATGATGAAGGGAAAGTAAACAAGTGATCGGACAAGCAATTTCGCATTACAAAATCCTGGAAAAACTCGGCGAAGGCGGCATGGGTGTGGTTTATAAGGCTGAAGACACCAAGCTTGACCGCACCGTCGCGCTGAAGTTCCTTCCAGCCCAATTGAATACCTCAGAGCAAGATAAAGCCAGATTTTTACAGGAGGCAAAAGCTGCCGCGGCACTGAATCATCCTAATGTATGCTCAGTGATGGATATTCAAGAGCATGATGGACAAATTTTTATAGTCATGGAGTTTGTCGATGGGCAAACGCTACGCGAGAAAGAAGGTACGTTCACTTTCAAACAAGCAATCGATATTGGAACTCAAATTGCGGATGGACTTGCTGCTGCACACGAAAAAGGCATAGTCCACCGTGACATCAAACCAGAAAATATCATGATCCGTAAAGATGGCATCGTGCAGATCATGGATTTTGGACTGGCTAAACTTCGGGATGCTGAAAGCAAGATTAATCGCCTCACCAAAGAAGGTTCAACAGTTGGTACGGCGGGTTACATGAGTCCGGAGCAGGTGCAAGGACAAGAGGTTGACCACAGAAGCGATATTTTTTCATGTGGAGTTGTTCTTTATGAATTATTTACAGGACAGCTTCCTTTTAAAGGAATACATGAAACGGCAGTGGCATATGAGATTGTAAATGTGGACGCCGCTCCGATGTCTTCGATTAAACCTGAAATTGATTCGGGTCTTGACGCAATTGTTCTGGAATGTTTAGAGAAAGATGTTAATGAAAGGATGCAATCGGTTAAGCAAGTCTCTATCGATCTCAAACGATTTCGAAGAGAATCCAGCAAACAACGTCTCAGCCATATAACTGCTTCTCGTTCAATTCCTAAAACTGCCAGTGCGGAACCTAAAGAAGCTGTAACAAAAATTTATCGCTCAAAACCATGGATGTGGTTAACAATTTTTTTCTTCGTTACAACTCTCAGTTCCATTCTCTATATTTATTATTTATCAGACACACCGGGACAAAAGCAGGTAATCCGAGCATCTATTTCTTTGCCCGAAAAATCTTCTCTAAGCAATGAACGTGGTGGCGGTCATATTGCATTATCGCCGGATGGAGAGAAGTTTGCATTTGTTGCTGTAGACTCTTCCGGGAAAAATAATCTGTGGCTCCAATCACTCAATGCATTATCAGCCCAGATGTTATCCGGGACTGAAACTGCGCAGTTTCCTTTCTGGTCCCCGGATGGTAAAACAATCGGCTTTTTTGCTGACGGAAAACTAAAAAAGATCGACGCCGCTGGAGGAACACCGTTTACTATCTGTGATGCAGCAGACCCACGAGTTGGTACATGGAATCAGACAGGAGTTATTGTTTTCGGTATTGGTTCCACAGGCGCATTGTATCAGGTCTCTTCCGCAGGCGGTTCACCCTCGGCCGTGACTAAATTAGATAGCGCACGTAATGAACAAACACATCGATGGCCATATTTTCTACCCGACGGTAAACATTTTCTGTTTTTCATCAGAACAACCGCTGCGGGAAGCGGAAGCGGCAAAGATTCAATCTGTGTCGGATCGATTGAATCAAGGGAAATTAAACACCTTTTCAATGGCGCTTCGGATGCAGTATATGCTCAAGGGTATCTCCTCTTCATACGCGAATCTGCACTCATGGCACAGGCGTTCGATCTCAAGAAGCTTGAAGTGTCTGGAGAGCCTGTTCCGATTGTGCAACAGATTCAGTATGATGCACGATTTAGTAAAGCGACTTTTTCGGTTTCTCAAAACGGACTTCTAATGTATGAATCATCCGGCACACGGTGGAAAAGAGAACTTGCACTCTTTGACAGTAGTGGAGAAAAACTCGTTTCATTCGGTCAGCCGGAAATTTTTCTCCGATCCAGGCTCTCGAACGATGGAAAACGAATCGCGATGGAAATAGTCGATCTCCAATCGCATAATATCGACCTTTGGCTGTATGAAATTGAGCGTGGCATTCAAACCCGATTCACATTTGATTCTGCACCGGACATGGCACCTCTTTGGTCGCCAAACTGTGACCGCATTGTCTTTAGTTCTAAAAGGAAAAACAATCTTGATCTTTACATTAAAACAACAACAGGGTCAGTGCCTGAAGAACTGTTAAGTGATTTCGATGGACGAGATAAATTGGCAGATGACTGGTCATCCGATGGCAATTACATTCTTTTTGAGACATCAAATGATCCGAAAACAAAAAGTGATTTAATGATTTTACCGATGACAGGAGACCGAAAACCATTTTCCTTTCTCCAAACAGAATTCAATGAACAGGGCGGAGCTTTTTCTCCCGACATGCACTGGGTAGCTTACACATCAAATGAGTCCGGCAAGGACGAGGTTTATGTCAGACCATTCTCTGAGCAGGACTCGCAGCAAGCGTTGGCTTCATCTGGCAAGTGGCAGATATCTGTGAATGGTGGTCTCAAACCAAGATGGAGAACGGATGGAAAGGCAATTTTTTATGGAGCTGAAAATAAAATAATGATGGCTGAAATCAGGGCAAATGGTTCCAACTTTGAGGTTCTTAGGGTAACTCAGCATATGGATTTAAAAGCAAAGCGTCAGATCGCTACGTCTGACATGTCGTCGGATGGTAAAAGAATTCTTGGTTCCATTATCCCTTTTCAAGAAAAATCAACTCCGCTTACACTTGTAGTGAATTGGGCTGAGGAATTGAAGAAAAAATGAATGAACAAGTGATCTTACGATAAAATATTATAGAGACTTCTGAATTATTCTTTTTCGTCATGTTGAGTCCGCCTCAGAAGACGAAACATCTCAATTCTAACGGTTTTGAAACTCTTTAGTTTGTTCAGTATAACAATTGAAGTGATTTTGTGATATATAATTGCAGAATTTACTCTCCCTTTCTTTAGATAAGTCTCACCAAGGTTGTCTTACCCCAAAACAGATTTTGGAAAACATCTTATCGATTGCTAAAACACTCGGATGGCTTCTTTATTCATCTCTTTCCTCAGAAATCGATTGCCAGATATACCAACCCCTTCTTCATCAAAAGAATATTTATTCTTTTTGATAGAAATCATTTCTGAATATTTCTGTATCGCGATTTTTGACAGTGAGATTCGTTTTATCGTTGAGAACAGTAATCGGGATAATGTTTAATTGATTATCGTTCTTTTGGGCAATAGCTTTTGTTTCTTGGGCTTGAAAAATTATGCTAAGAGCGCAGTCATGTCCACAGCTAAAAATGATTTTATGATTTTCATTTCTGTGAATCTTTTCATCGATTATTTTTAATATTTATAAATAACACAACATCATGATAACTGGCACAAAAATTCCGTTATTTTACCAGATCCTTCAGTGCTTTGATTGCATTGTCATAATTTGGATCCAAGCTCAACGCTTTGTTAAAATTTTCAACCGCCAACCCTTTTTCCCCCTTTGCAAGGTAAGATTCGCCGAGGTAATAGTAAGGACTTGCAGCATAGGGATACTCTTCACTATTAAAATTAAAAATCTTGATTGCATCATCCGCCTTATTGTTCTTTATTAAATCATAACCGACCATTGTAAGCGTTCCTTCAGTCATATAATATTCGTTCAGATAATTTTTACCGGCGAGGTTTTTATATTCCACTAAGACGGAATCTACACTATTCGTTTTCGTCATAACCTCTCGTAAAATCGGAGAAGCCATTTTCCTTTTCACCGCCAGCAACTGTTCGAGTTTATCTTTCGGAAGCCATGTTCCTGAAGCCATGGCCCCTAATGGATTACGAATATTTGTTATGTCGGTCATCGGATTCTTATCTAAAAGAATAAAATCTGCCTTCTTGCCGATTTCGATAGTGCCAAAGTCATCCTTGCCTGTCATTTTATTTACAATTTTCGACGCATCTCTAGTTGAAGAGACCAGGGCTTCATACGGAGAATATCCTGATTTCACTAACAGCTCCAATTCTTCAATGAGTGAAAATCCGGGAGCAATCCCCATGAAAGTCGGTCCGGCATCTGTTCCAGCGACAATACTAATCTTGTTTTTCCTCAATTGTTTAAGTGTATAGAGCACTAAATCGTAAAATACTTTTGCTGTCTTTTCATGACCGATGAAATATGAATTTTTATCCTTTCCTTGTCGCAGGTCATCCCAAAATTTGTTTGGAATATATTTGTTCTGTGGTCTCGACTTCAATTGAAGAGTATCATTGTATTTCAAAGAGAGTGTTTCATCTGCAACCAATGTTGTTATGATTGTAATATCTTTCCCTTTGAGTTTTTGGATTTCGCGATCCAGCATTTTATGTAAAGTGTCTAAAGTGGAATGTGAATTTTGTTGGTATACCGGCTCCAAAAGTCTAAAGGCATTTAAAATTAATTCTTTCTCTAAAACTTCTCTTTGCATTGTATCCTTATCACCTTTTATTGCATTTGAAGCTAAGACAACCGGGAGTAGTTCAATATGTGTGAGCTCGTCCATGCCGGCAGAAATAACATCATCAACATTTACAGAATACGGAATATGCCCGGTGATATAAAGACCCGATTTCTTCGCTTCATTAATTACATTATAGAAGTCTTTTCTACTCAAATAATCGTTTAGTTTGATGCAGTTATAATTATTCTTTTTTATTATTGGTATGAGTTCCTGTATTTTAGGTTCGAACCCCCAGATAGTCCATGCATTATATGTCGTCGGTCCGAGTCTTCTTTTGGAATTATAATCCTCACACCATTTTTTTATCGACATTATACTACCTTGAGACAAATCGCGGATAGTTGTTACACCGTTTGCAAGATACATGTTTGCTTCAGGAGTTTCCCATTCTTTTGAAATCAAATGTACATGCATATCTGCAAGTCCGGGCATAAGATATTTTCCGGTGCCATCAACAACGAATGCTTCTTTTGGTATATCAATTGTCTCAACTGAACCGATTTGGTATATCCGATCATCCTTCACCAGAACTGTTTGATTACGCATAACATTTTCCGAGGTCATCGGGATCAGAATGATATTTTTAAACGCGAAGAATTTACTCTTTGTATCTTGCGCATTCATAAATGTTGCTGCACCAAAGATTAGCAAAGTTGTAAAAATTGTTTTGGTCGTTTTCATTTTAGTTTTCTCTATGATATTTTTCTTTCCGTTTCAACTCTTCAATAATTTTTGCATCAATCCAATATATATCTCCCTGACTATTTTCATTAGAAAATTTTTGCTCTTCGGAAATTTTTCAGTTTCAATTAAGTCATATAGAGATTTGGTACCGCCATTTATTATAAAGAATACTATCTTTTAATTCCTTATCAACCGATCGTGTTGATTAATGGTAGTCGTAGATCTGCTGCAGCAAGCAGACGTTTTGTCGGCTTACCGTTGCATAAGCAGAAAATGTAGATAGCAACTACCACTCAAAACTGGCCTTTTTGTTCAGTCCAAGACAAGAAAATGTAATTATTCAGTATCCTAAAAGGAGATAGATTTCGCTAAAGGGTATAATTTATCTGTAAATGGTACGCTTTTTGACCAAAAATTGGCTAAAGGGGTAAAACGGAATATATCGAACATATGAAAAAGTAAGTCTGCTTTTATCTCTGTGGCACAATCTTGCGATGTGGAAATTTTCTCCCTTTATAACCACATTTCTTTCAAATCAATATAAAAAAAATCCCGACCGTGGGTAACGATCGGGATATCTGACAATTTAAAAATTGAACGATTTGGATTTTAGACTACGTAAGTAGTTGAAGCCGTCTCTCCGCCCCTGCCTGTCCAGTTAGTATGGAAAAACTCACCTCGAGGTTTATCTAATCGTTCATAAGTATGAGCACCGAAATAATCGCGTTGAGCTTGTAAAAGATTAGCCGGTAGGCGTGAGTTTCGGAAACCATCAAAATAATTCAACGCAGTTGCCATAGCCGGAGTCCAGATGCCGTTCATCACCGCACTCGATATCACTCGTCGCCATGCATCTTGAGATTTTTCTATCTTCTCTTTGAAAAACGGATCGAGCAAGAGATTTGTTAAATTCGGATTATGATCGAAAGCATCTTTAATTTTCCCAAGAAATGCTGAGCGAATGATGCAACCACCACGCCATAATAATGCAATTCCACCATAATTTAAATTCCATTTGAATTCTTCAGCCGCAGCTCTCAATAAAACATAACCCTGAGTATATGAGACAAGTTTAGATGCATAT
>JACRFD010000072.1 GCA_016218025.1 Ignavibacteriales bacterium
ACTCACTGCGAGCTGCTCATTGGCTCTTCGTGGCTACCGCCCTTTTATTTTGAATGTTTGTTTGTTACCTAATCTTTATCGTATATTTTACTGACATTTCTATTGGGTTATAGAACCTGACATTTCTATCGAGTTACAACAGCAAGCTACATCTCTTGTAAGTGATAATTATCCACATTATATTACTTATGTACTTCCTCATCCTAAAAAATCAGGCTGTGTTTTGGCGGTGCGTTATAACTACACCGGCTGGAAAGTTCTGATTACGGCAGATACAGGTAAATCGTGGAGTGAAATATCGACCGGATTGCCATCCAACATCAAGATAAATCATTTAGCGTTCAAGTCAAACCTTGCCGTTGGTGAATCGCCACAATATTTATATGCCGCAACGGACAACGGTGTATATAAAATAGATCTTAACCGCATTATTAATTCATCTTTTGTAATTAATTATAATATGCTAAGCGTTCCTGATGTTGTGAATGATTTCACAAAAACAGTTGTATGTCCCACAGCAAATTCAAACGCAAGCTGGTATGATGGAGCAACACAAACATATAAAACAGCGTCTGTTTTAGAAAACGGCAAGGGCTATTTTGTAAAATTTCCATCGAACGGATCCGTAACGTACACAGGTTGGCCATTTTATTCATATAAGGTTAAAGTGTACCCGGGTTGGAATCTTATCGGATCTATATCCGGAACCGTTCAAACATCTTCTATCATCCAGGAACCATCCGGAATTGTATCTATTTATTATAAATATGTAGGCGGGTATGTCTCAACCACTGTAATTGAACCTGGAATGGGTATCTGGGTCCAATCTAGTGCATTGGGTTACCTGACATTACCGACATCTCCATTACCAAAAACAGTAACATTTGAAGATGAATATTTACAGTACGATAGAATTAGTTTTACCGACGCAAATGGAGAAATACAACAAATGTATGTACGTAATAGTTCGATGAGATTGGGAAAAGACCGTGATTCAGAAATGCCGCCCGATCCACCAGGATTTACGGCATATTTTAAAGCCGGAAATTATCTACAATCTGTTTCTCCGACAGCGGATCAGAAAGATTTATCAATTATTACAAAACGAGCAGTTTTTCCGTTAACAATGCTCTGGGATATTAAAGCAACAAACCAAATAAATTATAGAGCAACAATAGATGGAAGGGAAATCGAAATCAATGGAACTGGAAGTATCACTATTCAGAATCCGGTGAACGGTACCATTCCATTGTATGCAAATGCAGAAAATATAGCCATGCCTAAAAGCTATGTTCTTGAGCAAAATTATCCGAATCCATTCAATCCATCTACAACCATTAGCTACCAATTACCTAACGATTGTTGGGTAACAATAAAAGTATTTAATATTCTTGGAGAAGAGATAAAAACACTTGTAGACAAATATGAAACCGCCGGTTATAAATCAATTGATTTTGACGCAAGTAATTTTCCAAATGGAGTTTACTATTATCGATTGCAATCCGGTTCTTCTTCGTCAAGCTCAGGAGAGGATTTCACCGATGTAAAGAAAATGGTATTAATCAAATAAGTATCTTTTAATAAAATTAAAAAGCGGGATTATTTATTTAGTCCCGCTTTTTAGTAAAATCAATTTTACAAAAAAATATTTTATTTCCCATCCGACAACTTGCTGCCGACACTGCACAATTTTATTCCACGGTTTATTAAAGACAATACACTAGATTGGTAGTTGAGCGTTTCTTTCGTAAAGGAATCTGATATTTTGCCGAACGGTCTGAACGGTATTTTTGTACCCGTATATTCAACCTTCTCGTGTGTTTTAGTTATCTGTTTTTTGAATGCCCAAACGTTATCGAATATGTCGTTGAATTTTGTACAGCGTGCAAAAATTTTCCTTTTTACCCAATCGCGGAGAGGATCAACATCCACGTGCACAAACCCGTCTATTCTTCCGTCGAAATTATCGTCCGCCCAGTGATTGAAAATTATTTTGCATTTATTCACATATAATTCAAGATCTAACTTATTAAGCTTTTCGCCCCGGGCAGGAAAACTTTCGGGAACCCTGTCGTCAAGAAACGGAGCCGCGCCATCAACAAGCGACATGTAATCTGCCAAACCATCTTTATTTCTATCGAAAATATATCCCCATGTTGTAACTTTCCCGAGCGAGGGGGCGCCATCTATAAAATCCAAAGTTCGATAAATATCTTTATTGGGATTCTTAATCTTTTCGCCGGTAACCGCAACAATTATAACTCTATTCTCTCCTTTGTAACCGATAAAAGAAACCCAGAGGTGGTCTACCTTCTTCGAGCATATTAAATTTAATTGCTTGAACATGTCGGGATACTCCGAAACTGAATCTGCAAAAGGATAAAACCGTAGAATATCTTTGTTGTCGCTGGATTGCGAATAAGAAAAAATTATAAGAGTTAATATGATGAGATTAAAAATCTTACGCATTAAAATTCTCTTTTTATTTTTGATTGCCTGTTGTCAATAAGCTTGAATGTTCAACTCCGATTTTTCTGAGGAATGGTCCCGGCTCTACAGATTTTCCAGTCGCACTCCTTATTCTCTCCTGCCAGTCTAATTTTTCACCGCCAGCAAAGAGATGATCTATCAGCCACGGGGCTAAAAGTGTATCTGTGTGCCTTCGTGCGCTGAACTTATCCGAGATAACTTCCTGAATCTGTGCGGAAACCATTTGAGCATAAATTGTTCTGTAAAATGTTGCCGGATGGGTAACAAACCTATCGATCAAAATAAATGGACAAACAATTTGAGAATCTGTTTCGGCTTCGAGATATTTTTTCAATAACATTTTCTCAAGCGAGTCTGCATTTATATCTGGATTTTTAAAGAACTCATATTCTGCTTTGAATGTTTTCAAATTTCTACGTAAATCTGCAAGCCCTGGATATCCACGTTTTTGGCAAAATAGTTTTAACTCTTTTTCTTTTACCTTAGAAAACTTTCTCAGCCATAGTGAATCTATTACCAGCTCTCCGAAGATTTTGGATATCCCTTCTTCGTACGATGGGCTGTATGTTCCCGGCACCACTCCGTACGATTCAAGTATCGGATAATCTGCTTTTATCAGTGCGGCACGCAGTCCTTTTGCAAAAGTTTCGAATGACTTTTGGTAGTTTAAATTTCCGTTTTCTGTTTTTAATATAACCCTGACGTCTCCGGGGACAGAAATTTTATAAAAATCATTTTGATTGCTATTTTCCTGTACCGATATTTTAATTTTAGATTTTTGAAATCCGATGCTGTCTAAATAACGGTAAACAACCGGCATAATTGAATCTGATGGAAAATATTTATCCGGAAGCTTTTTGTTCTCTTGGGTGAATAATTCCAAATTCCACGGTGAAACAACTTTCAATTTTAACTTTTTCTTGCTGCTATACATTGTTTTTATATAGACACTATCTGTAAGATCGGTCAGCATATCGAAAGCGCTCAGCAGACGCCCCTCATCCACTCCGTCTAAATATAAACTCAACGAGTAAAAATTCGGAAATCCCTCGGCTCTTGCTTTTTCATTTAATAACTTGACTAACTTTCTGTATTCTTCAAGATGTTTTGATTTTGTGTTTGAAAGATTTTGCCAAATGATTTTTCTTTTTTTAGAATTTTTTTCTTTTCTTAAATCTTCAATTAATTCATATTCTTTTTTTTCTGTACCGTTAACCTGAGATCCCGCCTTAAAATATTTTACTGCAAGATTTTGCCTCACCTTTTGAACATTATTATCGAATTCAACAACTCCCCCCGTGAAGGCGCGGCTCCACAATTCAAGCCGTCTTGCAAGCGGTTTATCGGCGAGCGAACCGGATTGGTTTTTCCATTCGGAGATAATATTTCGAAGCGATGAGTCTAAAAAAATTTCTGCCAATTTACCGCGGGCCACACGTATATCCGCCGGTTGATTCTTCGTAGCAATATTCCAGCGGGCTGTTTCTACCGCCGATGAAGCAGATTCATATTTTTGTTCGAGTGTATCGAGGAATAAATATAATTCATTTTTCGATGTTACTCTCGGTTTAATTTCTTTTTTACAAGAAGAAAATAAAATCGCTGAAATTAGTATTGTAATAAATATTGGAAATCGATGCATCATGCGGGTTCTAAAAGTCCGTGAATTTTGTGTAATCTTAAGATAACTATTTTTTGTTTTGATTGCTAAAACCGAGGAATTAAAATTTTTTCACACACTAAATTCCTTCAACAACAATCATTGTTGAATCTGCGGTTTCATATCTGAGTCTTTTTGCCTCCGCATACTCGTCCGAGTTCCACCAAAGTTTAGCTTGCTCCACCGATGGGAATTCCAAAATTACAAGACGGTTCGGCGTCCATCCCGGTTCCAATATTTCTGCCGGTTTCCCCCGAACTATATATTTTCCTCCAAACTGTTTAACTGTAGCTTCAGCCATTTTTTTATATTCTTCATAACGTATCGGGTTTTTTACTTTTATATCAACGATTACATAAGCAGACATTTTATTTTTCTTTCTCTAATTATATGAAGTAAATATTATTCCGATAAAAAGTTTTCCGATGTCGATTCTGGCAACCATTTATAATCTCTAACGCTCCACCAAACTCCAATTCCGAGTGATGCTAAACAGATAATAATTCCGGAGATAAAAATAAAGTCGGCAAGCGGTTCTGCCGCATCAAGATTATCCGAAAGAAGCCAGTTCCAATCGTGTATCAATCCCCTGCCGATAAGATGCAGTTTTCTGTAAGGCGCGTCTTTAATATAAACACTTACATTCACCATATTTTCGCCCATCCAAAAACCAGCCGCACCGATGTACCAATTTTGTTGGCGGGCAATTACAACAACAAGTGCCAGGGGTAAAAGGATTTGGGTGAGCGATCCACCCAAGAAATAAATTGTTCTTCCAAAAATTTTAAACAACAGATGCCCGGCCTCGTGCATATAAAGATTCATCCAGTCGGTCACCCAGAGTAGAAACGGCGGGCGGTAATTTGCCACAGTGGGGTCATATTCCGCATAAAGTACATATAACAGATAACTCAAATATGCGAAAAGTAGTAATTTTAAAGTTAAAGAGAGTTTTTTCATATGTTAGGAAAATAAGAACGTTCTTAATAAATGGCAAACACGCCTAAGTTGAATTCATTCTATAATAATATTAAATTGTCGTTTCGAGATCTGGTGATTATTATAAAACCAACATACACCAAATAAGGAGTTTATATGAAATTTCTCATTGCCATCTTAACTATTACTTTTATTTTTAGTTTATCAACTTTCTGTCAGGAAGATCAAACAGCTGAGTTTTTAAAACATGAAGTTTCACTCGGTTTAGGTGCTGCAAACTCTTTTGAAAACAGCATGTTCAATCTAGATGAGGACACAAAAACCGGAACAAACTTTGCTTTAACCCTTGATTACTTTTACAATTTCGATGAGCGTTACGCAATTGGAATAAGCATATATGGTTTTTCGAAAACCGTTAATGATTTCTGGATAATTACATCGGGCAGTCCGAAAAAAGTTTCTCTCGATTTCTTAGCTCTCAATTTATCTGCCGTTGGCAGATATACATTCACAAGAGGAACGGTTGAGCCTTACGCAATTGCACAACTTTCATACTCAAGTGGTTCTTTGGAAAATAATGATCTTGGAAAATTGAATTTAAATGGAGTGAGCGTAGGGGTTGGCGGTGGTGTGGGATTACCGCTCAGCGAATCGTTCGCAGTCACAACCGAAGTAATTGCATCATTCGGAACGGCGAAGTGGAAAGAGAAACCGTTTTTGAACTCGGGCAACACAGATTATAACCCATCGCTTGTTGCTGGCTTTGTAAAGATATCTTATAAATTCAATTGATTGAAATCCGTGTGGCCGCAATCTCCTCCCAGCTTAAACCAGAGATGATTGCGCTTGTTAGCCGGCATCGTGGACATTTAACCTAAGACATCCAACAAAAGTCCACGGCTACTCGATGATTTGCTTGTGAAGATTACACGTTTTAATAAAACCCGATTGAAACATAGAATTTTCTTTTCCGTACCTTATTTCAAATTGCGTTTGTTCTTTTATATTTTTAGCTTTAGGTTGCAAAATCAACTTAAACATCTTAACCATATTTGAAATTACCAATGAAATCGATTGCTGTTTTTATCGGCTGTTTGTATTTTTTTATCCAACCATTATTTGCACAAAACGTTTTTTCGGTCCGCGGAGTTGTTTCGGACTCATCAACCGGAGAGCCGCTTGCCGCTGCAAATATTCGTCTGCTCGGTACATCAAAAGGAACAATTACAAATTTACAAGGTAACTATATTTTATCCCTCGAGTCCGGCAACCACACATTGGTTTTTAGCTACCTCGCTTACCAACCTGAAACTTTAATTATCAATTTCTCTGAATCGGTAACACGGCACATTTTATTAAAGCCATCACCCATTCAAATGTCGGAGGTGCTCGTAATTGCCGAAGATCCCGCCATCGATATTATCAGAAAAGCAATTGCAAACAAACGTAAGTGGATGGATAAATTAAAATCATATAAATTCGAAGCGTTCAGCAGACAGGTACTTCGCCGCGATACTTCAATTGCAAGCATTACCGAATCGTACTCCACCGGTTACATGCTTATCGGTGATACTTTGAGAGAGGTGGTAAAGCAAAAACGGCAAACCGAAAATATTCCGGGTACCGAAAATTTCGCCGCGGTTCACCGCATCATCAATTTCAACGATGACGAGATCAATCTTTTCAATATGGTTGTGAACCAGAAATCTTCTTCGTTTTCATTCGTAGGTCCCACCGCACCGGATGCTCTGGAATATTATGATTATAAACTAATCGGAACAACCGTGATGAATCATGTTGATGTTTATAAAATTCAGATGATTCCGAAATCGAGGCTTCGCCCGCTCTTTAAAGGAATAATCATGATTGCTGAGGGAACGTATGCTGTTGTGAGTGTTGATGTGAAGCCGAACGAGACTTTCACTTTTCCGTTCATAAAAGATATCGATCTAAGCTACAAACAACAGTTTGCACTCTACGATTCAATTTTCTGGATGCCGATTGATAATCGAATCGTTGGAGGTTTGAGTTTGGGAATTATAGGAATTTCAATGCCACGAATCGGCATTGAAGCAACATCTTCCATTTATGATTATGCCGTCAACATAGAGATACCCGACACTATTCTCCACAAACCAAAATTGATTGTCGATTCAAATGCAACCAAATTCGATTCCACATTCTGGGCGCAGAACGAAATTCTTCCTCTGACAGATGAAGAACAGACGGCTTATAACAAACTCGACAGTTCACAAACTTTAGAAAAACAATTTAAGCCAACCGGACCGCTTGCAACGCTCTCCGGCGAAGGAACAAATGTTTTATTTAACAATGTTGATGTCCGTTTCAACAGAGTTGAGGGATTTTTCTTCGGTGGAAATTATCAAATCGATTCGGTAATGAAATATTTATCCTTAGAGGGTTCTGCCGGTTACGGATTTTCAGACAACCGATTCAAGTATCAGTTGGGTGTGGGTATATTTCCTCTTGCAAACAGAAAAATTAAAATCGGAGCAGACGTGTACAGCAGATTGGATAACGTACCCGACGAAGGGTATTACTCACCGTTTGCGATCTCATTGATGGCGCTGATAGATAAGAACGATTACCGAGATTATTATCTTGCAAAAGGTTGGCGTTCATATATTTCTTATGATCCAATAAGAAAACTGAGTGGTACAATATCGTTCATCGGCGAGAAAGAGTTTTCGATGCACAACACTGCAAACCGCGGATTATTTTCAAACCAAAAACCGTTCCGCACAAATCCGCCGATTACTGAAGGAAAATTGAATTCCGTAAATATTGATTTTAGATTTGGTGATCGCGAAGCTCCTCTTGATATTGTTCCGCGCGATGCGATAGAGTTTGGTTATGAATATTCATCTGAAAATCTCTTCAACAGCGATTTTAATTTTTCGCGTTTATATACTACTCTTAATTACAGCTTCGGGACTTTTGCGCAATCTTTATTGTTATCTCCGGTTTTAAAAGTTAGAGTGAGCAGCGGCTTATCAACAGGAACATTACCGCCGCAACGAATGTTTGTGCCCGATTCTCGTTCAAGCGGTTATGCTCCGTTCGGTGTGTTGAAAGGCGGGGGCGTAAAAGAATTTTACGGTGATAAGTTTGTTATGATAAATCTTGAGCATAACTTCAGGAGTACGCCGTTTTTAGCATTGAACATTCCTTTTCTTTATCGTAACGGAATTGAATTGATTTTAAACGGCTCATTTGCACAAACATGGGTCGGCAAAACTTCATCCTCTCACGGCTGGTATTCCGAGGCGGGTATCGGCATCAGCAGAATATTCGATATCATCCGGACAGACTTTACGTACCGATTTAACGATCCACAAAGATTTTATTTTACTTTAAGCGTAGCAAGTATATTCTAAAATAATAATCATACTTGACATCGGCGGTTAACCCAAGAAGGATCGAGTATAATTTTTTTATATCCTTCTGGTAGCTTCTCGTGTGTTTCAATGTTCTTACCTATAATAATAATTGGCGAAACCACCTTATTTTGCAAAAAAAAACGGAAAAATAATATTTTTACTTGACATTTAAATTATTTCTCTCTAACTTAACGGCAGATTTAAATGCGGCTTGGGGCGGCAGCCCGCTCTTACCCAAGGACGTATAATGCTATGATAATTCTTTTAACGAAAGTGGAATATGTAATGAAGAATATCTCGTATGCAGTAATAATATTCATGTTGTTACTTTTTAGTTTCTCATGCAAAGAAACACCTCCGGAGCCGGGCAACGGCACCGCTAACAACGGCATGTTAACCGTTGAGGATGTGGGAGTAACAGATGCCGTCTTGCGATTGCGTATGCCGGGAGGATTAATGAACCGCACTGTTACATTGAAGCGACAAAACACAAAACAGCAAAACGATACTGCAACAATCTATCACTCACAACTAACCACTCACCACTCTCTAACAGATACATTAATTATCGACGAATCATTACAACCAAAACATAGTTATAGATACGTACTGACTGTAAAAAACTTTTTAAACTTACCAGAGCGTTGTTATGCAGATATTGTTACAATGGATACGACAAGCCATACCTTCACTTGGCAGATTGATACCCTTGGTGATGGTAACTCGAGTGTGTTGCATGATGTTGCGATTGTTAATGATACATTAGTTTATGCAGTTGGTGAGATTTACAAAAAAGATTCCACAGGTCAAATTGAAACTGAGCCATATGGTGTTGGTATCTGGGATGGGAAAAGTTGGCAACTACAAAAAATAACCGCATACTCACCAAGTATACGTTATGTTAATCTACGGCCTCAATGTGTACTTATATTTTCCTCCAATAATGTCTGGCTTGCTAGTGGTGGAGTTCATCACTGGAATGGCGATAGCGAATATGTTACACCATACTGGATAAATACATTTCCTGGAAATCCAGATCCAATTTGGATAACCAATCAGTTTGCTCAAAAACTCTGGGGTACTTCATCGAATAACAATTATGTGATAGGTACAAATGGTGCCTTAGCCCATTATGATGGAAATCAGTGGCAAAAGATTGAAAGTGGAACCACATTAGATATAGAAGATATAATGGGTAGTAGAAATGCTCATACTAGTGAATATGAAATTTTAGCAGTAGCATCTAAAATGTATTCAAGTTATGATAGAAAAATATTGAAATTAAACGGATCAAACGTCCAACATCTTTCAGACATCGGGATAAATTACTCTTTAAGAGGAGTATGGTTCATATCCGGAAGGTGTTACTATGTGGTTGGCGATGGGATGTATAAAAAAAGATTGTTACGTCAGGATAAATGGCAAAAGATAGCAGGGGTTACTAATTATTATTCTTATGCAATTAGGGGGAACGATGTAAATGATGTAATATGTGTAGGTGGATTTGGTGAGGTATTGCATTTCAATGGTTTCTCATGGCGCAGTTACCGTAATGAAACCAAATTAGATGATGGAAATTATATAAGTGTTAGCGTTAAAGGCGATCATGTGTTTGTAGTTGGCAATTCTGCAAAGGGTGCACATGTTTTACATGGAATAAGAAAATCGAACAATTAACAAATTAATCATTAACAATTATAATTCAGGAGGTTAATGATCTTGCCCCGATTTTCTGGACAATAAGTTAAGACATAAAATTATTTAATTCAAATTGCACAGGTGACTGATAACCGATAGCAGAGTGTCTCCGCTTTCGATTGTAAAACACTTCAATGTATTCAAAGATACTGTTGC
>JACRFD010000073.1 GCA_016218025.1 Ignavibacteriales bacterium
GCAGGTTTAAAAAGATCTATCGGAGATGTAAAAAAAGCGGCGAGCGGAGAACATGTAACCGTTAGAACCGAGCAAGATATAAGTTTCAAATGGATTATGGTAGGAATTCTTTTAACCGGTGTTTTAACATTTTTCATCTATAATTATTTTGCGCAGGATGTTGTTGCTGCATTGGTTGCAACAATAGTAATGATTGTTGCAGGATTTTTCTTCGCAGCAGTCTCTGGTTATCTTGTAGGAATAATCGGTTCAAGCAATAATCCAATCAGCGGTCTGACACTTTCAACACTGCTTGTTGCTGCTCTTCTCATGGTGGCACTTGGTATGTCGGGACAAACAGGCGTTGCAGCAGTTTTAGGCGTTGCGGCAGTAGTTTGCGTTGCGGCTGCAGTTGCAGGCGAGATGTTGCAAGATCTTAAAGTTGGACATATACTCGGCGGTACACCATGGAAGATGCAGGTCGGTGATCTTATTGGTGTCGCTCTTGCTGCAGCAGTTATGTTCTTCCCGCTTGTAATTCTTCATCAAGGCGATATTAATATGGGTGGAACCGGATTGGGCGGAAAAACGTATCCGGCTCCTCAGGCAAGCTTAATGGCATTATTGTCTCAAGGAATTGTTGGCGGACAAATGGCATGGCCTCTTATTATAGTAGGAATGCTGATGGGTCTTGGATTTATTTTAATGCAGGTGAAAAGTCCCATGCTTGTTAGCGTCGGCATGTATTTACCACTTGAAACAACCTTTGCCATTTTCATCGGCGGTATAATCAAAGGTATGGTCGATAAGGTTGTAGCAAAGAAGAAATTCAACGATGCACAAAAAGCTCGAGTTGAGAATACAGGTGTTCTTCTTGCCGCAGGTTTAATTGCGGGTGAAGCTTTAATCGGATTGCTTTTTGCCGGACTCGCGGTTGCCGACATTAAGTACGATGCATGGTTACCTGCAGTATTTGCAGGATTCCCATTCCCGTTCTATGTAAGTTCAATCGTATTTGTATTCATAGCATGGCTCTTGATTCAGATACCGGTTAAGAACGCTGGTCGTCCAGATGAACCTGCTCCACCAACTGCAGTAATGTAATATTGTTATTCTTACTCTCGTCCCATTTTGTTTGGGACGAGAGTAAGAATCTGATTTCCCAATGATTGAAGGAATATGAAACAAAACGAAACTGAAAGAATAAACCTCTTAGATTTAAAACCATCGAGAAATTTAAAATGGGAAACAGGTGAGAAGAACGAAGTGATTTTGTTTGTTCCGAAATTTCAAAATCGGTTATTAGTGAAATACGTAATGCCGAATATAAAGAGACCCTATTTCAAAATAAAACTTGATGATCACGGAAGTTTAATATGGAATTTGTGCGACGGCAACACAACAGTTGGAAATATGGCTGACAAGATGAAAGAGAAATTCGGCGAGAATTTCGATCCAACGTATGAAAGAATCGGTAAGTTTGTAAATCAATTGGTGAGGGATAAATTTTTGACGATAGAGATTCAAAGTGATTTCAAAAAAGATAATTAAAAATATTGTCAACGAGATTGTTGATGCGTGCGACCCGGAGTTGGTGATTCTTTTCGGTTCTTATGGACGAGGTAAACCGAAAAAGGATAGTGACTTGGATATATTTATTGTAGCAGAATTGCCAGGTAGTTCGATCGATAGAATTAGATTTGTAAGGAACGCAATTAAAGAAAACGGATTTGGACTTGATGTTGTAACCAGAACACCACAAGAATACAGCAGAGCTTTAAAGGGCCGCGATTGGTTCATTCAGGAAATTGCACGAGAAGGCAAAATTCTTTATGCACGTTGACGCAGAAAAATGGATCGATAAAGCTGAAGGTGATTTTCAAGGTGCTAAGGAGCTTTCAAAAAAACATTCTCTTAAATTTGCACACTTGATTTGTTTCGCTTGTCAACAAAGTGCCGAGAAATATTTGAAGGGATTCTTGGTCGAACATAACATTGTATTTTCAAAAACCCATGATTTAACCATGGTACTCTTGCCATTATGTTTGGAAGTTGATGAAGAATTCAAGGTGCTTCATAAACATTTGAAAATATTAGAACCATATGCAGTTGAATTTCGGTATCCGGGAGAAGAAATATCACGTTTAAATATTTCAGAAGCGTTAGAAGTTGCAACGAAAGTTCGTAAATTTGTTCGCGGCAAACTTGGTTTAGAAAAACAAAAAAGATTATTATAAACTCTATTAAAGGGAAATAAAAATGTCAAACGCAATAAATGGATTAAAACCTGAACTTGTTTGGAAATACTTTGCCGAGATAGCGAAGATTCCTCACGGTTCAAAAAACGAAGCCGCAATTTCAAAGTATGTTTATGATACAGCTAAGAAATTCGGTTTAGAAGTGAAGCAGGATAAATTCGGCACAGTGCTGGTCAGAAAACCGGCTTCATCAGGTTTCGAGAATAAGAAAAGCATTTGTCTTCAAGGACATCTCGATATGGTCTGCGAAAAAAATGCCGATAAAGTGCACGATTTTATGAAAGACCCTATCGAACTTGTACGCAAAGATAATGTGATAATGGCAAATGGTACAACCCTCGGCGCCGATAACGGAATCGCTGTGGCAACTAACCTTGCAATCATGGAAGATAAATCTTTGAAGCATGGTCCGCTGGAGTTTTTATTCACGATTGATGAAGAGACAGGATTAACCGGCGCAAATAATTTGCAAAAGGGATTTGTGCAAAGCCAAACGCTTCTTAATCTCGATTCTGAAGAAGAAGGTGCGATTTATGTCGGCTGTTCCGGCGGACGCGATACGCTCGGAACTTGGAAGGTTAATTTTGAAAAAGTTCCGGCACCTTACATCGCAGCTGAAATTTCAGTTAAAGGATTAAAAGGCGGTCATTCAGGACTTGAAATCGATAAAGGCAGAGGCAATGCGATCAAAATCATAAATCGTGTTCTAATCGAACTCAGTGCTATTGGCTCAAAACTCTCGGCTATTAATGGCGGAAATAAACGTAACGCAATTCCACGCGAATGCACTGCGCAAGTTTTTATACCGAAAACAAAAATTGGATCGGCGAAAGAAATTGTTGCTAATTGTAATATCGTAATGAAAGCCGAATTAGCTACAGTTGAAAAAGATTTAATCATAAGCATGGTCGAATTGCCAAAAGTGAAGAAGGGTAAAGTTGTGAAGAAAGCCCAGCAGGCAAAAATTTTACAAACGATTGCCGCTTTGCCGCATGGAGTCATCAAAATGAGCGCAGATATTCCGGGTTTGGTTGAAACATCAACCAATGTCGCTGTTATTACTACAACGAATAAAGCTATAACCTTGGCAACAAGTCAGCGAAGTTCGGTGGCATCAGAGATTGACGAGATCGCATTTGGTGTGAAAGCCGTTTTCGAATTGGGTACAGCGAAAGTTGAACAATCCGATGGCTATCCCGGCTGGAAGCCGAATCTCGATTCTCCGATTTTGAAAGTCGCAAAAGCAACTTACAAATCCCTCGCTGGTAAAGAACCGGAAGTGAAAGCCATTCATGCCGGACTTGAATGCGGTATCATCGGAGAAAAATATCCGGGGATGGATATGATCTCTTTCGGTCCAACTCTTGAAGCAGTTCACTCACCCGACGAGAAGATTTATATCGATACAGTAGAGAAGTTCTGGAACTTCCTGCTGGCGATATTGAAGAACGCGAACTGACATCAATTTGACCCTATCCTAACCTTCCCCTTATTAAGGGGAAGGAATGGAAGGGGTTATTTAAATAAAGCGACCGACCTTCTTGATCGGACGCTATACCATTCGTGATTCTCTAATCCATAATTAATGTTATGTGCACTTACTATCTTGGTAAAACCTCCGATTTCTCATTAAGTTGCCACAAGGAAAAAAGTCGGAGGTTTTTCGTCTTTATTTGATCCCTAAAAAGGATTCAAAATTTTCCTGATTAATGAGTTGAGTTACAACTGACGGGTAAGCGTTCGTAAATGTTTTTGGGAATTTAGATTTCGCTTTTGCATTCCACTTAAATTCGAATGCCGATAGTGTTTCGTTGATCTCTTCGATGTAATCGATCTCTTGTTGCATTGTTGTTCGCCAAAAATACCGCGATATGTCAATGCCATTGTAATGTAAATGCTTCATCCGCTCACTCATCAAAAAATTCTCCCAGAGTGCGCCAATATCGGATCGAGTATTTAATATCCCGTAATTACTAATAATAGCATTCCGAATCCCATTGTCGTAAAAATAAACTTTCTTCCCTTTCTTGATTTCATTCCGAACATTTCGACTAAAGGCAGGAATTCGAAATACGACGAATGTTTTTTCAAGAAGATCTATATATTTTTCTACTGTTTCATTATCTGCGTTCACAATCTGACCGATTTCATGATAACTGATTTCGCTGCCCACTTGTAATGCCAATGCTTTCAATATTTTTTCGAGCATCGCCGGTTTCTTTACATATTCCAATGTCAGCAAATCTTTGTAGAGGTAACTTCCGGCAAGTAATTTTAACAACTCTTTTTCTTCTCCGAGTTTAGTGACTATCTCAGGATAGTATCCGAAGATTAGTCGATGTTCCAACAACCGTTTTTCATCGATGGTGCCGTGGTACTCGACCATCTCGCCAAACGAAATCGGATAGAGAGTATATTCATATTTTCTTCCTGTAAGCGGCTCGTTCGTTTTGTTTGCTAATTCAAATGCCGATGAACCGGTTGCAACCACTTGGATATCTTTCAGATTATCAGCGAATAGTTTTAGCGTAATTCCTATGTTCGGAATGCGCTGAGCTTCATCGATGAAGACAATTTTATTTTTACCGGTAATAGATTTCAATTTTGTTGAGGTTGTATTGCTCAACATTTCTCTTACATCTGCCTCATCGCCGTTGAGGAGGAGTGAGGGTAACGATTGAGTATGAAGAACAGACTGTATCAGTGTGGTTTTTCCGGATTGCCTTGGTCCCAAAATAATGATAACTTTACCTTTAAAAAGGCGTTCCGTTATTTGTTTTTGTAGTAGACGTTTTATCATATATTGCGTTTGTAATCGCACAATAATATAATATACTGCGGTTAGAAACGCAAATTTAAGGTAAAAATTGAAAAAAGCACTGAATGAGCCAATTTGATGAATATCTTCCTTAGCCGATAGTTACATACTGCATATTTGAATTGTAAAACCTCCGATTTCTTATACAAAATTTACATTGTCAGAAATCGGAGGTTTATTTTTAAAAAGAGCGTCCGGAACTTCTGACTCAGGTGCTATACTCTCCACGATTCAATTTGGTTATGTGCGACTCATTTTCATTGACGGCTAAAAGTTGGAAATGAGTTGCACGTCCTTGTTGCCTACTCTCATCAGAGAAGGTAACCTTCTGCTCTGCATTTCTTAGATGAAGGTTACCTTCTAACTTGTTTCTGTTATTTCATCAACAAGAGTTTCTTGGTTTCAGTATAAGCCTTCCATGAGTTTTGTTCGCCTGCCTGTATGTGATAGAAATACACACCACTTGTCAAACCGGATGCGTCAAAGTTTACCTCGTGATACCCAGCTTCCTGCATTTCATCCACAAGCAACGCAATCCTTTGACCGAGTGTGTTGTAAACACTCAAGCTTACATGCGATGCCTGCGGCAAAGCGTATTTGATTGTTGTTGATGGATTGAAGGGGTTGGGGTAGTTTTGAGAAAGCGAATATGTAGTTGGAATCATTCCCGTCTCTTTAATATCCGTAATCACTAGCGAACTGTAATCACTCAGGTTATCATGGATGTCTCTCGCACGGATCCACCAGTAACTATTTCCAGGTCGAGGATTGTTATTTATATAGAATGTATCTCTTGTTGTTGTAAATAATGTTTGGTCTGCTGGTGAGGTGCCACGATAGATTACGTATTCTTTTAAATCCGTTTCAGAATTGGGACTCCAGTTAAGTCTATCCATACTGGCAATAAAAGAACCTGCGAAATATTTTGGTGCAAGTGGTGCGAGGTTATCTACCGAGTAGCCGCTGTCGACATTCGAATCATAGAAGACATTCGGGTTGTTAGTGTGTGCTGAAACAAGGAAGTAATGTTTTCCATCTGTATTTGACATTGAATCGTAAAGTGTTGCTGCTGTGTAACTGTACTCAGTAAACTTATGCGCGGGTTGGTTCGTAATCCATTCCCAGAAATATGTTGTACCATTGATCGATGTAACCCTGTATGCTGTACCATTGAAGTTCCGATATAGAGTGCTCATTGGTATAATCTTGGATTTCTGTACCGACAGTTGAGGAATTGCCCGCCATATGCTGTAGTAAGAAAGCAGGGTTGTGTTTGTGTCGTAATATGTTGCATTCCAAAACAACGAGATTTTTCCACCCTGATCATTTGGAACATCTTTAACAAGTATTATTTTTGGATTGATTGATAGTATATTTTCTCCACGAGACATCCTCTTTATGGATCCCAAGCCACTACCTGGATTTTCTGGCCAATATATGTTATTTTCGTCGAGTTGTAAATTCCCAGGTCCATTTAACCCGGTGGTAATGGTTGTTGTTATTCCGCCATCAATTGAAATTTTCTTCAAAGAACCAGAATTTGTATCATAAACACCAGATGTCCATGTTCCACCATCAGTCCAGTAAAGATATCCATTAAATGAATCCAATATAATTCCTGATGGAGCATTCAGTCCCGTTGCGAGTGGTGTTGGCACTCCACCATTCCTTGGAACTTTTTTTACTTCGCCATCCCCTGTGACTGGATAACCATAAGGTGGTACGGCTTGATCAGACCAATAAACGTTAGCAGAATCTAATACGATATTTGCCCCCGCTGAGGATAACTGCGTTGCGAGTACTGTTACCTCGCCACCATTCAAAGACATTTTTTTTAAATCATGAGTAGAAGCATCAGAATTTGGTTCTGACCAGAATATTTCAACTGTATCCAAAGCGAGATAACCGAGGCTCCAGATAGGTGTTCCATTATAGAAGGTAATAACATCTCCACCGGTGATGTTTATTTTCTTAATGGTGCTTGTTGGTTCTTGCCAGTATATGTGTGTTGAATTCATAGCCGTGGGACCCTGAGGGTAATCTAAACCGGTTGCAATGATTGTGGTGTAATCTCCATTTTTGGTAATTTTTTTTAATGTTCCATTGGCATTGGGCCAGCTACCCCGTTCGATGAAATAAACATTCGTAGCATCTAGTAAAATAGCAACCGGATGGTTCAAACCTGAAGCAAGGGTTGTAATAGTCCCGCCATTTTTTTGAACTTTCCGAACCACTCCAGTGGTGGCATCTTCATAGTAGGGAACAGTACCGTCATCCTCAGTCCAATAGATAGCGTCAGAATCCATAACAATTTTTGAAGAGATCGATAAACCGGACGCAATTGTTTGAGTTTCATTTTGAGCTTGCACATTAAGTGTGCATATTGCAAGAAATAAGATGAATGCAAATGTTTTCATTTGTACTCCTTTTTTTAATAATAAAATATTTGTTGAATTAGATAATCATGTGTTTGCCAGTTTATACAGGATCTATTTGTCCTTCGATCACTTCAGTATGATTCAGTACATATTTTATCATCCAAAATGAAAAGAAAGGTAGCGCAATCCCGAATGTAACAATGATGAGAATGAACCATCCGAGAAGATTAAGAAAAATATTCCCATAACTAAGTTTGCAAACGAGTCGTGATTTGCTCATGTGTTTCTCCGTTGTAGTAAGGTAAAATAGTTTGTTATACTATACTATTTCAACGGCTCTTTATCTTTCCAGAAAAAAAGAGAAAAAAATGAAAGATTACTTAAAACTCTCAGAATCGAGGAATTTTGCTGCTAAGGAAGGTTTTTGAACGAGTACAATTTGTTACGTGTCGGCGTATTTTGGAATTTCTCCCCATCCCAGTAAAGAATAGACTTCTTAAGTTCTTCTAAATGCTCAGGTATTAGGGATTTTTTCAATTTGCCATGTTCCAACAAATAATTGTTTAGTTTTATAAAATGGTCATTCGGGGCAATGGCTTCTACTTCTAAGTCGAGACGAAATAAGTATACTTCTCCAACATCTTTAATATTGTCCGGTTTATTGATGCTTAAAATTTCATTAATGTAAACACGTATCTTACCATCTTTAAGTATTTCTAAGCTCCTGATGCCATTATACGATACTTTTCCATAAAATTCATGTAATTTCGATAAAGGGAATAATAGATAATATTTTTCTTCTGCTTTTTTAATATCAACAGGTTTGTATTGTGATGTTACGGGCGCATAGCCGTCAATATTATCTGGATCAAGGATGGCGAGGTAAGCTCTGTTATAAGCATCATTGATACCGGCAAGGATTATCTCTTCATTCCCGTCTTTGTTCAAATCGGAATGCTCGACGGTTGATGTACCTCCTCTATTGAAATAACCGTGAAGTATTTTCCCGTCATCTATATCAACTTCAAATAGTTTAATTGGAGAAAATTGGTTAACTGATGCCAAAATGAATAGTCTAAGCCTTTTGGATGTTTTCTCGGTGATTGTACAAAAATCGTTGATGTAAATATTCCCCTGATGGTTTTTACCGGTTTCACCGAAATAAATCCAGTCTCCGGTGCCGGTTTTCCATTTCAATCTTCCATCGTTATTTAAACAATAAATACTATCGGATGTATATTCAGCATCGTGAAGTTTTCCAGTCAATAATACTTCATTTTTTCCATCGCTATCAAGATCGCGAATTAATACAAACCTCCGTGTTTCGCCCTCTAGTTGCCATCTGTTTTCACTGAAACAATCGGGAATTCCAATAACACTCTTACTCCAAATTTCCTCAGCATTTTTATTATATACCCTCAAAACATAATCCTTTACTTTTGCAAAAGCAGGATTATTGTCTTTCACAATTTTCGGTATCGCTAAAAATGCCAACACCATTGCAAATGCGGTAACTGAAGTTGCTCCCGCAAATCTTATAGGGTGAATTTGTATATATCTAACTAACCTTTGCATTAACGGCCTCCGGTACGGCTCAATTATTTCTACAAAAGTCGAGAGTGCATTATCTACACGCTCTTGGAGTGCAAGTTTCTTCTCAGGAAGTGCAAGCCGGTTGCGAGCGAGTAGTTTTTCGGCGAAAGCTTTATCATGCTCGGTTGGCTCGGTTTGCATCTCCTTCTCAATACCATTGAAAAATGCAGTTAGCTTTTCTGCATGGTCTTTGCAGTAGGCACACTGTTCTAAATGGGCTGTAATAATAACAAGTTCACCGGGAGTTATATCCTCACGTGAAATAATATATTTTTCTAATATATTTATATCTATATGTTCCATTATCAATTAAAAGGTAAAAATAATAACATCGAAACTCTGGAAAATAAAATATGTGTCATGGTGAGCATGTCGAACCATGACTTCTTGATTTAAAATCACGCTTCGACAAGCTCAGCGTGACGGTTCTTTATTGATTAAAATAATTTTTCACATGTTTCAATATCATCAATCCATCAATCCAACAATCCTCCGAAGGAGTCCTTCGGATATTTATCCAATTTAACATACTCATCTACTGAATACATTTCAACGTTTGTATCTCCATCCATAAAATCTCTACGCTCTTTGCTCAAAGCTCACAGCTCTCTCATTAACCTCGCCGCGAATTCTTCTCGCGCTATTTTCAATAAATATTCCATTTTTGTTCGGTATATCTCTTCATATTGATTATCATCAATCTGTATATGTACTTTTAAATATTCAAATATCGACGATTTTGATTCTTCACCATAGCACCAATCTTCCAGCATATCGCGGAAAGCAGTGTATATTGCCTCGGCTGATTTTCTATCAACCTTACCGCGGGCTAAATATGTGAGGAATATTTTCTCTTTTAGAAATAAAAGCACCTCAGAACATAATTGCTCTATCTCAAATTTGGTCAAACCCTCTGACGCGAAAACATCTTCTTCCTCAATTAGCGTATGATCGCTTTGGTATATCTTTCTAAAAATCTGAACAACATCTACCAACGATATAGATGTACGATATTTATTCTGCCCCACTAATATTTCCCGGCAAACGTTCAATAGCTCAGGGATTGTCCGCTGGTGATCAACGTTTATCATGAATTCGCGTTCAAATTCTTCTTGTGGGAATTCATTCAATCGCTCAGCCGGATTATCTTTCAATTTCACCACCAATCCTCTGTAATCTTTTACAATAAGAAGCGAATCGGAATTTTTTATTGTATCGCGAATATTTCTATGGATTTTCGCTCCAGCCGGATCGGATTGTGCATACAACCGTGCAAGCTGTGCATCTGCCAGGCATGTTAAAAAAGATTTGTATGCGAGGAATATTTCAATCTCGGGAAGTTGTGTTAAATCGTTATTAAGAGCTTTTGAAAAATTTATCAATTTTTGATAATTATCATTCTCGTCTTTTGAAAAAGTTTCGGCTATGCAGTCGTACGCTAAATCGGAAATCGTCAGACCTTGATGGAGAGAAAGCCGGACTACCGATTGTCGAAAATACCTGAGGTAATTTTCGATGATCGATCTGCTTATATGGACTAACTCTGCAAGTTCTCGATGGTCGATTTCACCTTTGAGAAGCTTCATTAGCCGAGCTTTTATTATTTTACAATCCCATTTCAAACAATCGCCTTTATTGAGGAAAATAAACCTGCGAATCAAATAATATGAAGAATTGTGGAAACAATCAAACCTTTGCATCTTCCCGAAAATTTCTATATTTTGAAGTAAAATAATCAATCCATTAATACAACAATCCATTAATCCGATGGTATTTTATGTCTGAACGACCTTTACCTTCTGCCTTCTATCGCTGGATGGTTTTGCTGTTCATCAGTTTAGCGATGTTCGGTAATTACTATATTTACGATAGTATAAGTCCGCTCGCCGATCTGTTGAAATCACAACTTTGCTTCACCGATTCTGAAATTGGTCTGCTCAACGGGATTTATAGTTTCCCCAATATCATTATGGTTCTGATCGGCGGCATTATCATAGATCGAATTGGCACACGCAAATCTGTTTTTATCTTCACCGTGCTGATAATGTTAGGCGCTTTGGTTACCGCGGTGAAGGGAGATATTTATTGGATGGCTGCAGGGCGTCTTATTTTTGGTCTCGGCGCCGAGTCTATGATAGTTGCTATCACTACAATTATTGCACGATGGTTTAAGGGAAAACAATTGGCGTTTGCATTCGGATTAAATTTAACAATTGCCCGTCTCGGATCGTTCATGGCTCTGAATGCGCCATCTTGGGGACGGAGTTTATACGATTACTGGCAATCGCCGCTTTGGATTACGGTGGGGACAGGTGTCTTTGCTGTTATTTGTATAATCGTCTATTACATAATGGATCTTTATGCGAACAAAAATTATGAAATGGATAAAGAAGGAGATCAAGATAAGGTTGAGATCAAAGAAATATTTAAGTTTGGAACTTCATTTTGGTACATAACTGCACTTTGTGTAACATTTTATTCGGCTATGTTTCCTTTTCAAACATTCGCTATTAAATTTTTTCAGGAAGCGCACGGAACTACACGCGAAGTGGGCGGAAATCTCTCAAGCATGTTAACACTAGCGGCAATGATTTTTACGCCGTTGTTCGGATTATTAACCGATAAAATAGGGAAGCGTTCTTTGATGATGATGTTCGGTTCGCTTCTAATTGTTCCTGTATATCTAATCATGGCGTACAAAATTGATCTCGCTTCGTTTATCGGTTTGCATGGCGGTTTGACCGTAAACCTTGCATTCTTTGGAATAGAAGAAGCAATTATTCCATATTATCTAATGGTACCGATGTCGTTAATGGGAATTGCCTTCTCTCTAATACCTGCGGTTATGTGGCCCTCTGTCGCGTACATCGTAGATCCCAAAAAATTAGGGACTGCTTACGGATTGATGACAATGATACAAAATATCGGATTGTTCGGGTTTAATCTTTTGATTGGATGGGCGAACGATTTTTCAGGAGCAAGTGCGGCAAATCCCAATGGTTACACACTTGGCATGTGGATATTTACATCGTTAGGGTTTTTTGGATTATTATTTGCGTTCTTGTTGAGAAGAAGAGAAATAGGACCGCATGGGCATGGATTGGAAACAGTAAAGATAGGAAATAAATGATTCTATGAAGCGATTTAGTACGATTAAAAAAATATTAGAGCAACAGAAACCGGATCTTGAGAAGAGATTTCATGTAAAAGAAATCGGTGTGTTTGGCTCGTATGTAAGGAATGAACAAAAGAAACGGAGTGATGTTGATATACTTGTGGATTTTTCTCAACCGATTGGATTAGATTTCATCGAATTGGGATACTATCTGGAGGATATTCTCGGATTAAAAGTTGATTTGGTTACTCCTCGTGCTATAAAAAAGCATATGAAGCAATCAATCTTAAGTGAAGTTGTTTTTTTATGAAACAAAAAAGATCATATCGATTTTTCTTGGAAGATTTTGTCGAATCGATAAGATTATACAAACTAATCAGGCGCAATTTATCTTTGATGAAAAAAGGAAATAAGTTATGAATTCCGAACTCTACTCTGCCTCCCTCATCGCTGTCCGCGATTGCATGGGAACGAAGTCAAATGAAAAAGTTCTTATTGTAACCGATGAACCACTTCGAACTATCGGTTATTCGCTTTGGCAAGCTACAAAAGATTTAGGAACCGAGGTGATGCTTATTGAAATGCTTCTCCGCAAGACAAACGGAGAAGAACCTCCGCCGGAAGTTGCCGAGTTGATGAAGAAGGTGGATGTAGTTTTGTGTCCGACCTCAAAATCATTGACACATACCGACGCAAGACGTAACGCAAGTGCGGCTGGTGCCCGTGTTGCAACGCTTCCCGGTGTTACGGAAGAAATAATGATTCGCTGCATGAATGCCGATTATAATAAGATTGCAGAGCGGACATTCAAAATTTGTAAGATGATGGAGAAAACCGAAGCGATTCGTGTAACAACTTCACTGGGTACTGATATAACAATGCCAATCAAAGGAAGAGAAGCACATGCAAGCTCAGGACTTTTCAGAGAGAAAGGTTTGTGGGGCAATCTGCCAACAGGTGAATCGTATTTAGCTCCGCTTGAAGGATTATCAAATGGTGTTGCCGTTGTCGATGGATCGATGGCAAGTGTAGGTATGGTGAACACACCTATCAAAATAATAGTAAAAGATGGATACGCTACAGAAATCACCGGCGGCGATGAGGCAAAAAGATTACGCGAGTTATTGGAGCCGCATGGTAAAGATGCTTACACAGTTGCTGAATTTGGAATCGGAACAAATGACAAGGCAATTCTGACAGGGAAAATCCTTGAAGACGAAAAAGTGATGGGAACAATTCACATTGCTTTCGGCGATAATAAATCTATGGGTGGAACGGTGCGTGTTGCCAGCCATCTCGATGGTTTAATCAAAGAACCGACTGTTTGGTTCGATGACAAAATGATAATGAAAGATGGAAAATTCGTGATCGAGGTATAGGCGAAGGAATTTTCAATTGCAAATTTTCGATTTTCAATTATTTTTTTGCAATGGTTGATATGACAGAAGAAGAATTGAAAGAGAGAACGAAACAAATGGCATTGCGCGCAATAAAATTGGTAATGTCATTACCCAAAAACGATGTAAGCAATATTTTAGGCAGGCAATTAGTGCGATCAGCAACATCGGTTGCAGCGAATTACCGAGCTGTGTGCAAAGCAAGATCAAGAGCGGATTTCATCTCGAAGCTTGGTATAGTCGAAGAGGAAATTGATGAAACTGAACTCTGGCTTGAGCTAATTGCCGACACTGGTTTAATTAAATTAGATCGACTGCAAAATTTAATCGATGAGGTAAAGCAATTAATTGCAATAATTGCAGCATCAAGGATAACCGCGAAGCGAAATAAATGAATAAAAAATTACGCTCAATTGTAAATCGCAAATTGTAAATTGAAAATCTCAGTAAACTTTTTACATTTTAATATGTCTAATTTTCAATCAATTTTCCCAATTAATCGAATAATCACTATATACATCAAATGAAGAAAAAAATATTTATATATTCAGGGATTGGTATTATCATAATTGCCGCTGCTGTTTATTTTTTATTCTTTAATGGCAATTCAAGCGAGATCGAATACCGAACCGAAAAAGTAAACCGAGGCAATATATTGGTGCAGGTAAGAGCTACCGGTACAATTAACCCTGTTCGAACAGTTTTGGTCGGTACACAGGTGTCTGGTATAATCGAAAAAATATATGTCGATTTCAACTCGATTGTACGAATGGGTCAACCCGTTGCTCAAATTGATTCTACATTCCTTTGGGCTTCAGTTAAAGAAGCAGAAGCGAACTATGAAAGAAATCGCGCACAGTTGAATGAATCTCAACGCAATCTTGCCAGAACAAAAGAATTGTTCAAAAAAGATCTAGTCTCTCAGGCAGATTTAGATGCAGCACAAACCGGTTATGAAGCTGCAGCAGCACAACTAAAACAGTCAGAAGGAAGTGTAGAACGAGCCAGAGTGAATTTGCAATATGCTGTGATTCGATCTCCAATAGATGGAATAGTAATATCAAGAGATGTTGATGTTGGACAAACCGTTGCATCAAGTTTTCAGACACCCAAGATGTTTACAATTGCTCAGGATTTAAAAAACATGCAGGTTGAAGCCAGTGTTGACGAGGCAGATATCGGTCAGGTAAAAATAGATCAAGAAGTAACATTTACTGTCGATGCATATCCTCAGCAAGATTTTGAAGGAAAAGTTACACAAATCAGATTGGCTCCGATAAATGTTCAAAACGTTGTAACCTATACTGTAATTATTAGTGTTGATAATGAGGATATGAAATTGCGCCCCGGTATGACCGCCACCGCAACAATTCTTGTTGACAAGAAAGAAAATGTATTGCGGGTTCCGGTGTTGGCTACGAGATTTCAACCACCGGCAGATGTTTTGGAAAAATTAAATACTCAATCTGGTGCAAAAAATAATCCGGATACTCCCGGTAAAGATCAAATAACGCAGGGAGATACTCAAAGAAAAGAATCCGGTGAAAGGAAAGAGGGTTTTGTTCGTGGTGATGGTCAAAGAAATGCTAAGGAGTTCAGTAGAAATAAAAGTGAGAGAAAAAGTAGAACGGATTGGGTGAGTGGAAAAAAAGATCAATCTGGATTTAATGTTCATAAAGAATTTAAGAAAAATGAAAATATAAAAACTTTACGAATCTGGATTTTGCAAGGTGGAAAAAATTTAAAATCTATAATTGTCAAAACCGGTTTAACAGACAGTCGGTGGGTTGAGTTGGTGGATGATCAGCTAAAAGAGGGTGATGAGGTTATAATCGGTACGACAGGCGGGAATAGTATGGCAGCAAATGCCGGCCAAAATAATCCGTTCGGACCACAACGTATGATGATGGGTGGTCCCGGCGGCGGTGGTGGAAGAAGGTAAATAAAATTATGATGCGTTTTTTTGAAATTCTTCGAATTGCTTTCGATGCACTGCTTCGGAACAAAATGCGATCACTTCTAACAATGCTTGGTATAATAATAGGTGTTGGAGCTGTAATTGCAATGGTTGCTGTTGGAGAAGGTGCGCGGATTCAAGTCGAAACACAAATAAGCACGTTAGGATCAAACGTATTAATGGTTTTCCCCGGTTCTCTGGGAAGAGGTGGAGTAATGAGCGGTGGGCAAACAGGAACCGGATTAACAGAAGAAGATCAGATTGCAGTTAAAGAACAATGTCCGGCTGTTGCTTATGTAAGCCCACAGGTAGGTACCGGAGGTCAACTTGTTTATGGAAATAAGAATTGGGGAACACGTATACAAGGAGGTACCACAGATGTATTTGCTATAAGAGATTGGCAGTTAACAGGCGGTGATTTTTTCACGGATCAGGATGTGCGTGCATCTACCAAAGTTTGTGTTATAGGAAAAACTATTGTTGACCAATTGTTTGAAAACGATGATCCAATTGGTAATACCATAAGGATACGCTCTATTCCGTTCAGAGTTGTCGGGGTACTGAAATCAAAAGGGCAAAATGCAATGGGACAAGATCAGGATGATGTTGTTATTATTCCATATTCAACTTTACAGAAACGGCTGATGGGACATACCCATTCATGGGGATTTATTGTTTCGGCTGTAACAAAAAAGCAAATTCCCGAAGCTCAATTACAAATGACCGATCTATTGCGGGCAAGACATAAATTAAGTCCTGGAGATGAAAACGATTTTACAATTAGAACCCAGACTGAAATTGCCGATGCCCAGTCGGCGACGGCAAATATTATGACGATACTCCTCGCAAGCATTGCGTCAATATCACTTCTTGTCGGAGGAATAGGAGTAATGAATATCATGCTGGTTTCCGTGACCGAAAGAACCAGAGAAATCGGAATTCGAATCTCAATCGGAGCCAGACAGCGGGATATCTTGTTGCAATTTTTAATGGAAGCGTTAGTGATGAGTTTATTGGGTGGATTAATTGGAATACTTTTCGGTGTCGCTTCATCCAACTTGGTATCGAGATTTGCCGGTTGGCCAACTTTTGTTACAACCCAATCCATAATCATGGCTGTTACATTCTCGATGGGTGTGGGAATATTTTTTGGATATTATCCTGCGCGGAAAGCTTCAGGTTTGAATCCTATCGATGCACTAAGATATGAATAATTTGTTTATTTGAAAGTTATGAATCAAGCTTGGACAGACGATGAAATAAAAATCTTACGCAAGTATTATCGTAAACACGGTGCAAAATTTGTTGCGCAGAAAATAAATCGATCAGCAGACTCAATTGTTTTGAAAGCCGGACAATTGGGGATACATTCAAAGAATTTAAGAAAATGGGAATTATGGGAAGATAAGTATTTGGTTCGACATCATGAAGACAGAACGAACGCCTCACTTGCACGTGTTTTAAAGAGAACATTACCCTCGGTGATGGGCCGGCTAAAAAAGCTGGGGTTGACGAAACCTGTTTCGCACCGATGGACAGAAGAACAAAAAGAATTACTCAGGAAATACTATCCCGACCGTTCTATTTCGTTGGAAGAAATCTCTAATAAAATTGGAAGATCGAAATACAGTTTACTTCTCTATGCTCAATATCTGGGAGTTAGCAGACCTCAGCATGATCACGAATGGACCAAAGAGGAACATCAATATCTCCAGAAAAATTTTAAAAAGAAAACAAACAAGCAGCTTGCCGCTGATTTGGGATTATCAGAAAGTGCGGTAAATCATTATTTGAACCGGCACGGAATGAATCGCAGACCCACACCGCGGAAATGGACAGATGAAGATATTAATTATCTCAAAGCAAACTATAAAAAAATTCCTACAAAAGAAATTGCAGCAAAATTAATGCGGAACACCGATAATGTAATTAATCATGCGGGCGAACTTGGTTTAAGTTCAGGACCAGCAAAGCTATGGACGGAAGAAGATAAAAAGTATTTATCTGAAAATTACAATAAAATCCCGATCGAAAATATTGCAGCATTCTTGGGGCGTACGATTAACGCAGTTACAGCATTTGTTGTCAAACATAAATTAGTGTCTAAATAGGTTGAATGATTTCAGATTTTCAGTATATTATAAAACTTTGAATCCGATTTCATTAAAATATTAGGCGAATTATTTTCAATGTCTTTCAATCTTATCTCCGATTTTAAACCGAGCGGTGATCAACCCCAAGCTATTAAAGAATTAACAGAGGGAGTGATACGCGGCGATAAGTATCAAACTCTGCTTGGAGTTACAGGAAGCGGAAAAACATATACCGTTTCAAATGTAATTTCAAAAATAAATAAACCAACTCTCATCATGTCGCATAATAAAACTCTTGCGGCACAGTTGTATGCGGAGTTTAAGCAGTTCTTTCCGAATGACCATGTCGAATTTTTCATCTCATATTACGATTACTATCAACCCGAAGCATATCTGCCGGTAACGGACACATATATTCAGAAAGATTCATCGGTGAATGATGAAATAGATCGTCTACGATTGCGGGCAACAAGTGCACTGCTCAGCGGAGATTCGAACGTAATCGTTATTGCATCTGTAAGCTGCATTTATGGAATCGGTGCGCCGGATGAATGGATAGAACAAATGTTGAGGATTAGAAAAGGAGATCGGATTGAACGAAATACTATGCTGCGAAAGCTCCTTGATATCCATTATCTAAGAAACGATTTCGAGTTTACACGCGGAACATTCAGGGTTCGCGGAGACGTTGTGGAAGTAATTCCAGCATATGAAAATGAACAGGCGCTCCGAATCCAGTTTTTCGGAGATGAAATAGAAAAAATATCTTACATCCATCCGCTCACCGGAGATTTTTTATCGGAAATTAACGCAGAAGTTATATATCCGGCTAAACATTTTATAACCACACCTGAAACACTCGAACGTGCTGTCAAAGATATCGAGACGGAGATGAATGAACAAGTCAAATACTTTAAGCAGATCGGAAAACTTCTAGAAGCACAAAGAATTGAGCAACGGACAAAGTTCGATATCGAAATGATGCGCGAGGTGGGTTACTGTTCAGGAATTGAAAATTACTCGAGGCATATTGCCGGTAGACCGGCCGGGTCGCGGCCATACTGTTTGTTAGATTATTTCCCGAAAGATTTTTTACTCGTAGTTGATGAATCTCATGTTACTGTTCCGCAGGTAGGCGGTATGTGGCACGGCGACAGAGCACGTAAAACAACGCTGATTGATTTCGGATTCAGATTGCCATCGGCGTTAGATAACAGGCCGTTGACTTTCGAAGAATGGGAAAATATGGTGAAGCAAGTTATTTTTGTAAGCGCCACACCAGGTCCTTATGAATTAGAAAAATCGAAGGGAGTTGTTGTTGAACAGATTATACGTCCGACCGGACTAATCGATCCTGCCGTAGAAGTCCGTCCGGTTAAAAACCAAATCGATGATTTGATTTATGAAATCAGGGAACGAGCAAAAAGAAAAGAAAGATCACTTGTAACAACTTTAACTAAGAGAATGTCTGAAGACTTAACGAAATATCTTGCCGATATTAAAATTAGAGTAAGATACATACATTCTGAGATTGACGCTCTTGAAAGGGTTGAGATTCTCCGTGATCTAAGATTGGGTGAATTCGATGTGCTTGTTGGAGTAAATCTCTTACGCGAAGGACTTGACCTGCCGGAAGTTTCACTCGTTGCCATTCTCGATGCAGATAAAGAGGGATTTCTCCGTTCCGAAAAATCGTTAATACAGACTGCAGGTAGGACAGCCCGTAATTTAAATGGGAAAGTAATTTTATATGCAGATGTTCAAACGGGGTCAATGAAACGGATGTTGGAAGAAACGTTAAGGAGAAGGGAAAAACAGATCGAATACAATAAAATAAATAATATCACACCTAAAACTATTTATAAATCTACCGATGAAATTCTTGCCTCAACGGCTGTTGCCGATGTAAAAGGATCCAAAGAGACAAGGAAAGAGCTTGCACCGAGGATTTCTGAAAATTTATTTAAATATATGACTCCTGACCAAAAAAGAGATTTGCTTGACGAATTGAGAACGGAAATGAGAACTGCATCCAAAGATCTTGATTTTGAGAGAGCGGCAGCACTTAGGGATGAAATTCAAAAATTAGAGAAGAGGTAAAACACCTTTTTATCGCCGAGTGATTTTGAATATTTTGTTCCGATATATCATCAAACCTGTAAGAGAATTCATTTATCCACCTGTTTGCTTTATCTGCAATAACCGCATCGAAGATGAATCACTGCGTGTATGTTCGTTATGCTGGGGCAGTTTTAAGTTGGTTGAACCATCGGACCCGACCTGGAAGGAAATAAAGGCAAAATTTGATGAAGCAAAATTTATCGACGATATAATCTCATGCTATCTTTTCGAGAAAGATGGAAAACTGCAGGATTTGATTCACCAATTAAAATATCAAGGTATCAAATCCCATGGAATAAAGCTTGGTGAAATGATCGGTGTGAAAATATTATTAGATAATTTATTCTCCAATGCCGATTTTCTCATTCCTGTTCCTTTGCACAAATTAAAAAAAAGAGAACGCGGATATAACCAGGCTGAGTTAATTTGTAATGGTATATCGAATAAAACTAAAATTCCGGTAGAAAATACAATCTTAGAAAGGATAAAATATACACAGACACAGACAACACTTTCATTAATTGAACGAAAAGAGAATATGCAGGAAGCATTTATCTTAAGTCATAGCCGGGGAGATAAAGTCAAAGGTAAGAGAATTATTCTTGTTGATGATGTTATTACAACAGGTGCAACAATTAATTCTTGTGCAAAAACACTTCTTCAACACAATGCAAAATCCATTCTTGCCGCATCAATAGCTCTTGCACAATAAAAATATTTGAAATCAAAAATGGGCAAATATAATATTTTAAAAATTTCCAAATTAAATGAATTATTAATAAAATATTCCCCACCGATATTATTGTTCTTTTCAATAACAGTTGTTTACCGGTTTATTTTTCATTATCCGTACATCCAGGATGATTGGTTGATTATAGGAGAGATAAAAAGGTTAGGTGGTGAGGTGTTTTTTTCAAAAATATTTTCAGACATTCATTATCTGTTTTTTCGTCCAGTGGGTAAGCTATATTTTCTCGGAATTTATAATCTGTACAATCTGGATTCAGCCGGATTTCATCTAATTTCTATAATTATTCACTTCCTGAGTTCGCTCTTAGTCGCACGAATTGTTATATGGCTAACTGAAAAACCGTTTATCGGATGGTCGGCGGGTTTTTTGTACGCTTCAGCGATAAAAATACATATCGATTCAATGATGTGGTTGGTCGGATTTTATGATGTCGGTGGAGCATTTTTCTTCTTTCTCTCTTTGTATTTATTCCTAAGGAGAAAGAACATACTTTCGGCGATTGCTTATCTGTTTGCGGTGTTTACCAAGGAATCAACAGTGATTCTTCTACCGGTTTTATTTTTCGCAGGTTTCCTTTTTGATTATTTAAAATCCAAATTGATGCGAAAAATATTTCTTCAGTTAAAAGATATTTGGTTTCATCTTTTTATCTTTGTTTTGTTTCTGTTGGTAAGAATTCCTGCACTGACTTCATTGCCCGTTGAAGAGGTTCATCCTTATCGCTTAAGTGTTACTGCCGGGATATTATTTTCAAATATATCTTTATCTTCTAATTGGTTGTTTGAAACATTAATTCCGGTTCTTGACATTTCATCATCAAGTATAATTTCAATTATCTGTCTGATTCTGATTTTAGCATTGCTTCATATTAAAACAGATACGGATAAAAGAATCTTGATGTTTTTAGAAGGGTGGTTAATCATTGGAATATTCCCCGTGATCTTTTTGGCAGATCATTTTTTCCGCTATTATCTTACATATTCATTGCCGCCATTTATTATGCTCATGTTGTTGTTTCTTAAAAACATCATTGGTTTGATATACCCAAAGAGGAGCATCGATAAATATTTATTTATTACTGTAACAACGGTTGTTGTAATTATTTCGATAAACTATATTGTGAACATCGAGAAACTTGGATTTAATATCCCTACCATGGCAGGCTCCAATAATTTGATTCGTAAAGGTGTTATCGTAAAAATGGTTCAGAACTACCTGATTAAAAATCATGCCGATTTGCCGAATGGTTCCGCATTGTTGTTTAATTGGATTCCAACCGTGGCATTTGGAAAAGAACAAGGTCCTCGAATTTGGTACAATGATAATTCAATTCAGGTATATGAAATACAGCATGTTGGAAGAGATAATGGTGGAATCTTTCCGATTACTGAACGCATGGAATCAACTACGGACAAATATTTGAAATTAGATAAAATAATATTTCTTGCATTCCACGGAGACTACATCAGAGAAGTTTCAGAAGATGAGTTTTTTAAGAAGTAACCGTAACTTTATTTTAAGGGAAAGCAATAATTAGTTAAGTTGATTTTGGTTACCATTCTTGCTAAATTGAAGCAACTTCTTATGCAAAAAATCTTACATTATTTAAATTATTTAGAACATATTCATTCAAATGGAGAAATTCAATGGCAGTTAAAGTAGGTATAAACGGTTTTGGTCGGATCGGACGGCAGGTTTTTAGAATTATTAGAGATAATTATCCGAAAACTTTAGAGGTCGTGGCAATTAATGATATTGGTGACCTGAAAACGATGGCTCATTTATTAAAGTACGATACAAATTACGGCCGGTTTAACGGTAAAGTTGAAGTAGGAGAGAATGCGCTTATCATAGATGGTAAAGCAGTCAGAATGTTTAAAGAAACAGAGCCGGATAAACTTCCTTGGGGCGAAGTCGGCGTTGAGATCGTAATAGAAGGCACCGGACTCTTCACAATTAAAAAAGATGGTGTAAATAAAAAAGGGAAAACAGTTAAAGGTGCTGAAAACCATATCACAAAAGGCGGAGCCAAGAAAGTTATTATTACTGCCCCCGCAGAAGGTGAGGATCTCACTGTTGTTCTTGGTGTGAATGAAAATAAATATGATCCTAAAAATCATCATGTTATTTCTAACGCTTCCTGCACAACCAATTGCCTTGCGCCGGCAGTTAAGGTTGTACACGATAAATTCAAAATCGTCCGCGGACTGATGACAACGATACATGCATACACGAACGATCAGAAGATACTTGATTTACCACACAGCGATTTACGTCGTGCCCGCGCGGCAGCGATGAATATCATTCCCACTACAACCGGTGCGGCAAAAGCTCTTGCGCTGGTTATCCCAGAATTAAAAGGAAAGTTCGATGGCTACGCATTACGTGTTCCAACATCAACAGTTTCGGTGGTGGATTTTACAGCGCAAATTGAAATGCCTTGCACAACTGAAGAGTTACGTCAGTCGTTCCGCGATGCAGCAAACGGACCGATGAAGGGTATCCTTGCCGCAATAGATGAACCGCTTGTGAGCATCGACTTCAAGGGCGACCCGCACAGTTCATCTGTAGATTTACCGTTCACTCAGGTTCTTGGTAAAGAGAAGAGTGACTTCATAAAAGTCGTTACATGGTACGATAACGAATGGGGTTATTCTGTTCGAACTGCAGATCTGGCTAATCTCATTGCGTCAAAATTATAAATATAGTTGTTGGTTTTTGGTTATTAGTTGTTAGTTTATTGTTCTGAGTTTTATTTTTTGGTTGCGGATAATGCTTAAGCGTCTTTCGATTTGATCGATGGCTACAGGATTAGAAAATTTATGGATATATAAACTTGCGGAAGACCTTGAGGTAAAGATTCATGAAGTTACCAAGGCATTCCCTAAGGATGAATTTTACCGTTCGGTGGATCAGCTTAGACGTTCATCTTCTTCGGTGTCAAATAATATCGCAGAACATTATCATAAAACAACAACAAAAGAAAAGTTAAGATTTCTTGGAATTGCAAAGAGTGAATTAGAAGAGACAAAAAGAGGGATTTTGAAATCAGCCCGCAAAAAGTTCTTGACTGAAGTTATCGCGATTGAAATTTCAGATCAATACACTGTCTTAATAAAAGGTATCACTTCTTATATGAGATTTCTTGAACTTAACAGTATCGGAAAATAAAATGAATCGAATACACGTTACTAAAACTATTAACTATCAACCGAAACCATTAACCACTAACTAAGAACTTCATTAAAAGAATAATATTGAATGAATCAGATCCATTGCGTAGATAGAAGAAGCACAAGATTTAATATATAGCGTAAATCAAAACAATTGAATAAGCATTACAAAAATTTAGATGAGGAGAAATTTGATTGAATAAAAAAACCGTAAAAGATATCGACTTAAAAAATAAACGCGTTTTGATGCGTGTTGATTTCAATGTCCCTATGGACAAGGGTATTGTGACCGACGATAAACGGATCAAAGCAGCATTACCGACTATTCAATATGTGCTTGATCAGGGTGCGTCGCTCGTTGTGATGAGTCACTTAGGCAGGCCAAAAGGGAACGGATTTGAAGCTGAATTCAGTCTTAAGCCTGCGGCAGAAGCGCTTGCAAAATCGTTGGAAAAATCTGTCGACATAGCTTCCGACTGTATCGGCCCAGATGTTGAAGCTTTGGCAAAAGCATTGAAACCTGGTGATGTATTAATGCTGGAAAATGTCCGTTTTCATAAACAGGAAGAAAAGAACGACCCGGAATTTGCTAAACAACTTTCGGTTTTAGGTGAGATTTATGTTAACGATGCGTTTGGTTCCGCACACCGCGCTCATGCAAGCACGGAAGGTGTCGCAAAATATCTTCCCGCAGTTTCGGGTTTTCTGATGCAGCAGGAATTGGAATATCTCAGCAAAGCCACGATGAATCCCGAACGTCCGTATGTTGCAATTCTTGGTGGAGCTAAAATCAGTGATAAGATAGCAGTGATTGAAAACTTGTTATCTAAATGTGATACGCTGATTATTGGCGGCGGTATGGCGAATACTTTCCTTGCCGCAAAAGGATTTAATATGGCAGAAAGTTTAGTCGAAAAGAGCGCTGTTGATACCGCGAAAAATATTATCGCCAAAGCTGGCGGTAAACTTGCATTGCCAACAGATGGCGTTGTTGGTCTTAAAGCCGATCCGCAAGCCCAACCGAAAATTGTTGATGCTGATAAGGTGCCGAGTGGCGGAAGTATGATGGATATTGGTCCGAAGAGCATTGAAAAATTCAGTGCAATTCTTAAAAATGCGAAACTTGTTGTCTGGAATGGACCGATGGGTGTTTTCGAAGATCCACGGTACTCGGAAGGAACATTTGCAATTGCTAAGCTGCTTGCAACATGCGGTGCAACAACTGTTATTGGTGGTGGCGATAGTGCCAGCGCTGTAAAGAAGGCTGGCGTTGCAAAACAAATGTCACATGTTTCGACAGGCGGCGGTGCATCACTTGAATTTCTAGAAGGGAAAATTCTTCCCGGTGTAGCCGCGTTATCCGATAAATGAAACTGAAATCTATTTCTTTGTGTTTATATAAAAAGGATTAGGTGGGTAGCACTTGCTTGAAAAATCGTTGTCAGTTTTTGGTTCTTCGTTATAGTTCATTAGTTGCTGGTTATAGGTTAAAAGAAATATTCTGAAATTTTGGAAAAATCTTGACGCGAAATTCAACAGCGAGAATTTTCAATCAAAGATATCATCGCTTATAAAGAATTTCTTGAATTTACTGGTGTTGGAAATCAAAGAAAATCGTCAACCCAAAAGTAAAACTAAAAAACCATTAACCATAACTGTGAACTAACAACCCGTAACTAAATTTACACTATTAATAAAAAGTTCAAAATATGAAAATGAACTATTTAAGAAGAGAATAATCAATCTTAATGTCATACTATAGATATTCCAGTTCAAACTATTACCGACCCTCGTTTTTCGGCGGGTTTAAGTTTTTTCCTCCTGTTATCAAAGCTCTTTTGATCAGCAATGTGGCAGTCTATTTCCTTGCGAGCTTTTTTGGTCTGTTTCGGATTCAGGGAGTACCATTGTCTGTTTTCATAGATTCGATACTTCCTTTATATCCGATCGGGAACGGGTTTTATCCATGGCAATTACTCACATATATGTTCATGCACGGCGGCATTATGCATTTGCTTTTCAATATGTTCGCATTGTGGATGTTCGGTATGGAATTAGAAAACCAATGGGGTTCAAAGAAATTTTTCTTATACTACATGCTATGCGGTCTTGGTGCCGGTTTGTCAAACCTTTTTATCGCTCCGTTGTTTGCCGCGGGCGGTCCAACAGTTGGCGCATCCGGCGCTGTGTACGGTGTTCTTATTGCGTTCGGCATGTTATTCCCAGAAAGACCGATCTTTATTTATTTCCTTCTTCCGATACGTGCAAAATATTTTGTTTTGCTTTATATCGGCATTGAAATTTACGCAGGTGTTACCGGCACAATGGATGGTATTGCACACTTTGCTCATCTTGGTGGTGCAGCAGTTGGATTTTTATACTTGTTCGCTGAAAGAAAAGGGTTTTCATTTGATCGTCTTATCCCAAGACGTAAAATGACTTATGTCAGCGGTGGAAAGGAATATGAATATGCTTCTTCCGGAAGATCGGATGTCTCGGATGCGAGTTATTTCGATCTTCATGATGAAAGAAAATCTGAAGCTGAAAAAAGTGTAGATGATATTCTCGATAAAATTAATCAACATGGTTACCAGAGCCTGACAGAAGAAGAAAGAAGGATATTGTTCGAAGCGAGTAAAAAACTTAATTGATTGAATCAAGTGTCAAGATTCACGCTGCTTTATATCCAATTATTACAATATTTTCAATCAAATAATCATTACAATGCAAAATAACCCTCAATCTATAGAGCACGCCTCACACAAAGTTGGAATTCGGCGAGTGACTCGTCAAGTTAATGTTGGCGGAGTTCTTGTCGGAGGCAATGCGCCAATCTCTGTTCAAACTATGACTAAGTCGAAGACATCGGATGTCGCGGCTACAGTTGCGCAGATTAAGCAAGCGGCTATTGCAGGATGCGATATTGTGCGTGTAACGGTAAACGATGAACCCGCTGCCGATGCCATTGCAGAAATAGTAAAACAATCTCCAATACCGGTTGTTGCTGATATTCATTTTAATCATATCTTTGCTCTGAAATCTATTGAAGCAAATGTTGCAAAAGTTCGTTTGAATCCGGGGAACATCGGTTCAAGAGACCGAATCTACCAAGTTCTCACCTCAGCAAAAGCAAAAGGAATCCCGATCCGAATCGGTGTGAATTCCGGTTCGCTTGAAGAAGATATTCTGGAAAAGCACGGTTATCCGACAGCCGAGGCATTATTCGAAAGCGCTATGCGGCATGTTGAGATTTGTGACGAGTTTAATTTTAAAGATGTAATAATCTCTGTGAAATCAACCGATGTTAAATTGATGATTGAGGCGTATAGGTTGATTGCACAGCGGACAGATATTCCACTACACCTTGGTGTAACTGAAGCCGGACCAACGAAAGTTGGAACGATTAAATCTGCAGTTGGAATCGGAACTCTTTTAGCGGAGGGGATTGGAGATACAATCCGTGTTTCTCTAACTGATAATCCGGTGAAGGAAGTTGAAGTGGGGAAGGAAATTCTTCGCTCATTAAGTTTGGCAACACGTAATGTGGAATTGATCGCCTGTCCAACATGCGGCAGATTGGAAGTTGACCTATTCGGTATAATGAAAGAGCTTGAGGATAAACTTTCCAGCGTGAAAAAACCGATTAAGATAGCGGTTCTCGGTTGTGTTGTAAACGGTCCCGGAGAAGCGAGTGAAGCCGACATCGGTATTGCTGCGGGAAAAGGTGTTGCGATACTGTATCGCAAAGGTGTTGTTGTAAGGAAAATAAAAGAGGAGGAAATTGTTTCTGCAATTTTGGAGGAAGTTGAAAAATTCCAACCAATGTGATTTTTATTTCTTCCGTTCCAATTTGAGCATTGCAATTTTGTTATCTCGTTACTAATGGTTTTTATTTTCAGAAAAATCTTCTTGGATTAATATAAATTATCTTTTAGATAATGAAGCTCCAGCCTCATAACCTTTTGTCTTGCTAATTGCGATAAATACCTAAAAAGAGGATTGATAATATCAGCGTTCTCAATGGGTTTGTTCATTCTCTGAATGATAGAATATTTCCCGAGTATAGAATATCCCCGACTTCCATAATCATTTACTCGCTCCTTGACAAATATTGGTTTAAAATAAAACAACTGTTGTGTCTGTATTATGGTAATCAAGGTATCCCATTCAGCTGGTGTGAGAGGGCTGTATCCTTCTTTGACGTATGCGATCGAATCTTGGCCAATTTTTCGAAGGATACAAATTTGATATTGATTATACAGCTTTCGCGCTATAATTTTTTCAGCAGGTAAATCAATTGAGAAACCAAATCCAGGTTTTCCAGGACTCGTAAAAACAGAAATTTCTTCTATCTCAGAATATTCATGAAAAATCGAGGAAGAACAAGAAAGTAGTGTGAGAATTATGATAAATGTTGTTATTTTTGCAATCATCGTAGGAATGTTCCTTTTTACAACATATCAGTTTTTGGTTTATTGAAATTATCAATACACTAAATTATTTCTTACGCTCCATTACAAATTCTACAAATGCCTGTAAAGATGTTTTTGCTGAAGAGTCTGGGAGTGATTGAAGAGCATCTAATGCGTGGTTAGAATATTCTTCGGCTCTTTGTAAAGTGTATTCAATACCGCCGTGTAGTTCTGCAAACGCGACAATTTTCGTAAGCTCTTTTCTATTAGCTCCGTTTTTAATGATTCGCAGGATCTCTTTCGATTCGCTTTTCGGCGCTTTGCTTAAAGCATAGATGAGAGGTAGTGTCAACTTCTTTTCCTTCACATCTAAGCCGATTGGCTTGCCTGTAATACTCATTCGACTTGTATAATCTAAAAGATCATCCCGAATTTGAAATACCATCCCCAAATTCTCACCGAATGTACGCATCTCTTTGTGTGTAGCAATATCACTCACTGCGCTTGTAGCGCCTATTTCACAACATGTTGCGAACAGCGATGCAGTTTTGTCGGAGATAATTTTCAAATAAGTCGCTTCATCAATATCGAGATCACGGCTTTTTTTGATCTGTAATATTTCTGCTTCACTCATTCGTCTGACAGCATCGGAGGTGATCTTTAGAAATTGAAAATCGTTATTATCAAGAGACAGAAGTAAACCTTTTGCAAGCATATAATCGCCCATGAGAACAGCGATCTTGTTTTTCCATACCGCGTTGATTGAAGGAAAGCCGCGTCTTGTATCCGATTCGTCAACCACATCGTCATGTATGAGAGTTGCGGTGTGCAATATCTCAACCTGTGATGCTCCACGGTGTGTACTATCGTTTATTCCGCCGCAAGCTTTTGCAGTCAGAAGCACAAGAGCGGGACGTATCCGCTTACCTTTTTGCTTCACAATGTAACGGGCAATCAAATCGACGAAAGCGATTTTAGATCGTATCGCTTTCTTAAAATGAGAGTCGAAGATTTCTAAATCTTTAACAATCGGTTCTAATATTTCTTTTAAATCCATATTCAAATTATAATTAATTACGCTAATGCTGCATTATCGCGTTTTCGTTTGGCGATTGCAGCTATCCAGATGCTTATTTCATATAACAACAACATCGGCAGTGAAAAAACTCCCATCGTAAACGGATCGGTTGTTGGGGTTACTATCGCGGCGATAACCAATATAACCACAATCGCATGGCGGCGGTACTTGCGCATAAATTTCGGTGTTAAGATTCCAAGCCGTGACAAAAAATAAGAAACCATCGGTAACTCGAAAATTAAACCGGAGATTAAAATTAATTGCAAGACGAAACTTACATACTCGCTTACTGAAATCATATTCTGAATAGATGATGTACCGAATGTGGCAAAGAACTGGAGCATGTAAGGCATCATGATAAAATACGCGAAAGCGACACCAGCGAAGAAACATATCGACGAAAAGAAAACGATCCCCCAAATATATTTTCTTTCCTTCGGCATAAGTCCGGGTTGTATGAATTTCCAAACCTGAAATAAAATCCATGGCGCGCTGAGAACAATGCCCGACATTAAAATGATTACCATGTAAAACGTTATTTGTCCGTATGGGATTGTATTAATAAGAACAAGCGGTGGATTTGTGAGGCGGCTGGGACGAAGTATTGCCTCATTGACAATCCAATCTGAGAAGAATCCACAGACGGCGGTAGTTACCAGAAGTCCGATTACTGCTTTAACAATTCGCCATCTCAGTTCTTCAAGATGGTCGAGAAATGTCATCTCATTTTCTGTTCCGTCTGAAGCGCCGATATTTTTTTTTCGCCATTGCATGATTAATTAAAATAAATCCTCTTCGTAGCGAAGTTCAAAAGAGAATGCTGTTAGGTTTTTCTTCGGATTGGTAAAGAACCAGTATGAGGCATATGAAAGAGGTATAAGTGCATAATCGAATGTTGCTATAAGTGGAGTCTTGACGCCGAATTTTCTTAGTGGAGCATTTATCCCGAAGCCATAGCGAAACGAGGGGTTTCCTTTTATGCCATAAATATTTGTATACGGCCAAGCATATCCTCCGATCCTTAAAGAAATAATCTCATAAAAGGTTGCTTCCATGCCTGCTCCCCAGTAATCAATTGCATCGCGCATCGTTTTCCATGCGTTGAGATGATTACAATATTGTCCGGTGAGTGTATAACGAAATGGTGTGAGCGATTCTTCATTTTTCTTTTCCACAACAAAAGTATATGAAAAACCCATCCGACCATAATGTGGAATTCGTTGGTATTTCTCGTTTATGCGATAGTCCGTACCAAAATTTTGAAAAGACAATCCTAATGAAAGCTGATCTGTAAAATTTTTAGATTTAGAAAGAATAGGTGCTCTGTACAATAATCCTAAATCGATAAGGTAAGGATGCGATGTTGTTTTTTGGAAATTTAACGGTCTAATGGCTCTAATTTGATCCTCAACGTTATCGTATGTTTTAAATACAATACCAACTGACAAATTTGGAATTATTTCCTTCGCGTAATCGACGCCATAAGTATGATCATAAATGTTTGCTGTTCCTATGTCGGCACCATTTTCATCTATAATTGAAACCTCATCCCACTTAAATTTGTTGTAAAATATTCCAAAAGCTCCATAAGATGTTTTAATTGCCGCGTTCAGTGAGAAATAATAAAATCTGTCATCAAACTTCATCCAGTTTAGGTTTTTTTTGCTGAAAGATGTTGTTATTCCCTTTATACTACTTAACGTCGCAGGGTTATAGAAAATACCGGAAGTTGAATTATTAATAGCAACGAACGATTCTCCCATCGAAATACTTCTTGCATCCACTGGTGTATCTAAAGAACTGTAATTAGATTGGGAGAAAGATAATTCGATTGAAATAAATGATATGAAAAGTACAAATAATATTTTCATCAAACACCTCCCTTAAATTATTCCTTCATAAAGTGGAAATTTTACACAAAGCTCTTTCACTTTTTGTTCTACTTGTTTTGCAATATCAAGATTACCGATGTTTCTCAAAACTTCATCAATCAATTCACCAACAATTTCCATCTCCGGCTCTTTCATTCCGCGTGTTGTCAGAGCCGGAGTTCCTACTCTGATGCCACTTGTTATCAAAGGACTCTTATCATCGAAAGGTACACCGTTTTTATTAACCGTTATACCAGCGGGATCGAGTGCTTCCTGCGCTGCTTTGCCTGTGAGGTTTTTATTTCTTAAATCAATTAACATTAAATGGTTGTCGGTGCCACCGGAAATAATATTATATCCCAAACTCATTAGTTTTGCAGCGAGCGCTTTTGCATTTTTGATTACCTGTTTCGCATATTCTTCGAAATTTGGTTGGAGATTTTCACCAAACCCAACTGCCTTTGCTGCGATAATGTGCATTAAAGGTCCACCCTGAATTCCGGGTATCACCATAGAGTCTATTAATTCCGACATCATCTTTCTTCTTCCAGATTTCGGCGCGACGATGCCGAATGGATTTTCAAAATCTTTACCCATCAAAATTAATCCGCCACGCGGACCGCGAAGTGTTTTGTGTGTTGTTGAAGTTACTACATGGCAATGAGGAAGTGGATCGTTTAATAATTTCTTTGCAATCAATCCAGCCGGGTGAGCGATATCGGCAAAAAGGAACGCACCAATTTTATCTGCGATAACGCGGAATGCTTTGTAATCGATATTGCGCGAGTAGGCGCTTGCGCCAACCGTGATCATCTTCGGTTTTTCTTTTAAGGCAATTGTTTCGACTTCATCATAATCGATGTAGCCGGTTTCTTTTTTCACTCCGTATGCAACGAAGTTATAAAGCTGACCCGAAAAATTTACAGGTGAGCCGTGTGTTAAATGTCCGCCGTGAGAAAGATTCATACCCAAAACTTTATCGCCGGGTTTTATAAATGTAAAATAAACTGCCATGTTTGCCTGTGAACCGGAGTGGGGTTGAACATTTGAATACTCGGCGCCGAATAATTTTTTTGCACGGTCTCTTGCCAAATCTTCTGCCATATCCACGTACTCGCAACCGCCGTAATAGCGTTTGCCGGGGTAACCTTCGGCGTATTTATTTGTCATAACTGAGCCGATTGCTTCAAGGACTGCGCGGCTTACGAAATTTTCGGACGCGATAAGTTCGAGTTTAGTGTTTTGGCGATTGGTTTCGTTCTGGATAGTATTAAAAACTTCGGGGTCTTGTTGGCGTAAAGTGTTCATGGTGTTTCCCGTTTTTGTTCTGAAAATAATTTAAAGATTCGTTAGTGAATGAATTTTTTTGATTCGCATTTCATGTCTTCCTCCTTCGAAAGCAGTTGAGAGAAAAATTTTTACAATTTCTGCAACTGTTTCCCACTCGGTTAAACGCGCTCCAACGCAGAGGATATTTGCATCGTTATGCGCCCGCGCCCAAATTGCGGCTCCTTTTGATTCAACATTTGCGGCACGGACTCCGAGATGCTTATTTGCCGTAATTGCCATCCCAATTCCTGTTCCGCATATTAAAATCCCGCATTGTGATTTGTTGGAACTGACACTTTCGGCAACAGCATGGGCAAAGTCGGGGTAATCGCAAGATGCTGTTGAGTTAGTTCCGAAATCTTGATAAGCGATCTTCATCGTATCAAGAAGCTGTTTTATTTTTTCCTTATATTCAAATCCGGCATGATCGGAGCCAATTGCAATCATAAGAAATCCTATTCCTGCGGCGGTCTTTCGAACCAAACTTCGCCGCCGCTTAAGGAGAATGAAACTCTGAAAATGTTATCCTTCTGAAGTTGGTTTTCGGTTGTGCCTCTGAAGCTGTATGCAAAATTGATGTTCAATCTTGAGTCGGTGAACAAAGGTGCGCCGAATCCGAAAGTAAATCCGATTTCATTCAACGGTTGATTATTTATTTTATAATAAGATGAGTTATAAAAAAATCCGGCTCTGTATGCAACACGCTGGAAGTATGGAGAGGATACATCGCGTTTATATAAATATTCCATGCCCGTTGAAATTCTGAAACTGTTTCTGATTTCAGTGGAAGATTTATCGAAGAGCGAATAATCTCCCCATTTTTGATAATGGAAATCGCCGGCGAATAAAAAATATTCCATTGAGTATGCGAGTCCACCGCCAAATGATAAAGGTAATTTCATTTTGCCTTCGAGGGCGGCTGATGTATCTCTGACAAGAATAGTAGAAGCATCAAAAGAATAAAAACGTTGCTCTTTTGCATTCAGTGAAGAACCGGTGGAGAAGACTCCGCCGACCGATAATGTATGTGTTTGAGGAATATTGAAAAGCGTTTTTAATCCTGTATATACAAATCCGGCGGTTGCACCGAATCCACTGACCTCCAATCTTCGTGTAACTTCACTGTTTGTATAATTTGATCCAACAAATAATTGTTTTGTTGTGTAATTCAAAGTGCCGGAATAATAATCGATTTTTAAACCGAGATTAATATCGTCACCTATTCTGACTGAAGAGCCAAGATGAGCCTGTGAAATTCCGCCGTCTCCAATGTATTGAATATTATAATTTAGGGTATCAAAAGAGCTTGGAGTTATTACATTATAATTAACTCGGCTGTAAGGAGAAATTCCAAAACCGAGTGTAACTCCATTGCTTGGCATTATCGGCAGTGAAACCATCAATCCGCTGAAGGTAATACCGCTATAAAATTTTGATTCATTTACATCTTTTGTTCCGATTCCTTCATACAGGGCGCCGAAAGAATAGCGTGTTCTGTTTAATTGTGTCCATGTAGCCGGATTGAATCTGTTAATGGAAGCTGAAGTCAAGACGGCAAATGAAGCTCCACCCATTCCGTACGATCTGTTTGAAGGGAAGTATTGAAGATCGCCAATGCCATAACGGGAACTACCGAATCCGCCGTTACCGGCAATTAGTGGTTGAATTGAAAATAGAATCAGAAAAACACAAATAAAAAAATTAATAAAGATAAATTTTGTTTTCATAGTTACGGTAAAATAGTATATATGATAAAAAGTTTCGGTTGTAGCTTCCATTCAGATTTGTTGTTGAAGATCGCAAACTGATCGAATGAATAATTTTCGCTGTATGGTCTTATCAATAGTCCATTATTCGGTTCTCTAACTAACCATGTTTGAACTATTGATTTAATATCTGCAGTATAAATTTTTTGTCCATCTTTTATTGAAGGAACGCAAAGAGTTCCAAGTGCCGTAGAGTCGTAAGGATAAACGCTTTTACGGATTAAATGTACAATTAGCGAATCATGAGTGTGAATATTGGCTAACGGATAAGTTGTGTCGGTTGTAAGTTGTATTATTGCCCGTGTGATGCTAATCCGTTTTGGCAGCATGCTTAAATCGAATAGCAATCTTCCGCGTTGTCCGATACTTCCCTGAACAAGAATTTTTGTTTCCTCTTGTATCAAATTGCCATTTGAAACAAATGTCGATTGAACTGCATTTGTACTAAAATGTTTGATGGAGTCATCACCCGGAATACGATACGCTACGGTCAGCGATGATATTGTATCTACGAAAGAATTTATTCTTGTTCCGACAATAACGTTGCTTCCATCGAGTGCAGGTTTCAATAAAATTCCATTGGGAGAGTTGGTTTTATTTTTTACCCATTTATGGACGAGAGAATCTATCGGTATATTGATGCTTCGGAGTCCGGTGAAAGAATTCTGGAATGCATACTTAGCGGTTGGATCATATGAATCGGCTAAGGAATCCCATGTAAATGTAGATTGATTCCAACCCTTGATCATTTCATAAATGCCGAATCTTATATCACCGATCGTGTCGGGATAAGCATAATTTAAATGTAATGTTATGTAAGCTGAATCAATTAGAGCGCTATCGGGAACATTAGTTAAACCTGAAAATTGTAACAAGCCGTTTGATTCAATAGCTGTTCCTGAAGCAGAATATTTTCCCACAAATATATGCGGTGTGCCTGAATATCGATATACGAATGAACTGTCTGCATATGAATTAAGCTCTAGAGTTGTAACGGAGAGTGTATCTGAAGGAGAAACAAGTCCGACACCAACTTTCCCCGGTTCGTTGCTGCAGCCGGAGATAAACGGAATTAGAATTGGAATGACGATTATTAAAAATAATAGATTCTTCATGAGATTTTGATTGTAGCGTTTTGATTTTGTTCTTTATTAAATTTTTCTTCTATAAATTTTATTGCATCTAATAAATCGGCAGCAACATAATCGACGGGAATATTTTTCATCCGACATATTTTTAGCTCCTCCTGACCATATCCAGTTTGAACAAGGATTGAAGTTGTTCCGCAAGCAGATGCAGTTTCCACGTCGATTGCTTTATCACCGATTAGGTATGATTTTGAGATTTCTATTTCAAAATCTTTGGATGCTTGCAGTATCATTCCCGGTTTTGGTTTTCGGCAGGTACAATCTTTCCGGTATTCAGGCAGCCCGGTATCTGGATGATGAGGGCAATAATAAACTCCGTCGATGTTGGCACCATTGCGGCGAAGATTTTCAATCAAAGCATTGTGAATTACTTCAAGTTGCTCTTCGGTTAAAATTCCGCGCGCAATTCCCGACTGATTTGTAGCAATAATAACTTTCAACCCAAGGTCATTTGCAATTTTAATTGCTTCTGCAGATCGCGGTAAAAGATGGAGCTCTTTAGGTGAGCTTAGGTAATTTACTTCCTCGATGATCGTACCGTCGCGATCTAGAAAAATTCCGATACGACTCATTAGATTTTCTTCGATAGATCCCGATAAATATCGACGAGTTTACTGGCAAGCTGATCGTGTCCGGAACCATTTTCGGTGCTCATCGAAACAATTGATGATTTTCTGCTGTTAAGAATTTTCTCGACGTCATCACATGGAGCTTTCAGAATGCCTTTATCGGCTTTGCTGCCAAAAGTTGTAATTATATCTGCGAATGATAATCCCATTTTCAAAAAATTCAGCTTATCGGCATCATGACCGTTGCCGTTTCCTGAAAATAAATTCAAAGGTAAACCTGATTTTTCCAAAGAGCTTTTTGGGAAAGTTGCATGTGATGCCATACTGTAAACCGTAAAAACCGTTCTGACGTTTTTAAAATATGGATCGTTTTTATATAAAGTTTTTAGATACGCCGGTATTAATCCTGCTTGCCAATCATTGCAATGAATAATATCCGGCTGCCAGTGAAGCCGCTTTAACGTTTCCAATACTCCTCGGCAGAAGAAGATGAATCTTTCATCATTATCCGGGAAATATTTTTTTGTCTCCGGATGATAATATAATCCTTCACGATTAAAGTATCTGTCATTAGCCAAAAAATATACCAGAACTTTATGATTTTCACTGCAAAGATAAGAAGATTTGATGTGAGCATGCTCGTATGTCGAAGATATCGGTACTTCGATATCTTTCATCCGTAGCAAATTGTGCAGTTGAAATCGTCGATTGCTGATCGATCCATAACCGGGAAGCATAACTCGGATATCATGACCGAGCGATTTCAGCGATTTCGGTAGATTACCAGCAAGATCGCCGATGCTGCCGGTTTTTATAAACGGATCAACTTCGCTTGCTACAAAAAGTATCCCAATTGGTTTTGCCATGATACCCTAATAATATGAGGAAATCAAAAAGATTTGCTGTATAATTTACGAATAATTCGTTAAAAAAACAACAATATTCTTGACATTCTAATAAAGATTCAATATATTTATTCAATAAATTTTTTCATCAACCGGAGCTTTTTCTATCGATATTGTTAAAGGTTAACGTTTAATCAGTTATTTTCTGCATTAGCAGATTTTATTTATATTTTTCAGATAATAATATTGAAACCTTTAACAAAATATAGCGAAAGAAAAAGTCGGTTATTCAACCGGATGTCTTTTTTTATTCGACGTTCGGTTTTTCGTTTTATTTACCATTCTCTATTCATTTCATATTTAATTCTTTCATCTTCTGATTCCTTAAAAGCCCAAGATGCTACTATTATTGATTCCGATGTATCTGGTTGCACGGTTGAATATATCCCAAATTATTTAGCACAAGAAACACTTTTTGTAGATGGAACTGAAACAGTTCGGCTGGTTTTTAGCGGTGCAATCGGTTCATCGCAGCAAAAATACGGAGAACCGGAAATCAGGTTTCGTTCGATTTTGATTGATCTGCCGGGAATGGAAAAGAATTCAGTATCTGTTCTTCAGAGTGAGTATGAAGAAATTCGCAATGTAAATATTCCGCCGGTTCCATTTCCTGAAATAAATTCTAACGGCTTAGTTTCGAATTATCGATTAACACAATCGTATTATACTCAATCCGGATTATTGCCTAAAGATATTGTATGGCTTGAACATATCGGTGAAACAAGAGGAACTTTTATCGGTTCTTTGAGAATTTCTCCGATTCAATTCGATCCGGCAAAAAAAATATTACTGAAATATACACGATTGAAAATACGTATTAATTATGGTAATATCGGTGAGTTACACAGAAATATCGGAATCAAAGATGATTTCGGAAAAAATGATATAATTAATTTCCGTAAAGGGAAGATGTCTCCAGGTTTTCCTGTTTCAGCTAAACGCAACAGTGTGCTTAGTTCGGGAACATGGTTCAGATTTAATGTTCAAGAAAACGGAATCTATAAACTCACTGGAAGAACAATGATTAGTGCGGGCATTCCGTCCGGCACCAACCCTGGAACGATACGGTTATATTCAAACGGTGGATTTGAATTGCCGATAGATATATCTTCGACATACCCTGATGATCTGACTCAAATTGCGATAGAAATTTTTGATGGAGATTCAGTTGGACGACTCGATCCTGATGATTACATAGTTTTTTATGGAAAAAGTTCGAGGGGCTGGAAATATACTCCTTCATCAAAATCGTTTTCCCATTATATCAACCGATTCGATGACGATTCATATTATTGGCTGACGTATAGTGGCGTGGCGGCAAAACAAGCTCCGGTTGTTCCATCCACTCATTTACCTACCGGTGTGCACAATTTGCAAAGTGTTGAAGCAAAACTATTTAGGGAAGATGACAAATCGAATGTGTTTGATTCCGGAATTGAATGGCTCGGCGAATCTTTTCAACCTGGCGGACAAATCTTATATCGTCATCAGCTTGCCGGAATAGATTTAACTTTACCAATTAGATATAAATTTAAATTGGGTTCATTGGCTGATCAATATTCTACATTTGAAATATTTGAACATGATTCTCTGATATCATCGCTCTCGCTGTACGGGGGTCCGGCTGAATATCCAAATTTATATTCTAATCAGGTTTCGGTCCCGGGGGCTATTCCGAATTTTTCAGAAGACCAATCTGTTTTAAGATTTCGATATAATACTTCATCATCCAGCGGACGGGGATATATAGATTGGTACGAAATATTTTACCGCAGACAACTAAAAGCACAAAGCGACTATTTTTCATTCAATACTCCCGATACAAACACTATTGTTAATTGCCGAATATCGGGTTTTAGTGGTGGTGCAGTGCGTGTTTACGATGTAACCCGGTTCGATAGTCTCATCGTTATCGGTGATATTTTTGTTTCGATGGATACTGCTGATTTTCAGCTAAATCTTAATGCCGGCAGCACAAGAGAAATTTATGCTGTCGGACAAAATGGATTCAAATCTCCAGGACCATTATCCACAGTTAAAAATCAAAATATACACGGCGACGATAATGAGGCGGAGTTTGTAATTATAACTCATAAAGATTTTTTATCGGCTGCCGATAAATTGAAGCGATACCGTGAAAACAAAATGTCTAATCCGATCTCGACACACGTTTTTGATTTGGATGAAATTTATAATGAATTTGGCTGCGGCAGCAGCTCACCTATGGCTGTTCGGAATTTTTTAAAGTATGCATATTTAAACTGGCAAAAACCCCCTAAATATTTACTGCTTTTTGGTGATGGAGATTATGACTATAAGCGTATTACGGGCATTATAGAACCAAATCGTGTGCCTCCGTGGGAATCTCAGGAATCGTTTTATCAGTTAAATTCATATGCCAGCGATGATCTGTATGGAATTTTTTTCTCAGGTGACCGTGTGAATATTGGAATAGGAAGATTGCCCGTTTCAACTTCATCGGAAGCTGAAGATGTGGTAAATAAAATTATTAGTTACGAGACAGAATCGGTTGCAGATTTGTGGAAATTGAGATTTACTTTCGTTGCAGATGATGGTCCCGCTGCACCAGGTAGGAACGACGATTCGATTCATATGGTACATGCAGACGGCATTGCGGCAATGGTACCACGGTTGTTCGAACAGAAAAAAATATATGCGTATGAATATCCTACTTTATATACACCTGCCGGCAGACGAAAACCAACAGCTAATGAAGCAATTCGTAACTCAATCAATCAGGGAAGCATAATTTTAAATTTTGCCGGACACGGCAATCCCAGGTTATGGACTCATGAAGCAATATTCGTCAGGGAAACCGATTTCCCGTTGTTGAATAATAACGGAAGATATTTCTTCTTGGTGGCTGCAACATGTAATTATGCAGTTTTTGATTTGCCAAACGAAAAATCAAGCGGTGAGCTTTTAATGCTGATGAAAAATGCAGGTGCAATCGGAGTTTTTTCTGCTCTTCGTCCGGTATATGCAGATGATAACTATGCGTTGAATGCGAATCTTTACCGTGCCATGATTGACACAACTCGATTCGGTACAATAAGGTCTCAAAGATTGGGTGATATTGTTTATCGAACCAAACAACAGATAACAGATTTGACAAACGATAGAAAATATTTCCTGATTGGTGATCCCGCAATGGAACTTGCCTTCCCCAAATTTGTTGCTTCAGTAGATAGTATAAATCATACTGTCAACACGCAGCCAATTCAACTGCCTGCTCTAAGCCGTGCAAATATCGACGCATCTATAAGAGATACAAGTTTAAATTTGCTTCAACAATTTTCAGGTAAATGTAAGTTGGCAGTATATGATGCCGATAAAAGCAACATCATTTATGCGCCCGAATTAGGAAGCGGTTATAAATATACAACATCAGGATCGATTATATTCAAGGGTCAGGATACAATTGTAAATGGGAAAATGAATGGAGAATTTATCATCCCCAAAGATATCTCATATTCGAATGCACAGGGTCGGGCTGTAATTTACTTTACCGGAGATTCTGTTGATGGTGCCGGGTTCACAAGAAATATTATACTGAATGGAACAGACACAACTGCAATTGCAGATGACCGCGGACCGCAAATTTCTTTATTTATAGATAGACGTAATTTTAGGGCGGGTGATGTTGTAAATAGTTCTCCGGTCCTTATAGCAGATCTGATTGACTCAAGCGGAATTAATACATCCGGAGGAGGTGTTGGACATCGGCTTGAAGCGTGGCTCGATAATAACTCTGAAAGCATCGATCTTTCGGAATATTATTCAAGCAAAGTCAATACATATCGTATAGGTACTGTTGAATATCCTCTCGGTCCACTAAGTAATGGTACTCATACTCTACGTTTACGTGCATGGGATACATATAATAATCCATCTACTTCTGAAACAATGTTCAATGTTGTGTCGGGTACAGGTTTAACTCTGTCGCATATTTTCAATTATCCCAATCCAATCTCAAATGTTACATATTTTACATTCGAACATAATCAGGTAAATCCGATTGATGCTGAAGTGAAAATTTATACCGTTGCCGGACGGTTAATCCAGGCAATAAACAAAAAAGGGATATTGGATAAATTTGTAAAAATTTATTGGGATGGATTTGATAAAGATGGAGATCGTTTAGCAAATGGAGTTTATTTATACAAAATTATCGCAAAAACACCTGATGGAAGATTCAATACTGAGGCGGTTGGTAAGATGAGTGTTCTACGGTAATGAATTTTTTATGTAGTTGCTTATAAAAAACAAAGATGGTACATTTAAATATCAAGATGGAGAAACCAGAGTTTAATCATTATTTTTATTTCATTTTCAAAGGATAATACTTATGAGATCGAAAGTATTCGGGAATAAAAAATCCCAAATTTTTATTATTTTAGCAGTTTTGCTAATATCTGCTGTTCAGTTGTACGGGCAGGGTGAATCGGCTGTGCCATTTTTACTGATAGCACCCAACGCACGTGCTGATGGTATGGGGGAAGCCGGTGTTGCATTGTCTGATGATGGTGCCGCCTCTTACTGGAACCCCGGTGGACTGGCATTTGAAAAGTATCAGGAGGTGAGTATCACGCACTCGAATTGGCTGCCGCAATTTCATCTCTCAGATCTCTTCTATGAGTTTTTGTCTTACCGAAATAACATCGAAGATTGGGGGGGCACTGTTTCGGGAAGTATTATCTATTTAAACCTCGGTGAATTCAATAGGCGTGGTGAAAACAATGAAGACCTCGGAACATTCAAAGCATACGAGTTTGCTGTCTCAGGCGGATATTCAACAAAGGTTCTTTCTGAACTTGGAGTTGGAGTTAATTTACGATTTATATACAGCGCTCTTGATCCGCAAAAATCTCAGAACCAGGCTCGCGGTGTTGCCTCGACTGTAAGTTTTGATATCGGTGCCTTGTGGAAACCGCAATCCCTCGTCATTCCCGGATTAGGAGACCTTGAGGATAGATTGGCAGTAGGATTCAACCTATCAAATCTTGGTCCTAAATTAACCTACATTCAACAAGCCCAGGCAGATCCTCTTCCAACAAATTTGCGTCTTGGATTTGCATTCAAGATAATTAAAAGTGAATTTAACAACATAACCGGTATTATCGATTTCAGCCGTATGCTTGTGCGTCGCTATCCTGCGGATACTTTAAAAAATCCTGATGGAACACCTGTTCAACCTCTTCAGGTAAAAGAATCGTATGTGGATAATCTTCCCAAATCTCTTATAAGCTCTTGGGGATCAGGTGGATTAAAAAAAGTAACGATAGCCGGCGGACTTGAATATTGGTATGGTAAACCGAAATTGTTCGCGCTACGTTGGGGATATTTCTATGAAGATCCTCATTACGGAAACAGAAAGTTTATGACTTTCGGTGCAGGTATCCGTTACGATATTTATGGGTTCGACTTCAGCTATCTATCCGCCATCGAAGAGAACCATCCGCTCAGCGAAACATTGCGATTTACTTTGTTGATGTCGTGGGGCGGTGAAGAAGAAGAATAATGTTCGTGGCATTATTCCTACAAATAAGATAATTTGCGGGGTTGACTAAAAAGTAATTTTCACGTCAACAATTATGCAAAAATAAATTGTTTTCGATTGTGGAATCACAATTAACTGTACTTATTAGTCAACCCCGTTATTCATTTGTCAACTACCTTTTTGGATTTCCGGTGAAGAAATTAAATTTAATTATACCTCTTCTTATATTCGTTCCAATTTTTATTTATGGGCAAGAAAAATTTCAACTTCAATTTGATCATTCTCTAAATTCCATAAATCACTTTCAGCTTGTAGCAGAAGTAAAACCCGAATCACTGCTGAACATTTTAGCCGTGATGGTTGAATTTCAACCAGATAACGATTCTCGTACTACCGGAAATGGGGCTTTCGATCTAAGAGACACTTCTAAAAAATTTTTGGATGCTCCACCTCACGAAAGAAATTACTTCTATCACCATCTGACATTTTTAAAAAATTATTATCGAAAAGTTTCAAAAGGAAAACTGAATATCACATTTAAATTGATGGATTCCGTTTATCGGCTTCCCCATGAAATGAGACATTACAGTCCGCCTAAAAATAGTAAAACCAACATGGAACTTGGGTGGTTGGTTTATGATACATGGAAGAGTGTTGATTCCATTGCCTCGGCAACAGATCAACAGATTAATTATTCCGACTATAATGCTTTTCTGATATTCCATGCAGGGGTTGGCAGAGATATTGATCTTGTCTCATTGTATGGATATGATCCAACACCGTACGATTTACCGTCGCTGTATGTAAATTTTAAAACAATGTTCACCGATTCTTTATCGAATGGAGTTCCTGTTGGTGGAGGGAGTTATTATATAACTAATTCGATGGTATTGCCTGAAACAGAAACACGAGAACAGGTGCCGTTCCCGTTGGGCATCAACGGTTTGCTCGTTGCGTCAGTTGCAAGCAGGTTAGGATTACCGGATCTGTTTAATACCAAAAATGGACGGTCTGCAATCGGCCGATTCGGCTTGATGGATGGACAGGCAATTTTCAGTTGGAACGGAGCCTTTCCGCCGGAACCGAGTGCATGGGAAAAACAATATCTCGGTTGGATTAATCCTGTTGAAGTTAAATCTTCGGATTCAATATTTAATTTGTCGGCGAAATCATTAATTAACAGTGTCGATACTACTTTAAAAGTTAATATCAGCGCCGGGGAATATTTTCTTCTGGAAAATAGAGACCGTGATGCGAATCGTGATGGAGCTATAATAACAATGGTAGTTGGTAACGATACAATACAAAAACATTGGCTCAGAGATACTCTGAATTTTAATTCGATCGATTTAGATTCGTTATATGGATCAATTATTGATGTTGATGAATTCGATTGGAGTTTACCGGGCGGAGTTGATTCGCGAACAAAAATATTTTATCATGGTGGAATTCTAATCTGGCATATCGATGAATCAATAATCAACTCGAACTTGGAAACAAATTCAATCAATGCCGATCCGAAACGAAGAGGCGTTAATCTGATGGAAGCAGACGGCTCTCCTGATATCGGTCAGTCGTACGATCTTCTGCATCCCGGCTCGGGTAGTGAAAGCGGAACAGCGCTTGATTTTTGGTTTGACGGAAATTCAGCACCACTCAGAAAATACGACACAACCGGTTTTAATCCAACTTCCTATCCGAACAGTATGAGTAATGCGGGAGCGAATAGTCATATTTATATCAATCACTTTTCGGAATCCGGACCAAGGATGAGTGTTAGAGTACGAATCGGAGATAACGAAATTTCACCACTGAGCAACTTCCCAAAATTTTTAAATACCGGTTTCAGATGTAATTCAATTACATCCCTAAGTCCTGAGTATGGAAATGCCGGAATTATATTAACTGCCAATCCGGTTTCTGCCACTCATGATTCAGCCGGATATCAACCACCTGCAATTTATGGCTGGAATTTTGACGGCTCTCCGCTTGTTAATCAAGTTGAATCAACACCATTACTTCAATCAATTCAACTCTTAGATGGAAAATTTTTCGGAAAACTTGCAGTCGGCGATTTTTCAGATGATTTGGTGAAAGAACTTGCAGGAGGGGTTGTTACAAACAACATGGATCAAAAAAGTATTTTGTCTTTTTGGGCACTTCGAGATACTCAACCCGACGATATGTTAGATACGATTTATTCCTATTCAATCTTGAAGCAGATATCAACTTCGCCGGTTGTTTCCGACTCATTCATTGTGTATGGAACAAAAACCGGTTTAATGTATCTAGTTAATAAAGGAATTAATTTATCAGTAGCCGACAGTATACATGTTTTCGATTCAACGGAAATTGTTGGGATAACACTTATTGGTTCAAATCAATTTGCTGTGCTTTCAGCAATGGGTGAGATGAGAATCGTTTCACTATACACAGATCAAGTACTAAGTGATATTAAACATTTCGGTTATCGGTTTAATAGTCCTGCAGCGTCAGGATTATTATCGGGAAGTGATTATTGGAAAAATGAAATTGGAAACTGTATTACATTTGTATCTTCCGATGGTTATGTTTTTCTAACAGATTCAAAATTGAACCTGTTGAAAGGATTCCCGGTCTCAACGAACGGTGTTGTAAGTAATGCACCGGCAATCGGAGATGTGGATGGTGACAACATAAAAGATATTGTTTTGTTTTCAGACAATAAGATATTTGCTGTTAATGCAACAGGTGCTATACTCGATAATTTTCCGATTACAGTGACTACAGAAAAACCGATTTTATCTTCCCCTGTTTTGGGCGATGTTAATGGTGATGGGTTAACCGACATTGTAGCGGTGACACAGGAAGGACTTGTGGTTGCGTACAGTAAAACGGGTAGAATGACAGAAGGTTTTCCGTTACTGAGCGGACCGAACAGCGGATCAACTCCTGCAATATTCTATTTAAGCAGTATATGTCTCAGTTGTACAGATATTGGATTGGCAGTGGGATCGGATGATGGTTATTTGTATGCATGGCAGACAGGCAGTTTACCTTCTGGATTATTGGCACCACCTGTTCTACCCTGGCCCCAATATTTACACGACGCACGAAATACCGGATTAAGCTCAGATGTTTATCTTCCAACTTCAAAAAGCAGCAATTTTATGCCTCAGGATCGTGCTTATAATTGGCCCAACCCGGTGACTGCCAAAGATGATTTTAAAACTCATTTCAGGTATTACACCGCTACAGATGCGAATGTTAAAATAAAAATTATAGATCAAGCGGGTGATCTTGTTACTCAATTCGATGTCCATTCCATAGGTGGTATTGATAATGAATTTGTCTGGGATGCTTCCGGATTGCAAAGCGGAATATATTTTGTTCATCTGGATGCAACCGGTTCCATGCAGAGCGGACACTCAATTTTTAAAATGGCTATTATCCGGTAATTATCTGTGCGGCTCGCATTTCCTCTTATTTTTTTTCTCTTCATTGCTTCATGCCGTGATGTAGAATCTCCATCAGATCTTGGTAAAATAGATGGTTACGAAGTATCAGGAAAGGTCACTAATGACAGTGGAATTCCAAGAGATAGTGTTATGGTGAGTTTATATTATTATTATGATTATCTTGGGAATCAACAACTCGATACGATTCCGGTTATAATTACCGATACCACTCAGATTCTAGATGTTTCAATTTTATCCGTCAAGTCCGACACTGTCATAAATATTTATCACGGCAGAATTAAAAATTTAGGTCCGCTTTATAAAATGTACTGGAATGGACGTGATAAAAATAATAAACCGGTTCCGAGCGGTTTATATTACATGACATTTTCGCTCGATAGTTTATTCATTAAGCGCAATTCTTTAATTATCGATGGAAATATCACTACTTATACCGATCAATATGGTAGATTTAAAATCACGAATGCTAATTTACCTGTCGGTGAATTGTTCGATGCCTATAACGACGATGGTTCATTTTACGGTGTGTTGAAAGTTGAACCGAAGTTAGCCTTGACCTTATCAAAAGGAAGCAGCTACTCAGAATTTGAATCTATTTTTTTAAAATTTAATTCAGTTACTAAAATCGCATTGACATTAAATTAATTTCTCATGAAATATTATTCGATATTATTTCTCATTTTAACCTTCACTCTGAATATTTTTGGTCAGGATGATTTCTATCATCCCGAACTTGAATGGCGTACGATTTCAACGGAACATTTTAATGTCCACTTTCACGGTGGAGTAGAACGGACAGCTCATGTCGTAGCAAAAATAGCAGAAGATATTTTTGAACCCATTACAACATTTTATAACTATAAACCTGATGGGAAAATAAATTTCATCATGAAAGATTATGATGATTTTTCAAATGGTGCTACTTATTTCTTCGATAATAAAATCGAAATCTGGGCATCCGCTCTCGACTTTGATTTGCGCGGTTCGCATAATTGGCTGAGAAATGTGATCACTCACGAATTTACTCACATGATTCAAATTCAAACTACGCTAAAATTCAGCCGCAAGGTTCCTGCATTTTACTTGCAGTGGCTTCAGTATGAATCGGAGCGAAGGACTGATGTACTTTACGGTTACCCGAACGGAATAGTTTCATATCCGGTTTCAGGATTTGTCGTTCCTGCATGGTTTGCCGAAGGAGTTGCCCAGTATAACAGAAGAGAATTCGCATACGATTGGTGGGATTCTCATCGTGATATGATATTGAGAATGTATATCCTCGATGGAAATATGTTATCATGGAATCAGATGGCAACATTCGGAAAAACAAGCCTCGGGAATGAATCGGCGTATAATTCCGGTTTTGCACTTGTACGATATATTGCGGAACATTACGGTGAAGAAAAGCTTTCTGAGATTTCTCATAACCTGAAATCATTAACTGCATTCTCAATCGATGGGGCGATTGAAAAAGCGATCGGAAAAAGCGGGAAGGAGCTTTATTCGGAGTGGATAGATTATTTACGACATGATTATAATGAGCGGATTTCAGCCGTGAAAGAAACGGCTGTGTCCGGAGAAATTATCGGTGGTGTTGGATTCGGAAATTTTTATCCGCACTTTTCACCCGACGGGAAATCTATTGCTTATATAAGTAACAAAGAATCGGATTATTTGGGAACATCGTCTCTGTATCTCTATGATATAGAGAATAAAAAAGAAAAATTATTAAAAGGTGGAGTCCGCTCGAATTTATCCTGGTCGCCGGATGGGAAACGAATTTATTATTCTAAAATAACACGCGATAATCCGCACTGGTCAAACTTATTTGATATTTACTATTATGATTTTTCAGAAGAAACGGAAGCCCGGCTCACCAAGGGTTTGCGTGCAGATGCACCATCTGTTTCACCCGATGGAAAATATATCGTGTATGTTGCCGGCGAAGATGGAACATTGAACCTTTATAAAATGGATATTGACGGGAAAAATATTATCAAACTCACGAATTATAAAGATGGCGAACAAATATTCAATCCATCATGGTCTCCGGATGGAACAACATTCATATTTGATTATTCCATAGGAGACGGAAGAGATATCGCAACAATTCCGGTCTCCGGCGGAGAAGTATCGTTTGTAATAGCTACTCAGGATGACGAGCGAAATGGCGTATTCAGTCCAGACGGAAAAAGTGTGATCTTTTCAAGCGACATGACCGGTATATTCAATATTTATGAATATGAAATCGAAACAAAACAAACATTACAAAAGACAAATGTACTTGGCGGAGCTTTCATGCCGGCAGTTACCGGCGACGGACAAATTGCATTTGCATTATATACTTCCACCGGTTATAAAATATCATACATGCAAACAATGCAATGTATGACAAAATCACCATCATACATTAAGCTGTCCAAACCTCAATTATCATTCGGCGATAGTTCAAAATTATCTCTTTTTAAATGGAATTCATTAAGAGAGTATGACGATACAAAATTACCAGATTTCAAAGAAGGTGAATACAAAGCATCATCGTCAGGTTTATCGTTTATACCTTTTCTGCGAGTTGACAATTACAATCCGAAAAACAAAGGAATCGATATTCTAAAATTAGGATTGTATGTTTATTCATATGATGTATTAGATAGATATGGGTTCTTTGCCGGTGGTGCTATCAACAAGAAAGGTGAGAGAGATCTATTTTTCACATTTGATTATCGCGGGAAAGTGCCTGGACTTTTTCAACTTGGGGTAGAGCCGACTGTGGCATTCGAAGCATATAACATTAATCGAAAAACAAGTGCATCTATTGGTTTACCGGAAGATACTTTGTCGGTTGGCGTAACATATAATTTACTTGAATTTGATGTCGTACTGCGTCATAAGTTATTTATTGAAAATCTTGATCTTGAATTGCGGTATGCTCACAGCAGATACAGTGCATCGATAGGATCTTTTACCCTTCAGGACCTAGGGGCGCTTGTTCCTGCGTTCAGCGATTTGTATTTGATCGGTAATAATCTTTCAGCTAATTTTGAATTCAAATTGTTAGCGCCCTCGAGAACAATGGAGATAAATCCTGTCGGACGAAAAATCAGAATTAAATATGAATTCGAAAGTAATAAATTCAATCCAACCGGAGAATATGCGTATGAAAACGGTGCACTGATTCCTCAATTTCAACAAGTAAAATTTCATCGTATTGATGCCCGTTGGACTGAATCTATAAAATTACCCGGATGGAAGCATGTGTTGACCGCGCAACTGAGAGGGGGAACAATTTTTGGCCCACCTCAGGATAATTTTTTTAATTATTACATCGGCGGCCTAGCGGGTATGAAAGGATATACTTTCTATTCCTTGGGCGGTAACGAGTATGCTATGGCAAACGCGACATACAGGTTCCCGATTATACAAGATATTGATATAAAATTATTTCATTTGATATTTAATCACTTGTATGGTGCGGTTTACGGGGATATAGGAAATGCTTGGACGGGTGGAGGGTTATCGAATAAAAAATACAAACGCGATGCAGGGCTGGAATTACGGCTCGAAGCTTTTTCGTATTATGTGTTCCCGACAAGAATATTTATGAATGCAACTTACGGTTTCGATACATTTAATTATCAAATGGAAACTACAAAAAAAATTGTTACTTATGGTAAAGAGTGGAACTTCCATTTCGGTGTTCTTTTTGGCTTTGATTTAGATTGAAGAAAGGGTTTTAGTTAATGAAACAATTAACGATTCTAACAATATTGATAACATTTGCTCTTGGGCGAGGATTCTCTCAGCAAGATTCATCGATATATTTAACAGGTAATTCTGATGTAGATTTTTTTGGGTCAACCGTTTTGTTAAAACCTCTATCCGCCAATATTTCAATGATGCAAGAAGATAATTCACCGCCATCAGAAAAATCTCCATGGCTTGCGGCTGCCATGTCTCTGCTTGTTCCCGGAACCGGTGAATTATATTCAGAAAGTTACACTAAAGGAGGAATTTTCCTAGGGGTTGAAGTGGCATCGTGGATCATAGCCGGTGTTTATAATAGCAAAGGTAATAAACAAACCGAATGGTTTAAAAAATATGCTAATGAGCATTATAGCCCTGTACGGTATGCCGAGTGGGTTTGGCGAAATATCGGATCACTTGCCCCCGGATTAGATACGACCTCTTATCATTTGTATTACAGACCTCCGGTTGGTGCCGAAGCTCCGCCGTTTGATTGTTTAGCATGGCCCGAGCTTAACAGGTTGGAGGGTGAGATTTCATCGTTTACTCACCGGCTACCTTTGTATGGTGAACAACAATATTTTGAGTTGATAGGTAAATATAAACAATTCAGTAAAGGTTGGGATTCGGAAGATCCGTATGAACCGGATCATTTGACTCCAGGCGATCAATTTTATTATTACGGTGTAGAATTTAATAAAGCTGATCACTATTATAAGATTTCAGATTTATTCATTTCTGTTATCATCGTGAATCATATAGTTAGTGCTTTTGATGCATATTTGACTGCATCAAAATATAATAATTCACTACATGCAGATGTGCAATTGAAAATGCAACCGACAATTTATGGTATGATGCCGACTGCCCAGGCGAATTTAAGTTATACTTTTTAAAAATTTATTTTGGCACACGGAATAAAACAAATATTCCTGCGGCAAAGAAAACTATATTTGCCAGCCATGCAGTGAGCAAAGGGTGCAAATCTCCGTTGTATCCGAATGCCTGACTTACCTGCAGGAAAATCATATATAAAAATGAGATGCCAATAGCAATACCGAATTCAACTCCCAATCCGCTTCGACGTTTGACAGATGAAAAAGGAACACCGAAAAGCACAACAATAACACTCGCAAACGGGAAAGCTATTTTCCCATAATAATCAACCATCCATCTCGAAACTTCATGACCGGCTCGCTGTTGACTTACAATAAATTGCTTCAGGTCGGGGTAATTCATCTCCTCCGGTTTTTCCTGTTTCTTTTTTATATCATCAGGTGTGAAATTTAACATCCCGATATTATAAATATTGAAGTGGAAAAGATTTTCAGATTTTCCTTCGAACTTTCTCTCCGATCCGTTTATCAACTCCCATGTTTTGGTGCTATCGTTCCAACTCATTTCATTCGCATCGTAGCGTGAAAGCATTAATGTCGGATCGTTCGGATCGAAATCTTGTATGCTTACTCTCATGGCAACATTTCTGGAATCATCGAACATACCGATTGATAGAATGCGCGTTTTTGAATCTTGTATAAAGATGTTACTTTTGGAAATAAATCTGATGTCCTTCTGAAAATATCTTCGTCCTAATTCCACTTTTTTCTTGTTCGCGAAAGGGACCACCCAGCCGTTGAAGTAAATTGAGATTCCACTTACAAATAGTGCAAAAGCGAGCATAGGAACCATGAAGCGAAAGAGAGAGACTCCTCCGGATTTAAGTGCCGTCAATTCGTTATAAGTCGAAAGTCGTCCGGTGGTAAATAGTGCAGACAATAATATGGCAACCGGAGTCATGAGTTTTATGATTTCAGGAATAAAGAAAAGATAATATTCGACGACCATCCATAGAGATGCATTAGCATCAATGAAGTCATCGAGATTATCCATCAAGTTGACCGCAACGAAAATAATGGTGATTGCCAAGAGCGAAAATGCCGATGTCAGAACAAATTGCCGAAGAATATATCTGTCGAGTTTTGTCATGTTCTTTCGAAACTGTTGAATTCCAATTTTTCTTGTGAGCGAAAAAATTTTGGCACAAATTTTTGCAATGCTTGCCAATTAATCGTAGGAGTTTCGCGTGCTGTCCTTATCGTAAGAAATACTCCAAGAATAAAGAGGAAAATATTCGCCATCCACATACCGAGCCACGGACTCATTATATCCCGGTCGGCTAATTTCTCGCCGCCAATCAGGCATGCCCAGTAAATGATGAAAAACCCTAAACTGAATGTAGCAGCCACGCCAAATGTTCCCTTGCGTGCAATTATACCAAGAGGAACACCGACAAGAGCGAATACAAGACATGCAGCAGGAACAGAATATTTTTTATAAATCTCGACAAGAAATTCATCGATGCGTCTATTATTATACTCGATTTGAGCTAACTGGTTGGATATGTTCATCTGATTGTTGCGTGCTTTGTTTAAAGCCGATGTTACGGATCTTTGGTAAATGTCGCTTTGGTTGGTTTTTGATAAGAAACCTCGCGGATCAAGAATTGCAGATCCATAAGATTGATCTTGTACATAAGTTTGCTTCTCGATCAGTTTATTTGCGGTTTCCAAACTGTCTACGATACCTTTCATCTCCTGTGAACTCATTTCTCTGTCGCTTCTGTCAAATGATCCGATACTTGATCTCTCGAATTCAAAACCTTCAGCATCCATCAATATTCTGTGGCGTTCAAAACGCATTCGCTGGTATGGCTGTTTATTTTGACTGCCAAGCTGGTGAATCTCGCCGTTATATAAATCCATTACTAATTTTCTATAATCCGGTGTAAAAGAAACCTTTCCGTTTTCTGCAGTTACAACAATATTTATCGACGGATCGGTATAATCGTAAATTGTGATACCTTCAAGATTATTTGATTGTTCAAATGTTTTCCTTGCTAAAATACTGTATCCGGGTATGTCCTGAGAAAATAAACCAGCCTGAATAGTGAGAGTCGGTTTTGTCCGTCTGATGTCAATCATTAAAATTTTGAAGCGGTGGTTTGCCTCAGGCAAAATTTTATTATTGAATTCAATTAATAGATAAGTTAGCAATAAGGAAAATAATATTACGGGTGCAATCATACGGTATAAACTCATCCCGCTCGCTTTCATAGCTGTAATCTCATTTTGAGAAGACAATTTACCAAAAGCCATCAAAGTTGCAACAAGAACCGCCATAGGTACAGCCAGAACAATCATCCATGAAAGACTTAACATCAGAAGTTCACCGATAACAAGCGGGCTTAATCCTTTTCCAACTAGTTGTTCAATTGCCCTCATTAGAAATTGAAGAAGAAAAATAAACATTAAAGTTAAGAAAGCAAAGAGGAAGGGCCCAATATGAGCTTTTAGTATATGGATGTATAATTTCATTTTCCCTTAAATATAGCGGCATTTTGGAGAATTTCCAAAGAAAAGATTGATGAAAAAATGTAAATGAATTAAAATATGTTGGAAACCGATAGAAAATTATGTTGGGATTTTATGATCTAAAACATCCCGGACATTTTTTATAATCTCTTCAACATTACACGGTTTTCTAACAACTGCGTCAAAACCAGCTTTCTGTACTCTTTCATCAAGGTCTGGAGCAATATATCCGGTGGAGCATACGATTTTCAGGTTTGGCTTTTTGTTTTTCATGATCTCACAGGTTCGGAACCCATCGATTTTTGGTAAACCAATATCTGCAATTACCAATGCAATTTCATTCTCAAATTTATTGAATAAATTAAGAGCTTCATTGCCATCACGGGCGGTTATAACAGTATAGCCATTATCAATAAGTGCGTCGCGCAACAAAATAGCAAGAGATATTTCATCCTCAACTATTAATATCGTTTCAGTTCCGTGCATTAACAAATCGTTGGTTTCAGGAAAGATATTAAGAGTAATCTCAGGAGCATGATTTAATGGAAAGAAAAGCCGGAAAGTTGTACCTTCACCCTGTTGACTGCTGACGTCGATATGACCGTTATGTTCATTAATAATTTTTTTAACGATTGCCAATCCTAATCCAGTGCCATGCTCAACGCTTTTTGTGGTAAAGAATGGATCGAAGATATTTTTTTGAAGCTCATCTTTGATGCCCATACCGGTATCGGAAATTGTAACAACTGCATAATCAGAGTCTGATAAATTCGGTAATATTAATTGAAGTTGGTGGGCTTCTATTTTTCGTGTGCTAATAATAATTTTTCCTCCTTCGGGCATTGCGTCTCTTGCATTTACACAAATGTTTATAAAAGCTTGCTGCAATTGATTGGGGTTGCCATAAATTTGGGGAGAATTTTTATCCAAGCTGAGTGAACATGAAATAATACGTGGGAATGTTTCGTCGATAAGGCGTTTTAATCCTTCGCATAATGGATTAAGCGGAATTAATTTAAAGGATGATTCTGATTTTCTTGCGAAAGAAAGTACCATTTTCGTAATCACCATTCCGCGTTCAACCGCATGGAGGGTTGTTTCTATTCCTTTACGGAATCGTTCATCGTCATCACGATGTTGATCAAGGCGGGAGACATATCCGAGGATGATTCCGAGAATGTTATTGAAGTCATGAGCGATACCGCTTGTGAGAGTACCAAGGCTCTCCATTTTTTGTGCTTGAAGAAGCAATTGTTCAATCTGTTTTTGTTTTGTAATATCTCTGGAAATTATCATGAGTAAATTATTTGATTCCGTACTGTCGGGCAGAGAAAAACAAACAGAGTTCATGAAACGGTCTGGAGTTTGCGGTGTGCTTAAACGGAAACTGAATCTCTTTTCTTTTTTTGATAAATGGACGGTATTAATAACATCCCGCACATAATCACGATTCTCCGGATGAACTAAATTAAACCAATTGCTACCAATCATACACTCATGATTGAATGTATTATCGGTAATGAATCGATTAGTTTTAATGCATATACCCTTAGAGTCTATGATTATGACATGGTCGTCTAAGTAATCGTGTGCAGTCATTAAGAATGTGAGTGCTTCATGCTGATTCAGATTTGCGGGATGTTCCACGGTTCACCTTGAATATTTTTAGTAATACTTTTTATTATCAATACGTATTGTTTAATTTTAATAACGCACAGGCGGTGGCGGCGGGGGTTCTGAAGGATTTTGAGCGCTGCTTGTGTCACTTATTGTGGTTGTTGTACTAACCGGTTGAGTTGATTGCGTAGTGAATAAAACATCGTACAATTGCTGCAGTAACCCGACGAACGATCCGCTATCTCCCGTGGAAGCGTTGACAGAGGAGGTCAAAGTTAGAAACAAAATGATTGTCGCTATGAGCGGAAAAAAAAACGAGTTCTTTTTGGAATTCTGATATTGTTGCATGATTTGATCCTTGATGAAATTTATGAATAGTGATTTCATCGCAATCTATGCAGAAATTATTTAAATAGCAAATTTATTACCACAGAGAAAAGTAAAATAATTGGGTAAGGAATTGCTATTTTAAATAAATATGCTTGTTCAATAATAAATAATTATTTATCTTCAATTATTATTCAAGGTTCAATGCTTAAAATCGAGAAAAACATATTATTTCTTTGGATTGCGGTTATTGTATTTATCCGTATTACCCTTTTTTTCCCTCATAGGTATCTGGATGGGATCAGAGTTATGAATACCGTAACTCATTTACTTCTTCTAATATTCGTCGTCATGTCTGCTATTAGAAATAAATCAAATGGTCGATTTATTTACATCAATTTTTCAATCTTCTTCGGGTCTATAATTTTACTTTATGGAAGTTCTTTTATGGGGTTATCGATATTCAAATCGAATCATTATATCCCTTTTTACTATCACTTCTTTGTCAGTTACATCTTCCAAGGATTTTTGGCTTCATTCATGGTGATTTATATTGTCATAGATTATATGAGTATAAACAGTTCTCCTTGGAAAAAATATAGCAGTTCAATCATGCTTTCACTTGGTTTAATTATGGTTTTTTTCTCTCCTTATTGGTATAATCCAATGCATATTTCCAGCGAACCGAGTTACATCTCATATAAAAATCTGAATAATGAATGGCAGAAATATTATTCGCAAGAAGGCAAATATCCAACAAGTAGCGAATTAGTTCAGATCATACAAAATAATTCTCAGTTGTCAGCTTCGGTTAAAACGGACATTTTGCAAAACATAAATGAATGGGATGAATTATTACATTCCAATAATCCCACAGCAGTGTTCTGGGCACCGCTGAATAAAATAATGATGTATCTGAATCTATTTATAGTGGGGATTATTATTTTTTTACTATCGATTATGTTTTATTATGATAAACCTTATTATCCTTATATTGATAAGTTGATGACCGCTTTTGCTATATTTTTTGTTCTCGAAGCTTTTCATTCATACGCAGCGTCGAATGTTTTATTTATTAAATCATATCGTGAAATGGTTACAATTGGTCAATATTTTACAGTCGGAATTTTACTTGCATTTATTTATTTATATCATCTTAATCTGCGATTTATTATTTCTCCAGTGGCATTCTATTATCAAGAAACAATAAAAATTTCTCCACAAAAAGTTACAAGATGGAGAGATGAGATTGACACATTTGTTTTAAAATATTTTAACAATAAAATCGGTTGGGGGAAAAGAATCGCACAAACCGATAATATTCAATGAAAGGGACGTTTATGAGTAAAAAAGAAACAGCAATTCCGGAATCGATATTCATAGGGCAGAGTTCTGTCGCAAAGCAACTCAGAGCATCGATTTCTAAAATCAGTCAGACATCAAAAAATCTCTTAATAGCCGGAGAGAGGGGGGTTGGAAAATATACCCTTGCCCAGGCGTTGCATCAATCTGATGGCACCAAAGAATCGATAAAAGTTATTACACCGATCACTATTGATGAGTCGGAAATCAAGTTATTGACCGAAAAAGGATCCCCAAGCAGCTTAACTCTTGTGATTCGCGATATCGAAGAATTTTCATTTTTGCACCAAGTATTGTTGTATAAAATGTTTCAGAGTTTAAGCAAACAAAAAAATATTCGCTTAGGGGTAACTTCAAAAGAAAAGATTAGTGAACTGAAAAAAAATAGAAAAGTAAAAGATGAACTTGTACAGCTTATGGATAGTTTTGAGCAAGTAACAATTCCGCCATTGAATAACCGGCGGGACGACATTCCGCCGCTCATCGAACATTTTATTGTTCAGGCATGCAATACTTTAAATGTGAATCTGAAAAGCCTGGATATCAATACAATGGATGTTTTAGCCAGAAGAATTTGGCGTGATAACGCAAGGGAATTAAAGGATGTTATTGAACATGCCGTATTGAATTCAAAAGATGATGTGGTGGACATACCGGCTTCACTTTTAGATGCACATTCTCAAGTAGACGGAATATTGTTAAAGATAGATGATGCTAAGCCGTTTGCTTTCGATCAGGCTCTTGGAAATCTGGAAAAAATTTTGATTGAAAGAATTTTAAACAGAGTAGGTGGTAATCAAACAAAATCTGCCGAAATAATCGGTATCTCCGGTCCAAATTTCAGATATCGTCTCCGAAAATATCGTATTACCCGAAAAGGTAGATAACGACGTTTTAACGATATGATACGATTAATTGCCTAATAATCAATACCCCGGGATGTTTTTCACTTAAAGTATAGTCTCGAAAAACCTATCCGGGGTATATTTATTCGATAATCGTTATCTCAATATCGAAAAACCATCGATTTTTGACAATAACCAAATTTCTCTTGCAATTAAGGATACTTTTTCCTACATTTTTTAAGTGTTTATTTACCGTATTTTATTTATTTACCTACTCTTATGAAAGGAGTCGTTGGTATAGGATCTTGGTAACAGGTTAAGAAGTTGATAGCAGCATTCACAATGATTTGTGGTGCTGAATCGACAAAACGTAAACAAAATAACAGGATCGAATTCACAACGTGACTCTTTTTCTAGAAAAATCACGCTCAATTTTATTGTTTCCATATCAAAAATCTATTGTTAATGGAATCGTTATAGCTTTAACGATTATCTTAACAAATGTCTCCTATTCTCAGGTACCCCCGCCGACAGTTATAAATACAGATTCAGTAACTGTTTCAGATTCTGTAAAAAGCATTGAATTACCCGAAGCGAGAAAAGATAAGAAAAAAACAACCACAAAAATTCAAATTCCGGACTCATTGAAGAGAATTCAGGAATGGATGAAATCTGTTGAAGATACTTCCAATTTGCCGAGTGACACATTATGGGGCGAAGATGAAAACAAGTGGCAGGAGTTTAACGATTCCACCGCCCGGGTGAATCAATGGATTCATCATCGAAAAGATGAACCGATGGTTGAGTTTTTTCCTCGAGGAAAATATTCCTTATACCTGGATGTAAAATCACCTGCATATAAAAGAGAATTTCAAATTGATTCTTCGGGCGAACTTGTTACTATAAAAGAATCGGTAAATGGCTTAGATGTAAAAGTTCCGCTGACAATGAGATTGTCGGAATATATTAAGAATAGAATTGAATATGAAAAGGGAAATGCCTGGCGGGTGTTAGCCCAACAATATACACTCAAACAGGGGAAAGATGATCTTTCCGGTTTACTAAGCTCTTTCACAAATATATCTATTCCGGTACCGGCTAATCCGTTAACAAATATTTTCGGAGGGAATGAGATTAATCTCCGCATCGGTGGAAGTGTGGATATCCGTGGTGCTTTCAGAAATACCAAGTCGGATCAAACCACTATTTCTACGTTGGATCGTTCAAGGAATGAGCCGGACTTCAATCAGACAGTGCAGATAAATGTTGGAGGAACTATCGGAAAGAAGTTAAACATACTTGCCGACTGGAATACGCAGAGGACGTTTGAGTATGAAAATCAGTTAAAAATAAAATACACCGGATTTGAAGATGAAATAATTCAGAGCATTGAAGCCGGAAACGTTTCACTGCAAACACCGTCGCTCGTTGGAGGTGGTGCTGCACTCTTCGGTATCAAAGCTAAGCTACAAGCAGGACCATTATCATTAACAACTCTCCTGTCTCAGAAAAAGGGGCAGACGAAAGAACTATCAGTTTCCGGAGGTTCCACCGCAACCGAGGGCACAATAGGTCTTCATGAATACAGCAAACGACACTTCTTTGTAGACACAATCTACAGCAAATATTTCGAACAGCTTCATAAACAATTTCCGATTGAAATCACGCCTGAGATAGATCAAAACAGAATTACTATGTTGGATGTTTGGGTTAGTAATGTAGGCACACAAGGTTTACGGGATGGGACTGTAAAAACCGGAAAAGCTTTTATAGATCTACCCTATCATGAGCATAATGAAAGGTATATATCTGCTGATACGATGAATCTGACTCGAACACCGGATGGTTTTGCCGAGGGTAATTTCGTAAAACTAACAATTGATAAAGATTACACATTCAATCCTTACAATGGTTATATCACCATGATCTTGACTGTTAACGATGCTGACCAAGCGATTGCGGTAACTTATACCAGAGCTAATGGGCAGGAATTTGGTGGTTACATGACGGATGATGATACAACCATATACATGCGGCTTGTGAAGCCAAAATCATTATTTACAAATCCGGATTATTATCCTGCTTGGGATTTAATGCTTAAAAATATCTATCCCGTTAAAGCTACGAATTTGAAGAAAGAGGGATTTGAACTTACCATGTGGCGTAGGACCGAAATGGCTGAACAAGACCAAATCCAGGGAAAAAGTTTATTGGAAGTTCTTGGTCTGGATAGGTTTGACGGTGATAATTCGCCAAGACCCGATAATAAGTTTGATTTTATTGGGGATTTCACAATAGACACTAAACTGGGAGAAGTAATATTTCCGTCTCTTCGCCCATTCGATTTATCTATTGTTCAATATTTCCGGTCTAAAAATGAATCAGTTCCTGATTCACTTCTGTTTAGCGATATCTATGATACAACCGCTGAAGCAGCTCAAAAAAATAACCTCAGGAATCGATACTTCATGAAAGTAAAAGCTGTCGGAAATCAAACAACACGATACCCATTGGGATTCAACATTGTGGAAGGAAGCGTTCAGGTGTTGCTGAACGGGAAAGTTCTAACACCAAAAATTGATTACACCGTTGATTATATAACTGGTGAGGTTAATATATTAAACAGCGATGCAATGCTACCGAATGCGAATGTTCAGGTTAAATTTGAGCAGAATGATTTATTCCAGATTGCATCAAAAACTTTAATGGGAGTGAGGGGAGAAATTGCTACATATCCTGGAACGAATCTTGGATTTACAATTTTAAATTTGAATCAGCAGACACTCAGCGATAAAGTCAGGATTGGGGAAGAGCCGACAAACAATACAATGATTGGTGTGGATGCTTCAACATCCGCTAATCTGCCGTTCCTGACAGAAGCTTTAGATGCTTTACCTTTCTTCAGATCACGGGAAATGTCAACCATTAGATTCGGGGGTGAAGCGGCATATATGATTCCTGATCCAAACACAAAGAAAAGTACAATCACAGGTGATGGAGGGAAATCGATTGCATATATAGATGATTTCGAAGGATCGCGAAGAACAATTCCTCTTCCGGTTATGTACACAGCATGGACGATTGCAAGTAACCCCGCAGAAACATTTTTATCAAAAACATCTTCCATTGAGGACATCTCATTTTCAAGAGCTCAATTAAGCTGGTATAACCGATTACCCACCGATGTTTTCACAGATTATATTTGGCCCAACCGAAAAACGCGGGCAGGACAAAATCAAGTTACTGTTTTAAACCTCGATTATGATCCTAATCATCGCGGAGTATATAATTATTCCCCGAAACTTGATTCCACTTTGCATCGAAAAAACATCGGTGGTAATACCGGTAATTTCGATAACTATTCAGAACGCAAAAAAAATTGGAACGGTGTTATGAGATATGTCGGTTCAATTGCGGCCGGGATACTTGATCAAAATATTTCTTATTTGGAGGTATGGGTTCAAGCGAATAGTAATAATATTGATGATATCCGTCGGGGACGTTTATTTATAGACATCGGTAGAATTTCAGAAGACGTTATTCCGAATCGGATTCTTAACAATGAAGATGCAAACTTGAACGGCGTTAGAAATACCGGTGAAGATATCGGGCTGGATATGAAAAGTGATGGTGAGGAAAGAATAGCATTTGCCGATTTCTTATCAAAAAATCTTTCTGATCCGGATGTTGACTCCACTGACCTGAGCGGGGATAATTATATTCAATATGGTAATGGAAAGGATCTAAGAAAATTCAATGGTACAGAAAAAAACGAAACTGATCCTGCTGGAATGCTGCCCAATTCAGAAGACTTAAATAATAATGGAAGTTTGGATGCAACCGATCAGTATCTTGAATATGAACTACCATTAGATACACTCTTTTATGACTCTTCAGGTGTTCTCAGTACGAATCCATATAAAGTTGGCGGCGGGGGAGTCACAATTGAGAATCCGGTCCCATGGTATCAATTTAGAATTCCATTGATGGAAGTTGGTAAATTGGTTGGTGGAAACGATCGACAGGCGATTCTGAGGAATGTCCAATATGTGAGGATGTGGGTATCAGGTTTTTCAGATCCCGTTTCGTTACGATTTGCAGAAATAAATTTGGTTGGCAATCAATGGGAAGAAAGAATTCAGAACGATTCGTTGCTGAAAGCATCTGTTGTAAATATAGAAGATAATCAGCAATACTCGCAAGAGTGGTATCAACTTGGTATTCAGCGAGAAAAAGACAGAACCGATCCCAACCAGATTATTGAGGCTAATGAACAATCACTTTCACTTATTATAAAAGATCTACCGAAAGGGATATACAGGGAAGTAAAAAAAGTATTCCCCGGACGAGCGCTCGATTTATTCAATTATAAAGCAATGAAAATGTTTGTACACGGAGATCCCGGATTTGATGATATCGTACCTACCACTTATGATGCAGAGGGTGTACCTTCCGGTTACGATGCCGAGTTATATGTTCGATTTGGTTCCGATACTTTGAACTACTATGAATATCGGCAGCCTATTTACCGGGGTTGGAATGTTTCAAAGAATAATGTCGATATCAATTTTTCAGAATTGACATCGGTTAAAGCCACCAAACCCGATACTTTTAAAGGCACTTTTAGAGTGCTGGTACATCCGGGTGATCCAACGCGGACATACGGTGTTAGAGGTAATCCATCCCTCAGAAAAATTATTGAGATGAGTATCGGTATCAAAAATATTGGTAAGCCTTTGCTGAACGGAGAAGTATGGGTAAACGAATTACGGCTTGTAGATGTTGATAATTCCCCCGGAATTGCATACCGGTTTGATACCCAACTAAAACTTGCCGATCTCGGACAACTGAACTTTAATTACAATCAAACAGATCCGTCGTTCCACGGACTTGATCAAAGATTTGGCGACCAGACTACAAAAATTAATTGGGCAGTGAATGCGAACGTTACTGTTGATAAATTTTTGCCACAAAGCTGGACGCAGGCAGGAACTACTATTCCGTTCTCTTACTCTCACACCGAAAATTTATTGAAACCGAAATATTTGCCCAATACGGATATAGTAGTTGCCGAAGCTGCTAATCGTGCAGCACAAAAATCCGGAGATCCGGAAGATGCAAAAAATGTTTTAACACAATCTCAAACGTTGAATATCAGAAATACATACGCTATTTCGAATTTGCGAATTGCCCCTCCCGTTGATGCATGGTATGTTCGCGAGACAATAAGTAAACTCGGTTTCGGTTTTAACTATAATACCAGTCGCGATCGTGATCCTTCTTTCCTGTCGAAAGAAAGCTGGTCGTGGTCTCTGCGAATGAGCTATGGAGTAAGTTTACCGGCAAATCTTTACATCCAACCTTTTAAGAAATTGTTCTCAGGACTTTTTCTGCTTGATGAATATAAAGACTGGAAGCTTTATTTTATTCCTGTAACAACAATTTCGGCTAACACCGGTGGCAACAGGTCGCGCACGCTGGAAATACCCAGGGCTGCCGGAAGTTCAGTCCGCGATACGAGAAATTTTAACGCAGGTAAAGGATTTGGATTTGGTTGGAAATTCACCGAGGGTGGCATTGCAAATATTGCCGGTGATTACTCTGTGTCCACCGATCGAACATTAAATTATCTGGATAACGATTTCGTTGGTAGAGATGTTAGAACATTGCTAAAAAATCTGTTCTTTGGCGGAAGAGATACAAGATACGGACAGAAAGTTTCGGTAGGATTTAAACCAAAAATTCCGAACTTATTTGATATTCCAAAATACTTCGACTTAAGCGGAAACTATTCTGTGAGTTACGGATGGAGTAATTCATCTCAGAATAGTGCGATAAGTAAAGGTGCGGGCTACGATAACAACATAAGTTTGTCTCTTACTTTCAGACTCAAATCACTTACAGATCCGTGGTTTGCTTTTGATGAAAAGAAAGTACAGCCAGCCAGACCGGTAGAAACGAAACCAAAACCGGAGAAGCCGAAGGCAGACGTTCAAGGCGATTCTACAAAACAAAAAACCGAACCGCTTCCGGAAGAACCAACTATTAGTAGTACCGAAAAATTGTTTTCTCAGGCAAAACTTATAGCCAAGTATTTTATTAAAGTTCCTTTATTAGATTTCGAGACAATCTCAATCAGTTACTCTCAAACAAACGGATCAAAACATAACGGAGTACTTGGTGCTACGGGATTTAAGAATTTTTGGGGAAGAATGCCTTTCGAAGGATCGCGAATTGATTATGGACCTTCACGGATTTTCCAGCTTGGTTTAATTAATGATCCGCATGGAACATTAGAGTATTCACCGCGTTCTTCTTTTCCGTTCATCGGGTTTAAAGTAAACAAAGGATTGCGTGCAGCCAATGCAAATTTAACAGATCAATTTTCTCAGGGAAACAATATAACATTGCGTACCAACCGTTCTTTGTGGTCGGGCGCTTCTTTAGATTTGAATTGGAAGGTAACATGGAATTACAGCAGATCTGTAAATTTATCAACCGATGCTCTTGGTAATCCAATATTCAAGGATCAATCTATTAATGGAAGCGTGGAAAGATCTTTTATCTCTATACCGCCTGTTTTGTTCTTCAAGGTGTTCAAAAGTAATATGGAAAACGTCGGTAAAAAATACGATGAAATAATGTTACGCGAAAAAGGAAGTGAACAGGACAACGCGGTGAAAAGCCGTGAAGCTATTGCCGAAGCATTTGAGAAAGGAATGGAGGCACTCCCGTTTCTTTCAAAGATTCTCGGTCCTTATGTCCCCAGACCAAATTGGACATTCCGTTGGGATGGAATCGAAAAAACTGTCGGCTTGACTTCCATTTTCGATAGATTATCGCTGGAACATGCTTACAATTCCGGATTAAGAAAGGACTATCGGACAACCGCCGGTGGATCACAAGAAACGAATAGTGAAAGAATTAATTACGGATTTTCACCTTTGGCAGGTGTAAATATGACTTTCAAGCAACTGTTAAAAGGTAATTTCTCAGGGAATTTTAAATATAATTCCACAACTTCATACGATCTTAATTTATCATCTACAAAACCAAATATTGTTTCAACACTCGCTCAGGAAATCTCATTATCACTCTCTTATTCAAGGCGTGGATTTTCAATTCCATTATTCGGATTGAATCTTCAAAACGATGTAGATATTACTATGACATTCTCGCGGACAAAAAATTCCAGAGTTCAATTTAAACCTGAGGAATTGTCGATCAATCCGGAAGGTCAACCTCAAGATGGAAGTACAAGAACACTGCTTGAGCCGAGAATCAGATATGTTTTGAGCAGCAGGGTAACTGCCGCTATCTTTTACCGATATACAAGCACTCAGCCCGATGCAACCGGATCACTTATCTTCGGGTCAACAACTAACGAAGCAGGAATCGATATACATATTTCAATTTGATACCATTTGTAAATTTTTAGTATAAAAAATTTGTTTCCAATATCTTAATATTTAAGGTGTCATGTGAATACACAAGGTTCTAATAAAGGTCGATTACTCTGGGTTGATGACGAAATTGAATTATTACGTTCTCATATTTTATTACTCTCCGAAAAAGGATATCAGGTTGAAACTGCAACCAACGGCGAAGATGCTCTTGAATTAGTAAATAACAAACCGTTCGATCTGGTTTTTTTGGATGAAATGATGGCAGGAATGGGCGGACTTGAAACGCTTTCCAAAATAAAAGATATCAAACCCGAATTACCTGTTGTTATGATTACAAAAAATGAAACTGAGGGTTTGATGGAAGAAGCGATCGGGGGGAAAATAAGCGATTACCTTACCAAGCCGGTCAATCCAAGTCAGGTACTGCTGGCATGCAAAAAGTTTTTAGAAGGGAAGAAAATTACCGGCGCTACTGTTTCAAGAGATTATATAAAAGAATTTAATTCAATATCACTTGCCCTGAATGATAATCTAACATTTCATCAGTGGATAGAAATTTACACAAAGCTAGTCGATTGGTCGATGGAACTTGATAATCATCCCGAGTTGGGATTGAATCAAACATTGAGCGATCAGTTCAGAGAATGCAACGGTGCATTCTCGAAATTTGTTGAGAAAAATTACCGTAACTGGTTAGAGCAGCAAAAGCGTCCAACGCTTTCGGTTGATGTGGTAGAACGATATCTCATTCCTGAGTTGAGAGACACGAATAGATCTGTCTTTTTTTTCGTGATAGATTGTTTGCGGCTTGATCAATGGATGGCGATGGAAACAGTTCTAAGAGAATATTTTGATATCACGCGCGATTTTTATTATTCAATTCTGCCGACCGCAACTCCATATTCAAGAAATGCAATATTTAGCGGAACATGGCCCTCTGATATCGAGCTGCGATTTCCTGAAATCTGGGAAGAATGGGAAGACGACGATAATAGCCGCAACCGTTTTGAACATAAATTTTTGGATAACCTCCTGGAACGAAGAAAAATTCAACTTAAACCTGAATCGAAATATATAAAAATATTGGATGCTGAATTCGGAAAGAACATCGAACAGAACATAACCTCGTATGCAAAAAACCGGCTTACTTCCATAGTTGTGAATTTTGTAGATATGCTTGCTCACGGTCGGTCCGATTCACAGCTTTTAAAGGAGATCGCTCCAGATGAATCTGCTTATCGATCTCTTACTTCATCATGGTTCAACCACTCTACTCTTTTTTCAATGCTTCGTACATTATCGAGACAAAAAAATGTAACGGTGATATTAACAACTGACCACGGTAGCATTCGTTGTTTAAGAGGTGTAAAAGTGATCGGAGACCGGGAAGCATCGACCAATCTAAGATATAAATTCGGTAGAAATTTGAAGGTTGACGATAGGCATGCGATATTTATAAAAAATCCGATCGAATATAAATTACCCAAACGATCTGTTACGGTGAATTATATCATAGCGAAGGAAGATTATTATTTTGTATATCCAACAGACTATCATCAATATCTGAATAAATACAAAGACAGTTTCCAGCACGGCGGTGTTTCGATGGAAGAAATGATACTGCCGGTCATAAAAATGAAACCGAAACAATGAAAACGATTATTACAAAATCTGAAATCGAAACGATCAATTCAGGCAGAGAATTTTCGTTGAATATCAGAAGCGGAACAACTGTCGCTCTTTCGGGCGATCTCGGTTCAGGTAAAACCCGTTTCATAAAAGGTGTGTGTGACGGATTAGGTGTTCGTGAGCATGTATCAAGTCCGACCTTCACAATCGTAAACGAATATCGCGGTTCGACCTTAAAAATATTTCATTTCGATTTTTACCGAATAAACTCTGCCGCAGAATTAAAAGAAATCGGGTTTGAAGAGTACATCGAAGGTGGAGGAGTATGTCTAATTGAATGGGCGGATAGAGTGCAGGAGATATTACCGGATAAAAGATACGATATAATTTTCAAACTCGGCAATAATGAATCTGAAAGGATAATAACAATCGAGGAGTTGAAACCGGTTTGATAATATTGGGAATAGATACCGCAACCGCGGCTTGCAGCGTTGCCATTGCGGAAGAAAATAAAATCATATCAGAAAAATCACTTTTAATTCCTCAAATTCATTCGGAGAAATTAGTTCCGCTTATTGATGAAGTCCTCAGTCAGGCAGGATTGCAAACTCGCGACATCGATGGAATTTCGATTTCCATAGGCCCCGGATCTTTTACAGGATTAAGAATCGGTTTGAGCGTATCAAAAGGATTGGCGTTTGCAATCGATAAACCGATTGTGTCGGTTGCAACTTTGCAAGCAATGGCTCTTGAAAAATTGTTGGATCATCAAACCGCCAATGCTGAAAATATTCTGTCGTTGATTGATGCCAGACGGGACGAAGTTTACTGCGCGATGTACAAAATTCAAAATAATAATCTTCAGGAACTCCTTCCAGCCGCGGCATGCACGGTTCAACAAATCTTTGAGAAGTCCAATAAATTTGATAAAATTTTTATTACTGGTGATGGTACTTTGAAATTTAAAAATTTTCTTGAAAAAGTTGAATCGGAACAATCATCTGCCTATATTACTTCATCCGGCGAAATATCGATAACTTCCGCTTCAGCAGTTGCGCTGATAGGAATTGAAAAACTTAAACGCGGTGAGATTGAAAACATCAGCAAGTTAGAGCCGCATTATTTGAAAGAATTTTATACGATAATACAACAACCAAAGGTTAAATAATCATGGCATGGTTTCGACGATCTAAGGCAAGCATCAGCACCGATATGCAGAGGAAGGACATTCCTGACGGAATGTGGACGAAGTGCGACGGATGCGGGGAAATTATCCATAAAAAACAACTTGAACAGCAATTTTACACTTGCTCTAAATGCAGCTATCATTTCCGGATTGGAAGTAAAGAATACATTCAGATTTTAATAGACGAAGGAACGTTTAAAGAACTGGATCGCAAAATGAAATCAACCGATCCGCTGAGTTTTAAAGATTCGAAAAGTTATAAAGAAAGAGTAAAAGATTCAATAAGAAAAACAGAATTGTTCGATGCGGTAAGAACCGGCACCGGAAAGATAAATAACCAGGACGTTGTTGTTGGTATAATGGATTTCAGTTTCATCGGCGGAAGCATGGGATCGGTAGTTGGCGAAAAGGTTGCGCGTGCAATAGACAAAGCAAGAAAAGATAAATCTCCGATGATAATAATTTCATCCAGTGGTGGTGCGAGGATGATGGAGGCAGCATATTCTTTGATGCAGCTTGCAAAAACTAGCGCCAAACTCGCCCAATTGTCAGATGAGGGAATACCATTTTTGTCTATTCTTACAGATCCAACAACCGGAGGAGTTACGGCGAGCTTTGCAATGTTAGGAGATCTAAATATTGCCGAACCCGGAGCTTTAATTGGATTTGCCGGTCCTAGAGTTATCAGACAAACAATTGGAAAAGATTTGCCTCCCGGATTTCAGAGATCAGAATTTCAACTTGACCACGGTTTTGTCGATACAGTGGTTCACCGGAAAGATATGAAAGAAACCATCTCTAAAATTCTTAAATTAATTTGGAAACAATAGAGGTGATGAATACACAGACCGGATCTGTAACTAATGAAGAGAAAATACCGTACCAGACAGATAAGGAAGTTGTTCTTAATTGATCGGTATTGATAGTAATTCTAAATTTGAAAATATGGAAAGAAGCCAGCAGACTGCGGCAAAGCGAACAGATTATTTCGATAAAGATCATAAAAGAATACGGTTCATTGCAGCTTCTACCAGTGTATTTCTTCATCTTTTTGTAATAATTGGATTATTATTTTATCAAAATTATCAATCAAGTGAAGTCAATAAATCGGAAGATATTCAATTGGGTGGAAGCGGCGGTGGCGGTGGTGAAGGTGCCGAAGATGACGCAATCCAATTTGGTCCTCAAGGAGCCGCGAGTCAAAATGGGCAACAACCCGATATACCGGGACATCAATTCACTTTATTAAGAATTCATGTTTACAATGATCTTGAAAAAGCAATTCCGGTTCCTAAAAAAGAAGAACCAAAAATTGCAACAAAAAACAAAAAGAAATCAAAACCTATACTTGCTGAAAACATGCCAACAAGGTGGCTTCGGCGAGGAACGGGTCCCGGCAGTGGCGGTGGTGCCGGTGGCGGAAGCGGTGGAGGTATAGGTGCAGGACAGGGATATTCCATTGACTGGGGAGGGAAAGGTTCAAGACGTTTATTAAGCGGGCGTTTGCCGCGGTATCCGGAAGGAACTAACAAAGAGATGCCCGTGAGGTTGGAATTCACTGTTTTACCGGATGGAACAGTTTCAAATGTTGTACCGGTTATGAAGAGTGATGAATTACTGGAACGTGCTGCAATATCTGCATTGCAGACATGGAGATTCGATCCTCTGCCGATTCAGATTGAACAAAAATTACAAGTTGGAAAAATAACTTTTAAATTTATACTTCAGAAGGACTAGATAATAATGAAAATATCTCAAGCAAAAATCTTTAGTATCATACTGTTCATAATTTTGCTGCTTAATGCGTCAACGCTTCAGTCGCAGGAAATTAAAAGAATCCAACCTGAGTGGTGGTTCGGCGGTTCGCTCGGAATTAATTTTAATTTTTATAACGGAAGTTTTCATCGCATCAATGAATCGAATGATTATGTTACATCCTTCAAAAAAGGATCAGGTGTAGGTTTATACCTTGCACCACTTTTAGAATATCATCCCGATCCTGTTTGGGGAGGAATGCTGCAACTTGGATTTGATGCAAGGGGAGGAGATTTTGATGATGTTAAAGATACTTCGTCATTGTTATCTCTGGGTGCATCAATAAATTATTTAACTTTAGAACCAAGTGTTCGAGTTTCGCCATTCAAATATCCATTATATTTTTTCGGAGGACCGCGTCTTGGATTTAATATTGCGAAATCTTTTTCCCTTAAGAAAACTCCCGGTACAACTGCCGAAGGAGATTTTTCGAATATTAGAGGAACCGTCATCGGCGGACAATTGGGTGCCGGGTATGATTTTTCTTTAACAGGACTTGAAAATCGGTGGCAAATTATTGCTTCTCCGTTTCTTGCTCTTCATTTTGGACAAGGACCCAGTTCCGATGTTGACTGGTCTCTTACAACTGTGAGGGTTGGAGTTTCTGTAAAGTTCGGGAACACAGAGGAAATAAAAAACAAAGTTGAGCGGGAAGTTCAATTCTCAGTCAGGGCTCCGAAAATAATTCCCAACGAACGCAAGGTGCGGGAAACTTTCCCGATGAGAAATTATATTTTCTTTGATGCCGGATCGGCAGTAATTCCTGATCGATACGTGAGATTGACAAATGCTCAGGCTGAAGAATTTAACGAACAACAATTATTGCAGCCGGAACCGAAAGATTTGACCGGGCGGTCAAGACGTCAACTTACCGTATATCATAATATCTTAAATATTCTCGGTGATAGATTAAGGAAATATCCGGACACTAAAATTACATTAATCGGCTCTTCAGAAGAAGGAATATCGAACGCCGAAGAATTAGCCTACAGCATAAAAAGGTATTTAATTCAGATATTTAATATTAGTGAAGAAAGAATTATTGTCAAAGGTGTTCCGAAACCAGCTATACCATCTGTATTGCCCGGAGCTACAAAGGAATTAAGTCTGCTTGTCCCCGAAGACATGCGTGTTGAAATTACATCGGCATCAACCGAGTTACTCGAGCCGGTACAAATTATTTCATTGCAAGAAGAACCTCTCGATAGCGATGTGCTTTTCTCCGTTGCAAATGCCGAAGACTATTTTGCATCATGGTCGGTTGTAGTTACGGATGATAACAATAAAATAACAAGATTTGGTCCTTATACATCCCATCAGGAACGCATTTCCGGTAAGATAATTCTCGGTTCGAAAACCAAAGGAAATTATAAAGTTGCCATGGAAGGGCAAACCAGTGACGGTCAGGTAGTTAGGAAGGAAGAAACAATGAAACTGATCCGCTCTGATGAACCGGAAGAAGCACCCGGTTATAGATTCAGCATTCTATTTGAATTTGATCAATCGAAAACAGTTGCAACTTATCAAAGATTTCTTGCCCAGCAAGTAGTTCCGTTGATTCCGGAAGGAAGCAGCGTTATCATTCATGGTCATACAGATATAATAGGTGAGGAGAGCCATAATTTAATTCTCTCTCAAAATCGAGCACAGGAAACGATGAATATCATCGGGCAGGAGCTGGCGAAGATAAAGAAAGGCAAAGTGAAATTCGATACATACGGATTCGGTGAAGATATCCGCAGAGCTCCTTTCAATAACGATTTGCCTGAAGAAAGATTCTATAATAGAACTGTAATTATAGATATTGTACCTGAATAAAACATTTTCATATTCTGAAATGATAAAAAATATATTTACGACGGCTGGGATTCTGGTGCTTGCAATATCATTGCAGGCACAGGTTCCTGAAGTCAACCAGAAAATATTTCCTGTAGGAATCTCTTCGTCAAGGAAGTGGATGGAAATAAGCGGTTTCCATGCAGCACGCCAGCAAGCCGATGAATTACTAAATTCTGCAAAAACACATCAAGAAAAACGGGATGTTTTATTTATTCTGTGCGAATCTGCTTTCGAAGATCAGGAATATGAAATTGCTTACCGCTGGTCGTCTCAATTCCTGAATGAATATCCCAACGATTTATATTTTAGTTATGCTCTTCTGATAAAAGGAATTAGCGGTTTCCAGATCTCGCGTACCGAAGAAGCACTGAAAGATTTGACTAAATTTCTGGAAACAACCCATAAACATCCAAGAAAAGGTGCCGCATATTTCTGGAGAGCAATGTGCAAATTGGAAATGAAGGATGAATCAGGGGCTCAGTCTGATGTACAGCAATGTTATTCAGATTCATCTTCGAAATCATACCACGATCTTGCTTTATATGGTTGGGCTTTATCTTTAGAAAGATCTCGTAAATATTCAGATGCGATTCAAATTCTCGAGAGGATATTAAATGAATTCCCAAAGAGTCAGTATCTGAGCGATGTTTCAATTCGTCTTTCATCGATTTATTTGAGGATTGGTGAGTCCGAGAAATCAAGATCGATCATTGAACGGGTTGATCCACTGCCTCCTCAACATCAGGAGTATTCCCTGATCCGGTCTGAATCGGAGTATCGATCTGGTAAATATGATGATGCCCGGAAAAATTTTGCCGGTTTCATAAGTGATTACCCCGGTAGCAAATATTCTCGCGATGCCAGATACGGACTTGCATGGTCTTATCTAAAAAAATCTGATTACAATTCTGCCATTAGGGAATATGATCTTCTTGGCAGAGACAACGATTCACTCGCTTTCATCTCTCTTTATCAAAGTGCAACATTAGCTTTACTTCAAGATCGGCAACCGGAAGCGTTGGCAAGGTATGATACGCTTACTGAAAAATCACCTTACGATAAAATTTCGGAAAATGCCTACTATCAGATGGGCTTGATTCACTATAGGGCAAAAAGATATCGCGAAGCAAGACGTTCATTTCAATTAGCGGCAAGATTATTTCCTGAAAGTGAAGATCGCGGGCGGTCATACAGAATGCTTGGTGAAACCAATCTGGCATTAGGAGATTTTTCAAACGCTCAATATGCATTCTCACGTGTCCGTCAGTTGAATGCTGATCAAAAATATCTTCAACCCTCAATGTTTCAGGAAGCTGTTTGCCTATATCATCTTGGTAGATTTAAAAGTAGTGCTCAACTGCTTTCGGAATTCATAAATAAGTTTCCGGATGCAGAAGAAATATCTCAGGTTTTAGTATGGCGGGGTGAAGCATACTATCAGGATGGAAAATTTTCGGATGCCGAACAATCTTACTCAAAAGCAATCCAGCGATACCCGAATAATCCACAGGAAAACAATGCCTTGTACGGAATTGCATGGTCGTTGTTTGAGCAGAAGAAATTTGCTAAATCAGCCGAGTCGTTTGAAAATTTTATTAAAAATAACCGGAACGAAGATAGAACCATCGAAGCAAAACTAAGACAGGCAGATTGCTACTACTTTCTGGGTGATTATGAGAAATCGAATTCACTTTATGCAGCAGTCGGTGAATTGAAAAAAAACAGCAGGTATGCGGAATATGCAGGTTTTCAGATTGCAATGGCATACATTCAGCGTGGTGAATCGGAAAGAGGAATTGAACAATTAAGGTTGTTCATGCTTAAATTCCCCGAATCATTATACAACGAAGTTGTTCAGTTTAATATTGGCTGGACTTATTTTTCAAAGAATCAATTTCGTGAATCGCTTGTTGAATTTAAAAATTTAATATCAAAATTTCCTCAAAGCCAGTTAATGCCGCGTGTACTTTTTAATATGGGAGATGCTTTTTATAATTTAAAACAATTTGATAGTGCTCGTATTTATTACAGCAGAGTGACGAAAGAATATCCTTCAAGTCCGTTAATCAGCGATGCGTTGCAAGGACTTCAATTTACTTATGAAGCAGAGGGTAAACCAACTGCTGCGCTGGCTCAAATAGATACTCTGATGCTCACGGGTCCATCAGGTATAACTGCGGAAGAATTAATTTTGAAAAAAGGAGATATATTATTCACTCAGGGTGATTTTGGTGAAGCGGTGCTTCAATACCAAAAAGTTCTCAGCATGAAACCTGACCGTAATATTATATCGAAAGCTTATTATCAAATGGCAAGGGCTTATGAGATGGAAAACAATTCCTCTCAGGCGGCGCGATATTATCAACGTGTTTTGATCGATTACAGCGACATGGATTTTGCTCCGAATGTTGCACTGGCGTTGGGAATCAATCTGCTGAAATCGAAGCAATACAAAGAGGCGATTTCATGTCTCGAAAATTTTGATGTCCAGTTCCCTCGTTCTCCGTTATTATCGGAATCGAAGTATAACTATGGATTAGCACAACAACTGAATAAAATGAAAGCCGAAGCATTTAAAACATTTCAAATGTTGATTGAAAAATATCCAGACGATATTTTTGCAGATCGAAGCCGGCTTCAAATTGCGAAGATTCATTATGAATCGAAACAGTTCAGATTATCAATTGATACTCTCGAAAAAATAATTAACCGCCGAAACGATGATGTTGCTGCTGAGGCATTGTTAATGATTGGCGAAAATTATCTGGAATTAAAAAGACCTGCTGATGCGCTTCAGGCATTTAAAGATGTCTATGATCAGTACACCGAATTCGGATTGCTTGTTGAGCGTGCTCATTTCGGGGCGGGTGCAAGTTATGAAAAGTTGAGGAATAAAACGTCAGCGAAATCCGAATACCAGTTCGTAATAAAATCGGGATTGGATACAGAATTGAAGAAAGAAGCTGAAAAACGCGCACGGAGGATAAAAAGATGAAAAATTTTATTACAATCTTTCAAATCATTTTAATTTTTATAATCTATTCAATCCGATTATTTTCTCAGGATCAGTTGCCGAAATCGGATACGACAATGCTTCCAAAACTTGAGATACCCGAGATAACCATTGTCGGGAAAAAAGCGATCACACTTCCTTTCGCTCGCAAGGGAGAAATTTACGATTATAATATTTACGAGGCTCCGGCACCCGATTCAACATTAATCGGTGAACGCACTGGAACTGCTCTTCCTCTGGGAACGCTTCCCCGGTATGATGAATCGTTTGTACCGTTTCATTTATCTGCTGAAGGATTATTCGGCAGTTATGCAACTCTCGGCGTAAAAGTTTTTGCAGATTATAAAAAAAGTACATGGGGGATTTATGGGAATGGAAATTTTGCTGCTACTAACGGACATGTTAAAAATGCGGGAGGTAACTCGCTTGATTTGAATTTAAAAGGACATTCCCTTGTTAAAACCGATAATCTCATCCTTGGATCGTTCAGAACAATCGGTGGTTTAAATATTTATCATGATTCGTACGGATTATACGGAGTTCACTCTACAAAGGCAGATAGATCAAGATCTTCGGTACGATTTTCAGCAGAAATGCATTCGGTTGAACGCGAAAATAATTCGCTCGATATAAATTTATCTACCGTAATTTGGTCAGTAAAAGATAAATACCCTCAAAATCAATTTTCAAGTTCAACCGTCTCTCCTGAATTCATGGCGCTTCATTCGTTGAAATTATGGGGTGTAAGATTTCAGACTCAGTTGGATTATCAGAGTTCATCGTTCAATTATAATATTCCTGTGCAAACTTCTTCATTTATCAACTTATTAATGAATGCCCAATGGAATTTAAATTCAATATGGAAATTAGAGATTGGCGGAACAATCGGTCAGGCAAACTTTGCCGATGGTGGAAGCCGCAATCTAATCAGGCCCACTGCTTCTTTAAATCTTCAACTTGATAAAGATAGACGTTGGAGTTTTTGGTATAAACCGGAAATATCTTTTCAATCGTATCACAAGCAGATGATCTCGAATCCTTTTTTCATGCGACAAATAATTACAAGTCCTGAAACGAAACCGTTCGTACTTGGCAGTAGTTTCTGGTATAACAGCGAGCATTACACTGTTGAATTTAATGGGTCTGCTGCAATACATACCGGTATGCCGGTTCAGGTTGCGACATTAGAGATGATTGATTTGGAATATGTTGATGCGGAACAATTTGTGTTTAATGTCGATGGAACATTTCATCCAACCGAAAAAATTCAGTTGAATCTATCCGGAGTCGTCCAGCCTACATTCAAAAAAGGTACTTCAGATCAGATCCCGATGATTCCATTGATTAAAATAGGTGCAAAGGGAGAAATGCCGCTCAGTTCAAAATTCAACGCATGGTCAGGTATCGAATTCTGGAGCAGACAAAATGGTGTAATCGACGGTTCAATAAAACTCAAAGAAAGAATTTTATTGAATGCAGGTTTAACAACAACGGTTCTTCCGCATACATTTTTATCGTTTGAATTATCTAATATATTAAACAGAAATTATGAGTGGTGGAGCGGTTATAGAGCGCCGGGAATCTCATTCCTACTTAATGCAAAGGTGAATATCAGGTGAGAGTTGTAACAAAAATAGGGGAGATGCAAAATATTGTAGATGATTTAAGGAGAGATAAAAGAATAGTCTCCCTTGTCCCCACTATGGGATATTTACATGATGGTCATTTAAGTCTGATGAAAATTGCCCGTCAAAATTCCGATATTGTTATTGTTTCTATTTTTGTTAATCCAACTCAATTTGCCCCCCACGAAGATTTTGGATCATATCCACGAGATATTGCCGGAGACACAAAACTTGCAAACTCAGCGGGAGTAGATTTTCTTTTTACACCGGAAAAAAATGAAATATACCCGGCGGATTACGCAACATTTGTTGATGTTGATGAGATCACGGAAAAATTAGAAGGAAAATCGAGGCCTACACATTTCCGGGGAGTTGCTACAATAGTGACTAAATTGTTTAATATCGCCAAACCACATGTTGCAATATTCGGTCAAAAAGATGCCCAGCAGGCATTAGTTATAAAAAAGATAGTATTTGATTTAAATTTTGGAATTAAGATCATCATTGCTCCCACAATCCGTGAAAAAGACGGACTTGCAATGAGTTCTCGTAATTCATATCTTACGAAAGAACAGAGGCAAGAAAGCCCGGTACTTTATGAATCTCTAACGGAAGCTTCGAAAATGATTTCAGGCGGAATTACTGATTGCTTGACCATTAAGGAGAAGATGATTAAATTGATATCAATGAAGCAGTCAGCTAAAATCGATTATATATCTATTGCCGATTCAACAGATCTTGAAGAGGTAGATGTATTACAAAAAGGCGGAACTTACTTGATATCTCTTGCTGTTAAATTTGGCAATACTCGATTAATCGATAATATTATTCAAACTATATAAAACAATTACCTATGGCAGAAGCCCCGAAACAAAAACAGTTAGCTGTAGTGATCCTTGCAGCCGGCAAAGGAACCAGGATGAAAAATCCGGATATAGCTAAAGTTATGTACGAGATCAATGGGAAACCGATGGTGGAGTATGTAGTTGACCTTGCTTCGAAGCTTGGAGCCAACCGGATACTATTGATTGTTGGATGGCAGATGCAAATGGTGATCGATTATTTTTCCAAATTACAATTTAAAGTAGAATTTGTTGAACAACAGGAACAACTCGGAACGGGACACGCATTACAGCAAACAATCAAACCGCTTGAAAATTTTGAAGGTGATGTGCTCGTGCTTTCGGGAGATGCTCCTCTTCTTACGGAGAAAACTGCTAAAGCGTTGATCGGTTATCATTATGCCAGCGATGCTGTAGCAACGATACTTACCGCCGATCTTGATGACCCAACTGGATATGGAAGGATAATTCACAATCCTGATGGAAGCGTGAAGAAAATTGTCGAACATAAAGATGCGTCTGCTAAAGAGCGCGCCATAAGTGAAATCAATTCCGGTATTTATATATTTGACAAAGCAAAATTATTCGAATCCCTTCCAAAGCTAAAGCCGAATAATGTTCAGAAAGAGTATTATTTAACAGATGTGTTCGAGATTTTTTGGAAAAATGAATGGCGGGTATCAGCAGTAAAAGCTCTTGATCCAGTCGAGGTTCGTGGAATCAACGACCTGACGCAGTTGGAAGAAGCCCGAACAATACTGGAATCGAGAATTTCAGCAGAAAAGAAATAAGTTCAGATCGACTCAAAATTTTTAATCATTCCTTTACAAGCCGGACATTCAATAACATCTTCCGTAGTTAAAATATATCCGCAAGCCGGACAAACTTTATAATTCAATTTAGGCATCCCACTTCCCTGATAAATTGCATATCTCAGTAATTCGGCATGCTTGAATTCGGAATCCTGAGTGATTTTAAAAATTTGCAACGCATCGGTACATTTCTCACAGTCGGCAAGTTTTATCAAGGCAGGGTAAACAGAATTTGTCGAGAGATCCTCCATGCTTAAAGCCATTTTAAGTGTTTGGGTTGAACTTCCCGTGATTACTTTTTCCTCCTTGACTGATATCGGCTGAGCATTATGTTTTTGCAACAAAGCAAATTGATTTTTTGCGTGAATTTCTTCCGAGCGTTTCAATGCCGTGAATAGGAGTTTAATTGCCGTTTTCTTTTCTTTTCCCGCCTGTTTTAAAAAGTCATTATAATTTATGATCCGCTCGAGAGTTTTTGCATGCACAAGTTGAAGTTTCTCCAGTGTAGCTTCGGGTCTTGCTTCTTTTTTTGTTACGGATTCTTCAGTGCAGGAGAATTGAATTACGATTAGAAAAGCACAAACGATGAAATTGATGAAAGAAGATTTGTTTTTAGCATCAAAGCAGATTCGAATTTGCTTCATACGACACCTCTTTTTTTAGAGACCGCGTTGAACTAAATCGAATATAAGATTTAAATGGTCGAACAATCGATCTATTGACCTACGGAAACGTAATAATGATTTTGTTAAAAGTCAATAGAAATTTTCAAACACGACTAAATTATGGCAGAGCAATATCTTATCGGATCAGTTTAGTGATGATGAAAATTGCTGGAATGATAAATTATTTGATAGAAAGAAGAGATGGTGGAATATTGGGTGTGTAGTTTACTTGAGGATATTGGGACGACTGTTCAGAACCATATTCTAAAATTAGAACTCCGATTTCAGATTAAGATCGAGATTAAAAGAAACCGGAGTTCTGAATTTACAGTTGCTCTTAAATTTATTTGATCAGAATAATTTTCTGAACATCTGAAAAAGCTTGTCCCGTTGTTGGTGAAAGAGATGCGTTCATTCTGACAAAATAAATTCCGCTTGATAGATTTGAGCCGTCAAATTCAACAGATTTAAAACCGGCAGTTTCAAATCCATCCACCAGAGTTGCCACCTCTTCACCGAGTATGCTGTATACCTTTATTGTTACAAAATTATCAATTGGCAATTGATAATTAATAATTGTCAATGGATTGAACGGATTAGGATAATTTTGCGATAATAGAAATTCTTTCGGTGTTGATTGAGTTTCAACTTGCGGACTCAATTGATAGTACTTACCGCTTGCCGATTTGCCGTGATTTTCTCCGGCACATAATTTAAGATAATCCTCTAATGACTTGATTGACATGCTGTCGATTGAATTTGCTTGTTCCTTTATTGCATTGTATATCATCCATGCTGATGAATTATCACCCTTGCCAACCGAGGCAAAGATCTTTCTCGTATTGCAATACAACCAGACATCTTGATTACTGCCAAAGCGATTTAAAACATTGTCTGCTAATTCTATTGCCTCATCAAATTTATCTGAATCGATTTTCGACTGCAAGCGAAGTACAGATGCGGCAGCTTTCAACCGATTGGGTAATAGCGATGATTCAATACCGGTCAAAAAGTTTTCCCACAATACTCCAAGTGCATCTTGAAACTCTCCGCCCGGGCCAATAAATTGTGCCAAATTATGCAACGCATCTATTGCACCTTCTCTGTTCAATTCTATATCTTTTTTCAGTTTTAACAGCCATTGAATAAATCGTTCCCTTTCTAAACTGATTGCAAAGATCTCACTTCCAGGCGGAGTGAATGTTGTTTTTGATGGAGTAAATGCTGGAGTTGTAAGTTCATTCGTGTAATTAACAGGGCCTATAAATTCACCAGATTGATGAGTCCCCCAGTATGTGTACTGAGCATAGACAATTACCGAGGTTGAATTATCAATGAGCTTCCCGGGGAATGTATATGTATTGAATACGTTATTCCAACCACCCCGCGTTTCTGATCTGTAAGCAATATAACAACCCGTTGGACAGTCCGGAACGGTTGAATTTATTGAAAATCTCTCGTCACAGTAACAATATGGAATCTGGACAGTGTTGCCGAGATATGCCGTTGCAGAGTTGTGTACATACAGTTCACCGAGAGCATTCTGTGTTAGTGTATTGTAACCGCGTTTTAATCCGTCTATTGACAATGATGCCCTGGAATTCACCCCGCTTACATCTATACCTCTGCCTATGTTATTCTGTATTCTTGTGCTGTCTACATATAATTTTCCACCGTTGCATATATAAATATTAGGTGAGCCGACAATTTGCAATTGGTTATTTTCAACTTTTGAATAAGAGAGGAACACTTTTGCGTTGTTAACCTGTAATGCTTTCATATCGTTGTTTTTTATTTCTGTTTTGTACAGCTTCAATGCTGTGTTGGATGTTCCGGTACTGCCTACGAACATACCGAGGTATGAACTGTTCTCAATCATCGAGTTGGCAATATAACTGTTTGCCACAGTATTTGTCAGGCTTAAACCAGTCTCTGCATATTTGATATCGCAGTATGTTAGCGTATCAGGTCCTCCACCGTTACAAATAATACCGGGCCACTCACCCGGATATGGAATTGCACTACTTGAAGTAAATGTAATGCGTTGGGTGGAAGTACCTTTGGCAATCAGTGAGCCATTGACAGTCAGTGTATAGCCAGAACCAACGTTCACCGTTGTACCCGGTAGAATAGTGAGCCTTGCACCAGGCAAAACTTGAACCTCGTTAGGAATAATTTTTGTGCCTATCCATCCAGTATGGGCTTCAATTTTATACAACCTACCTTCGCCAGCAGAATACGTTGCATCGGTAAAGGTTGTGTTATTCTTGATAATCCATATTTTTCCTGTGTTCACATCGGTTACTTCCAAATTGGTTGCTGACGGATAGTTGAAAACTATTGATATATCTCGATTCTCTGAGGGTGAACTTCTACGATTTACAACCATGAGATAGTCATTACTTGATACATCCTTAAAAAATCCCAACTCAACATATCTCTCGCTTACAGCATCAATTGTTGTAACAGATGATACAAAAGTTCCTGATAAAGAAGGCTGTTGGTGTATACTAAACCCATTTTGCCATGTTAATCCCATAAGAATTGTCCCAAAAGGACCTGCTAACTTTTGATTTAGGGACTTTATTCCATCCCATTTATTTTCATGATAAAGACTGTAAGGTGAACTAGAATTTATAGGATCAAGCGTTGCGGGATCAATTAAGCCAATAATATTCCCAGATGGAACTGTCCAATAGTGGAAATAAAATATTCCCTTTGCGCCATAAGTTAGTGCTAAATGGACTTGTGAGAACACTTCGCTCAAATATGGTTCTCGTGTGCCTGAACCGCAAGACCCCGGCCAATTTGTTATGTTTGGATAATACCACCAAGTTTTTGAGGCTGAAAAAATAGAATTGTTCTGTGCTGATTTAAATTTATCGATTGCACTTTGATACTGTGATTGTGACATCGATAAGTAGTTTAATTCGCCCGGTAACGGGTCACAATAATGAAGCCTATAAACATCAGTCGATAGCTCATATGGATTCATTTCTTGCATTGTTCGCATGTAAGGATCACTAGTTCCAGGCAGATTCCATGCTTCAGTAACAGCAGTATGTCCTAAGCTTTTTCCTTGACTATAATCTACACCATTTTCAGTCGCAGCAGTTTTCAATTTTCTATTCACATAATCGAATCCACGAAATTGATTAAAATACGGTTCATCTTGTAAATAATATCTTTGCAATGCTGATTTGGTGTTAAATTTTTTTGCGTCTGTTTTAATATTATTGTCTTGTGCACCAGAGAAGATTGGAACAGGATCAAAATCAAGTCTGCCGTCAACGCGTATATTATCAAGGTAAACTGGCACCTGCCCATACCACTTCACACGTAAATCAAATTGGTAGGAGTAACAGGAGGAGGTCTGCGTACCATCAAGAGGCATCTGATCTTCTGTTTGCTCAGAAATATTCATCGTCTGTGTCCCTGACTGGCTGGAACAACCGGAATAAAAATTAATTGGAAATAAATAATATGTGTTATCTGAAGCAAAACTTGATTTAGTCAATGCAATAAAATTTCTAGTGTTATTTGTTACATCAAAGACCTCGATATCCACAACTGGTGTTGTTGACGGAAAAGATGATGAGTTGGTTATTTTCAACCTAAACCAAGCTACATAATATCTGCCTCCTCTCCATTGGTACACAGGTTGATATTTGACATCCTTCACCATGTAGTCGTTAGCGATTGTGGCTTGCAACGCATTATGATCATAATCAAAAGTAGGATTCGGTTGTTCTGCATCTGGATCATCAATTGGCGAATATGAACCTTGCCGAACACTAAAATAGTAATCCGTTGCATCAAAATAAAACCTTTCAACTTTAGCATATTTACTCACGATATCGGGTAGAACAATTTTTACATTGTGTGCAGCGGCACTATCGAGAAGTTGATTTATCTGTGCATCTGAGAGTTGGTAAACTCCATCTTTTGTAAATGGAAGACCATAGTTGAAAAATGCGTTTTGGTATAAGGGAAATGTTTTGGCAAGCTGCTGAGTAAATGTTAATGGTGTTTCATTTGGATTCGGACTGACCATTTTAAAACAGCTTACAGGAAACTGCTGAGACATGGTAATCTGATAGCAAACGAGAATAAGAAAAATCATAAAGCATTTCATTTTAATATCTCCTCTTTTGTTGTTAGTAATTATTTTAAATGAATTAGTTTTTTGGTTTCGATAGCACTAGTTGTTTGTAGTTGATAGTAGTATGGTCCTGAAGCAACGGTTTCACCTTTGTTGTTTTGTCCATACCAAATTATCGAGTGCTTCCCTGCATCCTGAACCGTATTCACCAAAGAAATTATTTCCCTGCCTATCGAATCAAATATTTTTATGTTGACAAAATCTCTTCGTTTCAATGAATATTCAATCGTTGTCTGAGGATTAAATGGATTAGGGTAATTTTGTTGTAATTGAAAACCTTCTGGTTTTGTATTGAGTTCTTCATTTACCGACACAACAAGTGAAGTATCACCTGAGTATATTCCAAAAAATCCCAACGTAGTAATATAAGGAGCAGGTGCACCCATGATAATGTCGTCAACTCCATCACCATTCACATCGCCAGCATTATCAGGACGACCTGTAAGCTGATCTAAACAACATTGCGAGAATATTCTGTATGCTGCATAGTGACCTGGTGAGTTTTTCTTGCCTAACATTACAAATACACCGGGGACACCAAAAGCACCCTGCGATGTAGCAAGCAGAATATCTTTAACACCATCGCCGTTATAATCACCGCCACCGCTTACCCACGGATAAGAACCAAAGTGAACCGTATCGTTGTTAGGAGGTGCAACGTAGTACGTTGGTAGTGTATCGATCTGCGTACTGCCTTTGAAAATGTAAATCTTGTTGACAAGAATATCATCAACACCTCCACTATCGGCATCGAAGGTGGTTACATGTTCTTTAAAACCTCCCGGAACATTTCGAGAATCAATGTAATAGTTTCGTTTGAGTTGAAATGAAGAGTCACCGAGGAAAACAGCGATGTAGTAGAATTGCTCACTACCCACAAAACTTAGCTGGTTATAGCCAAGTGCAATGATATCTTTGTTGTTATCGTGGTTAATGTCACCAGTTGTTAAATCCCATCCTAAGCCTGCACGAATCGTATCACCCAACAGCACAACTCTCGGAAATGTGTCCAGATTTGTTCCTCCTGCATAAACATAAATTTTTCCTCTTAAGTAATTTGTGGTATCTAAATAGTTTGCAAAGTCAGCAGAAATCACTATATCATCAAACCGGTCTCCATTAATATCACCAGTAGCGATCTTAAAACCGAAATGCTCATTAGCATTGGGGCTATGCAAAACGACATCAGGAATCGTATCCATAGTAGCTGATCCATAATAGATGCAGACGGTATCTTTATAGATCTTTTCTATAGCCAGATCAAGCCAACCATCACCATTAAAATCTCCTGAGACAACTTTGCCACCGCCTTCAAATATCAGGGCTGGCTTGTTGCTCATAGGTCGACCACCGTAATACACATAAGTTTTGTGCCGGTCTGGTTCGCACACAGCCACATCGGCATAACCATCTTTGTTTAAATCTCCTATTCCTTTACAATATATGCCAAATGTTGTGCCGGTATCAGAAGCAAGAATTTCTATTATTGGCTGAAGCTCTTTGGGGGCTTGGGCATGTAATATTGGTGTCAATATTAATCCTATCAAAATAATCAAGAGTTTCATTGTTATTTTCCTTATTTAAGAAATATTAGTCTTTTTGTTTCTGACGGTTCTCAGCATCATAGATTAAAATGCCAGAGTAAAAATTCGGCTATCATATAGTGCATGTCGGTATGCGTAGAGGTTGATCACTGGGCATAGATTTGCATTGTCTGTGAAAAGATTAAGACCAATAAAATTCTTTTGAAAAGCTTAATTACCAATTTAAACCCCTCTTGTTTATATACGGTAAAACCTCAACGGTAAGTGTACAAAATACTTATTTAAATGTCAAATAACAAGATGAAATAAATCTATTTCAATATTTTGTTCAGACCATTCACGCGTCGGCAAGAGTTCGACTGAGCTCATGCCGAAGTCTTGGTTAATTAAAAGCAATAATTTATCCGTCGTTTCTATCACGGTCGGGAGAGGTGAATGGGAAAATATCATACCTGATGATTTCTATCTATCTTTTTCTCCATCCTAAAAATGTTAGGTAATCTATTTTTTAAAGAACCCCTCGCGTTCAATTAACATGGGAATCGATGGCTACTATCACCATGCACAGGGAGCGATTTTTAAGTACCCATTGAATTCTAAAGGTATTTATCATTGACTGGATCGATCTCAGTATCCATGATCGTTTAAATTTGTGGATGCAATCTTCCCCTTGAATGATCTGTAAAGATAAATAAAATATCCTGAGGTCAAAACAAATCCAAGTATCCACCAAACGATGCCAACGCCGAGTCCGTACTCGTGTGCAAGAGCGTTATAAACAGTAATTGAATAATCTTGATTGGTAGATGCTGCAAGAAGATTTGGGAAATGTCCGAAGGCGGTTGCGCAAAGCATCATCACTATAAAAAGTGAGGATGATAAGAATGCTTTTGTGTCTTTTCCTTTAATGATAAACATAAACATTCCGACTAATCCTGCAAAACCACCCAGAGGGAATAAATATCCCCATGGATAATCTGTATAATTTCTCCATACTTCAGGACGTATTACTGTTGTGGCAATCAAAGCGATGATAGAGAATAGAAGAATACCCCACCATGAAATTTTTGCAGTAGTTCGTGCTCGCAGTTGAAGAACACCGTCGGTTTTCATGGCGATGTAATTTGCTCCATGCGACATGAGAGTAAAAAATGCAACTAATCCCATAATCACTGTAAACCAATCCAAGATACCCGATTCAGGAATTACGGTGAAAGTAGTCCAGAGAGGTTCGAAAAAATATCCATCCTGATTCAGTGGAACACCGCGCACAACATTTCCAAGCGCTGCTCCAAAAAATATTGCAAGTAGTATGCTTGCAAAAGAAAATACGGTATCCCAGAAAGATTTCCACATCTGATTTTGTATTAGATGGCGGAATTCAATCCCAATTCCTCTCAGCATCAATAACCAGAGAACAATCATCAATGGTAAATAAAATCCGCTGAAGCTTGAAGCGTAAAATTTTGGGAATGCAAAATATAATGTGCCGCCGGCGGCTAACAGCCAAACTTCATTTCCATCCCAAACAGGTCCGATGGTTTTTATAAGCATTGTACGCTCTTCTTCTGTTCTGCCTATGATTCTATGAAGAATCCCAACGCCCAAATCAAATCCATCCAATACAACGTACATTGCAAGCATGAATGCGACGATACTAAACCAAAGTATTTCCATAATCATATCCTTTCTTAGTGCGATTGAGTTGCAGATGAAGGACCTTGATTAATTGTCCGGATAACGAGTAATAAAAACAAAACTCCAAGTACAAGGTACATTCCCAAAAATCCAAGAAGAGTGAACAATCCATTACCTGCAGATACGGTTGGTGAAGTTCCATTGATTGTTTTCATCAGTCCGTAAACAAGCCAAGGCTGTCGGCCTACTTCTGCAGTCATCCATCCGGCAGTATTTGCAATGTACGGGAAAGGAAAGCTCAACATTAAAATCCATAGCATCCATCGCGTTTCAAATAATTTTTTCTTCCACAACAGTAAAGCGGAAATAATCATAATGGCGATAAAAATTGTTCCCAAGCCGACCATGATATGATAACCGTAATAGAGGAGCGGAATATTATCGGGCCAATTTTCTTTAGGGAAAGCATCTAATCCTTTAATCTCCGCATTCCAGCGATTATAAGTCAGGAAACTCAAAAGCTTAGGAACATGAATCGGATTATCTAATTTCATTTTATCCAGATCCGGCTGACCAATGATGACTAACTCGGCACCTTGCTTTGTCTCGAATAGTCCCTCCATCGCGGCGAATTTTGTTCCTTGATGCATTGCGACATTCTTTGCTTCAAAATCTCCGGTTGGAAAGATAATCAAAATCGATGCAATCAATCCTGTAGTAATTCCAACACGAATAAAAGTTTTGCCGTAATCAGTATCTCGTTTTGCAAGAAGATAATATGCACCAACAGAAGCCATTACGAAGGATGCGGTAATCGCGGCGCCGATCATATTATGAGAGTATTGAGAGATTGCCCATGGGTTGAATATTAAATCCGCGAAGTTTGTCAAATGAACCGAGCCGTCAGGAGATAAAGCGTACCCGACCGGGTGCTGCATCCATGCATTAGTTGCAACTATAAAATATCCGGAGATCCATGAACCTAAAAAAATTAAAATCGATGTGATGAAGTGCCCGGTTTGACCCAATTTTTTTTCGCCGTAAAGAAAAAGGCCAAGAAAACTGGATTCGAGAAAAAAGGCAAACATTCCTTCCATGGCAAGTGTCTGCCCGATTACGCCTCCGGCAAATGTCGAGAAGCGAGCCCAATTTGTTCCGAATTGAAACTCCATCGGTATTCCGGTAACAACACCGACTGCGAAGTTAATACCGAATATTTTTGCCCAGAAACGAGCCGAATTATTGTAATGATCGTTTTTCTTTTTAATAGCAAGATATTTCAAAATCACTATGAGTAATGCCAGTCCCATTGTAAGTTGAGGGAAGAGATAATGGAATGAAACAGTGAAAGCAAATTGAAGCCGGTCAATCAGAAATGCATCATTCATCGTGTTACTCCATTTGTTAGTTCTAAATAGCTGGAATCTAATTTACTTGTGTTATGCTTAAAAAACAAGTTTTATGTTGGACAGTTTAAAGAAGGGTAATGAAGATTATTAAACTGAGACTTCTGAAAAATCTCCCCAACTGTCACCCTGAACGCCCGCCTGCCAAAGCTTGACTGCTGAACATTCAGCAAGCAGGCGAAGCGGCGGGCATGAAGTGAAGGGTCCAAATCCTTTAGAATAAAGATGGGGCTGACCAATAAGTTTGTTTTCTCGTTACATCCCGTCTCGACAATGTCGTGACGGGACACTCGCCTGCCCGCCGTGCCTGCGGCAGGCAGCAGGCGGGAAAACCGGCTACCTTTGCTGGTTCTCGAGTTCATAGTTTCATCATAGAGTATCGTGAGCCGAAGGCTCATCAGCCTCTGGCTGAAGAGAACCTTTTTAGTCAGCCTCATCACAAAAAAGAACAATTCAGAAATCTCATACTGAAAATCTATTCTATGCCGCCATGTTTGCCCGTTTCTTGTTGATATATTCAATTGAATTCAACGCAGCAATCGTGCCGTCGGCAACCGCAGTTGTAATTTGCCTGTACCTCTTCGTGATCGAATCGCCTGCAGCATATACGCCGGGAATGCTTGTTTGAAGATGTTCATCGACAATAATTTCATTCCTCTTGTTGAGCGCAACAATTCCTTCAAGCTTTTGCGTGTTTGGTTCGTAACCAATTAAAATAAAAACACCATCAATTGCTTGTTCGTTGATTTCTTTCGTAATCTGATTTCCAATTTTTACACGCTCAAGTTTTTCATTCCCGCTGAACTCAATGATTTTTGATTCCATGAGAAAGCGGATCTTCGGGTTGTTCTTTGCTTCCTCAACTGCATGAGGAAATGCCTGGAAGTGATCAAACTGATGTACTATCGTTACCGAACTTGCATACTTCGTTAATGATACAGCCTCTTCAAGTGCCGAGTTACCACCGCCAACAACGATGATATTTTTGTCCTGAAAGAAATCACCGTCACACGTTGCGCAGTATGAAATTCCTTTTCCTTTGAACTCATTTTCACCGGGAACATTTAACGATCGTGATTTGCCTCCGGTTGCCAATATTATTGAATCCGAGGTAAAAATATCTTTGCCATTAACTTCAACCGATTTAACATCGCCATTCACCGACAGCTTAGTAATGTTAATGTTCGATTTAATTGTGCAGCCGAAACTTACCGCCTGAGATTTCATATTCCTGGCAAGTTGAAATCCGCTTATCTTCTCGATGCCGGGATAATTCGCAATCTCGTGCGTAAGAACGGTTTGACCGCCGACTGCACCCTCATTCAGTATCAGTGTTTTCATTTTACCGCGTGCAAGGTAAATGCCGGCGGTTAAGCCGGCAGGTCCTGCACCGATTACAATCACATCATAATGATTTTCTATCATACGAAGCTAAGATTTACTTTCCGAAATTCGAATCTAAAATATTTGTTATCTGATCCATTGATTGAATACTGCTTGTGGCTTTCACTACTTTTCCGTTTTTGAAATAGACAGTGAAGGGGAGTCCGTTAAAATTTTTGGTCTCAGGTAAACTGCGGATTAGATTGCCTGTTTGTGAATCAAATTCCATATCTGCGAACTTAACATTCTTGTATGTGGACTCAAGCTCTTCCATCGCTTCGTAAACGGGAATGCACATTGGTCCCATTCTGCCGCAGCAGACCATGACGTTTTCATTTTCTTTTAATGTTTGATTGAATTTTTCTTCGGATGTAAGATGAGTAAGATTGGTTTGTAGCATATTATATTTTTCCTCAATAAATAATAAAATCTAAGAATATTTGAATAATCTGTTGATTTGATGCAGGAAATTGTGGAAAGGATTCAATATTTGGAATTATTGCGTGAGAATAAAAATTTTGGTATGTTTTGAGTCATGATAACGATTCTGGGATATGGAGTTTCGATCGAACAAAAGAGTTTTTTTGAGCTTACTAGTTTTATTAAGAAGATGGAGAGATTTATGGCTATGAGAAAATTATGAGTGCACTTCGTGATAATCATAAACGAGGGAAAATGGGTGAGTTTCTACAACAGAAGATTAAACCCAAGTCACACCTTTCATTTGTATCAGCATTTTTTACGATTTATGCTTATGACAAACTAAAAGATTCATTGAACACAATTAACGAACTTAGATTTCTTTTTGGAGATCCGGGATTTTTAAAGAATCTCGATTCGGAGAAGGATGAAGCTAAATCATTTTTTATCGAAAACAACCACATCCAACTTTCTAACCGATTAGAACAAAAGGCGATTGCAAAAGATTGTTCTGCTTGGATCACAGAAAAGGTCCAAATCAGATCTATCACACGAAAAGGTTTTTTGCATGGGAAGCTGTATCATATTGATAATGGTGGAGTACCAGAAGCCATCCTAGGTAGTTCTAATTTCACAGTGAGTGGTCTTGGACTTTCTAACCGTCCGAATATTGAGTTAAATCTTGAAGTTCTGGATAAACGCGATACCGATGAATTAAAAGGATGGTTCGATGATGTTTGGAATGATAAAGAACTTGTTGAAGACGTAAAACAAAATGTTTTACAATATCTAGCTCAGCTATACACGGATAACTCACCTGAATTTATTTATTTTAAGACATTATTCCACATTTTTGAGAAATACCTTACAGATGAAGATGCTGCTCGAATATTACAAGACGATATAAAGCTGTTTGATACCGGCATTTGGAAAAAGTTGTTTGAATTTCAAAAAGATGGTGTTAAAGGTGCTATCAATAAAATAATAAAATATAACGGGTGCATTATTGCAGATAGTGTTGGTCTTGGGAAAACTTTTGAAGCTCTTGCTGTGATAAAATATTTTGAATTGAAAAACCAGAATGTCTTAGTACTTTGTCCGAAAAAACTGAAAGAAAACTGGACGATCTACCGTGTGAACGATCAATTAAATCCGTTTAATAAGGATCGCTTCCGGTACGACGTTCTTTGCCATACAGATTTAAGCAGAGATGGTGGTTATTCGGGAGATATTAACCTAAATACTGTGAATTGGGGGAATTATGATTTAGTTGTAATCGACGAGTCTCATAATTTCCGGAATGACACCAAAGGTAAACGTAATGAAGAAGGCGAAATAATCAGGAAAAGCCGATATGAACGAATGATGGACGATATTATTAAAGATGGTGTTCGTACAAAAGTCTTAATGCTTTCTGCTACACCTGTTAATACGAATCTCAAAGACTTACGCAATCAGATCTACTTTGTTACCGAGAACAAAGACAATGCTTTTGAAGAATCAATGGGAGTCTCAAGTCTTAAAGATTTGATTGCTGACGCTCAGCGACGATTTACAATATGGGCTGAACCAAAAAAAAATTCGTCTCGCAACGTTCGAGAATTACTCGACCAACTCCCATCTTCATTCTTCAAACTTCTTGATGGATTGACCATCGCCCGTTCACGCAGACATGTAGAGAGATATTATAAACATGAAATGCAAAAGATTGGTGCATTTCCTAAGAGACTAAAACCAATTTCATTAGCACCGGAAATTGATCTTAAAAAACGGTTTATGTCTTATGATAGACTGAATGACGAAATCGATAATTATGAGTTATCATTATTCAATCCGTCAAGGTTTGTGAAGCCAGAATACAAAAAAGAGTATGAAGAAAAAGCAAGCACACGAGGTGTCTTATCGTTTACTCAGGCTCAACGTGAAAATTACCTGATTGGAATGATGAAGGTGAATTTCATGAAGCGTCTGGAAAGTTCAATCCGTTCGTTTGCCATTACCATGGACAATACCATTAATAAAATTGAACAGATCGAAAAACGAATTGAGGAATTCAGAAAGTTCAAAGAAAAGAACCCGGATTTTGATTTTGATGAGGTCGTTGTTGAAGATGTCGAGGATGACGAATTGCGAGAAATGCTATCTGTTGGTAAAAAGCTGCTGTATAAATTTGCTCATTTGGATCTTGCTGGATGGGGGAAAGCACTTAAAAAAGACAAAGAACAACTAAGTATATTGATGTCAGCAGCACACGAAGTTGACGCAAAAAGCGATGCTAAACTTGCTGAACTAAAAAAACTAATCCAAAGCAAAGTTAATTCGCCGACTAAAACAAAGGATGGTACCCCGAATAAAAAGATACTACTTTTTACCGCGTTTGCCGATACTGCAAAATATCTTTATGATAACTTAGAAGAATGGGCTAAAGATAAATTGGGTGTTCATATTGCTCTTGTTACCGGTGGTGGAGATAATAAATCTACATTTACTCCTAAAGGCTTTTCAAAACAAACTGAGTATGGTAGCATACTTACTAATTTCTCTCCGATCTCTAAGAATCGTAACAAAATGGAGAAGATGCCGCAGAATGGCGAAATCGATATTCTGATAGCAACTGATTGTATTTCCGAGGGGCAAAATTTGCAGGATAGCGATTATCTAATCAATTACGATATTCACTGGAACCCGGTTCGTATCATCCAGCGGTACGGTCGTATTGATCGTATCGGCTCTATCAACGATGAAATCCAGTTAGTTAATTTTTGGCCCACAGACGACCTGAATAAATACATAAATCTTAAGCATAGAGTTGAATCTCGAATGGCATTAGTCGATGTTGCCGCGACCAATGAAGATAATCCTCTTTCCATGAATGAGTTGACAGACCTCATCACTGAAGATCTCCGCTATCGCGATAAACAATTACTCCGAATGCGCGACGAAATCCTTGACCTTGAAGATTTTAACGAGAGTGTCTCTCTCAGCGAATTCAGTTTAGATGATTTTCGTCTGGAGTTAAGTAAATACATCGAAGCCAATAGAAAAATATTAGAAGGTGCGCCGATCGGGCTTTATACCGTTGTTCCTCCTTCTACAGAATATCAACAAATACAACCGGGAGTTGTATTCTGCTTGAAACAAAGAGGTGAAACCAGAACTAATGAAAAAATAAATCCGGTGCAGCCATTTTATCTGGTATATATACGTGACGATGGAGAGGTCCGTTATTCATTTCCACAGACGAAACAAATATTGGAAGTACTACGGCATCTGTGCCTCGATAAAAAAGAAGCGTATTTAGATCTTTGCAGACTCTTCGATGAAAAGACAAATCAAGGCAAAGATATGAAAAAATATGATACACTCCTTTCAAAATCGGTTCACACCATCTCAGAAATGTTCCGATTGAGGTCCGCAAGGAATCTAACAAGCGGGCGTGATGCTGTGTTAATCCCTGAAGCACAACAACCGAAAGCATCCACTGATTTTGAACTCATAACGTGGGTAATAATAAAATGAATTTTGAACTCTTACTAGATTCGATTAAGCAAACGCATTCGGTATTGCAGCAATTCGCCGGGAAAGCGGTTAATCGATCTTTAACAATCCGGAATTGGCTCATCGGTTTTTACATAGTAGAATTTGAACAAAAAGGGGAAGATCGAGCACAATATGGGGATCGATTGCTTCCTGCACTCTCAAAACGGTTGAATCAAGAGAGCCTTTCACTCACAAACTTAAAATTATCCCGCCAATTCTATCAAAGCTATCCTCAAATTGGTCAGACACTGCCTGACTTTTTCAATCGATTTCTGCAAAAGGATATGTCGATCTTCCCATATCAGATTGGTCAGACGCTGTCTGACCAATCAAGGGAACCACAATTAATTAGGCAGACATCGCCTGCCCAATCGCAAGAAATACAAGATAAGCCGATGATCCCTGTGGAGAAGCTCGTTTCTCGGCTCTCGTTTTCTCATTTCGTGGAACTGATCGCCTTAAAAGATCCGTTGCAGCGTACGTTTTATGAACTTGAATGCCTGAAAGGGAATTGGAGTGTGCGTGAACTTCATCGGCAGATCAACAGCTTATACTTTGAACGAAGCGGAATGAGCCGGAATCCTGATAAACTTTCATTAATAGTATCAAATGAAGCCGAACCGTCCAATGCAATGGAAATGGTCAAATCGGTTTATGCGTTTGAATTTATTGGACTGAAAGCGAAAGATGTTCTAGAAGAGAGTGATTTGGAATCCGCGTTGCTCGATCACCTGCAGGAATTTCTCGTCGAACTTGGACATGGATTCTGTTTCGAGGCACGGCAAAAGAAAATTCTTATAGGTGATGAATATTTCTTTGTTGATCTCGTCTTCTATCATCGCATACTAAAATGCCACGTGTTAATTGAGCTGAAGGTCGAGGAATTTTCTCACGCGAACGTCGGGCAGTTGAATACCTATGTCAATTATTATAAGCAGGAAGTGATGCGCCCCGACGATAATCTACCTGTGGGAATTCTGCTCGTTACCAATAAAAACGATGCACTTGTACAATATGCCCTTGCCGGCATGGACAACAATCTATTCGTTTCAAAATATCTTGTTGAACTTCCGGGTAAAAAACAATTAGAAGATTTTGTAAAAAAAGAATTGCAGAGACTCTCATGACCGAACTTGATACCAAACGTGCAATAAAGAATTCAATAAAGTCATTCAAGCAAGGACAACTCCTGGAGCAATCGAAAGCCCTTCTTAATTCCCTCGGCTATAACAGCGACCTAACATTAAAATTTTCCGGCGATGGTAAAAAGGATTTCTTAAAGATATTTGATGAAGATTCACGATTCCGCTCTGATGTTGGACTTATCGACAACTGGAAAAAGATAGATCTAATCTTTCAAATCACCACATCTCAAATAACAAAACAGAATGAGCTGTTTGGAAAGAGTAGTTTAAATAAAGCGCTGGAACACTCGTATCTCTTTTTTGCAATAGAATTGAATGATAGTGAATTTACACGACGAGAATTAGCTCAGATAACTCGTGAGGTAAACCGACTGACCAAACAACCGGCATTAATTCTTTTTAAGTATGGGAAATTACTGAGCTTGGCGATTATTGACAGACGCCCCAACAAGCGTGAAGATGTTAAGAACGTGATGGAAAAAGTAACGCTTATCAAAGATGTCAATATCGCTTCTCCGCATCGTGGTCATATTGATATTCTGTTCGAATTATCACTTGAATATTTATTAGTAAACTATCAAATTGCAAGTTGGGAACAACTCCATAACGCATGGCGCGAAGTCCTTGATACTAAAGAACTCAATAATTTATTTTATTCAGATTTGCAGCAATGGTTCTATTGGGCTATCAAAGAAATTAAATTACCCATTATTCCTGCATATGTAACTAAAGAAGAGTGTACAAAGAATTTTGTTGTGCGTATGCTGGCTCGCACTATGTTTTGTTGGTTTTTAAAAGAGAAAGGTTTGATTAGAGACGAACTGCTTGAAATTATTGACCATCGAGGAATTCGTTTCCCACTTACGTCAGATGTTGAGGATAATAACTTTCTCTCCTCAAACAGTTACTACCGGGGAGTATTGCAAAACATTTTCTATCATGCTCTCAATAAACCAGAGAAATCTTCTTCAAAGGACTTTAAGTGGCGCAAATATCTTCATAAACAATTTCCCTATGAATGGCTTATCTCTATTCCATATCTCAACGGCGGCGTGTTTGATGAATTGAAGGAAGAAGATAATGCCAAAGAATCCATTGAAGATGATGTTTTGCATATTCCGAATGCCATTTTCTATGGTAAAGGTGGAAATGAGGGCTTAAATCAAATATTCAATAAGTATAAATTCACCATCGAAGAAAATACTCCGCTTGAAGAAATCGTTGCACTTGATCCTGAATTATTAGGACATGTTTTTGAAAATCTACTTGCGGAGTTAGACCCGAATCTTGAAGAAAGCACAATCAAAAGCATCCGGAAAATGACCGGCGCGTATTACACGCCTCGTAAGGTCATTCAAGAAATGGTGAATGAAAGTTTACAGTTATACATAACTAAACATTTTAAGCGATCCGGGACGATAACTACAGCGTTACGAAGTAAGATTCATTCATTGATCTATAAAGATTCTACCGATGCGATCGACAATGATTTCTGTGTGGGAGTAGTTGAGGCGCTTGACCAATGTAAGGTATTAGACCCCGCTTGTGGGTCCGGTGCTTTCCCGATGGGCATGCTGCACCGTATGGTTGATATTCTTAAAATAGTAGATCCCGATAACAGCAGATGGGTGGAACACAAATTACGCAGGGTTGATAAGGGCTACCGATCCGAGTTCAAAAAAATATTAACAAAACATTTAGATGATTATACGCGCAAACTTGGAATTATCCGTGATAGCATTTATGGTGTTGATATACAACCGCTTGCCGTGCAGATAACAAAACTCCGTTTCTTTATTTCACTTCTTATCGACCAAAAGAACGATAAAGGCATTACACCGATGCCGAACATTGAAACCAAAATAATCTGTGCAAACACTTTAAAAGAATTTGCCCCCGACCTTTTTAGCGGGGATGGTGTTACTCAATTGCTGGATGCCAGAGCTAAATATTATCAACCCGATATCACTCCTGATAAACGGGATGAAATTGCCGAAGAGATAGCTGATTTTTTAAGCGTTGCGTTCCCTGATTTTGCAAAATTAGTAACAGGTAAAAATATTAAAGGGCAAAATAAAGTGTTGCTGAAAGAGTGGTTTGAGCACGCAACACTTTCTTCACCATTCTTTAATCTCGAACTTTTCTTTCCGGAGGTAGGAGATTGTGGTGGTTTTGATATCGTTATCGGAAACCCTCCGTATGGCGGAACAAAGATCGGGGATGACATACGAAGTGAACTTGGATTGGAGAGCAAAGACCCGTATGGTGCATTCATAGCAAGATTTATAAGCGGCGGAGAAAAAAAGACACCATTAAAGCACGGCGGTGTGCTTGCATACATTGTGAGCGATACCTTTATGACAATTAAAAGCCATTACCCATTGCGAAAGCAAATAATGGACAATTATATACACAAAATGATTCGTGTTCACCCCGATACATTCCACGCTACCGTAAACACTGCAATTATCATTATTGAACGAAATGTATTCCCGAGAGATAAAGATAAACGTGCTGTTCCCACGTTTAACGAAAAGCATATTTGCCAGATGGCAGATTTAACAAATATTAGCATACATGATAATTATGAACATTTTGTAGAAGTATTGCACCAGACCGAAGGAGTTGGTTTTACAGAATCAGATACAAGAAAAGCAATTTCAAATAATGAATATGCAATTTATTATTATCCTCAAAGCTTAATTGCAACCAATAGCAATCTTCCTTTTTTTGTAGCAAGTCCGAAATTGTTTTCATTGATGAATGATAGTGGAAATATTTTAAAGAAAGAGATACAAAAAATCGGGAATAAACAAGTTGAAGTTCGAGAAATATTTATAAATGACAAATCCATTAAAGTGGTAAAGTTGGGTAATGTTGCCGAAGTATGCCAAGGATTGGCAACTGGTGACAATGAATCATATTTATTCCAAAACCCTGAAGTTAGAGGAAATTATCGAAGCATAAAAGATTTCAAAGAGTACTTGTTGAAAAAGAGCGATTTAGAAAATATTTGTAGTGATGATTCTCTTAGATTAGAAATTATTGAAAAAGGAATTTCAAAAACCAATAAGAAATCTAATCGATATTTTTCAGGAAGATATATCTTGCCTTATGATAAAGGCGGCGAAAGCAATGCTGAGGGAGGGTGGATGCCAAATTATTATGTACCAACAGAATATTTTATTGATTGGAGTGAATGGGCAGTAAATCGAATGAAAACATTAACTACAAAACAAAGAAACAAAATTACTGGAGAACCGGGAGGAGATGATAGTGTGGCCTCTAGATTTCAAAACAGTGTCTCATATTTTAAATCAGGGATTACTTTTTCATCAAGAGGAGTTTATGCTCCTACTTTTAGAATAAAAGCAACATCGGTATATGACAAAGAAAGTTCTAGCATATTTACGACAGATTATATTGATATTCTAATAAAACTATGCACGAAAATATCGAGATACTACTTTAAAAATTTTGTACAACATACAATTTCATCAGACATTGATGCTATAAAAGATATAGTGTTGACCGTTGAGCGGGTAAATGATATATGTGTGAACAACTACAACAATATTATCTCTCAACAGGGCGTAAAAGAGCGTTATGATTACCCCAGTAATGAACAAATCGAAATTGATAGATTGGTCTATGAAGCATACGGCTTAAATACAGAGGATGTTGAAGAAGTAGAAAACTGGTATGCGCGTCGCTACCCAAAACTATCAAAAGCCCAAAAAGAAAACCTGCGCAAACTCGGTAAAAGCGATGATTATTTGGTTTTATATGGTTTGAAGAAAGAATGATGCCGTAGGCATCAAATGTTTATAGAAGAAGAAAACGAAACCAACATGCGACCCCTTCGGGGTCGAACATTCTTAGCAAATCAAATCTATAAACATATGAACCCTACGGGTTCATTGATAAAATCTAAAATGAACGATGCCGTAGGCATCAAATGTTTATAGAAAAAGAAATACGAAACCGACATGCGACCCCTTCAGGGTCGAACATCTCATCAAACCAAATCTATAAACATATGAACCCTACGGTTTCATTGATAAAATCTAAAATGAACGATGCCGTAGGCATCGAATGTTTATAGAAAAAGAAACAATACAAACGTACGACCCCGAAGGGGTCGAACAAATTGTAACAACGGTATGTTCTATAAACATGTTATCCCTATGGGATAATAATATAAAACACAAAACATTAATTATATGCCGAACACATACACACAAATTTACATACAAATAGTTTTTGCCGTTAAAGGCAGGAACTCTCTTATACATCATTCGTGGGAAGAACAATTGTATAAATACATAACCGGAATTGTCCAAAACAAAGAACAAAAAATGTTGGCAATTAACGGATTACCCGATCACATTCATTTTCTTATCGGTATGAAGCCGGACTGCACACTCTCAGACCTCGTAAGAGAAATCAAAAAATCTTCAAACGCATTTATAAAAGAAAACAAATTCACAAAATTAAGATTTCAATGGCAGGAAGGGTTTGGTGCATTTTCCTATAGCCATTCTCAATTGGACGATGTTGTCGGATACATAATGAATCAAAAGCAACACCACAAAAAGAAAACATTTAAAGAAGAATATCTTTAACTGCTTACAAAATTTAACATTGAATTCAAAAACGAATATTTATTTGAATGGGTAAATATATGAATTACTGGCTCATCAAATTTGCACCGTTTAGATACAGCTGGAACGATTGTCTGAAGAATGGCAGGTTTGAAATCTACTCAGTCCGTAGTCCACAAGCGTGCGTAAATCTCAAGAAAATGAAATTGGGTGATCGGGTTCTTTTCTATCATAGTCAAAAAGAAAAACAGGTGATGGGATCCATGAAAGTAATAGAAGAAGCCCACCAAGATCCAACAACAAAAAATCCCCAATGGGTATCTGTAACATTTGAACCGGTCGAAACATTTAAATATCCTGTTACCTTACAGCAAATCAAAGCGCTACCTGAACTAAAGAATATAGGACTTATTAAACAACCAAGATTAGCGGTGTTGTCTCTCTTGCAAACGGAATATGAATGTATTTTGAGAATGGGAAAAGTATTGTGAACAAAAGGCATACTGCAAACACAACCGCCTTAGAACGCGAGATAGATTTGCTTGTGTATCGTCTCTACAATCTCACGTACGAAGAGGCGAAAGTAATTGATCCAGCGTTGAGTGAGGAAGAGTTTAACCGATCTCGATTTGCCATCCCCGTTTATTGCACTTAGGGCATTTCAAGTATTTCGAATTTGGAGTGTGTGGGCTAAAGAAATCAATAAGGGCTGAAATTTTAAATTCATTGTTACATTCAACACAGCGATAAACGGTATTTCGTGCGTGTTGTCGAACAATGAAAAACAACGTACCTCCAACACCAATAATTAACCAAGCGATAAAACCAATGGGCCAGAAAATTAGCCCTATTAAATATGCACTTATCGCTAATGTCGTAGTGACCAACAATATTCGGAAGACTGTATTTTTCCATCCAGAATTAGTATCCTCAATATCTGAGTGCATATGAATCCTCTCCTCATAAAAATTGTATGATTAATTGTTATGTACGGCAACTATAGAATTTTATTCAATGCCTGATCTAGATCGTAGCGAAGGTCTTCATAATCTTCACAGCCAACCGCGATGCGAACCAGTTCATCGGAAATACCGGCTTTGATTTTTTCTTCTTTCGACACTGAAGCATGAGTCATGGATGCAGGATGTTCGATCAATGATTCTACGCCGCCCAATGAAACCGCTAAGGTGAAGACTTCAACATTGTTCATCACTATCTTACCGCCTTCTAAACCGTTCTTTACGCCAATGGCAATCATCGCGCCGAAACCGTCCATTTGCTTCTTAGCTATTTCATACTGCGGGTGTTCAGGCAAGCCGGGATATGTAACCCATAAAACTTTCGGATGTTTTTTCAAATGTTGCGCAAGCTTCATCGCGTTCTCCTGGCTTTTCTCAACCCTCAATCCTAATGTTCGTATGCCGCGCAATACGAGCCATGCCTGGTGGGGATCCATAGTTCCGCCAAAGGAAGTAAACGTGGGACGAATTATCTTGTAATAATTTTCATCTTTAACTACAATCATCCCGCCAACTACATCGCTGTGACCATTGAGAAATTTCGTCAAGCTGTGAACGATGATATCTGCTCCGAATTCAAACGGACGTTGAAGATACGGGCTTGCAAAAGTATTATCAACAACAAGCGGGAGTTTATGTTGATGTGCAATCTCGGCGACACCTTTGAGGTCGGTGATTGTGATTGTTGGATTTGCGGGTGTCTCTATGAAAATCATTTTCGTATTCGGCTTGATTGCTTTTTTAATATTTTCAAGATTTGTTGTATCGACGAATGAAGATTCAACTCCGTACTTGGCGTAAATTGTTTCAAGCACAACACGTGACGGACCGTAAACAGTTTCGGAACTGACTACATGCGCGCCTTGATGAAGCAGGGCAGTGTACACAGTTGTTATTGCCGCCATACCTGTTGCCGTTGCGAAACCTTTATAGCCGCCTTCGAGTTCGGTTACATTTTCTTCAAGCGCGTTGATGGTTGGATTTCCCAAACGTGTGTAGATGTATCCTTGTTTTGTACCGGCGAAGCGCGCGGCGCCTTCATCAGCGCTTGGAAATGCGAAAGTTGAGCTTTGAAAAATCGGCATCGAAACTTCGCCTATTTCCGAAAGATGAGAATTGCCTGCATGAATTGCTTTAGTAGATTTACCGAACTTTTTATTTAACTTCATCAAAATATCCTTTGTAATCTCTATTGTTTTTGAATTAACTTTATTTTTTTATTCATTCGATTTTTTTCTTCTTATTTCCGATTCTCTTTTTCGAGCAGTACCGAGCAAGCCTATTGCAGCAATTCCGATAAATGCCGCGGGTGCAAGAACGGGGGGTGACGCCTCATCGGATTTTTCTTCTTCTTCAACTAATTCGGTTTTCTCTTCGCCTCTTTCAAATCTTTCCTTATTATGAAAGAAGATCCCGCCGAACCCTACTAACATCGTCAACATCAGATAGAAATGCAGCAATCTAATTAAACCATCTTTCCAGCTTTGAACTGCAAGAAGAGCAATTATAAATCCGATAATACTGACTATAATCGGTATAAAAGCTGGTCGTTCATTTGGCAGAACATCTTGATGTTCGAGAAGAGTGTCGATAAATAAAAATAAAAAACCTCCGGCAACCAACAACACCAACACCCGATTTATTGAAAAAGATTTAAATAACATAATAACCTCTCAAAAAATTTGAATATGAGAATAATTTTATTCAAATGGCTACATAAAATAAGAAAAGTCGGTTACAAATAAAAACCCCGTCTGTTTTGCAAACGGGGTTCGAGATATTGAAGTATATAGAATTAGAAACCGCTTACATTTAAACGTCCGCCGGTTACACATTTGCCTGATAATGAAGTTGTAGGAACTACACTTGCAAGCACTGCGGATTTAATAGTAGCGGCAGTTGAACCTGGATGATATGCCGCATAAAGGGCAACACCACCGGTAACATGCGGAGTTGCCATTGATGTTCCGCTGTATGATGCATAACTTGCTGCACCTGATTTACTCGGAATAGTAGAATAGATAGCAGAACCCGGTGCACCCAAATCAACAGTTGTTAAACCGTAATTTGAGAAACTAGATAATGTTCCCGTTGAAGTTATTGATGCGACTGCAATAATATTCGCATTAGGATAACATGACGGATAACTTGCCGTTGCGTCTGTGTTGCTTCCATCATTACCTGCTGCCGCTACGAACAAAATATTTGCTTGATTTGAGCGTTCGATAGCATCTTGCAGTGCCTGCGAGAATGCGCCGCCGCCCCATGAATTATTTGTTGCAACAATATTTAATCCATGACGCGATTTAAGATCTGTGAAATAATCAAGAGCTAAGATAGCATTGGTAGTAGTTCCACCTGTTTTACCAAGAAACTTACCGGAAATAATTTGGATATTCCAACAAACACCGACAACACCAAGAGCGTTGCCGCCTTTTGCGCCGATTGTACCGGCAACATGCGTACCATGATCGTCAGCTGGACCGTCGTAAATTGTATTATTATTTCCGTCAAAATCCCAACCGTGTATATCATCGATGTAACCATTGCCGTCGTTATCGATACCATCTACCGGATCATACGGGTTTGTCCAAATTTGTCCGGCAAGATCAGTATGAGTGAACATAATTCCCTCATCTATTTCTCCAACAAATACAGTTGATAACCCGGTATGTCCTGCTGCCCATGCTTCTCCTGCCTGGGAACCGTATTGGTTGGCGGGTGTTGTAGCATCGCCATACATTCCCCACAACGATCCATTAGTATAATATGTGTCATTTGAAGTTGCATCGTGATAATAATAGTAGTTCGGTTCTGCATAGACAACGTCTGGAGAATTTTTTAATGCGTTGACTGCATCGCGAACCGGCATCGTTGTATTAATAACTGTGATGCCTTCATTGTCTCCGGCTTTTTTCATAGCCGCGGTGATAATATTTTTATTTAATTTACCGTTAACTGAACCAAAAGCAGCGTTGCGTTTAACATCGGCAACGCCTGTTTTGAATTTAACAATCACTTCTCCGGGGACGAATTCAAGTCGGGTTCCATCGTAACCGACTTTTTCTAAAGGTGTGATTTGTTGGGTTCCAACAGATTGGGTGGGGGCTTCGGTTTTTGAACAGCCTGCTATCACCACAATAACCAGGAACGAAAGTAATCCAAGCAAAATTATTTTGCCGGACCATGTACGTGTATCGTTCATAAAAAACTCCTTATGAATTAGGTGTGGGTTATTAATGATATGCGGGCAGTTTTATTATATAAAATATTTAGCTTGATGTCAAGATATATTTTCAAGAATGTGATGAAAATTACTTGAATTTTTCATTTCTTGGGTGGCTCTTATGCTGATTTTCTGCATTGAATTTATTCAATTAAGGAGAAAGCATATTATGAAAGCTGAGTGTGCCTATTCTTTGCATGCTAGAGGTATGGCATGAATCCCGAATAAGTTTGGCTTTGGCAGGAGCTTTTTGTAATAATTGCAGAGTTTGTTTTATTGATGCAGGCGGTTGTATCTTAGACAAGTGTAGCATAAATGGAAACATAATTTTAGTGATCAGCCCGCTTGATAATATGATCTTGCCCCGAATTTCTGGACAATAAGTTTATTCTCGTTCCGAAAGTCCCTTTCGGAACGGGAGCTCAGAGCATTCCCACACTAAGCGTGGGAACAAGCCTTCAACACTGGGCATTTCCACGCAGAGCATGGAAATGAGCAACAATTGATTACCCCTTATAAATCTCCACCACCCTTTTCTCAATCTCATAAATATAAAAACCCACCCTGATTTTTTATCAGAACGGGCTTTGGAATATTTTTATAGTTTTCCCGCTGTTGGCTGAACAAACACTCAAATACCAAGATACTACAAAATTATATTACTTCACCCCCCATTTTTTCAGTTCTAAAATAATGCTCCGTAGAGTGATTTGATTACTTGTCGGGTGCAACTATCCTATAAGAATGTGTTATCTTCACGGTCGGTTTCAGCATTGCCGATACCGAACAATACTTGGTCGTAGATAATTCAATCGCACGCTCAACATCGGCAGTTTGGATTCCCTCACCGTAAAAAACATATTCGATGTGGATTTCGGAAAAAACTTTCGGGTGTTCTTCAACTTCGTTGCCAGTGATATTCATCTCGAAACCGGTGAGTGGAACTCTTCTTTTTTTCAACATTGCGGCGACATCGCTTCCGGTGCATCCGCCAAGTGCAATTAATAGTAATTCCTTCGGGCGCGTACCTGCATTACTTCCACCAAAGTCTTCAGGTCCATCCATAGTTACCCAGTGATTTGAATCTGCTTTTCCTGCGAATGTGATACCCCGAATCTGTTTCACCAATGCTTTTTTCTGTGCCATATTTCTTCCCTGTTATTATTTTTTGGATTTATCTTCTTTAAGTGTCGACATCTTCATCGGTGAGTAAAGCGGACAAAAACCAACGAGGCTCGTCAATACGAAAATTATTCCTAGAATTAATAATACGATACCAAATGTGCCGGTAACCGTGTCGGTAAAGTACAATATCCCAAATAAAATTCCGAGTAGAATTCGCGCAATTTTATCAAATGATCCCATGTTTTTTTTCATATATTTTTCCTTTCATTATTTCTTTTCTTGTTAATTTACAACTATAACTTTCATTTTTACATAGATTGTTCTATGATTCAATTTCAAGTTTAGCAAATATCTCTTTGATAGATCCCTTCGGGGCTTTAACTTTAGGATAAACTTTATATAGTAATATGGTTTTCTTCAGACTGTCAAGATAAGTTATGCAGTTCGGACAATCATCGATGTGTTTTTTAATACTGCGGCATTTAGGCGAGTTCAGATCGGCATCTAACTTGTCGCAAATGTAATTAAAAACATCTTTACATTTTACTGGTTTGTTTTTCATGACGTCATATATTGATTTAATTGTTCTCTGAGAAATACTCTGGCTCTGCGGAGCCGCGATTTTACGGCAGGTACTGTTAATTTTAAAATTTTTGCCGTTTCTTCAGCAGATCGCCCTTCAACATCTCTCAATATAAATACGATGCGGTAATCGCTCGGAAGTTTCTGAATTGCGTTGTCAAGCAGATCTTTCAGTTCACTATTCATGACTTTATCGAGGGGAGTGCTTCTCCATTCTGGTATAACTTCATCGCGGTGATGATTATCGCTTTCGTGCGGAAGCGGTACCGAATCAATCGAGATAGATGCTTCATCCAATTTAGTCCGCCTATTTTTCATCAAACAGTTATTGGTTACAATACTATAAAGCCACGTTGTAAATTTAGATCTGTGATCAAATTGATCGAGCTTTCTGTAAACATTTACAAACGTGTCTTGCAATGTTTCGGATGCTTTATCTTTATTTCGGCAAACTTTAAAAGCGAAACTGTAAACTAAATCTTCGTAATTCCGGACTAACTCTGCAAATGCCTGATGATTACCTTTTTTTGCACTCCGCAGTAATTTTGCATCCGGTTCAGGGTGAGTGGGTGTATTATATTTCATTGAAATTTATCGTTTTCATTTTAATTGAATATAATGATTTTTTTGAATTTTTTTATCATCACTGAAACCATCATTAAATTGGTTTCTCAACAATGACATGTCTTATCTCTTAACAAGAGAAAAAATCCACTTAATAAATTTTAAAATGTTCTTGCTTCTGGCACAAAAATTGACCATTTTATCAAAGATTTTAGGAGATTAAATTAGATAATAATCTCGCTGAAAGAGTATAATTATTGATAATTTGAGGAATTTTATGTCATCGTATGTTCAAAATTTAATCGCTGATGTCAAAGCAAAAAATCCAGGTGAAAAAGAATTTCATCAGGCTGTTGAAGAAGTTCTAGAATCTCTAGAACTTGTTTTACAAAAACATCCCGAGTACCGATCGGGCAAAATTTTAGAAAGAATGGTAGAGCCGGAACGAATTGTAATATTCCGTGTACCATGGATGGATGATCGCGGAGAGTTTCATATCAACCGCGGTTTCCGTGTTCAGATGAATAGTGCAATCGGTCCTTACAAAGGCGGATTGCGTTTCCATCCATCTGTAACTTTAAGCATTTTAAAATTTCTCGCTTTCGAACAGGTTTTTAAAAACAGTTTAACATCGTTGCCAATGGGCGGCGGCAAAGGCGGATCTGATTTTGATCCGAAAGGAAAGAGCGATACTGAAGTGATGAGGTTCTGCCAGAGTTTTATGACTGAATTGTACAGACACATTGGACCTGATACAGACGTTCCTGCGGGTGATATCGGAGTTGGCGGTAGGGAAATCGGATTTATGTTCGGCCAGTATAAACGTCTTTCACGCGAGTTCAGCGGAGTGCTTACAGGTAAAGGATTAAACTGGGGCGGCTCTTTGATTCGTCCGGAAGCAACAGGTTTCGGTGCAGTTTATTTTGCAGAAGAAATGCTGAAGACGAAAAAACTTTCTTTTGATGGAAAGACAGTTGCGGTTTCCGGATTCGGGAACGTTGCATGGGGCGCCGCTTTGAAAGTTACCGAACTGGGCGGAAAAGTTGTAACATTGTCTGGTCCGGATGGATTTGTTCACGACAAAGATGGAATAAAAGGAGAGAAGATAAATTTCATGCTCGAAATGCGGGCAAGTGCACGTGATGAAGTAAAAATGTATGCCGATAAATTTAAAGTACCGTTCTATGCCGGAAAGCGTCCGTGGAGTGTAAAAGCGGAAGTTGCCTTACCGTGTGCCACGCAAAATGAACTTGATGAAAACGATGCAAAAGAATTAGTCAAAAACGGATGCCTCTGTGTTTGCGAGGGTGCAAATATGCCCACCACAATTCCGGGCGTTAAAATTTTCCAGGAAGCAAAAATATTATATGCACCGGGTAAAGCATCTAATGCGGGCGGAGTTTCTACTTCAGGGTTAGAAATGAGTCAGAATTCAATGCGGTTGCCGTGGCCCAAAGAAGAAGTTGATCAACGGCTGCATCAGATCATGAAAAATATTCATTCGGCATGTTTAGACAAAGCCGAAAAATACGGTACACCCGGAAATTATGTAAACGGTGCAAACATTGCAGGGTTTCTAAAAGTAGCCGACGCAATGCTCGATCAAGGACTTGTATAGAAGTTCCTTTTATGAAATATAAAGTGCCACTATAAACTTACGGCGTATTCTCTTCTTAGAAGGGTATACGCCGTTTTGTTTTTATTGGATATTCTTCAGCCCCACAAAATATTTTAATGGCAAAAATCGATCATTTAAAAATTGAAGATCTATCAGGCAGCAGGATTAAATCGTTTCAGAAATTGATGCGGTTTAAGATCCGGGATATTCTGTTGGTATCGAGTTTGTATGATAATTATCTGTTTGAAGAAGATGGAAGATTGTATGAACTGATCCGACAGGAATTTCAGGTCCTGAATCTCAGTCACCCGCCGGAAATAACTCATGTCACAAACGGAATAGAAGCCATCGAACTTGCTGCTGTCGAGGAGCATTTCGATCTCATCATATCAACCCTGCATATCGAGGATATGCATGTTACAAAATTTGCAAAGGCTGTTCGCGAAGCCGGCTTAAAAACTCCGATTGTAGTTCTCGCATACGATAACCATGAAATGCAGGAACTGGTGGATAATTACGATACATCAATTTTTGAGAAAATATTTATCTGGCAGGGAGATTACCGTCTTCTTATCGCAATTATAAAATATCTGGAAGACAGATTGAATGTTGAAAACGATACGATGATGGTGGGTGTTCAATCGATTATTCTTGTTGAAGATAATATTAAATTCTATTCATCATATTTACCGTTGATATATACTGAAATACTCAATCAATCCAAACGATTGATTCTCGAGGGTGTGAACGTGACTCACCGGCTTTTGCGGATGAGAGCGAGGCCCAAAATTCTTTTAAGCACTACGTATGAAGAAGCATGGGAATATTTTGAAAAATATCAGGATTTCGTACTGGGTGTAATTTCAGACGTAAGTTTTCCGCATAATGGCGTCAGAGATCCTGAAGCCGGATTTAAATTTGCATTAAATGTAAAGAGCAGGCATGCCGATATTCCGATTATGCTTCAGACAAGCAATGCTGATCTGGAGGAATGGACGAAAAATATAGGTACCTCTTTCTTGTTAAAAGGTTCGCCGAGATTGCTGAAGAGTTTACGTAAATTCATGATGTCGAATTTCGGTTTCGGTGATTTTATCTTTCGCACTCCGGATGGTAAACAGGTCGGCAGGGCAAATGATTTGAAATCACTCGAAGAACATCTTCAGGTTGTACCGGCAGAGAGTATCCAGTATCATGCTGAACGGAATCATTTTTCGGTATGGCTTAAAGCCAGGACGGAATTCTGGCTGGCACATAGATTACGCCCGCGTAAAGTTACCGATTTTCAATCTACAGAAGATTTGAGGAATGAACTTCTTACTTCACTTAAACTTTACCGCGAGCTTCAACAGCGTGGAGTGATAACTGAATTTGATCCCGGAACATTCGATCCGAAAAATAGTTTTGCCAGAATCGGCAGCGGATCACTCGGCGGTAAAGCCCGCGGGTTAGGTTTTGTGAATCAACTGATAAGCAATTACAGGGTTCAGGATAAATTCAAAGATGTTGAAATTTCGGTTCCTTCCGCAATAGTAATTGCTACAGATGTCTTCGACCAATTTTTGGAAACAAACCATCTGCTTGATTTTGCACTGACAGAGACCGATGATTCAATACTGAAGAGGAGATTCCTCGATGCGGAATATTTTCCTGATGAAGTAAAGCAAAAACTGTTTTTATTTCTCGATCTCATAAGAGAACCGCTTGCTGTGAGATCTTCAAGTTTGCTGGAAGATTCTCAATATCAACCGTTTGCAGGTGTATATCAAACATATATGATACCGAATAACAATCCGGATATTCAAATAAGATTGCTGGAATTATTGCAAAGCATAAAATTAGTTTATGCATCTACATTCTTCAAGAAAGTAAAAGATTATATGAAGGCGACATCTTATCGGCTTGAAGAAGAGAAGATGGCGATCATTGTTCAACGCATGGTAGGGGCAGAGCACAATGGTAGATTTTATCCCGATTTTGCCGGAGTTGCAAAATCATACAATTTCTATCCTGTGCCGCCGCAGGCATCAACGGACGGAATCGTGCAGGTTGCTTTGGGGCTCGGAAAAACTGTAGTTGATGGTGGTAATGCAGTACGTTTTTGTCCGATGTATCCGCGCCATTTATTGCAATTCTACAATACTTCCGAAACATTAAAAAACGCCCAGCAAGATTTTTTTGCGTTGAATTTAGAATACGGACTGGAAGATGACGGACAAATATCGCCTGAAAAGTTTGTAGAAAAATACGATATGCAGATTGCCGAAAATGATCAAACATTATTTTATGTCGGATCAACATACTCAGCCGAGAATGAAACAGTGTATGATGGAATATCTCGGCACGGCAGAAGAGTGGTTACTTTCGCTCCAATATTAAAGCATCAAATTTATCCTTTACCTGAAATATTAGAACTGATGCTCGGTATGGGAACATGGGGAATGGGTACTCAGGTTGAAATAGAGTTTGCCGCGAATATGGATATACCCCCAGCGAGACCTAAAGAATTCGCGATGCTTCAAATCAGACCGATGGTTCTGAGCAGAGAGTTAGAAGAATTGGATGTTGAAGTTTTAACCGATGATTCGTTGTGCCAGAGCCAGATGGTGTTAGGTAACGGATCGACGAGAAATATATTCGATATAATATATGTTGACATTGAAAAATTTGACCGCGGGAAGAGCACTCTTGTTGCGGAAGAAATAAGCAAACTAAACTCATCGCTTGTAAAAGATCGCAAGCCGTATATTCTTATCGGTGTTGGCAGATGGGGTTCGCTAGATCCATGGCTCGGCATTCCGGTTTCATGGGATCAAATTGCAGGTGCATGTACGATAGTTGAAGCAGGATTCAAAGATATTGCTGTAACGCCGTCTCAGGGTTCTCATTTTTTCCAGAATATAACATCATTCCGGATAGGTTATTTTACCGTAGATTCAGCAAACAAATTAGGTTTCATCGACTGGAATTGGTTAAGGTCGCAAAAAGCTATCGTACAGCTTGAATACACAACACATATAAAAACAATTGAACCAATGACTGTAAAAATAAACGGTCATAAAAACAAAGGAATTATATTAAAACCGGGGAGATAAGCTTATTCGTGTTTTGGTTATTTTATAAGTAAATAGTAAATTCTGCAAACCAGGAAAGATAATTTTAATTCGTTACATTAAACAATAAATAAATCACACTAATCAATAAAAATTATTCATCAGGAGTAAGTATGTCTGATTACGTAAAAGAATTAATGGCAATGGTTAAAGCAAAAAACCCGGCAGAATCTGAATTTCACCAAGCGGTTCAAGAAGTAGCTGAATCATTAGCCTTGGTATTCGAACGTCATCCCGAATACCGCTCGTCCAAAATACTCGAAAGAATTATTGAACCTGAACGCGTAATAATGTTCCGCGTCCCTTGGGTTGATAGCAAAGGTGACGTACACGTTAACCGCGGTTTCCGCATAGAGATGAACAGTGCAATCGGTCCGTATAAAGGCGGACTGCGTTTCCATCCGTCGGTGAATCTTGGAATTCTGAAGTTCCTTGCATTCGAACAAGTCTTCAAAAATAGTTTAACCACACTACCAATGGGTGGTGGTAAAGGCGGTTCCGATTTCGATCCCAAGGGAAAGAGCGACGTAGATGTTATGCGTTTCTGTCAGGCGTTTATGAGTGAATTACAGCGGCACATCGGTCCTGATACCGACGTTCCTGCAGGCGATATCGGTGTTGGTGGACGTGAAATCGGCTTCATGTTTGGAACTTACAAAAAATTGAGAAATGAATTCACGGGTGTTCTAACCGGAAAAGGTTTGAACTGGGGTGGTTCATTGATTCGTCCGGAAGCAACCGGTTATGGTGCAGTTTATTTTGCAGCAGAAATGTTAGGAACCCGTAAGCAAACATTGGAAGGAAAAAAATGTTTGGTATCGGGCAGCGGTAATGTTGCACAATACACAATTGAAAAAATCAATCAGCTCGGCGGGAAAGCAGTTACGCTTTCCGATTCGAATGGATATATTTATGATGAAGCAGGAATCAATGCAGAAAAATTAGCATTTGTAATGGAATTGAAGAACGTTCGCCGCGGCAGAATAAAAGAGTATACTGATAAATATAAAACTGCGGTATATACTCAATTGACAGGTAAAGAAGATGCAAATCCGTTATGGGACCATAAGGCAGATTGTGCATTCCCAAGCGCCACTCAAAATGAGATCAACAGAAAAGATGCCGCTAATTTATTGAAGAACGGTATTTACGTAGTCAGCGAAGGTGCAAATATGCCTACGACAATCGAAGGCGTAAATCAATTCCTCGATGCAAAGATTCTTTATGGTCCGGGTAAAGCTGCTAATGCAGGCGGTGTTGCTACATCAGGACTTGAAATGTCGCAGAACAGCATGAGGATGTCATGGTCACGCGAAGAGGTTGATAACAAATTACATAATATTATGAAGAGCATTCATAAAACTTGTGTAACTGTTGCAGATCGATTCGGAACTCCAGGTAACTATGTCAACGGTGCAAACATCGGCGGATTCTTGAAAGTTGCCGATGCTATGATGGATCAAGGTGTAGTATAACCTTAGCTGCATTGGACAAGTAATCATTGTGGAGATCGTGTAAAAACTATCTCCACATTTAAATCATCTGTGGGAAACTGCACGGATAATCTTTGAAATATTTTATAAACTATTATACCATAAGATGACAAATTTTAACGATCAGGTTAGCCCGCTTGATTCCCTCTGGGTGGAACACGGATATGGAAACCGTTTTCAAGGCTTCCAAAATCTCATGCGTATCCGCGTTAGCGATGTTTTATTAGTGTCAAGTCTTTATGATTTATATCTTTTCGAAGAAGACGGAAGATTGTATGAACTTATCCGCCACGAATACGAAGGATTTAATTTAAGTCATGCCCCTGAACTGACCCGTGTATCGAGTGGTCATGAAGCGATAACGCTGGCAAAAGAAGAAGATCGGTTCGATCTTATATTGACTACGCTTCATATCGACGATATGCATGCATTAGATTTTGCAAGGATGGCGAAAGAAGCGGGTATAAAAATCCCGATTATATTGCTTGCTCACGATAACAGAGAATTGAAATATTTGCTTTTACATCAGGATATCTCTGTTTTTGATAAAGTCTTTATCTGGCAGGGAGATTTTCGAATTATCATTGCCATTATAAAATATGTGGAAGACAGATTGAATGTTGATCACGATACCAGCATCGTTGGCGTTCAAACAATTGTTGTTGTGGAGGATAATATAAGGTACTATTCCTCTTTTCTGCCGTTGATCTACACCGAAATATTCAAACAATCTCAACGCCTGATCTCGGAAGGGATAAATTTAACTCATAAGTTTTTAAGGATGAGGGCTAGACCCAAAATCTTATTAAGTTCAAATTACGAAGAAGCTTGCGAGTATTATAAAAAATTCAAATCTGTTATGCTTGGTGTAATTTCCGATGTTGATTTTCCTCGAAATGGTGTTCAGGATCCGCGGGCAGGTCTTGAATTTGCTCTGAGTATAAAAAAAGATCAACCGGATTTACCAATTCTTTTACTTTCTAATGAAGAAGGCAACGCCAGGCTTGCAACCGAAGCAGGAACTTCTTTTGGTTTGAAAGATTCTCCCCATCTTTTAAGGGAGTTGCGTCAATTCATGATTAAATATTTCAGTTTTGGAGATTTTATTTTCCGCACCCCGGATGGTATAGAAGTAGGCCGGGCGAACGATCTTCTCTCGCTTGAAGAACAGCTTCGGACCGCTCCGCCTGAAAGTCTAAGATATCATGGCGAGAGAAATCATTTTTCGAATTGGTTAAAAGCAAGAACGGAATTTTGGCTTGCCCATCAATTGCGCCCAAGGCAAGTAACCGATTATCTTTCGATTGAAGAATTGCGTAATGATTTAATCGACTCTTTGAAAAATTATCGCACAATTCGTCAGCGTGGAATCATTACAGATTTTGTCAAAGAAACTTTCGATCCGGAAACAAGCGTTGCACGAATTGGAGGCGGATCGCTCGGTGGAAAGGCACGCGGTTTAGGATTTGTAAACACCCTCATCAACGATTATAACGTTCGTGATCGATTCGACGGAATAACCATCTCTGTTCCTGCAGCAGTTGTTATTGGTACCGATGTTTTCGATCAGTTTTTAGAGGAAAACAATCTAAAAGATTTTGCATTCAATTGTCCGGACGACCGTGAAATTACAAAGCGATTTTTAGAAGCTCCACGGTTTCCTGAGGAGATATTGGGCGAACTGGCAGCTTTCTTAAGTATAGTCAGAACACCTTTAGCAATCCGGTCTTCAAGTTTGTTGGAAGATTCCCAGTATCATCCGTTTGCAGGTGTTTATGAAACATATATGATTCCAAACAATCATCCGAATTCTCTTATACGACTGAACGATCTTTTAAACAGCATCAAACGTGTTTTTGCTTCTACCTTTTACAAGAGTGCGAAAGAGTACATTAAGATCACTTCATACCGATTAGAAGAAGAAAAGATGGCGGTGATCATTCAAAAACTTGTCGGAACCAGACATGAAGATCGTTTTTATCCAGACATTTCGGGAGTTGCAAAATCTTACAATTTTTATCCGCTTCCAAATCAATCTTGTTCAGATGGAACGGTTTCAGTTGCGCTTGGTCTCGGTAAGACTGTTGTTGACGGAGGGAATACTGTTAGATTTTGTCCGAAATATCCTGAAGATATCATTCAGTTTCATTCCGTTAAAGAAACACTGAGTTCAACTCAACACGAATTTTTTGCATTAAACCTTGATGCATCCTCTGATTTCGGATTTGAAACTCACGATCTTTTAGTTCAACAGCATGGTTTGAATGTTTCAGAAAAAGATGGAACTCTTCGCTGGGTTGGTTCTACATTTTCTATCGATAGTGATTCCATTGTTGAAGGATTAGGCAGGCAGGGTCCACGGGTTGTAACCTTTGCCCCCATACTTAGAGGCAAGCAATTCCCTTTACCACATATACTTGAGTTGCTTCTTGATATGGGGACGTGGGGAATGGGAACTCCGGTTGAAATAGAATTTGCCGTAACAATGACACCGAATTCAACCGGCCTCAAGGAATTTGGATTATTGCAAATGAGACCATTGGTTGTCCACCGTGAACCCGAACAGCTTAAAATTGAAGTTATCGACCGATCGAAGTTAATCTGCCAGAGCAACCAAATTTTAGGTAATGGAATCATGGATGATATTCATGATATAATAATGGTGGATTATAATTTATTTGAACGAAGTAACACGCGTGATATTGGGCGGGAAGTCAGCATGTTCAATGCCCGTCTAATGGATGAGCGTAAACCATATTTGCTAATTGGTCTCGGAAGATGGGGTACTCTTGATCCGTGGCTTGGTATTCCGGTGAATTGGGAACAGATTGCCGGAGCGAGAGTCATTATCGAGTCCGGAATGAAGGATATGGCGGTAGAACCATCTCAGGGATCGCATTTCTTCCAAAATATTACATCGTTCATGGTAGGATATTTCACTGTCAATCCGCAAAAAGATCAAGGGTATATAGATTGGGATTGGTTGCTTGCACAAAAGCCTCTTGATAAAATGAAATATACAAGTCACATTACTTTTAAAAAACCGATTGTAGTTAAAATCAATGGTCATCTATCTGAGGGTATTATTATGAAACCGGAGGAATGATTATGGCAAAGAAAAACTCAAACCAACGTTCGATTAAAGTTTTCGATTCATGTCCCCATTGCGGAAAAGATTTAAGCCCATGGGAGAAAGTGCTTTTGAGTGTTGATAGAGCACTTACATGTAAGAATTGCTGGTATCGAATTCTTCTAGATATTACAAAAGAAGACAATTCAACTGCTAACGACGAAAAGTCAGAAGGAAAGGGGTAGATATGGATTCTTATAATTCATTCGATGTTGCTCAAAAGCAAATTCTTGAAGCAGCAAAGCTGCTGAATCTCGATCAAGCTACGGTTGATTTTCTCATCTGGCCCCAGAAGGAGGTAAAATTTATTTTTCCTGTTAGAATGGATAATGGCTCGGTAAAAATATTCCATGCATGGAGAATACAGTTTAACACTTCACGAGGTCCGGCAAAAGGAGGAATAAGATTTCATCCGGCTGAGACAGTTGACACAATTCGAGCTCTTGCCTGTTGGATGACATGGAAAACAGCAGTTGTGGATATTCCGCTTGGTGGAGGTAAAGGTGGAGTATTGTGTGATCCGAAATCTATGTCGTTACGCGAGCTTGAAAATTTATCACGGGGCTACATCCGCGGAGTTGCAGAATATATTGGAATTGATAAAGATATTCCCGCTCCTGATGTTTACACGAACCCGCAAACGATGGTCTGGATGATGGATGAGTATGAAACAATTATGCATCGTCATCAACCCGGAGTGTTAACAGACAAACCGTTACAGGTTGGCGGAACACAAGGTCGCAGAGATGCAACGGCTCGCGGTGGAGTAGTAACTGTTCGGGAAGCATGCCGGAGCCTGGGCATTAATGCAAAAGGGAAATATGCCATTCAGGGTTTTGGTAATGCCGGACAACGAGCAGCTTTGCTTCATCAGGAAATGTTGGGTGGAGGAACGTTGATTGCTGTAAGTGATTCACGGGGTGCTATATTTAATCCCAAAGGATTTAATCCGAAAGATTTAGTTACTCATAAATTGATGACAGGTTCGGTAGTTGGATTCCCGGGTAGTTCAACGATTTCACATGACGAAGTGCTCGAAGCGAATGTAGATATTTTATATCCGGCAGCGCTCGAAAATTCTATCCATGCAAATAATGCAGCCCGCATCAAAGCCAAAATAGTATGTGAACTTGCAAATGGTCCAACAACGCCCGAAGCCGATGAACTTCTATACAAAAATCATATTCATGTCATACCCGATATTCTTGCAAGTGCCGGTGGAGTAACAGTCTCGTACTTTGAAATGGTTCAGGATAGTTATTCATTCTTCTGGGATGAAGACGAAGTCCATCATAGACTCGATAAGCAATTGACCCGTGCATATCAACGTGTTCAAGAAGCGTTGCGTGAGAAAAAGGTTCATCCACGGCTGGCGGCGATGATTGTAGGAGTTGCCCGAGTAGCTGAGGCATGCAAACTTAGAGGATGGGTATAATTTATTTTTTTTGCTTCTCACGAGTGAAATTGAGGGATAATTTGTTTATCAAATGTGATAGTTTTTCGATGATTTTTCTGATTATCTAAACAGTTTATTACTTAAAAAGCTTTTGTAGCTGGCATACAAATTGACACCTTAAACTGATTGGTTTTTGTCAAAATTTAATTCATTCATTTAATAAAATCGATATTGTTATGAACTTCGGAATACTAAAAGAAGATCCGGCTCGAGAAAGACGGATCCCTTTAACTCCGGCGGGAGTTCAATCTCTTCTCGGCATCGGCAATCAAGTTTATATTGAAAAAGATGCCGGCAAAGCGTCGCACTTTACAAATGAACAATACGAAGCCATCGGTGCAAAAATTGTCTATTCAAGTGATGAAATTTTTGGCCGATCAGAAGTAGTTCTTAAAGTTTCTCCACCCACGGTTGATGAGTGTGAACGATTTGAAGATGGGCAAACGTTGTTTTCATTTCTTCACCTCGTTGTAGGAAAAGAAAAAAAGCTCGAATTGCTTCTTAAAAAAAATGTATGTGCGATCGGATATGAACTGATAGAAGATCAAAACGGCGACCTTCCGATTCTACAGGTTATGAGTGAAATTGCAGGACAGATGGCAACTCAAGTTGCAGCCCGATATCTTGAAAGCAGCTCCGATGGTCGTGGTATAGTGATGGGTGGAATAACCGGTGTACCACCTGCAACTGTATTGATCATTGGTGCGGGAACAGTAGGCCATGCGGCAGCAAGGATTGCATTCGGTTTGGGTGCAGAAGTGATTATGCTTGATAAAGACTTACGCCGTATCAGATCGCTGGCAAATGAATTCAAATATCGTATTGTTACCGCGATGGCGAATGAATATAACTTGAAAAAAGCATTGCAATTTGCCGATGTAGTTATTGGTGCAGTTTTAATTAAAGCCGAACGGGCACCTCACGTTGTCACTGAAGATATGGTGAAGCTGATGAAGCCGGGAGCAATTATTGTTGATGTGTCTATCGATCAAGGAGGTTGTATCGCAACCAGCAGACCAACAACGTTGGAAAATCCAACTTATATGCTTCATAATGTTATTCATTATTGTGTTCCGAACATGCCGGCAAATGTTTCCAGAACCGCTACATACAGTTTAACGAATGCTCTATTGCCGTTCTTAACAGAAGTTGCTCAGGAAGGATTAATAAAAGCCCTGATCACGGATCCAACTTTGGCTAACGGAGTTTGTATTTTTAACGGAAAAGTAACAAATGAACCTCTGGCGCGCAGATTCGAGATGGAATCTTATAAAATATCATCATTGATAGAATAAATTATTTAGTAATAATATTTTAAAATTGAAAATTAAGATATGAGTTGGGTATATCAGTATAAAGAAAAACTAACTACGCCCGAACAATCAGTTACAACGGTAAAGAATAACGACCGGATTTTTATCAGCGGAAATGCCGCAACACCATTTCAACTTGTAGAAGCACTTGCAGCACGTAAAGATGAATTAAGAAATGTCGAAGTTAATCATGTGCTTCTAATTGGAGAAGACCCGTTCACCAAGCCCGGAATGGAAAAACATTTCAGACATAATTCATTATTTGTTGGTCCGGCAGACAGACTTGCGATAAACGAAGGAAGATCGGATTATGTTCCTGTGTTTCTTTTTGAAATTCCGGCATTGTTTACAAAGAAAATTATTCCGTTAGATGTTGCAATCATTCAGGTGTCGCCGCCCGATGAACATGGATTTATGAGCTTTGGTGTGGAATGTTTAACAACTAAAGCCGCCGCAGAAAGTGCAAAATTTGTAATCGCTCAGGTGAATGAAAATATGCCTCGCACACTTGGTGATTCGTTCATCCACGTTTCAAGAATAAATAAAATTGTGGAAGTCGCAAAAGATCTTCCTGAATTACCGCGCAAACCTCCAACGGCAGTTGAGTTACAAATCGGAAAACATATTGCCTCATTGGTTGAGGACGGCGGGACGCTTCAGCTTGGAATTGGCGGAATTCCTGATGCCGTTTTACAATCATTGATGGACAAAAAAGATCTGGGAATTCATACCGAAATGGTTTCGGATGGAATCGTCAAGCTTGTTGAAGCCGGTATAATAACTAACAGTAAAAAAACTCTGCATCCGGGGAAAATAATCGCAACATTTATTTTCGGATCCAGACAATTATATTCTTTCGTCGACAATAACCCGTTGTTCGAAGTTCACCCCTGCGATTATACAAACGACCCATTCATAATTGCAAAGAATGAAAAGATGATTGCCATTAATTCTGCAATCGAAGTGGACATAACCGGTCAGGTTTGTTCAGATTCTATCGGTACAAAAATATACAGCGGTTTTGGCGGGCAGCTCGATTTTATCAGAGGTGCGTCGTATTCTAAAGGTGGAAAGCCGATTATCGCACTTCCATCAACCACAAAAAAAGACACAGTTTCGAGGATAGTTCCAAAATTAAAATCAGGAGCGGGAGTAGTTACGACCCGTGCAGATGTTCATTATGTAGTAACCGAATTCGGTATTGCCGAGCTTCATGGAAGAAATATCCGCCAGCGGGTTAAGGCACTTATAGATATTGCACATCCAAACTTTCGTGAAGAATTGGAGCGATACGCATTCGAGCAAAAATATTATGTTCCGGTATAATTATTGATTTTCCGGATTATCAAATAAAAAAATTAGACTATTTATAAAAGGAATAATCACTATGCTACGAAAACAAGATGCACTTGATTATCATTCGCAAGGCAGGAAGGGAAAGATTGAGGTCATCCCCACTAAACCATGCTCCACACAGCGCGATTTATCGTTAGCTTATTCGCCGGGTGTTGCTGAACCTTGTCTGGAAATAGAAAAAAATCCCGAGGATGCTTACCAGTATACTGCAAAAGGAAATTTAGTTGCCGTTATTTCCAACGGGACGGCAGTGCTCGGATTGGGTGACATCGGTGCTCTTGCAGGAAAACCGGTAATGGAAGGAAAAGGAGTACTTTTTAAAAAGTTTGCAGATGTGGATGTGTTCGATATTGAACTCAACTCCCACGATCCAAAGGAGATAATTAAAGCGGTGAAAATGTTGGAGCCGACTTTTGGCGGTATAAATCTGGAAGATATTAAAGCTCCCGAATGTTTCGAGATTGAAGAAGAATTGAAAAAAACAATGAACATTCCCGTGTTCCACGACGATCAGCATGGAACTGCAATAATCAGCGGGGCTGCGTTAATGAATGCACTAGAAATTGTCGGTAAGAAAATATCAGATGTCCGTGTGGTTTTCAGCGGCGCAGGTGCTTCCGGAATTGCCTGCGCGAAATTTTATGAAACACTTGGCGTTAAACGAAGTAATATTCGTTTGGTTGATACAAAAGGTGTTGTGTATAAAGGTCGAGTTGACGGCATGAATAAATATAAAGAATATTTTGCCGTTGATACAAACGACAGATCACTTGCCGACGCGTTGAAAGGCGCTGATGTGTTTTGCGGTGTATCTGCTAAAGATCTCGTAACTAAAGATATGGTGCGTTCGATGGCAGATAATCCAATAGTTTTTGCGATGGCAAATCCGGATCCGGAAATAACTTATCCCGATGCTATTGCAGCAAGAAAAGATATTATTATGGGAACCGGCAGATCGGATTATCCAAATCAGGTAAACAATGTGCTCGGATTTCCGTTTATCTTCCGTGGTGCGTTGGATGTGCGAGCAACTCAGATAAATGATAAAATGAAAGTTGCAGCGGCAATGGCATTGGCAAAGTTGGCAAAAGAAGATGTACCGGATTCCGTTATTCGTGCATACGGCGGCAAGAAAATTGAATTCGGCCGCGAGTATATTATTCCGAAACCGCTCGACCCGCGAGTGTTATTGTGGGAAGCTCCGGCTGTTGCAAAAACAGCAATGGAAACAGGTGTTGCCAGAATTCAGATAAAAGATATTGAAGCGTATAAAGATCAACTCGAAGCACGACTCGGGAAATCGCGGGAAGTGATGAGAGTATTCGTTCATCAAGCGAGGAAATCTCCGAAGAAAATAGTGTTCCCCGAAGGAGAGGAAGCAAAAATTCTCAGGGCAGCTCAGATTGTAATCGATGATGGTATTGCCCATCCGATATTATTAGGCGATCCAAAAATCATTGAACAAAAAGTAAAAGAAATGTCGATTGATCTTAGCGGAATTGAGGTAATAAATCCTCTTTCTTCTCCGAAGTATAAAGAGTATGTTTCTAAGTTTTACGATTATCGGAAAAGAAGGGGAATCACCCGTTTTGATGCCGAGCGTTTAATGAAGATTGAAAATTATTATGGCATGATGATGGTACGCGAAGGTGATGCCGATGGTCTTATCTCTGGTTTAACACAGCACTATCCCGATACCGTTCGTCCTGCTTTGCAAATAATCGGACATAAAGAAGGAACCGATGTTGTAGCGGGATTATACATGATGATTTTTAAAAATCAAATTATTTTTATAGCCGATGCAACTGTGAATATTGAACCCGACGCGAAACAACTTGCTCAAATTGCAATGCTCACTGCTGAAAAGGTAAGACAATATGACATAGAACCTCGGATTGCAATGCTTGCTTTCAGTAATTTTGGAAGCACCCGCCATCCTCTCGCAGATAAGATGCGGGATGCAGCGGAGATAGTAAAATCTAAAATGCCGAGTTTAATTATTGACGGTGAAATGCAGGCAGACACCGCAGTATCCCCTGATATAATAAATGAAATTTATCCGTTCAGTACATTAAAAGGTGGAGCGAACGTGCTTATCTGTCCGGGATTGACATCAGCGAACATTGCATATAAACTTTTAGCACATTTAGGAGGTGCAACAGCTGTTGGTCCCATTTTAATGGGTATTAAAAAACCGGTATATCTTTTAATCCCCGGCAACGATGTTTCAGATATTGTTAACATCACTGCCATGGCTGTGAAAGATGCACAATTAACAGATTAATAGAAAACGAAACGATCAATCATAAATTAGAGGTAATTCATGGCAGTTCGAGGAACAGTCAAAATCGACATAGAAACTTGCAAAGGATGTGAGCTGTGTGTGGAAGCTTGTCCGCAGGACACACTCGCCATGTCGAAGGAAATCAACAATAAAGGTTATCATTATGCTGTAACAATTCAGGATAACTGTACCGGATGTGTAAACTGCGCATTAGTTTGTCCAGATGCAGTTATTACAGTTTACCGCGCATCTACCCAGAAGCGTGATAAAGATCCCGTAGCAGTGATATCAAATGTGAAAGGTGACATCAAGGTAACCTTAGATAATCCAAATGTTCCTGGTGGAGTAGGAAGGATTGATATATGAGCGAAGTACGATTAATGAAAGGTAACGAAGCCGCAGCTGAAGCATCAATCCTTGCCGGATGCGATGCGTATTTTGGTTATCCTATAACACCACAATCGGAAATAATAGAATATCTATCCGATCAGGGACGAAAACGTGGAATGATTGTAATGCAAGTAGAAAGTGAAGTCGCAGCCATAAACATGATTTATGGTGCTGCAGGTGCGGGTGCAAGAACTATGACCACCTCCTCAAGTCCCGGAGTCAGTTTGATGCAGGAAGGAATTTCATATATCGCAAGTGCAGAGCTTCCTTGTTTGTTGGTAAATATCAACCGTGGCGGACCGGGATTGGGAACTATTCAGCCTTCTCAGGGAGATTATTTCCAATCAGTCAAAGGCGGCGGACATGGTGATTATCATTTAATTGTTCTTGCTCCAGCCAGTGTTCAGGAAATGGCAGACTTTGTATATCTTGGATTTGATCTTGCGGATAAATATCGTAATCCTGTTCTTATTCTTGCCGATGGGGCTCTTGGACAAATGATGGAGAAAGTCGTTTTTCCAAATTATGATCCCAAGGCACATAAACTTCCTAAACCGTGGGCAACAGTCGGTAAAACTCCCGATCGAGAACCGAATGTTATTACATCGCTTCATCTTCATTCCGAAGATATGGAAAAAATAAATCTCCGCCTTCAAGAGAAATACAGAAAAATCGAAGCGAATGAAGTCAGGTATGAATTAATAAATACCGATGGCGCTGATGTTTTAATGGTTGCTTATGGTTTGACAGCCAGAATCTGTCAGCGAGTTATTGAGCTTGCTCAACAAGCTGGAATTAAGGTTGGCTTGGTAAGACCCATTTCTTTATATCCATATCCTTATGAAATTATTTCTAAACTGACAGAAAAGATAAAAGGATATTTTGTGGTTGAAATGAATGCGGGCCAGATGGTAGAAGATGTTAGATTAGGTGTAAATGGAAAAGTGCCGGTTGGATTCTATGGAAGAATGGGTGGAATAATTCCAACTGCTGAAGAAATATTACAAAATTTACAAAAGTTTGTTAAGACTGTATCAGTGAAGGAGAAAAAATAATATGGCAGATGCTCAAGTTCTGACAAATGGCATGGAAACAGTTTGGGAAAAACCCAGAACATTAAGTGAAACAAGAATGCATTATTGTCCCGGCTGCGGACACGGTGTAGTTCATAAAGTGTTGATGGAAGTAATTAATGATATGGGACTTCAGGATAAAACTATCGGGGTTGCACCCGTTGGATGTTCTGTTATCGCATACAATTACATGAATATCGATATGCAGGAAGCCGCTCATGGCAGAGCAACTGCTGTTGCCACAGGTGTGAAAAGAGTGTTACCCGATAAACTCGTTTTTACATATCAAGGTGACGGTGATCTTGCTGCAATAGGAACAGCCGAAACTATTCACGCATGTAACCGTGGTGAAAATTTCCTGATAATTTTTATAAATAATGCTATTTATGGAATGACAGGTGGACAAATGGCTCCGACTTCTCTGCTGGGAATGGTTACAAGCACCACACCGGAAGGGAGACAAATTGAAACTCAAGGTCATCCAATAAAAATTACCGAGATGGTAGCAACATTGCCCGGCACTTATTATATCACACGTCAATCTATTCACACTCCTACAACTGTCAGGCATTTCAAAAAAGCTGTTGAAAAAGCTTTCAAACATCAAATGGAGAAAAAAGGGACCTGCCTTATAGAAGTGGTTTCAAATTGTCCGTCGGGATGGAAGATGACGCCCTTAGAAGCGAATAAATGGTTAGATCAAAATATGTTCCCTATCTTTCCTCCCGGTGATATTAAAGTTGACGGCAAACTTGTAGAGAAAAAACAAGTTATATCTCAGAAAAAGGAGATAAAATAATGACACACGAAATTTTATTTGCTGGATTTGGCGGACAAGGAATACTCTCCATGGGCATGACGCTTGCGTATGCCGGTATCATAGAGGGAAAAGAAGTTACATGGATGCCTTCATATGGACCCGAAATGCGCGGAGGAACCGCTAATTGCATAGTGATTGTATCTGATAAACGGATAAGCTCTCCGATTATCGGCAAGTTCGATGCACTTATCGCAATGAATCAACCTTCGCTCGATAAATTCGAAAGTGCAGTAAAACCGAATGGAATAATTATGTACGACAGCGGAAACATAATTGTACCTCCTACAAGAACCGATGTAACAATTGCTGCTGTGCCGGTTGATGTAGAAGCCTTAAAATTGAATAATCTAAAAGTTAGAAATATGATTATGGTGGGGGCATTTTTGAGTATTTGCCAAGTAGTTGATACGGGAACTGTGGTAAAAGCACTGGCAAAAGTTTTGCCTGAAAGATATCATCATATGTTGAAAATTAATCAGGAAGCTCTGCAACGCGGAGAAAAAATAGTTATTGAAGCAGCTACACCATTAGCCTAGATGAGGTCGTATTATGAAGAATGACGTTGAATGTGCCCAGTCCTGTAAAGGATTTTGCAATGCGTTAGAGATTGCAACTCTCAGAGAAAAAGAAACGATAATTCAATATGATTCATTGAGAGATGAATGCAATTACCCTGATGTAAAAGCAATTCTTAATGAATTGATAATTCAAAGACAAAAAACTATCCGTTTACTTGAAGAGGCAAAGGTTCTCATCAAGTCGAAATTCGATGTACTTGATCAAATTCAAAATGGATTTGAAGGTTAAAACAACGATTCTATAACCGCATTGAAAATTAAGTTATCAAGCGGATTTTTATATTATCGATCCTGAAAATAATTATTCGGGATTAGATACAAATTAAAAATATCTTAACATGCAGTCTAAGTTTGATATGATGGAAACACACTGCGATTTTCGTCCCCGGATGATCGTCTGGCAATTGATTGCAGATAAAACTTCGGATAATCATATCGAAAATTCCTTGACGCGGCATGAATGTATTAGAATCATAGATAATCTTGTAAAAGTTGCAAAGCCGATTGTTGTGCTAACCGGAGATTCGCTGATTACTAGACCTGATTTGTATGAAATTGTTGGTTATGGCAATGCGCTCGGATTAAAAATGATCATTGAACTTCTTCCTGAACAAATTACAGATGCGCTTCTGGAACAGTATAAAGCGTTCGGAGCGCGTACCTTCCGGTTGGTCCTGAATAATCATGTAATTGAAGATAGTGAAACAAGGTTCCGTCAATCGGAAGAATTTCACTCGTTGATGTGCGCTGTTAATCGTTTAAAGTCGAAAGATTATGAACTACATTTCAGCTATTTAGTCTCAGAACCAGATCTTCGCCGTCTTAGTTATAACTTAGATTTCGCTTTCAGGATGAGTGGACATGGATTATATTGTCATCTCCGGTTCAATCGGAACGTGAGAGAAGTTTCGTTATTTGATGACCAAGTTATGTCGTTAGATGAGTTTATCTCGAAGATCTCGGATATTAAATTTCTTCTGCCAAGCGATATGTATCTCTCACCGCAGTGCGTCAAGTATAAACCTTATCCTGAAGGCGGATCATCCGATTTCGATTTCTCAGATATGAAACACCCGAATTGGATTCATCAATGTCTGGCAGGAAAAACATTCGCATTTATCAATGAGACTGGAAAAGTATTTGCCTGCAGGGGTATGTGTAAAGAATGTGGCGATCTCCGCGAAGTGAATTACGATTTTAAAACGATTTGGAAAAATTCACAGATTTTAAAATTATTAAGAGAAAATTCGCGGTCATGTGTTCAAACCAGAATTTTAATGAAGCAAAAACGTGAAGCTCAGATCCCACAGATTCAAGCAACATGATAAATAATAAAGGTGAGAAATGAAAACAAAACAGAAAAAATATTCTATTGAATCAACATTAATTCACGGAAAGAATGTTACCAAAAAGTGGGACTTCAGTCATCATGTGGTTCCACCAATTTCATCATCATGTACATTTAGGCTTGAATCTACGAAGCGCGGAGCATTGGGATTTGCCGAATTTGCTCATCACAATGATGAAAACGCCATATCCGCTCGTGCACCGATCTATATTTATGACCGGCTTGGAGAACCTAATAAGGAAGTTCTTGAAGAAAATTTAGCGGCAGCAGAACATGGCGATGTTGCAGTGACCTTCTCCACCGGAATGGCTGCCGTTTCTGCAGCGTTCGGTGCAGTTACAGGCACAGGAGATGAAATCATTGCTCATAATATTTTATACGGATGCACTTATTCTCTTTTAACAAATTGGTATCCTCGATATAAAATATCTACCAAGTTTGTGAATATGAAAGATTCAAAAAATATTCTTCGGGCAATAACCTCCCAAACCCGTGTTGTATATTTTGAAACACCTGTAAATCCCACACTAGAGTTAATCGACATTGGAGCAATTGTAAAGCTTGTAAAAAATCTGAATAAGAAAAGAGCAAAAGAAAGAAAAATCTATATTATTGTTGATAACACATTCGCTAGTCCGTATTGTCAAAGACCCATTGAACAAGGAGTAAATTTTGTCATAGCTTCATTAACAAAAAATATTTGTGGTTTTGGGACTGATATGGGGGGTGTTGTTATCGGTCCCAAGTGGAGTTTTGACATATTGCTTTTATACCGGAAAGATTTCGGCGGAGCGCTTGCGGCAAAAAGTGCTTGGCCTCTTTTGGTTTACGGGTTGCCAAGTTTGGCAACAAGGATGAGGCAGGAAATTGTAACCGCTCATGCGGTTGCCTCGTTTCTGGAAAACGATTCGAGGGTTGAATTTGTAAGCTACCCGGGATTAAGATCGTTCCCGCAATTAGATCTGGCAAAAAAACAAATGAAGGATTATGACGGTAAATTTGCCCCGGGCTCTATCTTATATTTTGTTTTGAAGGGGAAGACTCCGCAGATTCAACATAATCGTGGAGAAAAATTTATTAATTATGTTGCAAAGAATGCTTACTCGATTACGCTTGCAGTTAGCTTGGGACATATTAGAACATTGATCGAACATCCAAGTTCCATGACACACTCCGCCATTCCGCTTGATGAACAAATGAAGAGCGGGCTAAATCCCGGCGGAATCAGATTATCGGTCGGTCTCGAAAAACCTGCCGATATCATGAGAGATTTAGGCGATGCGCTGGACAACCTCTGATTAGTATGATTTCAAAAGCATTTGTCGAAACATTTTTATCTAACAAAACATTTGCACTTGTCGGGTGTTCACGCACAGGTAAAAAATTCGGAAACACAATTTATCACGAACTAACTAAAAAGGGGTTCGTTGTATATCCGATTCATCCGGTTGCCGAGGAAATTAACGGTGTAAAATGTTTTAAAGATTTTCAATCGCTGCCCGAAAAAGTAAATTCTCTCATCATATCGATTAAGCCTAAAGATGCTGTTACCGTTCTTCCACATGCTGTATCGGCTGGAATAAAGTATGTTTGGATACAACAGGGATCATCATCACCTGAGGTTGTCAATATTTGTAAAGAGAACAACATCAAATTCACCGATGGTGAATGTATTTTAATGGCGGTTATCCCGAATAAATTTCCTCATATTATTCATACCTCAATCTGGAAATTGTTAGGACGATTTTCGGACCAATAAATTTTTTTGGTGAAAATTTCCACCAGCAATTTTACGAAGTACCCTTTCCGGCAACTTAAAAAAAAGAATCAACTTGGAAAACTAAAATTGATTATTAAATTGTTATACTAATAAGGATAAAATTATCCTAAACGATTTTCAGAGAAAAACACCGAAAATCTCTTAATAATGATAAATTATGCAAAAAGATAAAGAATTACATCATTTAAATACAGTTAAAAGCGGGCAATGGATTCGTATTGTTTCAGTGCCACAAGGTGTATTGAAAGCCCAATTTGTAAGGCTGGGTATTCATGAAGGTGAAAAGGTAAAGTGCCTTGACCGCTTACCCGGAGGTACAATTGTTCTGCAGAAACACCGCCAGCACATCGCCGTAGGGAGTCAGTTAGCGAAACAAATCATAATATCTTTATGTATTGATAAAGGAATGCACCATGACTGATTCCGGTGAAGAAAATAGAAAGAAACATGTAGAAAAACATATCCATTTTGATTCTTCGTTTATCGAAAAAGAAAATCGCAAAGGGTCCATTGTCCTTGCCGGAAATCCTAATGTAGGCAAATCGCTTATCTTCAACGAATTAAGCGGGATGAACGTTGAAGTCTCAAATTATCCGGGTACAACCGTTGAAGTGATAAAGGGAAATTATCGAGTATATAATGTATATGATACACCCGGTATTTACGGTGTTTCTTCATTCAACGACGAAGAGCGTGTTGCCCGCGATGTTATTCTGAATGCAGATATAATTATCAATGTTGTTGACGGAGTTCATCTCGAACGCGACCTTTTCCTCACTCAGCAGTTGATAGATATGGGAAAGCGGTTGGTTGTACTTGTAAATTTCATGGATGAAGTGAAGCGTCATCAAATTGAAATCGATTTGCAGCGACTATCAAAATTTTTGGGTGTTCCAGTTATTCCGATAATTGCAATTGAGAAAATTGGATTTGACCGGTTGGACGAAGCAATAGCAGAAGCATGTGAAGGAACCCAGCGGGAAGAAACGCACACCATTCTTCATTCGATGTTGAAGATGGTTGGAACTCAGGCTGAAGCATTGTTAATCATGGAGGGTGATGAATATATCTCACAAAAACATGCAGTTGAACCAGGGAATCATCGTGATGAAATCTATATTGAACGAAGAAATAGAGTTAATTACATAATCAGTCAGATTATAAAAGATGTCTCCACAAAGAAGAGATTTACCGACTTATTAAGCCGTTGGACGATACGACCGATTACAGGCATTCCGATTTTTATTTTTACTTTATATCTATCTTATCTTTTTGTTGGTAAATTTGTTGCGCAGGATGTTGTCAGTTTTACAGAAGTCCAGATAGGGCATAACCACTGGGAGCCATGGATTAGATCATTAATAACTGAATATATACCCGCTGCTTCATGGTGGAATAATATTCTAGTAGGTGATTTTGGTATTATCACAATGACGACCACATACTTGTTATTTCTTTTGCTTCCTCTTGTCATTGCGTTCTATGCTTCGTTATCTCTGATGGAAGACAGCGGATATCTTCCACGACTTGCAACCATGGTTGATTCAACGCTAAACAAGATTGGACTCAACGGAAGGGCAATTATTCCGCTTATTCTCGGTTTCGGTTGTGTTACTTCTGCTACAATCACCACAAGATTGCTTAGTTCTGAAAGAGAAAAAACAATTGCAACAGCTCTCTTACAGTTTGCAATACCATGTTCAGCACAGATAGCAGTAATTGCCGCTCTTCTTGCAGGTGCGGGTTTTTTACCGATGTTGGTATATACAATAACAATTTTGTCTGTATTAATTGCGATCGGAACAATTTTAAATAAAACACTTAAAGGGGAATCAACACCATTGCTGCTCGATTTACCTCCGATGAGGTTACCAAGGATAAACAATGTAATGCGAAAAACAATGTTCCGTTCTTATAATTTCATGAAAGAAGCATCCGGGTGGTTTTTTGTAGGGGCTTTAGCTGTCGGGTTAGCTCAAAGCACCGGTGTTTTGGAGTTTTTAACACGGGGATTAAAACCATTGACAACCGGCTGGCTACAGCTCCCTGCTGAAGCGGCAACTGCTTTTGTTATGGGTGTTGTACGCCGCGATTTTGGCGCGGCGGGTTTATATCATTTGTCGTTATCTCCTATGCAGATTACAGTTGCGCTTGTTACAATCACACTTTTTGTTCCCTGCATCGCCTCTCTAATGGTAATGATGAAAGAAAGGGGTTTGAAGGAGGGATTTATTATCTGGATCGGAACTTGGATTGTTGCATTTGCAATCGGTGGAATTGTCTCTCATATTGTTTTATGAGTATCCTTGTGACAGAATCAGACAAGAATGATTCTTTAAAAGAGAAACTTCTTTCCGAGCAACGGGCTTGCGAGAAATGCAATTTTACAATCGAAAATCCATTTGTTGAAAGATGTCCGCGTTGTTTTTCACTCCTTCCAAAGCTCAAGGTCGATTGTGATGGGTGTATGCATAAAATTTTGTGTCCCACCGGAAAAAATCGTAAATTTAATCCTCAATAATTGAATTCTTAAGTCCAAATTAATTTATTTCGGACAAAATTAACGGAATAATGGTTTACACTCACTTTTAACAGGAAACGTGTATGAAGAGGATAAAAGTAATTATAATGGGAGCAGCAGGTCGTGATTTTCATAATTTTAACACCGTTTATAGAGATAATGAATTATACGAGGTTGTTGCATATACCGCAACTCAGATACCAAATATTGAAGGAAGAAAATATCCGGCAGAATTAGCCGGGAAGTTATATCCGAATGGAATACCAATCTTTCCGGAATCTGATTTAATTTCTCTTATTAAAAAACATGATATCGATGAAGTGATATTCGCTTACTCTGATGTGTCGCATAATTATGTAATGTCGAAAGCATCTCAAGTGATGGCAGCCGGAGCCGATTTCAAACTTCTCGGCGCCCATCCAACAATGCTAAAAAGCAAAGTGCCGGTTATCGCAGTTGTTGCGGTTCGAACTGGCTCAGGAAAAAGTCAAACATCACGCAAGGTTTGCAAGTTGTTGCGCGATATGGGAAAGCGTGTTGTTGCTATCCGCCACCCGATGCCGTACGGCGATTTGGTCAAACAAAAAGTTCAACGTTATCAAACTCTTGAAGATTTAATAAAATTTGAGTGCACCGTTGAAGAAATGGAAGAGTACGAGCCTCACATTGTCAACGGAACAATTATTTACGCCGGTGTAGATTACGAAGCCATTTTACGTCAAGCCGAACAGGAAGCAGATGTAATTGTTTGGGATGGTGGCAATAACGATATGTCGTTCTATAAGCCCGATATGACCATCACAGTTGCAGATCCACATCGCCCCGGACATGAGACTTCATATTATCCCGGTGCGGCTAATATAAGTTTAGCCGATATTATCATCATTAATAAAGTTGAATCTGCCACACGGGAAAACATAGATAAAGTTAGAAGCAACATCCGCTCGATCAATCCGAATGCACTGGTAATAGAAGCTGCTTCTCCTATTTCTGTTGATGATGAAAATCTTATAAGGGGAAAAAGAGTTTTAGTGGTGGAGGATGGTCCCACGCTCACACATGGTGAAATGGCATACGGTGCAGGAGTGATAGCGGCTCAAAAATTCGGTGCAAAGCAGGTTATCGATCCACGACCGTGGGTTGTAAATTCTATTGCAGAAACTTTTGCTAAATACCCGAAGATCGGAATATTGTTACCCGCAATGGGGTATGGAGGAAAACAAATCAAAGATCTTGAAACCACGATCAACAAAGTTGATTGCGATACTGTTATTATCGGCACACCGATTGATTTACGTCGGATCATTAAAATTAACAAGCCCAGTGTCAGAGTACGGTATGAACTCGATGAAATCGCAAAACCGGACTTGAGCGAACTGCTTTCAAATTTTTTCAAAAATTATAAAGGATAAAAAATGAAAAAAGACTTTTTAAGCATCGCCGATTTTTCGACTGACGAATTATTCGGTTTGATTGAACTTTCTAAAGAAGTTAAAAAACATCCCGATAATTACAGGCAAAAATTACAGGGGAAATCGATAGCAACAATTTTTGAAAAACAGTCTCTCCGCACGCATGTGACTTTCGATGTCGGTATTTATCAATTGGGCGCACATGCAATATATCTGACTCAGGGTGATATAAGTTTGGGAAAACGAGAATCAATTTATGACACAGGTAAAAATCTGGAACGATGGGTGGATGGCGTTGTGGTTCGAACGTATGCCCATAAAACCTGCACCGATTTGGCGGCTGCAATGAAAATTCCGGTGATTAATGCTCTTACCGATTTCGAACATCCATGCCAGGCTCTTGGTGATTTTTTAACCGTCCATGAAAAGAAATGGAGTTTCAGCGGAAAGAAATTTGTTTTCGTGGGAGATGGAAATAATGTTTGTCATTCGTTGATGCTATTTGCTGCTAAGGTTGGAATGAATTTTGTGGCAAATACTCCAAAAGGTTACGAGCCTGATAAGAATGTTATTAAATCATCAATAGTGTTTGCTAAGAAGATGGGATCAACGGTTGAAGTGATCAACGATCCGAAAGAAGCGGTTAAAGATGCGGATGTTATTTACACAGATGTTTGGACAAGCATGGGTCAGGAAGCCGAAAAGGAATCACGGTTAAAGATATTTAAAAATTATCAAGTGAATAAAAAGTTAATGTCACTCGCTAAGTCAGATGCAATTTTCATGCATTGCTTACCTGCACATCGCGGCGAAGAAGTTACCGATGATGTGATCGACTCAAAAAATTCCGTAGTCTTTGATGAAGCTGAAAACCGTCTTCATACTCAAAAGGCCGTTATGTTAACTTTAATGAGTGGAGCGTAATCTGACAAATTCAATTTTGATTGCAGTTGGTGGAAATTCCTTAATCCGTGCAGGTCAGAAGGGTACAATACCGGAGCAATTTGCCAATGCGAGGTTAACTGCACAGAGCATATCCGAGTTAGCAAAGCGGGGTTGTAAATTAGTTGTAACACATGGTAATGGGCCGCAGGTCGGGGCGCAATTACTTCGCTCCGAAGCAGGCTCGCATCAAACATATACAATGCCGTTAGATGTATGTGTGGCAATGACCCAGGGAGAAATTGGATATATTCTTCAAACATCTCTTCAATCGATTTTGAAATCGATGAATTTAAATATTCCGGTTGCCGGACTTGTAACGCAAGTAATTGTTGATAAACATGATCCGGCATTTCAAAAACCAACAAAACCGATTGGTCCGTTTTATTCATGGGAAATTGCACAAAAGAAACGGGATGAACTGGGGTGGAATATAGTTGAAGATGCAGCACGCGGATATAGACGGGTGGTTCCATCTCCGAAACCTCTTGGCATTGTGGAATTGGAAATTATCAAAGATTGTCTTGATCGGGATATTATTGTTATCGCTTCGGGTGGGGGTGGAATACCTGTGGCACTCGAAAACGGATCGATAGTAGGTATTGAAGCTGTTATAGATAAAGATCGTGCTTCATCTCTTTTGGCAAGCCAACTGGGAATTGATAAGTTTGTGATCTCTACAGAGGTTGAGCAAGTGTATATCAATTTTAAAAAACCGAATCAACAGGCGTTAATATCCGTATCGCTTAATGAGATCAAGAACTATCTTGCTGAAGGCCATTTCTTGGAGGGAAGCATGAAACCCAAAATCGAAGCAGCTATTGATTTTCTGGAAGCGGGCGGATTGGAAGTTGTGATTACCGATCCTGAACATATTGTTGATGCCATTGACGGCAAAACCGGAACTCAGATTAAAGGAAGAAGATCATCATGAAAATAAGACATGTTGTTGAATCTCAGCAATTCACTTTGCCGATGCTGGTTGAACTTTTCTCGATAGCAGATCAAATGGAAAGAGTATTAGCTCGCGGAGGTACACAAGATTATCAGAATAAAATAATGGCTTCGCTCTTCTACGAACATTCTACACGTACCCGCTTCTCACTCGAATCTGCTATGTACCGGCTTGGAGGGAAAGTTTTATCAACTGAACGAGCCAATACTTTTTCTTCCGTTGTTGCGGGTGAAACTTTGGAAGATACTATTCGTGTAATCGGAAATTATGCCGATGTTATTGTACTCAGGCATAATGATCTGGGTGGAGCACAACGTGCCGCACAGGTTTCTTCAATTCCCATAATCAATGCGGGGGATGGTAAAGGCGGTCAGCATCCCACTCAGGCACTATTGGATCTTTATACTATTTACAAAGGTATCGGTACAATTGAAGGAGTTAAAGTTGCACTTGTCGGTAATCTTACCGATGGAAGAACGGTAAGATCGCTTGCATATCTCCTCGGTAAGTTCGAGCGGGTAAAACTTTATTTCATAGCACCGAAATCATTCCAGATTAAACAGGATATATTGGATTACCTGACCAAACATAATGTATGGTTCGAACTTCAGAGTGATCTTAAAAAAATTCTTCCGGAGGTCGATGTCGTTTATAGTACACGAATTGAGCCTGAATTGTTGACGCAACGCGGAGAACGGTTAGAAACTATTTCTCAATATTTCATCGACGACACAATCTTAAAATTGTTGCCACCTCATGCATTGGTTATGCATCCTCTTCCAAGGTTGCACGAAATATCGCCGACCGTTGATACAGATCCGCGGGCAGCTTATTTCAAGCAAACACGAAATGGTGTGTTGATAAGAATGGCATTGTTAGCATCGGTGCTGGGATATTAATATCTGCACTAAAGAATTTTCTTTACACTTCGAGGTTCAGTAACACGAAAAAATATCGATATAATTCCAACTATCGAGAAGACGATTGCGATTGTAAATAGCAATTTGTATCCCCAGACCTCGCTGATCCATCCGGCAAGTAAGCCTGATACATAAAATGGAGACAAGATCATATTCATGATTGCTATATATGTTGCACGTTTTTCAATCGGTGCATATTCCATTGCTAAGTTATGACGGATCATCAGTTCAGAACCAAGATTCATCCCCATTAAGAAAAAGACACCGTAATAAATAGTAATTGAATGTGAGATCATTCCTAAAAAAGATGCAAATAACATAAATGATGCACTTGAAACGAGAGCGATTTTATTACCATAGTGATCGCCGATAAATCCGTTCATTAATGCGCCGGTTCCTTGCCCTAAAACCATAATCATCGTAAACATACCAACGCTGGCATCCGTTAACCCGAATGTCTTCAAACCATAAACAGTAAAAAATCCGGCAGGCATAACCGCCAAGGTAAGTGGAACCGAGGATGTTAAAAAATTCCGGAAGTTATGGTCGGTGAGTAGAGTCGTTTTGATTTGACTAAAATATTCCCGGAATGATTCGGCTTTAATTATAGAACTGGGTACTTTTTCCACTAAACTGAATTGCATTAAAATCGATAAAAGTTGGAGGAAAAATGTTACAGAAAAAGCAACCGCATAACCTAAAGGGAATTGAAATATAGTCAGAAGCCACGAAAGGAGGAACGATCCGGCTATAGCGCCAATTCCTGCTATGGCAGTTTTTAATCCTGCCAACCTTCCTCTAAGATCTGATGCCGTTAGTTTTGCAAACATATCGAACCAGAATGGAGTTGATATACCCATCATAATTTGATGTGAAGCGAAAAAAAATAAAATTAAGAAGATGATAAGATTAGGATCTGCTGAACCGGCAAAGAGCAGAGTGATTACTACTGCTGCAACATTTAAACGCTGGAAAATGCCCCAACGTATAGCCCATTTTTTTTTCCAGGGCTGGGCTTGAGAAAATCGGGCTGCAAAAACCTGAGGGATATAAAGTCCCACCCATGTTATTACCACAACAGTACCCATTACTAAATTATTTCCCCCCAGCTTAGAAAGGAGGGCCGGAAGCACAGTTTGCGGCGCAACGAAAGAAGCTCCGGTTAGGAACAATGCACCTTCAGTCATGTTGATTTTGAAATTCCTTCGCGATATTTCTTTTTCGGTTTTTATAATCTTTACTGGAATATTGTTATTGGTTTTAATATAATAATCAAAATCGCATCAAACTAATTTAATATTTGGTATAAACCAGTTGCCTCATAATAAAATGTAACCGAAGAGAAGAGAAAGATACAAAGAGGAAAAGGTATTAAGCAAGGGCTTTTTTCTTGGAGAAGATAACATTGTTTTTTCTTTCAAGTGAGAGTGATAGATCAGAGAATTTGGA
>JACRFD010000008.1 GCA_016218025.1 Ignavibacteriales bacterium
AAAGAAATGTTCGGCATCAAAAACAACTCTTCTCCCGTGTTCGTTAAGAAACCGGACGGATTTAAAAATTAATTCTTCGTTTTCGTCTTCAGTTAAACCAAGCCCTTTCTCAGCATGGAATTTCCATGTTTTGCCGAAGATTGAAACAGTTGATGTTTCGGCTTTGAGAAGAGCATTTAAATTAATATCGGAAGAAATTTTATTAGGAAATCTTGCCGTAGAGCCGAAAGCGCAAATTTGTGCTCTTTTTAGATTCAACTTTTTTACTTTTTGAAAAAACTCCTCATCGCGCGGATTGCTGCCGGGCCAACCACCTTCAATAATATCTATTCCGAACTCATCGAGCCTTTGAGCAATTGCAAGTTTATCATTAATTGACAGATTAATTCCTTCGCCCTGAGTTCCATCGCGAAGTGTTGTATCAAATAATTCGATGTGTTTTGATTTCATTTTTTTCTCTTCTCTTTTTAACTAATCATTCCAACCGTTCTGGCAAATGCAAACAATCCGCCGGCTTCAACAATTTCAAAGACATCACCAAGCGGATTAAGCTGATAACTTTTTCCATCGGAATGATTCTTAATTATGTCAGCATCAATATTTATTTCAATTGTATCACCGGTTTTGATTTTATCGTTTAGTTTGATTGCGCTTTCGTACGGAACAACAAATCCGCCGTCAACAGAATTACGGTAGAAAATTCTTGCATAGGATTCCGCTACTACAACTTTTACCCCCGCTGTTTGAAGTGCAAGAGGTGCATGCTCGCGCGACGAACCGCAGCCGAAATTTGTTCCGCCAATAACTATGCTGTATTCCGATTGATAATTATCTCCGGTAATAAATGGTTTTCCTCCTTCCGGCAGACCGGCTTGATCCAACGGTACACTGGAAAGTGCAAAGTGTCCATATTTTTTTATCTCTTCAGGATCGCTTGTGCTGTAAACCAAATGTTCTGCAGGAATAATTTGATCTGTGTCTATGTTGTCTCCGAGAACATATGCTTTACCGATTATTTTCTTTTCCATTTCAATTCCTTTTATAAAAAATCTCTAGGATCGGTTATGAATCCGTTAATTGCAGAAGCCGCAACTGTTAAAGGCGAAGCAAGATAAATTTGGGATTGTTTACTTCCCATTCTACCGTGAAAATTTCTGTTAGTTGTTGAAATAACTACATCGCCGTCAACACTTCTGCCGATCGTATCCGATGGACCGCCGAGACAAGCTGCACATGATGATTCTGCAATTATACATCCGGCTTTCTCAAAAATATCTTTTAATGAAACACCGCTGATAGTTTCTTCTTCCAATTGTCTTGCAACCGATGTACTTGCGGGAACAATAAATGTTGTTACCTTAACTTGTTTTCCAAAAAGTAAATTTGCTGCGTACTTAAAATCTGTAATCTTTCCACCTGTGCA
>JACRFD010000075.1 GCA_016218025.1 Ignavibacteriales bacterium
AATCGAAACGCTTCCGAACCAAAACGCGCGCAATCGTACCTTGGACCGGCAAACGACATCATCTCAATTGCACAGCACGAAATTCCCATAGGCATGGGCCACAGCGAATTTTTCCGCGCCCATCCGATAAACTCATCAATCTTAGTGGTGATGAACGACTCGTCTGTTTTAACTAATCCCATTCAAACGCGCCTTTCTTCCAAAGATATAAAAATCCAATCATCAATATCAGAATAAAAATTACCATCTCAATAAAACCGAACCATCCCAGCGACCGGAAATTCACAGCCCAGGGATACATGAAAACAACTTCTATATCAAACAATATGAAAAGCATCGCTACCATGTAATACTTGATCGATATTCTTTCACGCGCCGAACGAATCGGCTCCATCCCGCTTTCGTAAATCGAGAGCTTTACATCATTGGGATTTTTTGGACCGAACCATTCGCTTGCCTTTGTAAGCACAACGGCAAACCCGATTCCAAAAATCATCATGATTGCAACGGGGATGTAATCTGTGAGCATTAAATTTATTTCTTGATTAAAAAGATATTGATTATTATTAAAAATTTAGGAAAAAATGATTAGAATTGCAACTTGCAGATAGTTGGGAATTTATCTCACTAGGAGGTCATGCTCTATAACTATTTAAGATGATCCCGCACGAGATTGCCACATTAAGCGATTCAGCATCACCATATTTTGGAATTGTGATTGAATCATAGGATAAATTTTGAATTTCAGCAGAAACACCGCGAGCCTCGTTCCCAAAAACAATAATCGCTTTTTCAGGAAACGCAAATTTATTCAACGGCTTTCCCCCGTCAAGAATAGTCGTAATAACTTTGAATCCATCCTTCACTCCTTTATCTATCATCGGCACTAAATCAACATCGGAGATAATAGGGATATGGAAAATAGCTCCCATCGTTCCGCGCACAACTTTCGGATTAAAAACATCGACCGTATCTTTACTCAAAAGCACGCCATCAACACCGAACCAATCGCAAGTGCGTAAAATTGTACCGACGTTTCCCGGATCAGCAACATCATCAAGCGCAACTATCACGGAACGTTTAGACGGTTTGTTCCAGAAATTTTTCAGTTGGTATTCTTTCATCTTCACAATGGCAATAATTCCCTGCGAGGTAACGGTATCGGTAAGTTTTTTGAAATCTTTCTCAGAGCAACTGAACAATTCAACGTCTTTATTAATTTTTAAATTCGTTAGGGTTCCGACTTCTTTCACCAAGCCATGATTGCTGATGACTATCGATTCTATTTCCCAGTCCGACTTTAACGCTTCTTCAACTAAACGGACACCTTCAACCAAAAACTTTCGCTCACTCTGCCTGTATTTTTTCTGAGTAAGTTTTGAGTATGATTTTAAAAGAGACTGTGGGATATTTTCAAATGGTTTCATATAGCCAACTTTCTTAACGTATATTTTTTAGAATCTTCTATCTGTTCAGTTAATTCGTGTCAGCAGTGTTGGCATAAATTTGGTGTGATTCATTTACTTTAACTTTTTCCTTGCATTATAAAGTCTTTCCGTAAATCCTCCATCTTTTAAAAAATCTTGCTCAAGATGCCGCAAAGTTTGGTCTAACAAATAGTTTGTCTGGTGGATTATACATACCATAGTATTCGCTGCAATCTCATCTGATTGTTCTTCAATATAGGACATATAACTCTTATACGACCTATTATCAAGCGATCCAATTTTTCTTATCTCCTGGGCTTTTGGATCATCTTTCTCCCACAATGGCAATGAGCGTTGTCTTAAATAATCTTGATAATCCAGCAGTAATTCTTCCAAGCTGGCGCGGGCAACGCTAACAAGCTTGAGTTCGGTTTTCTTTGATGTACCAGAGGCCATACTTCCCCCTGCAATGTTTTGTTTGCCGCTGCGTGCAGCCTGTATCATTTGATCAGTAGTGCGGGAACGCTTATCAACGAAGCGAGCACAATAATTTACTGTCGCATCGTAAACAATTTCTGCCATTTGGTATGCCTTTAAATTTTTATACCCGCCATGGGGTATTATAATCTTTTTTTCATCATTCATAATTTTGCACCTCGCCGATGATATTGTTTATGAATTCTATTTTCATAATTTTTTCCTTGCTTTTTTAAAACTCCTCAAATGGTCCCTGTCCTATACTCCTCCAATATTTCGTTTGATATGCTCATTGAACCATTCGGTTATCTTGCCTAGAAGCTCTCGTTCGTTTGTTTTTATTTTTCCCATTTGTTTTTTATCTAATCAATTTTGCCCAATAATATAGCAAAAATATAGCAAATTCTTTCCAAGTTTCAACAAAATTACAAAGCTAAAGCATATATACCTGTACAAACAAAGTTTTCCGCAACAATTAGATTCGTTCGTATTAATTCTTCTTCATTTTCTTGCATCTCAAGCCGTATCTGGCTATATTTCATCGTTGTTAACATCATAAAATACAAGGAGTTTACGGTTGGTTACATTATCTGAAAAACGTTTGGAAGAACTTTTTGCCGGTATGAAAGGAAAACGAATTGCCGTCATAGGCGATTTGATGCTCGACCGTTATATTTGGGGAAATGTCAGCAGAATATCACCCGAAGCCCCGGTCCCTGTTGTTGATATGGAGCAGGAGCAAGTACGTCTTGGCGGAGCAGCCAATGTAGCAATGAATATAAAATCGCTCGGAGGCGATCCGCTGCTTATCGGTATCATCGGCGATGATAACAGCGGAAGACAACTTTCCGATCTGATGCGCGAAAATAAATTTTCAACAGACGGCATCATAACAGATACCACGCGACCAACTACAGTAAAGACTCGCGTAATCGCGAACAGTCAACATATTGTTCGAATCGACCGTGAACGCAAATCCGACATCTCCCCCGTCATACAAAATAAATTGCTTGATATTCTTCGTAAAAATATTAGCACCGTCGACGGTATAATTATTGAAGACTATAACAAAGGTGTTGTAGTTAAAGAATTGATTGGTGAAATTGTAACTCTTGCCAACAAGCAAAATAAAATTGTAACTGTTGATCCGAAGTTTAATAATTTTTTCGAATACAAAAATGTTACAGTCATTAAACCCAACCGTAAAGAAGCCGAAGAAGCAATGGGTGTGCGTTTAAAAACGAATGATGACATACTCGCGGCAGGCAAAAACTTAATGGAAAAACTTCAATCCAAAAATGTTCTCTTAACACGCGGCGAGCATGGTATGTCGCTGTTTGAATCGAACGGAAAAATTTCACACATGCCCACAAAAGCATTGAACGTTGCCGATGTTTCTGGAGCCGGCGATACGGTTATTTCAACCTTGACCATGGCTCTTGCAAGCGGCGCCACCATCAAAGAAGCAGCAACGATGGCTAACTTTGCCGGCGGAATTGTTTGCGGTTATATCGGGATTGTTCCCATACAACCCAACGAGCTCAAAGAAATAATTTTACACGATAACGATCATCAATCCCAGAAGGTTAAATAAATCGATGGGAAAAGTTTTAAGCATACAGGAATTGAAAACAGTCCGTGAAAGTCTCAGACAAAAAAATAAGAAAGTAGTATTCACCAACGGTGTTTTCGATATTATCCACCGCGGTCATATCGAATATTTACTCAAAGCCCGAGAGCTGGGAGATGCGCTTGTAGTAGGAATAAATTCGAACTCTTCAGTGAAACGAATCAAAGGAGAAAAAAAACCGATTGTCGACGAGAACGATCGCGCTTTTATTCTTTCCAATTTGAATCCGGTTGATTACGTTTGTCTGTTCGATGACGACACACCTCTCAATCTGATAACCATAATATTGCCCGATGTTCTGGTGAAAGGCGCCGACTGGAGCGTCAATAATATAGTCGGGAAAGATATGGTGGAAAAGAGCGGCGGCAAAGTAATGACTATTGATTTTGTTCCCGATCGCTCCACCACCTCTATTATAGATATTATTCTTGAACGATTTTCTTCAAAATAAATTTTGATTGATGAAGATTTTCAAGAAAATATTGAAATGGTTAGGAATTTCAATCGGTGTCTTCCTTTTCCTTATTCTGGTAGCGGCAGTCTTCACACAAACATCTTTCTTTAAAAACCGGCTCCGCGTCCTACTCGTTTCAACGATCTCCACAAATATTAACGGCTCATTACATTTAGGAAACATAGACGGAAATTTCTTAGGCGGTTTTTCAATAGATTCGGTGGCAATTGATGATGAATCCGGGACTGTAATATCTACAGGTAAAATCGATTGTAAATATCATCTCTTATCGATTCTTGAAAATAAAATTAAGATTACCAAAATTGCAATCGAAAAACCGGCAATAAATTTTTTCAGACCTGCAGAGGGCAACTGGAACTTTGGAAAACTGATAAAACCGAAAGAAGATACCACCAAATCGAAATTGAATTGGACTATACAAATTGATACCGTGGTGATTAACAACGGAATGATTTCTCTTTTAGATTCTGTATCTCTTGTGGCAGCAGATCACTGGGATATGCCCTCAAGTTATTTTGAATATCATAACTTTACAATTCGGAATCTGAAATTTGAACTGAGTGCGGTTATCAAAGATAATCGATATGAATCTACCGTCAGGAAACTAAGTTGTTACTCTCCTGAATCGGATTTCGAATTGAAAAACTTCAAAGGGAATTTCCTACTAAGCGATAAAAAAGTGGAGGCGAAAAACGTACGGATTGAGACCGGAAAATCAAATTTTGGTTTTTCCGCCTCGATGAAAGACATCAATTTATTCGAGAATCTTGATTTGAAAGATATTGAACATGATTCAACAAAATTGGAATTTCATTCTGTTGTTTTTTCTCTTGCAGAACTCCGGTCGTTTCTTCCTCAGGTTAATTTCTTAGACGGTGAAACAATCACCGATGTAATTGCCGAAGGTGAATTTGGCAACCTCAATTTACCTGTCGTGCATTTAAAAACTTTGCAAAGCGAAATCTCACTCTCAGGTAAAATTAAAAATCTCCACGATCCGGCAAATCTTTTCATTGACGTTATTTCAAATAATAGTAAGATAAATCCTCCCGACGTACCTCTTCTTCTACCCGGATTACCGATTCCGGAGTTCGGTAATATTCAACCTTTGTCTGTATATCTTACTTACACAGGCTTGCCGACAAATTTTAGAACTCAAATCAAATTAGAAAGCCCGTCAAACAGCGTTACCGTTGATGGCAAGATGAATTTGAATATATCTCCCCCAGCTTACGATTTCAGTTATCTTGTTAAAAACATAGATATAGGAAAGTTATTCAGAATTGAAAATTTTCCCACCGCATTATATTCGAGCGGAAACATTAAAGGTGAAGGTTTTAAAGTTGAAGACCTTTCAGCCTCTCTTCAAGCATCCATTGATTCTTCGGTCATTAAGGGCATTCCGGTTGATAATGCCCAATTAGACTTGGTCGGATCGACAAGACATATTGAGGGGAAATTGATATCAAGCTTTGCAAATTCGAAAGCACATATTCAAGGCACAATCGACTTTCCGCCGAAAGGTTTGAGTGAATATGATGGAACTATTGAAGTTTCATCATTTAACATTGCAACAATCACGGGTGATTCAAATTATCACAGCGACCTGAATTTTAAGGGAACAATTTCAGGCAAAGGAACGGAAATTGACAATTTAAATTGCGATGTTGCGGTCTCACTTCTTCCCTCTTCGTTCAGAAACCACGATTTAAACGCTGAAGAATTATCGTTCTCGCTTGACCAAACCGACTTACTAAATAGACATCTCAGAATAGAATCACAAATTGCCGATGTTGACGTTAAAGGAGATTTCCGTCTGAGCAAAAATATTCAAGATGCCGCATCACAAATTTCAAACTTAATCAATTCAATCGAGAAACATGTTTCTGTTGATTCTGTCCGCGCGATTCGTATCAAACAGAATAAAAACGAGAAAATAAATTCAATCGGTTCGCAGATGAATTTAACTTACAATGTGACATTAAAAAATCTCGAGCCCGTCTCAACATTATTAAGCGAAACTCCATTCGATGCAAATGCAAAAGTTAAAGGAACCATGAGAAGTGACGGCAGATATTTCAGCATGAGTTCTGATGCAGAGATAAATGAATTTTTTATCGGTACAACAAAAGGGGGAATATTACTCCACCATTCGACATTTGAATCAAAATTAGATTCGTTAAATAAAAACAATACTTTGGAAAGTCTGACCGGCAGCTTTTATTTATCTATTGATTCAGGAAGACTCAATACCAAGAAAATCAAAAACACACGAATAAATTTCGATTATAAAAATTTAAAATCAACCGTTAACGGACGGTCGAATATCGATTCGATTATCGGCATACAGTTAAGCGGATTGGTTTCGGTACAACCGCAAACATTCGCCATCGATTTAGATTCAATGATTGTTTCTCTTGGCACATATTCATGGAAAAATCGACAGGATGTTCAGTTAAGATTTAATACTGATGGAATTCGCGTAATGCATGCTGAATTTTTAGGTGAAAATGAGCGTATCTCAGTGAAAGGTAATATTACAACAGATGAAAAAATGAATCTTGGAATCAGTCTAAGAGAATTCGATTTGTCAATGCTGGGAATTTTTTCAAATGATCCTTCACTCAGGAAACCGGGGAAAGGTTTTACAGGAATACTGTCATCTGGACTAAATCTCACAGGAACAATTTCAAAGCCCGTCATTCAACTTACTGCCACCGCTAGAGATATCACTTTTAGGAAATCAACTTTCGGAGTTTTATCTGCGAGAATGGATTATGAAAACGAGAATGCAAATGTGAATCTGTCGTTAAGAAAAAACCCGGCGGTTAAGGAACCGGATTTCGAATTAAGCGGAAATCTGCCTTGCAATCTTTCTTTTAATTCTGTCGAAGAAAGGTTTCCACATAAACCCCAACACCTCCGATTGACTGCAGATAAATTTGATATCAGTTTAATTGATCCTCTCTTAAACGATTTCGATGAAATGAGCGGTAAGATTCAATGTGATCTCATCCTTGAGGGTACTCCTCAACAACCTGAGTATAAAGGAACAATATCATTTAATGAAACGAGATTTCTTTTTAATCCAAACAACATTCGTTATATCCTAAACAGCAACCTTGAAGCAAAAAACGATAAAATCTGGATAAAAGAGTTTAGCGTCACGAATGTTAAAGACAAAGGATATATCGGAACCTCTGATGCTACAGGATATTTTTCCTTAACGAATTTTAAAGTAGATTATTTTGATTTTCTTGTTAAGGGTCAAATTCTGTTAATGACAGATGGTACAAGAAAAGTTTCCCCGAACATTTATGGTTTGCTATTCACGGAAACCGATAGCTCCGGCATTATTTTAAAAGGAAATCTCGAACGGCCCTATTTATCGGGAAAACTTTTTGTGCGCGAGGCAAATCTTACTTTCCCTCCAACAAAAGATCAGGAGATTGCGAATCAAAATTTAACTTTACGATACAAACTGATAGATGATACTTCCAAGATAGCGGTTACTCCAACAAAAATTTCAAGATATTACACAGCAACCGATTCTTTTGATCTTGAATTAAGCAAATCATCCGATTCACCAATACTTGACCGCCTGAGGTATAATATCAATGTTGAAACCCGCGGTCCCACTGCATTGACAATGATTTTTACACCAGCAACCGGCGAAGAACTTTATGCTGAACTCGATGGAAAGGCGAGCGTTATCAACGAACAAGGGACTCCAACAGTTTACGGAGAAATAGACGTATCTCCCCGATCATATTACAATTTCTTCAAACATTTCAGTGCAAACGGCAAATTAAAATTTGTAGGTCCATGGAATAATCCCGAGTTCGATATCAAAGCTGCTTATGAAGGATATAAACAAAGAACTCAGCAAACCGGCGAACTCCAGCCATCGGTTCCGCCTGTTGCGGGCAGTTCAACCCAAACATCCGATCAGAAAATTATTGTGATCTTAAAAATTACCGGAACCCGAATGGAACCGCAACTAAATATGTCCATGCAAATACAAGATAAACCAGGTGAAAACCCGATTGATTTTTCTTCGCAGACAAAAGGTGGCGACGTTCAATCGAATGCGCTCGCTTTTATAATCACGGGTAAATTCCGCGATGAGTTAACTTCACGAGATCAGCAGGAGTTTACATCGCTTGGGGCAGGTACAGGAACATCGGTTGCATCAAACTTACTTTCCAGTATCTTATCGGAAGTTTTGAAAAGAGAGTTCCCATTTATCCGCCGAGCGGATGTTTCGTATCGAGGCGGAAGTGTGCAGGAAGGCACAAGCATTAATGTAACTGCCACTGTCGGCAAAGGATCTTTAAGTATCGGAGGTACAATTCTTCAGGACATTGGGAATACCAATGTGAGTTATCAGTTAAATGTAGGCGACTTGTTAAATATTTCTTCGATAAGAAATCTTTTTATCGAAATTCAGCGAAAAGTTGAGGGAGATAATCCCGAGTCCAAAATATTAACTAACGAAGCCCGCATCTTTTACCGCTTTTCATTCTAATAAAAAAATATGGAACATCTAGATAAATTAAAAGAGAAGTTGATTAACTTCTTCAATAAATATCCTTCCGAGCAATTTAAATCAAATGTAATTGCCCGTAGACTGGCAATAAAAGATAAATCCGAGATAAGGTTTCTTCAACAGGCGCTGAACGAATTGCACCATGCGAAGTTAATTGCACGTGGTAAAAGGAAACGATACGGTTACACCACACCCCCATCGATAGGAAGATTCATAGGAATCGTTCGTACCACAAAACAACGCTCCGGAGTCGTAGAGCTTCTTCCTCCAAAGGTCGGCAAAGTTAAGATAGAACAAAAATTTTTGCATACAGCAATAGACGGAGATACGGTGAGCGTTGCTCTGTTTGCCCAGCCTGACAAAAATGAAAATTCAAATCAGATTCTTGAGGGGGAAATAATTGAAGTAATTGAACGGACAAGCAAACCGATTGTTGGGGTTTTTCAAAAGAGTGAACATTTTAATTTCGTCATCCCTGACGATAATAGAATCGGAAGAGATATTTATATTCCGAAAGGAAAAACTAACAAGGCGCACCACGGGAATAAAGTTGTTGTAAATATCGAATCGTGGAAAACACGAAATTTAAATCCCGAAGGAGTTGTTGTAGAAATTCTTGGTAAATCAGGTGAGTTAAGTGCTGAGATGAACGGCATCGCCAGAGAATTTCAATTGCCCACCCATTTCCCAAAAGAAGTTCTTGCTGAAGTAGATGCAATTCAAGAAATTATTTCAAAAGATGAGATCAAGCGGCGGCTCGATTTCAGAAAGAATATATGTTTTACGATCGACCCTGAAGATGCGAAAGATTTTGATGATGCGGTATCTTTAGATATTTTAAGTGACGGAAATTTTTATCTCGGAGTCCATATTGCAGATGTCTGTTATTACGTTGAAGAGAATTCACTGTTAGATAAAGAAGCATTCAAGAGGGGTACGAGCGTATATCTTTCAGATGAAGTAATCCCTATGCTACCGGAAAAATTATCGAATTCTTTATGTAGTCTTCGCCCTAAAGAAGATCGCTTGACATATTCGGTTTTTATGGCCATAACACCAAAAGGAATTGTTAAAGATTATGAAGTTAAAAAAAGTGTTATTCACAGCAAACGCCGGTTTACTTATGAAGAAGTACAAAAAATAATCGAAACCGGAAAAGGCGATTTTTCAGATATCATTGCGGAGATGAAAAATTTAAGCTCTATTCTATTAAAGAAGAGAACCAAAGAAGGAAGTATCGATTTTGAATCTGTAGAAACAAAATTCCGCTTCGATGAAAACGGTAAACCTACTGAGATAATAAAAAAAGAACGGCTTGATGCTCACAGGTTAGTTGAAGAATTCATGCTTCTTGCAAATCAAACTGTTGCCAAAAGTATTGGAAAGTTTAAGAAAGAAGAAAATATTCGTCCGTTTGTTTACCGGACACACGATTTACCGCCACCCGATAAATTGTCCGATCTCGCCTCGTTTGTAGAACACCTCGGTTACGCTTTTAACATATCGGGCGGAGTAACAAGCAAAGCGTTGCAAAAACTTTTAGGCGATGTGAAAGGAACGGAAGAAGAGAATGTTATCAATGAAGTTGCAATCAGATCAATGGCAAAAGCAGAATATTCAGATGTAAATACCGGGCATTTCGGATTGGGCTTTAAATATTACACGCATTTCACATCTCCAATCAGGCGTTATCCCGATTTGATAGTTCATAGACTTTTATTTGAGTATCAGGACAAAATGCCCCATAGTCGGAGGAAAGAATTAATTTCGAGACTACCCGAGATTTGCGATCACTCATCTCAGATGGAAAGGATCGCGATGGAAGCAGAACGGGCTTCGGTAAAAGTGATGCAAGTGGAGTTTATGAAACGGCATGTAGGCGAGCAATTTCATGCGATAATTTCCGGAGTTACAAATTACGGTTTATACGTTGAGATTACCGATTTGCTTGTTGAGGGTTTGGTTCATGTTCGTGATATGGAAGATGATTTTTATCTATTCGATGATAAGCAATTTGCACTTCTGGGCAGGCACACTAAAAAAAGATACCGTTTGGGAGATAAAGTCCAAATCCAGGTGATAAGAGTTGATCCGGAGGAAAGAGAAATTGATTTTATGCTTGCTGAATAAAATCGATTTTTTTATTATCATTTTTTAGCTATATTCAAATTCAATAATTCAACAACAACAAAATTTTTGAACTAAATGGAATTAATAAATACTCTTTTCGACTTCATTATTCACATCGATGTACATTTACAGCAGCTCATTGCCACTTACGGCAGCTGGACATATGCAATTCTTTTCTTAATAATTTTTTGTGAAACGGGACTTGTCATCACCCCCTTTTTACCGGGCGATTCTTTACTATTTGCGGCAGGGACATTTGCCGCTGCAGGATCACTTGATCCGTGGTGGCTGTTTCTGCTTCTTTCTATTGCGGCATTCTTAGGTGATACTGTTAATTATTGGTTCGGAGCCATTGTAGGTCCGAAAATATTTCATAAAGAAAATGTTAAATTTTTAAATAAAGAATATCTGGAACGAACGCACAAATTTTACGAAAAGCACGGAGGTAAAACGATCATTTTTGCAAGGTTCATTCCAATCATCCGAACATTCGCCCCCTTCGTTGCGGGTATCGGCAGGATGACTTACATTAAATTTATCAGTTACAATATTATCGGAGGCATACTTTGGGTCGCCACTTTTGTTTTTGCAGGTTATTACTTTGCAAATATATCAGTCGTAAAAAATAATTTCACCATGGTGATATTTGCAATAATCATAATCTCGGCTATTCCCCCAGTAATAGAATATCTCAGAATAAAATTTAAATCAAAATAAAAAATAATTATTTGCTGTTTTTATCTTTTACCCCGCTCAGCCGTTGTTATGGTGTGCAAGCCGCCACGGACTTTATAATCAGCTACAACTTTCATCCACTTAGGATTACAGCATTTAACCAGATCATTCAGAATTCTATTAACAACATGTTCTTGATATATACCTGTATTGCGGTAAGAGAAGAGATAATATTTTAGCGAACGAAGTTCTATAATTTCATTCCTCGGTATATAGATAATCTTTAATGTTGCAAAATCAGGAAGACCTGAATATGGACATACAGCCGTGAATTCATCGGTATCAATACTCACTTCAATATTTTTTCCCGGATACTCATAAGTAATTGTTTCGAGCACCTCGGTGTCTATAGATTCAAGACTTTCGGTGTCGTACCGCTTGTCTAAACCTTTAAGTTTTTGTTTCTTTTTCATATCAATTAATTTGAGATTTTTTATAAATTTATTTTAGAATTAGCCGTTTTTAAGCCAAAAATCAAATATTTTGGGCATTTTATCTTTAATATAAGAATTAAGCGTGATAAATTTCGATTTAAGGTTGACATTCCTCTTACAATTCAATATATTTTGCCAGTTTAGAGAGTCTTAGTTGAAAGGATATTAGTGAACGGATCAAACGAAAATTTGTCAAAAGATTTAGAGCAACGCATCACAAAAGCAAAAAAAGAAGCTTTCGAAGATGCATCTTCCCGCATCGAAGCCGATATAATGGAAAGAGCCAACAATCTTTTTAGTGCGCATAAATTACGCGAAGAGCAAGAATATAAATCTAAACTTCGAAATATTACCGCCGAGCGTGAAGCCGAAGAAAATAAAATCAGGACAGTAGCAGAAGAATTCATTGAGAGAATCAAAAAAGAACTGCGGAATAAAATAGAAATACGTTTGAAACAGGAGGAAGAGGAACGCCGGCGAGTGGAAGAAGAACAACGAAAACAGGAAGAAGCAAGGCTCCGGCAGCTTGAAGAGGAAGCAAAACACCAGCGAGAAGAACTTGAAGCTAAGCGGGCAGAAGAAGAACGAAGAAGAATGGAGGAAGAATTAAAAAAACAGGAAGAAGAAAGACAAAAGCGTCTTGCTGAAGAACAAAAACGGATTGAAGAAGAAGAACGCCAGAGGGAGATGTTGCAAAAACAAAGAGAAGCAGAAAGGAAATTAAAAGATGCAGAAAAGGATGCCCGGGTAAAATCGTTAATTGCGAATGCCAATGAATATATCAAAGCAGGCAACCTTGAACTGGCGAAAGTTGAAATTGCAAAAGCTCTTGTAAACGATCCTCATAATACCGAAGCTCGCGAAATCGAGGCAAGAATAAAACCTGCAAAGGTTGAAACTCCCGCTGTTCTCGCTGAAGAAATCAAAGAAAAACAAAAACCAACGGACAATGAAAAGAAGATAACCGATCCGGTAACACAGCAGGAATCCAGGAAAAGATTATCACCAAAATATTTAATAGCCGCTATCGTTATTGTTTCTATCTTGGCAATTATAATAATATTCCAGATGAAAAAATATGTCCTTACCCTTCCAGTAAAAATTGCGGTTATGCCGTGGATAGATAAAGACAAAACTATTGAGGAAAATGTTCTCGGCACTGCTCTTGCCGAGGAAGTTGCAGACAAATTTTCCTCTGTTTCTTCATCTCCGGTTATGGGTTTTGGTTCTGCCTATCAACTTATGCATAAGACTTCATTGCCACAGCAAGAAGTGTTTCGTCTCGGATTCACTTATGCATTGAGGGGGAAGTTACAAAGGGCCGGATCCAACTTTGTACTTGAACTGGAATTGACAGACTCTTTGGGTAAGATGGCATGGACAACTAAATTTCCAACGTCATCAACCGGTTTATCATTGCTACCAGGAGAAATCACAAAACAAATTTCCGAAGTACTTGGACTGCCGGTATCAACCGATGAATCTAACAAAAAAATTCAAAACACAAGTAAAAATCCTGATTCATATTCATTCTACCTGCGGTGCAGGGAAATGCTCAATCGACAGACCCCTGAGACTATAAAAAATGCATACGATTTGATTCTTCAAGCAATTCAGGAAGATCCAAAATTTGCAGAAGGCTTAGCCCTTGCGGCAGAGATTATTGCTATCCAGTTGGAAAATGGAATTTCTTACGGAGACTCGATTTTTTACCGAGGTAAAAACCTTGCCGATGCAGCAATCGAAGCAAATCCACGACTTGATTTGGGATATGTAGCTCAAGGGAAAATACTTGCGTTCAGTAAAAATTATTCACGTGCACTCATCAGCTTTGATACTGCATTAGCCTTGACACAGAATAACATTTCTGCATGGTTTGAAAAAGGCAAAATAGCATTAAAGCTTGGAAAAACTCAAGAAGCCTTGGACGCATTAAACCGTGCCTATCAATTAGATCCATGCAACCCTGAACTCTTAAAAACTTGTGCCGAAGCATATCAATTAGCCGATAAACCGAAAATAGCAATGGCATTTCATGACAATGCCGCAAAATTTTCATTTGATTCACTTTCGTACCTAACAGGTCCAGTGTCCGATGCTATATTAGTCGATCCAGAACTGCGGCTCTCACAAAGTCAAAGAATTCTTTCCGCTTCCGAAAAAAGGATGATTATAAGTCAGAATGATTATCATTCGTTATATAACTATGCAAGACTTAAACAGGTAATGGGACATCTGGATGCCGATAAATTATTAAAGAAATTGGAAGAAATATTGCAGGAAATAATTCGAAAATCTCCAAAGGATGCCCGCGCAATCGTTTATTTAGCATTGGCTGAAACACGCTTGGGTAAATTCCCTGAGGGTGTATCAATCGCTCAGCGAGCTATGCTGATAGCTCCTAATGATGCTATCGTAAAATACAAGGTTGCACAGATGTTTTCACTACAGATGTATTCTCAAAAAGAAAAAAGATTTGATGAAAAAAAGAAAACGGAAGCAGCAAGATATCTTCGTGAAGCTATCTCATTAAATTTCAAGATAGATGAGATTGTCAATGCTGATTTCTTCAATATGTTCGACAGGCCCGAATATAAAACGGCAATTCAAGACCGTGGACGTTAAACGATTTTATAATCTATATCGACAGGTAACACTTTGAGCAAAAAAGAAAAAAATAAGGACGATGCCGAAAGTAAACGGCAGGCAAGCGAACTTCTTAAACACGCAGACAAACTTTTAAAGGCTGAAGATTTCAAAGGTGCTTTGGAAAAGATCGATCTTGCACTTGAAATTGAACCGGGTAATTTTTATGCAAGAGCTTACAAAGATAGGATTCTGACTCAATTAGAACATTCCGGTGAATTGACCGAAAATGAAAATCAGGAATCGAATGATGAAGATATTTTAAAGAAAAAAATAGAAGCGAATCAGCAGCGTGCCGGCGAGGAAAAGAAACGGCACGAAGCCGACAATAAACGGGCAGAAACAGAATTACGCAGGCGAGCCCAAGAAATCGAAACCCGCCGCTTGGAGGAAGATAAAACACGGAGAGTAAATGATGAAGACCGCCGGAAACTCGAATCCGAAATAAAGAAAAAAAATGATGAGGAACGAAAACGATTAGAGGAAGAAACAAGAAGACGGATAGGTGAGGAAAGATTACGGCTCCAGGAAGAAATTAAAAAAAGAGAGGAAGAAATAAAAAGAAAAACCGAGGAAGAAGCAAAACGCAGGGCTGAAGAGGAGGAACGAAGAAAACGTGAAGAGATTGAAGAACGTGAACAACGCCGAATGGAAGAAGAACGAAGACTGCGGGAGATGGAAGAACGAAAAAGACTTGAAGAAGAAGCCAAGCAACGTCTTGAAGAAGAGTTGAGAAAACGGCTCGAGAACGAAAGAATCAGAAAACGGGAAGAACAAATGATTCAATCTGCCCGCGAAGAAGGACGTCAGGAAGCAGTTCAACAAAAAATAATAGACTATTTAAACAAAGCAAAAGAGATGATTGTGCAGCAGAATAACGATGCAGCTGCCTTTGAAATCCAAAAAATATTATTGCTCGACCCGGAACATATCGAAGGAATTCAACTTGAACAAATGATTCAAAAACAAAAACTTAATTTTGAATCTCAACAACTCAACGAAATAAAACCGATTTCACATACTTTGAATATGGATTTATTTAAAGAAGGTTTAAAAATTGCTTGGAAGGATGGGATCCCGAATGAAAATCTTCAAAATTTATTACTTGAATTGGGGTCGGCATTATCAATCACTCAAACTGAATGGCAGGAATTAACTCAACAGGCGAAAAACGAAATTTATATTGAAGCTATGCGAAGCGCCTGGCAAGACGGTGATCTATCACCTGTTGATGTTAAGTATTTAGAAAAGTTACGCAATGAACTTCCGGTTACTGCCGAAGAACATTTAACAATCGAACAAAATATAAGAAAAGAGTTCGGTTATTGATTTAACTATCGATTGTGATGAGCGGTTTTTTTGAAAACTTAAACGGTACTTTTTGCTGGCTTGATAAAAATCGAACAGACTGCAGCAATTCAGATGTATCATTTAATAAGGGAGATATTGTTAAAGAACAATCTATTCTTTCAAACCCGCGCAAAGTGACAATAGCTTTTTCTAAGAGATAAGCAGCCGAACTGAACTTGCTTCCTTTAATAAAATGATACCCTTCGGCTAATTGAACAAAACCCTCTATAAAATGTTTTCCTTCACCGATCTGTTCACGCCATAATTCTTCCCATGCTTCGTGAGCCTCCCAAAAATATCCTTGATTAAAATGTTTCGTTCCGCTTTTAAAAAGTTCAGAGCGAGTAATTTCACATACTTCAACAAGCAAATCCGGGTTGGACGGTTTATGAAAATGAATTTTGGGGATACGGGATCGCCAGACTTCAAGAGATCCGTTTATTCGATCCTGATCGAAAATTCCTGAACTATAATCAAGGAATTCTAAAAGAGGTTTCACCGGAACGCTTAAAAACTCGGGCAAAAATTTCTCATCATCTAATTTTTCAACTGCTTTCTCAATACTTTGCTGAGCGCCGATTAAATCATGCCGGTTTAGCGCTTTTTGACAACTTGATGATATTTCCATTAAACCGCGCAAAAACTTTCGTTCTATTTTGGCAGAATGTTCCCAAATTAGCTCCCACGCTTCGTAAGCGTGCTGGTACTGGCCACTGTTGAAATATGAGATACCGCGTTCGAGTTCTTCCCAATCTTCAGATGAGAATGAATAATCTACGGGGACTTTATTTTGATTATCGTTGTTTTTCTTTTTCATAAAATAAAATTCTTACTTCAGTCAAAATAAGAAAAAGAAACCGCACATGCAATTTTTATGGATGTAAATGTTTCCAAAACCCAGGGATAGTACTGCTGCACTTTATACATCTTCCATCCTTCAATCTGTTTTTTACGATGCGAAAACCTTTACGCTCAATTAAGCACTCCCCGCATCGATAACAATTAGTGTTCTCGTAATTTCTTACAGCGCCAGGTATATTTCCTGCGTACACATAATGCAATCCAGATGTATATCCGATCTCGACTGCGCGAATTATTTTTTTGATAGGTGTATATCTTATATTATCCATCTTATAATCACCATGAAAAGCCGTGACATGCCACGGAATATCAGGCGAAACCGATTTAATAAATTCTGCAATATTTTTTAATTCATCTTCTGAATCATTGAAATCAGGCACAACTAGAGTAACTATTTCGATCCAGAATTTTTTCTTGTACGCCAGTTTGATTGTATCTAAAACATTATTAAGCACGCCGCCAAGTTCACGGTATCTTTTATCGTTAAATCCTTTAAGATCGATTTTAAAAAGGTCGAGCCACGGACTGAGATACTCAACCACTTCAGGAGTTCCGTTACCGTTTGAGACATACGATGTAATAATTTTTTTCTGCCTCGCTAATTTGAAAATCTCTACTGCCCATTCGCTCGTTATTAGCGGTTCATTGTAGGTGCTAGTTACAACTTGTGCACCGTGCTTTTGAGCAAGAGCTATTATCTCTTCAGGAGATATCTTTTCAATAGATGAAATGGAATGCGGGTCTCTCAACGTTTGAGATGTTAACCAGTTCTGGCAGAATGAACAATGGAAATCGCATCCAAGCATTCCGAAACTCATCGCAGTTGAGCCGGGCATTGCGTGAAAGAACGGTTTCTTTTCTATCGGATCTAAGGCGAGAGAACTTACATATCCCCACGGCACAAATAATTTTCCGCCGCGATTAAATCGGATTTTACAAATGCCGTCTTTACCTTCGCCAATTTTGCATCGATGACCGCACGCGTAACATTCAATTCGGCCATCCCCGGTGTCGCGGAATAATTCACCAACTCGAGTCTGGCTGTTGAGTAATTCCGCAAATGATATATCGCGTAAAGTTGTCATACACACATAAATATACATGAAATATTTACTCTTACAAAGAGTATGATTTCAAGGTATAATTTCAATTTGACAATGTTATCACATTTATATATCTTTTACATATTTTTAAAGCACAAATCTCTTGGAAGGTAAAACATATGAAGACACACAATATATCGGGCATGATACCTCAAGAAAGAATTGATCACGCAATTTTATTTATACGCAAGCAAAAAGTTATGCTTGACCGTGATCTTGCTATCCTTTATGGTGTTCCGACAAAAACATTAAATCAAGCGGTCAAACGGAACAAAAACAGATTCCCTAAAGATTTCATGTTCCAACTCACACAAGAAGAAATTAAAAATTGGCTGTTGCTGATTTCGTCTGGTTCAAGGTCACAAATTGTGACCTTGAAGAGAGGTCAAAATATAAAGTACCGTCCATATGCATTTACTGAGCACGGAATTTTGATGTTATCAAGCGTTTTAAAAAGTGAAAGAGCAATCGATGTAAACATTGCTATCATGCGCACCTTTGTAAAACTGAGAAAGATGTTTGCATCAAATGCTGAACTTGCGCGCAAATTAAAGGCACTGGAAGAAAAATACGACGAGCAATTTCAGGTTGTCTTCGAGGCAATCCGGCAACTCACTAATCCTCCCATTCCTCCAAAACGTCAAATCGGTTTTAGGATTGAAGAGCCGAAGACATTGTATAAACCTCTTAGAAAGAATTAAAAAAGAACTGACAACAATGCTATTTTTCTTTTCCACCTTGAGGATTGGAAAATCACAAGAAGTGTAAATTCAGAAAATGAATTAAGCTAATTTCCTCAGCACAGCCAGATTCATCTTGTCCTCTTTTAAATCTTCGCCTTTCGGTGTTTCAAGAATTTTGGGAATTGCCGCCAATCGTGGATCTTGCATCAGGCATTTGAATCCGTTCTTGCCTATCATCCCTTTGCCGATATGTTCGTGCCTGTCGACTTTCGATCCCAATCCTTTTTTTGAATCGTTCACGTGGAATGCGACAAGACGGTCGAATCCAATTACATCGTCGAATTCTTTCATCACTTTTTCGTAACCGTCATCCGTGCTTATATCGTAACCTGCCGCAAAAATATGGCAGGTATCGATACAGACCGCCATCCTATTCGGTTCAGCTACACCATCGATAATCTTTCTTAACTGTTCGAATCGATAACCAAGCGAAGAACCTTGTCCCGCTGTTGTTTCAAGAACACTCAACACTTTGAATCCTTTTGTTTTACTGTGTGCCAGATTAAGAGATTCAATTATTAGTTTGATTCCCTCTTCTTCCCCTGCACCCATATGAGCGCCCGGATGAAAATTCAGATACTTAATTCCGAGTGCTTCGCATCGTTTTAGTTCATCTAAATATGCTTCACGCGATTTCTTTAAAATTTCCGGATTTACCGCACACAGATTAATAAGGTATGAATCGTGCGCAACCACATGTTTGATACTTGATTTCGAAGAAACTGTTTTGTAGTTTTCGATATCTTCTTCTGTGAGCGGTTTTGCAGCCCATTGATTACTGCTTTTGGTGAATACTTGAAGCGTGCGGCATCCGATACTTTCTGCCAGTTCGAATGCTTTGTAAATTCCGCCTGCAATCGATTCGTGCGCGCCGATTAGAAGATCGTCATTCTGGATTTTTGATTTGCGATTTGAGATATTGGTTTTAGTCATTGGTCAATTGTAATTTGTTGTTGGTATAGCTAATATTATAAACTTTAGAATTAAGTGCAACAATGGAAGCATTAAAAAAACTATTCAGTAAAAAGGAGAAAATTGTTGTCGGATTAATGTCCGGAACATCTGCCGACGGCATAGATGCGGCACTTGTGGAAATTAAAGGAAGCGGATTAAAATCAAAAATTAAATTGAAGGCATTTGAGACTTATAGCTATCCGAAGGGATATAAAACATTTCTGTTAAAAAACTCCGACAATTCAAATGCAAAACTCGAAGACATTTCCCGGCTCGATTTTTTAGTCGCGGGCTTCTTTGCAGATGCGGCTAAGAGGATTGTCCGCAAAGGCGGATTGAAATTATCGCAGATAGATATTATCGGTTCGCACGGACAAACCATTCAACACCTTCCGCTGCCTGTAAAAATATTCGGGGAAAAAATCCGCTCTACTACTCAGATAGGAAACATATCGGCAATTGCAAAACTAACAGGTGTTACTACAATTGGTGATTTCAGATCAGGAGATGTGGCGGTCGGCGGAACGGGTGCACCTCTCGTTCCGATTTTCGATTATTATCAGTTTCTATCTTCAAAGAAAAAGCGTGCGTTGCTCAATATCGGCGGCATCGCTAACATCACTATTCTTCCCAAGAATTGTACAATTAATCAGGTAAAAGCATTTGACACAGGTCCCGGGAATATGATCATCGACGGATTGATGAAAATTTTCTTCGATAAACCGTTTGACAAAAATGGTAACATTGCCGCAAGCGGAAAAATTATTCCATCGCTTCTCAGTTCTCTGATGATGCAGCCTTACATCTGGCTCTCCCCTCCTAAATCAACGGGCAGAGAAACTTTCGGTGAGGAGTTAATCAAAACGATACATAAAGCATTTAAGAAAGAGTTAAAGGAAGATATAATTGCAACCGTAACTGAATTTACCGCACTCAGCATCTACTTAAGTTATTTAGAATTCATCCAGCCGAAAATAAAATTGGATGAGATTATTGTAAGCGGCGGCGGTGTTCACAATAAATATTTAATGGAGGCATTGCAGAGATATTTCGGGAAGACAAAAGTAAAACCGATTGATGGAAAAATTCCTGCCGATGCAAAAGAAGCGGTATGTTTTGCAATGCTGGCGAACGAATTGATATCAGGCAATCCAACGAACATGCCATCTGTAACAGGCGCAAAGAAGAGAACACTATTGGGGACAATTGCATTACCTTAATACATTTTCTATACTGTTGTGTAGGAATATTTTTACTTTCTCTTTGAAGAGTCACAAAGTGATACCTTTGGTAAAAGTAACAAAGAGAACATCCGCAATCATAAACGGTGGCGGGGGAAAGCAGTCAACAATTAATGTGATTTCATTTCTTTTTCTTAGCGATATTATAATGGAATCACAAAGCTGAATTTAGTAATGGCCGTTTGACAGTGGTATGATTGCGGAGGCAATTTAAAAAATATTTATCACCCCTTTCGCACCTTCTTACCAAAACGGCAACTTCCCGAAAGTTCCAGATCGGGCTAGCGCAGTAACTTTCGGGAAGTTTAATTGCGTTTGACAAATTGCAGATTAATTTTTACATTGCAAAACAGATTTTGGGTGATAAACTAAGGGATAACCCGCGATTAATGAGAATATGATAGAATTGCCATTTATTGAAAATAAAACTTAACACAAAAATAAATTATTCATAAAATTATGGAAGGGTAACATTGTTATGAAATACTTTTTGATTTTATTTCTTAGCTTAATTGCCACAACACTATGTTTTGCTCAAACAGAGCTTTGGCGTATTAACGGACAGTATAATATCAACAAACCGGCAGATAATGGCAGTATTTATCTTGCTCATGGTATTGGGACATCACCAGATACCATAAAGAAAATATCATCTGATGGAGTTACCATTTGGGAAAAAGAATTTAAATCATCCATAAATCAATTTTTAACCCACGATGGTAATTTTTATATTCTCTTTCATTCGTCCATATACCAAGATAGCGTTACTTATTTTGATAAAAACGGAGAACGTTTGTGGACACTAAATTATCCTGCAAGCTATGCTTCTGATCGAGCATCTATTGATCAAAATGGAAATTTATATTTCTTTCTTAATTACGATAGTCCTTATGGCAGATTGTGTAAATTAGATTCTACAGGCACGTGGAAATTTCAAGGTGAGATTCCAATAATTCCGATAATCGATGAATGGGGAGCTGATTTTTATGGTCCCTTTGTAGACAACAATAAGGTTTGGTTAATAGCTTATGTTTTAAAAAACGATTACATCGAAAAACGAAACACATGGTATGATAATGACTCGCTCCATACAATCGTATTTCAATTTGACGCCAACACGGGATCATATATCTCCTACACTAAAGCTCTGAAGGTGCTTACTAGAATGGAAAAAGGCGACACTAAAGGCAATTCGACAACATTTGAGGCTTATGATTGTCCATACACAATTTATGAGACTTATACAGTGAGTGGAAATTTGATTTTGGCTGGAACATATTCGACAAGCATGTATAAAACTAATGTTCGAGAGAATTTAACTGGAGAGGAGAAAAGTGAGTGGCATCTTCTAATTACTAACCCGGATGGCAAATCAAAGTTGTTCAAATATAAAGGAAAAGGTTATTATCAAGAAAAGGAACCCGGTTCTTCGGTTAAATATAATGGAAACTATTTAGCACATGTAGGTATTGGAAAGAATAGTATGATTTATTTGAGTGGTGAAATTGCCATGGGTAAAGAAGTAAATGGGATTGGCACAGGTTATTATACAACCGGCGCTTTAATTAAGTATAACGTGGCAAAGAAAAAATCAATGTGGGTGAAAAAGGATTTCGGTGGAGGTAATTGTTGGGTAACTCAGTCGCAACATGTGATGATAATGGGTTCGAGTGGTATCAGCATATGCGATTCTAACGGTAATGAGAGTACAACAAGATTATCATTTGCCGATATTATAGCTAAAATTCCAAAAGAACTTAATACTCGGGATGATCAAATATTTCTAAATATGAACCGGTTGTGGCCATCTTCGCCTTATTTTGCCAAATATTCACTTGCACCTCTTCAATTCCAAAAAAATATTGTGGATAATTTAGAGAAACCTTTCGAATATTCTCTTGATCAGAATTATCCGAATCCATTCAACCCGACAACAACAATTAAATTCACATTACAGGAAGAGTTAAATGTTACACTAAAAGTATTTAATACTCTTGGACAAGAAGTGGCAACAATACTCAACAATGAATTTCTTGAAGAAGGCGAACATGAAATAGAATTCAACGCTGGATCACTGGCAAGCGGTGTGTATTTCTATCGCATCGATGCAGGCTCATTTATTGATACCAAAAAATTTATTTTAATAAGATAAAATGGCAACATTTAACGCTGCGCGGGTTTTGCCCGCGTAGCGTTATCTAGTTCTAAAAATCACTCGTAAATAAAAAGTACAAAAACACTCCACCCACTATAATCTGTACCCATCTGTAAGCTGGGAAATGTTTTCGCTTGAGGTAATTCCATAGCAATGCTGAGATAAGCATCAGAAAGAATAGTCCTGCAAATAGACCAACCGTTTCAACAAATGAGCGGTTCAAACCAAATATAACCTGCATATTTAATTGCGGATTCATGGAAGAACCGTAAAGCACAAGCAAATGTAAAACATAAACAAACAACGATTCGATACCAAGCACCGTGAAAATTTTTCTTGCATTCTTCAGGTTCTGAGTGAAGTACCAGAATGCAGAAATTATCACCATCAATGAACCGAGGCGAACGAGGAAATAATTCGGACTTGTAAACCAGTAATTGTAAGTCGGATACAAATACCACGGCAGCCAGTCGAAAACAAATCCTGCGATAATAAATATCATCCCGACAACAGTAAGCCAATAAAAATATTTTTTCTCACGCTTTTCTTCGACCGCAACAGAGAACTCCCACGAGACTATAACCCCCGCATAAAGAAATCCGACATAAGGAAAGAGCGGAAATGGAGAACCATGATTGCCGTTGAATATCTGCGACAGAAAAGGAGAAAGATATTTCAGGAAATCGATATCCCATATAAGCGGAGTTGCAAAGCATACCGCAATAATCGTGCTGATAACAAGCGAATAAAATCTTGATTCCCGCTTGAAGAAGAATATCAATCCATGCAACGAGAGCAATCCTATCCCGATGCAATGCAAAACATCGAACTGGAACAATTGCAGCACTTCCGTCTGACTTAAATCTAAAGCTACTTTGCGGAACGAATAATATGGCAAATGGAGCGCAAGTCCGAGTAAAATCACCAGCAAGAAACGACGAAGTCTGCGTGCAAGCGGTGGATCCCAGTGATGATATGCTTCCCACCTTTTTCTTGTGGAAACAACAAATGTAAGACCGGCACCGAATAAAAAAGCAGGAGCGCTCAATCCGTGAAAAAACTCGTGAAGCTGGAAGAAAGTATTACGTTGAGTTGAGATTGGAAGGAATGCTCTCAAAACATGTCCTTCCAACATCAATAAAATAACTGCGGCACGGTAAAGATCGATAAAAACATATCGTTCACCCGAACGCTGGTTTGTCGGTTGCAAAAGTGTTGGAGTGTCGGTCATCTTTGTTTTATTTCACGTCGCACATGCGAAAGATTCAGTAAAACGTTTATGCATGTTCACCTTTCCCAAATGGGTTTGACAAGAACATTTTATTTTGTCATTCCGATTCCGCTTCATTCTCTGCTATCTCTTTGACAGAAGCGGGAGAGGAATCTTAAAACAAGCCGGAATAAAGATTTCTCTCCCGCTCTGCGAGCGGGATCGAAATGACAATAGGAATTTCTCATCTTGCTTAGCATCCGTTTTAAACTACACAGCCAACACGCAATTAATCGCAGTGGTGTTCACAATATCTTCAACACTGCAACCGCGCGAAAGATCAAAAGCCGGCTTGCTCAAACCCTGAACGATCGGACCGATTGCCTCGGCGCCACCAAGCCGTTGTGCCATTTTGTAGCCGATGTTTCCCGCGTTCAAATCCGGGAAGATTAACACATTAGCATTGCCTTCAATCGGACTTCCCGGCGCTTTCGATTTTGCGACCTTGGGTACAATAGCTGCATCAAGCTGCAATTCGCCGTCTGCGATTAAGCCAGGCGCTTTTTGTTTTACAAGTGCTGTTGCCTGTACAACTTTATCTATTAACGGATGAGTCGCGCTCCCCTTTGTTGAAAATGAAAGCATTGCAACACGCGGTTCTTCGCCTGTAATTTTTTTATGATTCTCGGCTGTTGCTATTGCGATATCGGCAAGCTGTTCAAAAGTTGGGTCCGGCACAACTGCCGAATCGGCAAACGAAAATACCTGATGCGGAAAAACCATAACAAAGAAACTGGAAACGATGCTGATTCCCTCCTTCAATCCGATAACTTGAATTGCCGCACGCAAAACATCGCCGGTAGTTGAGATCGAACCGGCCACGCTTCCGTTTGCCATGCCTTCGCGCACCATCATGGCACCGAAGAATAGCGGATGCTTCATTGTCTTCTGTGCTTCTTCGATAGTGATTCCTTTATGTTTGCGGAGATTAAAAAAGATGTGAGAAAAATCGCTTAGCTTTTCCGAACGCGTGGGATCAATGATTCGAATTCCGCCTGTATTAATTTGGAGTGATGTTGCCTTCGCACGAATTTCATCTTCATTTCCAATTAAAATCGGATTGGCTAAAGATTCATCTGCTAATATTCGAGCGGCTTTTATCACACGTTCGTCTGTAGCATCGGGAAATACAACTGATTTTTTATTTTTCCTTGCTTGTTCTTTAATTGATGTCATTAATTGATTTGGTATCATAATAATATTTCGAAAGTTTTATGAATGGAATAGTAAAGGTGGATAATAAATTATTTTGTGCTTATGAAATTTCGTCTATTTTTATCGAAAAAGCAAAGATGGAAATTTTACAATATCGATGAATACTTGACGTACTAACCGTTATACCATATTTATATCAATCATTAAGAAAAATCCTAAATACGAGTATTGAAATCCTAAACAAATACTAAATATGAAAACCAGAAATTGCATTATTTTATTTAGCAGAGATATGAATAATTAACCTGCCTTTATGTCAGACGATATTAAATTACATTAATATGACAAAACAATCTTGTATTTCTGACATTTTTTCAGTAGATTTACAGACATAAAATCAACTTACCCCATCAAAATTAACGACTTTTTAAAAAATCATGATGGGTTTTTATTTACAATCTTCCAGTACTTAATTGGCTTCAGAACAAAAAAAAGTTTATTTAGAAACATATGGTTGTCAGATGAATATGGCAGATTCAGAGGTAGTCCTCGGTCTGCTAAATGATGGCAATTATACATTAACTGAAGAGATGGACAACGCCGATATAGTTTTAGTGAATACATGCAGCGTGCGCGAAAATGCTGAGCAAAGAATTTACGGACGATTAGGTGAATTCAAAGCAGTCAAAAGTAAAAATCCCGAGGTAGTTGTTGGCGTACTGGGTTGTATGGCAGAGAGATTACGTGAAAAGCTAAATACCGATGAAGCCCGCGGTGTGGGACAGATTGTTGATCTGATAGTTGGGCCTGATGAATACCGGAAGCTCCCCTCTCTGATCAATAATGCATGGCACGGTGAAAAAGGAGTTGCGGTCAAGCTCTCGCGCGTTGAAACTTACGACGACATAGTACCACTTCGCACCAGCGGTATAAGTGCATGGATTTCGATCATGCGTGGTTGCGATAAATTTTGTTCGTTTTGCGTTGTTCCTTTTACGAGAGGTAGAGAAAGAAGCAGAGATTATTTTAACATCATAAAAGAAGTTGAAGAATTAGGAAAACGCGGATTCAAAGAAATAACCCTGTTGGGACAAAATGTAAATTCATATAGATATGACAAGTATGATTTTGCAGACCTGATGAAAACGGTGTCGGAAGTTGATGAATCAATGAGAATCAGATTTACCACATCACACCCTCACGATATGTCTGACAAATTGATCGAAACGATTGCCTCAAAAAATAATATCTGCAAATACATCCACCTTCCGATTCAATCCGGCTCCGACAGAATATTAGATTTGATGAAAAGAGAATACACATCATCTCATTACCGGAATTTAATTAACAAAATCAAAGCTTCGATACCTGAGGTATCACTATCAACGGATATTATCAGTGGATTTCCGACCGAGACTGAAGAGGATCATAGAATGACGCTCGAAATTCTGGAAGAGACAAGGTTCGACGGTGCCTTCATGTTCAAATATTCTCCTCGTGAGAATACTCCTGCTTGGAAAATGGATGATGATGTAAATGATGAAATCAAATCGATTAGAATAAATGAAATCGTAATGCTTCAGAATAAAATATCAGCCGAACGCAATCAGGAAATGGTCGGCACGGTTCACAAGGTATTGATTGAAGGGGAAAGTAAAAAATCATCCGACGATTTTCACGGAAGAACTGAAGGAAATAAGATCGTCATTTTCCCTAAAGAAAATTCAATCCCGGGTACTTATGTTGATATTAAGATTACTAGAACAAATTCAGCTACACTTTTCGGACACATTTACAAAAACCATAAGGGAGTTAAATCATGAGATTATTTAATAATTTAATGGTGTTAACCGTAATCGTGTTTTCATTATTATTTTCCAAACAGATATATGCACAATCCGATGAGCAGGAATTAACTATCGCTTTAGATAAAGTTGAGAGAGGCAAAAGCGATGAAGTAAGAAAAGACCTCCCTGAATTGGTTGCAAAATATCCTAATAACGCCTCAACACTTTATCTTCAGGGAAGATTGGCAACCGACGGCATCGAAGCAGTAAAGTTTTATCAGGGTGTTGTTGATAACTTCCCAAAAAGCGAATGGGCAGACGATGCTCTATACCGAATTTATCAATATTACTATTCACTAGGACTTTACCGAACGGCAGATCTAAAAATGCAGCAGATGAAAAAAGATTACCCAAATTCAGCATACCTGACCGGGAAGACCGAAGAAAAAATTCCAATTGCAGAAGAGAAAAAAGTGAACCTGCCTGCAAAAGAAATATCACCCGTTGCAACAGAATCTCATGATACGATTCAGGCAACTGCTGCACAAGAAGAGTTTCCCAATAAAACTAAACAAGACGCCGCAGAGAATAAAGAGCCCGAAGCAAACACTGAAGAAAGAAATGTATTTCAAAAAAGCGAGTTTACTGTTCAAGCAGGGGCATATTCCACGAGCAAGAATGCCGAAAAACAGAAAAATTATTTTGATGACCTCGGATATAAAGTTGAAATAGTGAACAAAGTTCGAAACGGCAGAAACCTGTTTCTCGTCTGGATCGGTAATTTCAAAACCATGGAAGAAGCACGTTCGATTGTTCGGGAGATAAAATCGAAATATAAAATCGATTCAATGATCGTGGAGCGGTATTAATTTTGGAAAACATAAAAAACAAATACGGCATTATAGGCGACTCTGTTGAGATAAACGAGATCATTAGCGTTGTTCAGCAAGTTGCACCAACAGATATAACCGTGCTTATTACAGGTGAGAGCGGCACTGGGAAAGATGTTTTTGCGAAGTTAATTCACGAGTTGAGCAGACGGGGGAACAGACCTATGATTTCGGTAAATGCTGGCGCAATTCCAGAAGGAATAATTGAAAGTGAATTATTCGGACACGAACGCGGTGCATTTACAGGTGCAAGCGATTCAAGGAAAGGATACTTTGAGTTGGCTGATGGCGGCACAATCTTTCTTGATGAAATCGGCGAACTTCCTCTTGCAACACAGGTAAAATTTCTGAGAGTTCTTGAAACCGGTGAATATATGCGTGTTGGTTCATCCATCCCCAGAAAAGTCGACGTGAGAATAATTGCCGCAACCAATAAAGAACTGGAAACTGAGGTTGCCCAGGGACGGTTTCGTCCCGATTTATATTTCCGGCTTCGATCAATCAACATTAAAATACCACCGCTACGCGATCGGCGTGAAGATATTATAGAATTCGCAAGTGAGTTCGCAAAGCAATTCAGTACAAAAAATAAAATTCATTTTGAGGGATTTTCTCCCGAAGCATTAAACATTCTAAAAAATCATTTCTGGCCCGGCAACGTGAGGGAGCTTAGGAATTTTATAGAAAGTTTGATTGTAATAAAAAGTGGAAAGTTGATAGAAACCACAGATTTGAAAAGTTTATTCAAACAAAATCAAGAACGGATGAACAGAAATTTACCTGTCTTCACAAATAAAAGTCCGGATCAAGCAGAGCGTGAATTGATTCTCAGAGCATTGCTTGAGATGAAAGCCGATATCAACGAAATGAAAAATATTTTGTTGGGACAAAACGGCACAAGAGTAGATCCACATTACGTTGAAGCATATTTCGATACTGCATCGAACAATGAAGACAATAATTATGTTGAACCGGTGACTAAAGCTGAAAAGCGGGCAATTATCAGCGCGCTGGAACGGTTCAAAGGAAACCGCCGCCTTGCATCGCATGCACTTAATATTAGTGAACGGACCCTTTACAGAAAAATAAAAGAATACAATCTTGATATGTAAAATGCAGCTTTCACGTTTATTCATTATATTACCTTTGTTAATTTTCATCGGCTGCTATTCTTTTACAGGTGCATCTGTTCCGCCGCATTTAAAAACCATTGCGCTTCCTTTGTTCGATGATCAGAGCGGATCGGGCGAACCCGGTTTACGGGAAAAGCTTACAAACAAGCTGATTGAAAAATTCCAGCAGGATAATAGTCTTGAGGTATCCGACAAAAACTCAGCCGACTGTATTATCGAAGGCACGATAACAGCAATGTTATCTCAGCCACAGGTCGTATCTAAGGGTGAAATAGTTTCAAAAACCCGACTTACGATAAATGTTAAAGTTATTTATCAAGACTTGAAATTGAAAAAGAAGATTTACGATAAACAAATATCGGGTTGGAGCGAATATGAATTAACAAGCGACCCGGCGCTCCGCAATAAAGCAATCGACGAAGCAATTGATAAAGTAGTCGAGGATATATTACTCAACACAGTATCCGGATGGTAATTCAAATTGACAATTATTTTTAAATCATCATCGAGGTTATAGTTTCAATGCAAGATTATATTATTTACTCTTACTTTTTTTCTCTATCGATATTGTTCGTTTTCGGATCAAGCGGTTTTGTAATGATTTATTATTATCTGAAACACAGGAATAAAGTCCAGGAACCAGTGGGTGAATTGAAAGATTATCCAGTCGTTACAATGCAGCTTCCATTGTATAACGAGTATTACGTCATAGAGCGATTGATCGATTCGGTTTGTGAGATGGATTATCCGAAAGATAAATTTCAGATTCAGGTACTTGACGACTCGACAGATGAAACCACCGCCCTCTTAGCAGGAATTGTCAAATCGTATCAGGAAAAAGGCTTCGACATTTCGCATGTCCGCCGGAATTCCCGCGAGGGTTTCAAAGCTGGCGCATTAAAAGAAGGGCTGAAGAGCGCACGCGGGGAGTTTGTTGCTATATTCGATGCGGATTTTATTCCTCATGCAGATTTTCTCAAAAAAACGCTGCCATATTTTCAAGATCCTAAAATCGGTCTTGTGCAAACACGATGGGAACATCTTAACAGCGATTATTCATTCCTTACACGTGTTCAGGCTATGGCTCTTGATGGTCATTTTGTTATTGAACAGAATGTTAGAAACAAAGCAGGATTCTTCATCAACTTCAACGGAACAGGTGGAATTTGGCGGAAAGAATGCATATTCGATGCAGGGAACTGGGAAGCCGACACACTGACTGAAGACCTGGATTTAAGTTACAGGGCCCAGTTGAGAGGTTGGAAATTTAAATTCCTGAACGATGTTACATCTCCGGCAGAATTGCCATCCGAAATTAACGCATTAAAATCGCAGCAATTCCGCTGGACAAAAGGTGCAATCGAAACAGCAAGAAAAATTCTACCCAAAGTATGGAAATCGGATTTGCCGTTGGAAAAGAAAATACATGCAACATTCCATCTTTCCAATAACATTGTTTTCCCGTTCATACTGCTCGCCGGCATTCTAAATGTCCCATTAATATTCATAAAGCATCAGGGCGGATACGAAACATATTTTTCTATAATGGCGGTATTTGTCTTCGCATTTATCGGATCATTCTTATTTTATCTTTACTCGCAGAAAGACGTTTATAAAGATTGGCAGCGCCGGATGCTCCTCTTTCCTCTTTTTATGGCTGGCAGTATGGGTTTCGCCGTGAACAATACTAAGGCAGTTATTGAAGGATTACTGAAGAAAAAATCGGAATTCGTCCGCACGCCAAAATATAAAGTTATTGATAAAAAAGATAACTGGCTCGATAAAAAATATGTATTAAAAAAATTCAATTATACAGTTTTAATTGAGTTAGCACTTGCGTTATATTGTTTTTTCGGTGTTGCATCTTCCATCTATTACTTGGAGCTTGCTGCCGTGCCATTTCAGTTATTGTTTTCAATGGGATTCGGATTGGTTGCATGGCTCTCTATCCGGCACGCATGGATGGCGCGTAAACTGATGGCATCAAAATAATTATTAACCTTGAACGACGAACCGATTAACTTGACCCTCGAACAGCTCGAACAACGGCTAAGCCGTCAGCCAGCTTCTCCGCTTTTTGCCAGGCTTGCTCAGAATTACTTGAATCTTAACCGTGTTGAAGAAGCCAAGCAGCTTTGTCTGAACGGCTTAGAGTTATACCCGAACTACTCAACCGCAAGAATAGTTCTTGAATTATGCTACCGTGCAGAGAATAGAATCTTCGATACTGAAAATCCATCAACCGTTGAGATTAAAAGTGATGATAAACCAGACTATTCAGATATTACATCCGTTGAGACTGAAGAGATTAATATCAGAGATGAAAAAGTTCAATTAGAAATTGAAGATGTGAATGAAATAAATCAGCCATCTTCTGAGGCAGAAATATTCGCCGAAGTTAAATTCAAAGAAACAATAACAGAACAAATCATTCCACAGCCGAAAATCATAAATGTACAGGAACAGGAAGTTGATTTTATTGATGACAATGTCACTGATTCCACAACAAATATTCATTCAGAATCTACCACTCAGAAAGAATATAACGATTCTACGATTGATACTGACACCGTTGAATTAAATGAAATAGTCCTCGGACCGATAATCGAGGAAATCCATAACTCAGATCCGATTACACATGAAATTGATATAACAGCACCGAAAATTTTATCAGAACAAAAAACAGATCAAGATTCGACTGTCAAAGATGAAAGCACACAGATTATACCAGAAAAAAAATCATCCGAAGAAGCTCAGGGTGATGATATTCAGAATGGGAAACCGCAAAAAGAAAAAAGAGAGAGGTTGAGCGGACAGTCGATAGTCAGTAAAACATTAGCGGAGATTTATGCATCTCAGGGTGAATATGCCGAAGCTATTGATACATATTCGCTATTAATGATTGAACGGCCCGAACGAAAAAAGGAAATTAAAATAAGAATCCGGGAGCTAGAAGCAAAATTAGCTCAATCAATCTCATCTAACATAAAATAAAAAACCCCGATTTAGTCGGGGTTTTTTATTGCTTTAGAATTTAAACCTTACTTTAAAGAAGAAACAAATTTAGTTAAACTCGATTTTTTATTAGCAGCGTTATTGGAATGTATAAGTCCTTTTGCTGCCATTTGATCAAGTAATTTAACCGCTTTTTTCAATTCCGCAGAGGCTTTTTCTTTCTCTTTTGCGTCTCGTACACGTTTGATTGCAGTTTTCATTTTTGAAGCATAAGCACGGTTTCTTATACGATTTTTAAGTGCTTTCCGTGCTTGTCGCTCTGCTGAAAGATGTTGTGCCATTTACTTCTATTCCTATAGATGATTATTCAAACTTGTTCTAATATAATAAAATTAGATGAAATTATCAATTTTCATCTGACTCTTAAAAAAGAGTATAACTCAAGCCAAGTGCTATGGTTTCTTTCACCTGTGTGCGGGGAGTTATCTTCCGCTCGTTAATCAATTGAACGTTTAGAATTGTTGTTATATATTTGCTCACTTTTGCCGTGACAGAACTATTATTCCGAACAATGATCTCATCAATAGTTTTAAAAGGTGCGAACAATTCTAATTTTGAAGTAAATAAAATATTATCATCCAATTGCCATTCGATTTCCGTTACCGATTCCATACCACCGTCGATTGTAGTCTTTTCAAGTTTATCTGTGGTTTTAGGATCATCCGTATAATATTTCGAAAATTTATTCGTTATTATTTCACGCAAGCCAACACCGAGCCGGGTTTTGATTTCTTTGATCGGTTGATAACCCACGCCGGCACTTTGCGTTAGATAAGCCGGATCGAAAATTGCCGATACCTGAACAGATGTATCTTGACGTGGATAGGTATAACCATTGGCAAACTGAGTCTTAAGCGATGCAGATGCATATGGATTAATAAGCGTGCCGAGCTTATAAGTATATACAGATGATAGATCAATTATATCGTCGGTCTTACGCATTTTCTGACCTCCAAGCCGTGTCTGACCAAAAGCAAATTTATATGTGCTTGACCAATTCGAGACTTCTTCATCAAGTGTTGATTTACCATCAGCACTTAATGTGTAAGACAAAGCATTCTCCCCGCCTTGAGCCCAGTCAGTAAATGCTACCTGTGTTAAAGTTAATCCGGCAACCAGTCCATGCTTCCAACCATAATCAGGTGGAGGCGGCTGTTTTGCAACTTCTTGAGCCGAGGTTGATATAACGACAATGAACAACATATACAATAATAGATTTATCTTCATTATTAATTCCTTTTAAATAATTTGAGTAACCTGTGCCTTTGCTGAAAACAAAGGCACAGGTAAGAATTGATTTATTTCATCCTAAAGAATTCGATGCGACGGTTTTTCTGTTTGCCTTCCGGTGTTGTATTCGGTGCGATCGGTTTATCAGGACCAAATCCCTTAGTTGATATTCTAGTTGGAGCAATCCCTCTACTAACCAAGTTCGCTTTTACTGCTTCGGCACGACGCTGGGATAGCTTCATATTCGAAATACGCTTTCCAGAATTATCTGTATGTCCCTGGATTTCGACTTCAATTTCAGGATTTTGTTCGAGCGTGTTGAATGCGATTGTGAGAATTGCGTCAGATTCAGGACTGATCTCCGCACTACCGGTCTTGAATACAATTCCCTCGAGCACGATTGCTTTACCGACTTCTACTTTTATTTCTTCCTTTTTCTTTGGAACATCATCTACCGGATCAAGCGGATTTGTATTATTGGCAATCTCTTTCCCATCGCTCACACTGCCTCCATCAGTATCAACATTTAATGGATTTGTTTTATATCGGGTAACTTCCTCACCATCTTTTAGCCCATCAGCATCAGTGTCGCTTATAGTAGGATCGGTTTTATACAACATTATTTCGTCTTTATCATTCAAACCATCATTATCCGAATCAGCCTTCAGGGGGTCTGTATGATATTTTAAAATTTCTTCACCATCCTTCAATCCATCACCATCAGTGTCGGCATTTGTAGGATCAGTTTTATATTTGTTGACCTCCTCACCATCTTTTAGTCCATCATTATCAGTATCGTTATTGAGTGGATCGGTTTTATATTTCTTAACCTCATCACCGTCATTCAAACCATCATTGTCCGAATCAGGGTTTTTCGGATCAGTCTTTAATTCTTTTTCTTCTCGATTCGTTAGCCCGTCTTTATCGAGATCTGCATCACCACTTTCTCCCGAAGCAGTAATGCCAAAAAGAAATCCCCAATACGCATCTTTTCTATCGTATTTAACTGCATTTAAATTATCGCTGAATGTGTAATTATAACCGCCGCTCATTTCCAGCACCGCCAAATCGTTGAGTTGAACCTGAACACCGCCTCCAACCGGAAGATAACCAGTCCAACCATCTTGCTTCAAAGTCGGATCAGCGTATGAAGGAGCATGCTTAACTTTAAAATTCAGTAACCCGGCTCCACCATAAATAAATGGATTCCATACTTCAAAATCAAAGGGGCTAAACACAAGGCGCAAATCCAACGGCACTATTCTGGTTAGATAATCTTCACCTTGAACTTCGGCAAGAGAAATCCCAACTTCTGCCTGCAATTGATTTGAAAATCCATACCTCACGAAAGTGCGTGCATAATAGTTAGCCGCACGATCTCTAATCTCGGTTTCTCCGAACACAGCGCCAATTCCAACTCCATTAGACCATCCGGTTCGCTGCAATTGACTCATACCAGTGTTAGCAATTAAAACAACTGCTAAAATAATGAATGTATATATTCTAATCATTTTTGTATCCCCTATAAAATTCATTCAATATTATTAAGGATTATTTTTTTGTTACCTTCTCTTCCTTTAAAACTTTTTTTGCAAAATAAAAGACAATCCAGGCAACAACTAAGAAATCTATCGCTGCGCCAATGAAAGGTCCAAATAAAAAATGAAACGGACCAATATCAAGAGTAGCGGTTCTCCACGCACCACCGGGAATGAAAAAAGTTATAATAGGCATCAATATTCCATCAACGGTTGCGCCAATCAGAGCATTAAGTTTGCCACCGATAATAACGGCGATTGCTAATCCGATTACGCCGTATTGCTTCAAAAATTCCATAAATTCTTTTAACATAGGTCTCTCCTTTTATATTATTAGATTGTGGATTGCAGTAAGTAATTCGGGATAATATATAATTTTAAATGTTTAAAATCAATTCTCAAATTGAAAAATATTTGCTTTTGTTGTAACTCGATAGAAATGTCAGGTTCTATAACCCAATAGAAATGTCAGTAAAATATACGATAAAGATTAGGTAACAAACAAACATTCAAAATAAAAGGGCGGTAGCCACGAAGAGCCAATGAGCAGCTCGCAGTGAGT
>JACRFD010000076.1 GCA_016218025.1 Ignavibacteriales bacterium
GAATTACAATTATAATGAAGCCACGATGGGTTATGTAAGCAATTCAAATTTTAACGGTATTTCTTATCAGCAAAGAAGCTGGAACGTTCCTAATCTTGTTGGTTACATGGAAAGCCATGATGAAGAAAGATTAATGTATAAGAATCTTCAGTATGGAAATTCAAGCGGAAGTTACAACGTAAAAAATTTACAGACTGCATTAGACAGAATGAAATTAGCAGCTACTTTTTTTATTACTGTTCCCGGACCAAAAATGATCTGGCAGTTTGGTGAACTCGGTTATGATATTTCTATCAATCAAGGAGGAAGACTTTCTCAAAAACCTATTCTTTGGAATTATTACTCTGATTCAGATAGAAAAAGTTTGTTCAATGTGTTCGCCGCTTTGATAAGATTAAAGAAAAACTATCCGGCATTCTCCAGCTCAGATTTTTCATTGGCTACGAGCGTGGGATTAAAACGAATCAAGATCAACCATTCAAGTATGAATGTTGTCATCATCGGTAATTTTGATGTTAGTGCAGGATCTTTATTGCCCGATTTTCAAAGCACGGGAAAATGGTATGAATTCTTTTCAGGTGATAGTTTGAATGTTACCGATGTGAATATGCAAATTAATTTACAGCCGGGTGAATACCGTCTTTATACTTCTAAAAAAATCCCAAAAGCTTCTGATATTATTACGAGTGTTGATGAACAAAAAACGATTCCTGCTGAATTCCGGCTTAATCAGAATTATCCCAATCCATTTAATCCATCAACAGTTATCAGTTATCAGTTGCCGGTTAGCAGTTTTGTATCCTTAAAAATTTATGACATTCTCGGTAGAGAAGTTGCTACACTTGTTAATGCAATTCAGTTACCGGGAAATTATCACTCTACGTTTTCAACTCTACACTCTGCTCTCCCCAGCGGTGTTTATTTTTATCGTTTACAAGCCGGAAATTTTGTTGAAACGAAAAAGATGATACTTTTGAAATAAAATTCAACCTTGACTTAGCGTGGAAAGTATTACTGCAGATGCATTGGCAACATTAAGCGATTCTGCTTTTCCTATTCTGGGAATTGTAATTTTTGCGTTGCAGATTTCTAAAAGCTCATTAGTCGGTCCGTTTGCTTCATTAGCAAGTACAAGAATTGTTTTTTTGCTAATAGTGTGAGCATAGAGATTTTCTCCGTTCAAATCAGCACATAGAATCACAAATCCATTATTCTTTTGTTCCTTCAACACATTATAAAAATCTTTCTCTTCAAAAATATTTAGATGAAAAACCGAACCCGCCGATGCACGAATTACTTTTGGATTATATACTTCTGCACAATCCGGACTCAATAAAATATTTTTTACGCCGAACCAATCGCTGTTGCGGATGATCGTTCCAACATTACCCGGATCAGAAATATTTTCCAATGCAGCAATAAGTTTCTCGTGTTCAAAGTCCGAGGAGAATTGCTGTCTAAAATGAAATACCCCGATAATACCTTGCGGATTTTTAGTATCGCATAATTTTTCGAAGTCAGATGATTTTACAATTTCTGTATTGATTTTTTTTCTGCTTAATTGTTTTATTAGATTTTGGTTTTCTGCCTCTGATTCTTTGAGAACAATAATAATTTCGCATGTGTATCCGGAATCTAATGCTTCTATAATAAGCTTATGTCCTTCTACAAGAAATTTTTTCTCATCTATTCTATGTTTTTTGTTAAGAAGTGATGAGTAATATTTAAGCCGGTTTTTTGTTAACATGATTCGATCTAATTTCCAAATCAAATATAGAGTTTTTCTGCGGTGTAATAAATTCCAAAATGGAAGTGAATTATTCGATTGGGAATGTTGCACTGAATGTACATTTTATGTTAGATTTGCCCCACGAAAAAATGCTGGTTTAGCTCAGCCTGTCCCGCATAGCGGGATTGGTAGAGCAGTCCCGACTTGTCAAGATAATCAGCCGGTGTTGAGTTCTTAATAATTATAAATAAAAATGCTGGCTTAGCTCAGTTGGTAGAGCAGCTGATTTGTAATCAGCAGGTCGCGGGTTCGAGTCCCATAGCCAGCTCAAACAAACCCTCAAGGATTTCCCTTCGAGGGTTTGTTATTTTCTTCGAATATTACTTTTGGATTATTTACTTTTAAGTATAAATAGGTCTGCTCATGAAAATTATTTTCCCAATTATAGTCTCAGCCATATTGTTTTTCTCATGCACAACTCAAAAAGAAACTATTCAACAAAAAGAAGAAAAGCATGTTGTAGCAGAAAAAAAGAAAGAATTGATTTTTTCTTTTGAAATGCAAAAATCTAAAACTAATTCTTCACTGCGCGGTATTTCTGTGATTGATTCTTTAACTGCATGGGCAAGCGGATCTAACGGAACATTTCTAAGAACAACAGATGGCGGCAGCACTTGGTACGATGGGAAAGTAAAAGGATTTGAAACGCTCGACTTTCGTGATGTAGAAGCATTTGATAAAAACACTGCAATCTTAATGAGCACCGATGCACCAGCTTTCTTTTTCAAAACTACTGACGGAGGTAAATCTTGGAAGAGAAAATATATGAACAGAGATCCAAAAGTTTTTTTTGACGGTATGGCATTCTGGAACGAGAAAAACGGTATTGCTCTAAGCGATCCTATTGATGGAAAATTTTTTGTTGTAGTTACTAAAGACGGCGGTGATAATTGGGAACAGTATTCCGCAATTAATATTTCTTCACCGCAAAATGATGAAGCTGCATTTGCCGCAAGCGGAACTTCTATTACAGTTACCGGAAAAGATCTTGTTTGGTTCGGCACCGGCGGAGGTGAGAAAGCAAGAATTTTTCTTTCGGAAGATAAAGGTGAAAATTGGAGAACATTTGATTCTCAAATTAATGATGGAAGTTCTACATGCGGAGTTTTTTCTGTCTGTTTTAAGGATGAGCTGAACGGAATTGCAGTCGGCGGAGATTACAAAAACGATAAAGATAAAACTTCAAACTGTTCGATAAGCGATGACGGCGGTTTAAGCTGGCAGTCTGTAAAATCCAACCAGCCGAATGGTTTTAGATCTTGCGTTAGCTGGAACGAGAAACACAAATTTTATTTAACCACCGGCACATCCGGAACCGACTACACAATTGACGACGGAAAAACTTGGTCCGGAATTGATTCGCGTAGTTTTAACAGCATCGGTATTTCAAAATCTGACGGCAGTTGTTTTATGGTTGGTGATAAAGGTGTAATAGCAAAAGTTAGAGTAAAATAAATTTATCAATTCATCCTTAATAAGCCCATCAATTGATGCTTTTAATATCTGCAAGATATTATTTCATCTAAAATCAACTTGCTAATCTTACCAATAGCCGATAAGTTTCGGACACAAATATTCTTTTCGAACTAATCAATTACAGGTTAAATATGAGTCTGAGTCAAATCGCAAGAGCAATTAAAGCTTCCCCTACATTAGCTTTGAATGAAAAGGCGGCGATCTTAAGAGAAAAAGGAGACCCGGTAATACATCTTGGCGGAGGTGAACCAAAAAGCAGAGCGCCGATGGATGCACTGCTTGCTGCAGTCAACTCCCTTAATACCGGAGAAGTTCGTTACACACCTGCCGATGGAATTCCGGAATTGAAAAAAGCAATTATCCGTTACACGGAAGAATTTTATCACAGAAAAGTAAATCCGGAAAATGTAATTGCATCCGGCGGAGCTAAACAATCTATAATGGTTGCAATGCAGGCAATCTTAAATCCGCAAGAAGAAATTATTTACCCGGCACCTTATTGGGTTAGTTATCCGGATATGGCAAAACTTTGCGGTGCAATTGGTGTTGCTGCTTTACCTGAAGATGGAACTTTTTATCCCCGTCTTAAAGATATTGAACAACGAGTTGGTTCATACACAAGAGCAGTAATTATCAATAGTCCGAATAATCCTTCGGGCGCTATGTATTCCGAGGAATTTATTGCAGACATAGTTGATTTCTGTGATAAGAAAGATCTCTATTTGATCATGGATGATATTTATCATCGTCTTGTGTTCGACGGGAAGAAACCGATAAGCGCTTACGATTACACAAAAAAATCTGTTGAGAATTCCAGGATCATTATTGTAAATGGAGTTTCTAAACAATATGCAATGACAGGATTCAGAATCGGCTGGGCGGTTGGAAATAAAAAA
>JACRFD010000007.1 GCA_016218025.1 Ignavibacteriales bacterium
GCAAGGAACTCCTTCGAAATGACAAAGTAGCGTTGAAATGGCAGTAGTGTGGTAATGTTAAAAACTTGAACATCGAGTAATACTATTTTTAGTTAAAATACTGTGAACAAATAACCATAGACAGTAATATTCCAAATTGTTTTTCAAGAGTTCCGTTAGGAACACAATATCGGTAGCAAACAACCATAGACAAACCAAAAGTTCCGTAGGAACGATATATTGGTAGAAACCGTAGGAACGATATAATTTCAAGCCGATTGAATTTTAAATATATCATGCCTACGGCATTTATGCTTGTGTAATATCTATTGCTACCAATATGTTGTCCCTATGGGACATGTAAAAATTTAAGAAATATAAATTATAGTAGTATTCACGGAAATATGAGGATACATTCAATACTGTTTAGCATGATTTGGCATTCCGAACAGTATTGAGTTAATCTTGGAGTTAATCTTGGAGTTAATCCTTTAGGATTTTATTCAAATTATCAATTAAGGAGGAAGTAAAAATGTTAGCTAAATTTTACAAATGTTTATTTGCTATGGTAAGTCTGGTATTTGTTTTATCCTGGGGGTGCGATTTACAGGCACAAACAAATGTCCCCGGGCATATCTTCTACCAGGGTTATCTGCAGCAAGGTGGTTCGCCGGTTGAGGGTAATAAAAATGTTACCTTTAAATTGTATTCTGGAAGTGAAACTACAACTGTAATCTGGACAGACACACAAACAGTGGATTGCACCAAGGGTATATTCACTGCCAAACTGGGTCCACTTGATATTGAAAATCTCGGCACTCAATCCCAACTATGGCTGGGATTAACGATAGAAGGTAGTGAACTTACCCCTCGTCAGCAGATAGTCTCTGTAGTCTATAGCCTCTTAAGTGCTTATGCAGGAACGGCAACTTATGCAATCACTGCAGGTACAGGCACACAAGGTCCTATGGGTTTGACGGGAGCAACTGGTACAACAGGACTCAAGGGTGACAAGGGCGACAAAGGCGATACCGGCGATACTGGAGCAACAGGCACAACAGGACTCAAGGGCGACAAAGGTGATACCGGCGAAACTGGAGCAACTGGAACAACAGGACAACAA
>JACRFD010000077.1 GCA_016218025.1 Ignavibacteriales bacterium
TCCAAATTCTCTGATCTATCACTCTCACTTGAAAGAAAAAACAATGTTATCTTCTCCAAGAAAAAAGCCCTTGCTTAATACCTTTTCCTCTTTGTATCTTTCTCTTCTCTTCGGTTACATTTTATTATGAGGCAACTGGTTGTGGAGAAGAACATGCTAAAATCTATTTGGTTTACTACAATTCTGATATTGCCATTCCTGCTTATTCAAAATATTTGTATTGGACAGGATAAGTCAGTAACAAGTACAAATAATGTATTCACAAAGATTGAAACACCCGCTTTGTTTCGATATAAAGACGAACTAAATCGAATTCCAACAGCTACTTTAAATCCAATATTCATAGGAGATTTTCCAGACAGTGCTATATCTGCTTTTCGATATGCCGATAGTATTTGGTCGTATCTTTTAATTTCAAATCAACCAATCCGTATTAAAGTTATCTGGACGGATTCATTGTCTGCAAATATTTTGGCTGTGACTGATTCGGTATCCTTAATTAAAAATTTTCCATGGGCACCGAAACCAGATATTTTCTATCCGACCGCATTAGCGGAAGCAATTACTGGATCTCCTTTAAACCATCCTGATTCAACCGAAATGCGTATTCGTTTCAACAAAAATAAATCATGGTACTTCGGAACTGACGGTATCCCAAAGGCAAATAAATATGACTTTGTTTCTATTGCTCTGCACGAAATTGCACATGGACTCGGATTTTCAAGCACTTTTTCTGTGGACTCGACAGGATCGGGGATGTTTGGAATGAAAGTAGATACATTATTTTATCCCAAGATATTTGATATTGCATGTGTCGATCAATACAGTGTATCTCTTGTGTCTCAACTCAATCCTTCAAATTTTCTTGGTGACAAACTAAAGAGCAATAATGTATATTTCTCGGGATCGACATCATACGACGTAAACAACCATTCCTTTCCCAAGCTATATGCTCCGTCAAAATGGCTCTCAAGTTCAAGTATTATACATTTAGATAGCACAACATTCCCCGTAAGGAATGAAAATTCATTAATGAAATATTCATTCAACATGGCTGAGGTTATACATTCACCCGGCGAAGTAGGACTTGCGATCCTGTCAGATTTGGGATGGCCTGTAAATAGAATTATCACTCCCATATCCCCATTTGGTGGTGAGATTTTACGAAAGGGTTCGACTTATAATATCCGCTGGAGTGATAGTAAGGGCGGTGGATTAATTTTGAAATTGTTACGTAAAGGAACTGATGGTAATTACTTTCAAATTAAAAACGTATGCGATACATTGATTAATAGCAATATCGGCAGAAATGAATATTCATGGACAGTTGATACATTGGTAGATGATGGAGATTTCAAGATTAAATTTTTGGATGAAACGTTTGGTTACGGATTAAGTAATACTTTTACAATCATAACTCAGGTTGCCACTCCGCAATTTTCACCGCCTGAAGGTCAATTCGATTCCTCGCTATATGTTAAAATAAGCTGCTCAACACAGGGGGCAGATATATGGTATACTCTAGACGGGACCATGCCGGATTCATCAAAATATAAATACACCGATTCAATTTGGGTTACATTTAGTAAAACTATTAAAGCCCGTGCATATAAAATTGGAAGCCAACAGAGCAATATTGCGGAAGCAAAATATTATATTGGTCAAGGGATTGGTACACTTGATACAACTGGTCCATTGTCAGTAAATAACTCGAAGGGAGTAGTAAACAGTTCAAGGGGAATCAATTCGACAAGCTGCTCTGTTGGTAATATTTACTACTACGGTGAATACGCTCCAGTTCGTTGTTTTCTTGAATGGAATCTAACCAATATTGTCCCAATTGGTGCAAAAATTATAAGTGCGAGATTTGAAACCGCCGCTTCGGATTATGAGCTACCTCCAACAATTAAAATTTATCATGTAAACGTTGATTTCTCTAAAGACACCACATTGTGGTCTGCATCTAATAACGGAACATTACTTGAGAATAATGTTTATCTCTCTTGGGGTTTCAGTAAATCATACGATTCTGCAAGTACGTTTGTTACAAAATTAGAGCAAAGTTTACTGGATCAGAAATTTCAATTGGAATTTGTCTCAGAGCAGGAGACTTATGATGGAAGTTATATTGCCATTAATGCTTCGCAGACAAGATTATCAATAGTTTACAAGCTGCCAATACGTACAGTTACAATCAAGAACAATTTAGATGGAGCGTTTACAATTGATAGTATCAAAGTAAATGGGATTCAGTACCCATCGCCATATACAAATTCTTATCCATACGATACTGAATTGACTATTGAAGCAACATTAAAAAAATTGAACTATTTGAGTGATAACTGGAAATTCAGGCAATGGAACGATGGAAGTGGACAATATTCCAAGAATATCACCATCAAGGATCAATATGAATATACAGCCAACTTTGATAAAGTATATAATCTGACATTGAAAAATGATATGGAAGGAATTGAAAGCGGTCAGTTGATATATGAAGGAAATACAATCCCCAGTGGTTATACAGATTTTGATGTTTTTATTAATCGTTCAAGAACTGTCAATGCGATCACTCCTCAAACTTATGCTGGGGTTACTTGGAATTTTTACGGATGGAGCGACGGGGTTGATAGTATTGCGCGGCATATAACTGTTACAAGCACGCAGGAATATAAAGCTAAATATAAGGGTCATCTAATTTCTCAGACCTCATCAGCCACTAAGCTCAGCAGTCAACGCAAGATCGTGATTGAAGGAGATAAAAAATATGCGGTATATGAATCGGGAGGAATGATCTTTTTTATTTACGATTTAGGAGCTGGCTGGTCTAATGAATTTAGGGTAGGATATTCTACCTCCGCAAAAAATCCCTCTATAACATCTGATGCAAATTATGTTTATGTTGTTTGGGATGAAGGAACACCAGATGATAAGCATTATGTAATGATGTCAAAATTTTTTAAGAACGGGATTCCTGTGCCATTTAGTTGTGAACCGATTATGACTGGTATAAATACAAAATCAGATGATTATGTTACACCTGTAGTATGTGATGTTTTAAATGGTATTTGTCCACTTGGTACATTTGGCCCAGCGATTATCTGGAGAGAAAAAACCGATCTTTATTCAGAATTATTATTATCAATTTACAATCGTTTTTCAAATCCTCATGTCTATTATAGAATTGCAACAAATGCAAAACAGCCATCTCTTATTAGATTTAATGATCAATATCTAGTAGTTTATGTGAATTCAGCGGGTCAAATTGAATATCAAAAGTTCAAGATTAATAGTATTGGTGAAATGACAGATCAGACGACATCAATTTTATTGTCAGGCAGCTACACAGATTGTTCAAATCCTTCAATCACTACAAATTCTGATGGAAGGATATTTGTAGCATGGGATGGATTGAACGGATCAACTCGACATGTCTTTGTTAAAGAGTGTGATGCATCGGGTACATGGCTAACTACATCTGAATTTACTCATGGTACACATTCATTGAGTTCTCCATCCATTGGAGTTGATAAGCAAACATTAAAAGTGAATGTAGTATTTGAGTGTGGAGATCATCTTGCACGAAAATCAAGATTACTATCGAGCTCAACGTGGTACACATTATGCGATATGTGCCAAGGTTATGGTCCTGCAGTTTCATTTTTTGAGGATGATCCATATACGCCAACATATCCAACCACTTACTTCACAAGCGGCACTAGTCAGCCGTATTCAATCATCTCTAATGTACTCGGCTCAATTCCTGCAACGCCAATCCAATCTACACCTGCCAATGAACAACAAAATGTAACCATCAATCCTACATTGATATGGAATTGCACTTTCGATGCTTCAACTTATCACCTGCAAGTTTCTAGAACTTCAGATTTTTCAGAAGATAATTTAATTGTAGATCGGCCTACACTTACAACTACTTCCTATCAACTCTCAAATCTTGCTTATTCATTTACATATTACTGGCGGATATCAGCAATAAATGAATCAGGTGAAAGCAATCCATCACCAACTTGGTCATTTACAACAATTCCGAATCCATTTCCTGCACCTTATTTATCCGGAATAAGAATCGCAGACGGAACGGTTTATCATCCGAAGTTAACATGGAGTACGGTCAGCGGTGCGGTTTCTTATGTACTCTATCGATATCAATGCGGCAGTACAGATGATTGCGACGACGGTATTGACCAATCTTACGAAATCGTTTATCAAGGCACAGCATTAACATATACAGATCATTCGGTTGCAACCGTTGCAAAAGCAGGCAACGGTTCGGTTTGGTATATCGTAAGAGCTAAGAATAGTGCTAATGCATTAAGCGCAAGATCAAATCACAAAGGATTTTTCGTTTACTATGATATTGTTGATAAGAATGGCACCAGAGAAGGCGAATTACCAACTAAAACAAAATTAGAAGCGAGTTATCCAAATCCATTCAATCCCATAACTACAATCCGATATCAACTTGCAGAGTCAGGTTATATTACTTTAGCTATATATAACGAACTTGGACAGGAGGTTGAAAAACTTGCTGGTGGATATCAGGAAGCAGGTTATTATGAACGAATCTGGGATGCAAAGAATAACCCGAGCGGCAGTTATTTTATTCGATTATTGATCACTGATGAAAATGGTAAAGCCCTTTACCTGAAGACAGAAAAAATTGTTGTGATGAAATAATAAACATAACTGAAATCTTGTCAAACCTCCGATTTTTTCTTTGCCTAATCGAAATTAAAATCGGAGGTTTACATTTTTTGCATCCATTTCCATCCTCTTGACTTTCCCCTTAAACTTTGGTAGTTTATATTTGTGATTAATTAACCCTAATACCCGCAAATCAAGGTTTTAAATGAAATTACTAAAAATATTATTACCTCTTTTATTTGCAATATCATTTGCTTTCTCAGAACAGCCTGCTCAATTCGGCAGGTTGCTCTCTAAAAAATATATCGAGATGAAAACATTGGATCAAACGATTGTGTTGATCTACTTAAAAGATAAAGGAACACCCAAAAACCTGCGGGAGCTAAATGCCTCCTCTTTAATATCCCAGAGATCGGCAAACAGGAGAATCAAAGCTTTAGGGAATAAATCTATTATAAGCGAGGCAGATCTCCCACTTGAGAATTCTTATATAAATGAAATTTCAAAAAATGTAATTCAAATCCGCCATCACCTAAAATGGTTCAATGCGGTTACCGCTAAAGTTACCAAACAGCAAATCGATATTATCAAAACATTTCCATTCGTAAAAGAGATAGAACTTGTGGGAAGATGGAGAAAAACTACGGGTGACGAAGATGAACAACCTATAAAATACTCTGATGAATCACCGACTACAAGCGGAACAACAAGTTTAGATTACGGAACATCGTACACACAGGTAAATCAAATTAAAGTCCCGCAAGTGCACAATCTTGGCATCTACGGACAAGGTGTAGTTGTTTGTGTGTTAGATAACGGTTTTCGACTTTTAACACACGAATCTTTTGCATCGATGAATATAATTGCCCAGCACGATTTCGTAGATCACAAAGAAAGTGTAATTCCATATAATCCTAACACGGGTTTCGGATCGCACGGCGTTAACACATTATCAACCATCGGCGGATACAAACCGGGGCAACTTATAGGACCTGCATTCAAAGCAGATTATATTTTAGCACGGACAGAAAACGACTCGAGCGAAACTCCGATTGAAGAAGATAACTGGGCGGCGGCAATTCAGTGGGCGGACAGCATCGGCGTGGATGTTACAAGCACTTCGTTAGGATATCTAACTTACGATGCACCTTACACAAGCTGGACCTGGGCAGATATGAACGGTAACACAACTTTGATAACGAAAGCCGCAGACAAAGCGGTTTCGCTTGGAATTGTTGTAGTGAATTCTGCGGGAAATTCCGGCGCCGGTGATGGAATACATAATACTCTTGGTGCACCTGCAGACGGCGATAGTGTGATAGCCGCCGGTGCGGTTACTTCTACCGGCGTGCGGACATCATTCAGTTCCGTTGGACCGACTGCCGATGGCAGAACTAAACCCGACATCATGGCGATGGGCTCCGGCGTGAAGGTGGCAAGTTCAACTATCACTACCGGATATGGAACAGCAAGCGGAACATCTTTCTCATGCCCGCTTTCTGCAGGTGTTGCCGCGCTTATTTTGAGTGCAAATCCAACTTTAACACCGATGCAGGTGAGAGATGCAATGCGGAACACCGCAAGCAATGCCGCATCTCCGAATAATTTGATGGGCTGGGGAATTTTAAATACCGATAGTGCAATCAAATATTTCGGCCCATTGCCGCTCGGGAAAATTTCGGGGAAGAAATTTATAGACGTCAATGGCAATGGATCATTGGATGCGGGTGAGCCGCCAATTGAAGGTACAAAAATATTTTTAAGCGGAGCCGGAACAGATTCAACAGTAACCGACAGTCAGGGTATTTATTATTTTGATTCTTTAGAAATTGGGAATTATAATATTTCGGCAGATTTACAGGCGGGCTGGGTTCGAACGACAAATCCTTCGTATTCAATTAATTTGTTACACGGAGTTGACACCGCAGGTTTTAATTTCGGAATATTTAAACTCGGATCGGTAAGTGGAACAGTGTTCAATGATTCAAATTATAATGGGATACTAGATCAAGGGGAATCCCGGTTGGCAAACTGGAATTTGAGTCTTTCAGGACCGGCCACTTACCATGCAACATCAGACAGTTACGGGAATTTTTCATTCACTGATATCGGCACAGGCGCTTACACACTCTCGGAGAGCACTCAGGTCGGTTGGTCGAAAACCACACCCCTTGATTTCGGATATTTAATTGAGATAACAAGCGGAGTTGATACAAGCGGTTTTGTTTTTGGTAATTATTATTTATCAGACACAACAAGCCAAATTCGTACCGGCTGGAATCTTTTATCTTTACCGAACAAATTGACGGATCATAACCTGATGTCTATTTATCCTTCCGCGATATCAGATGCTTTCATTTACGCTTATACTTACGTTCCTCTTGATACAGTACCTGAGAAGGTGGGTTTCTGGTTAAAATCAAGTCAAATCCAAAATATAATTATCGATGGTACACCACGTTTGATAGACACGATTGACGTTGTTGCAGGGTGGAATTTGATAGGAACGTTATCTGTGGCAATACCAAGAAAGACTGTAATTCAAATTCCTGACAGCATTATCACATCAGATTATTTTACCATATGGGATGGTGATTATGCCCCCGATACTTCTTTGAGGCCGCACTATGGTTATTGGGTTAAAACCAAATCATCAGGGAAGCTTGTTCTTAACGCTCTTGCAACTCAAACTGTTACATCGGTCCCCGCATGGAATCATACTCCTATCCCATCGAACAGCATAACGATAGAAGACCGAATGGGTAATAATAAAATTCTCTATTTTGGTTTCGGGAATGAGTCTAAAAATTATTTAGAAAAGTATGAGCTTCCACCATCTCCACCGGATGGTATCTTCGATGTCCGTTTCTCTAACAATCAGCAGTTTGCGATCGCAGATGCATCTAAGAACATCTTCCCGATTACAATATCTTCTGCCGACTACCCGCTCACGATCAGATGGAAGACAAGCGATCTAAGCTGCCAAGCGTCTTTAATTATTGATGGAAATGGAATCAGATTGAATGAGGAAGGGAAAACTCAAATCTCAAATCAAGCATCTCAAATCCAACTCAAACTCTCTGATGAATCGCTTTCAGAGTTGCCAAGGAAATTCGAGCTTGAACAAAATTATCCCAATCCGTTTAATCCAACAACTACTATTCGTTATCAATTATCTGTTTCAAGTTTTGCAACGCTGCGGGTGTATAACATTTTCGGTCAGGAAGTGAAAACATTATTTGAGGGATTTCAGGAAGCTGGCAATAAGTCGATTGAGTTCAAGTCAGAAAATCTCGCAAGCGGAATATATTATTATAAGCTGACTGCCAGTGCTTCGACAGGCTCAGCATTCATCGATGTGAAGAAGATGATTTTGATTCGGTAAAGGAAATGGGTTTTAAAGAATGAGATTCTTCTTGATTAAAAACAGATCGGAATCAATCCTTTTTAGAAAAAATTTCTTCCCTATTTTAGTTATTGGGCAAAAGCTAAAGAGAATGGAATATTGATTTTGAAGTAAACTGAATTCAAAAAATAATCAAGAAAAATTACGCCTATCTCCGGGATCCCACCGTGATTCGCTTTAATCCCGAAGCAATCACTACCCGGGGATAGGCTTTTTATTCCACTCTATTTTATTGGAGACACAAATTCTTTACCTCTCTCTATATATATATGTACACCGAAACATGCAAGCGTATTGAGAACATCTTTGATTGGAGATGGAAAAGATCAATAGGTAAAGCTGTTATGGCGGTAAGAATTCCTCCCAAATTGAATATTAAGTGAGTTTTCCGGCATATCCCTCCCCATCAAAAATTGCAGGTTGATTTTAGTTAAACATCTTTGTATCATAAAAGAGTTGATCCTATCGCGATCAGGATAGTTGGTTTAGAATACAAGGGGCATATATATAGATTTTGAGAACGGCAGGATAATAAATCGATATGTCTATAATAAACATACTATCAACAGGTAACACAAAAATCGAAGGAAGCACCGCATGAAAAATTCTTCTCTTCGTTTTCCCATTTCGACTGTTATCATCTACGCCATAGTGGGCGGCTTATGGATATTGCTTTCCGATAGACTTATTGAATTCTATACAATCGATATCAAAACTCTTACATTATTGCAAACATACAAAGGGTGGGTATTCATTTTTATAACCGCCTTGTTACTCTACGTGCTATTGTTACGAAAATTCAAACTGCTCAATCAATCGTTTGCCAAACAAAAGAAAGCGGAAGAAGATTTGCGCGGCACCCAAGAACAGTATTCAAAACTTGTTGCCGAAATCCCTGTCGGGGTTTATCGCTTTCGCACAACAAATAATAAAGAGATGAAGTTTGAATATGTAAGTCCGCGGTTTTGTGAAATGCTCGGTGTTACGGCTGAAAAAGTATATGCAGATGCGCAATCTGCTTTCAGAGCAATTCATGCAGACGAGTTGAATGATTTCATTCGTCTTAATTCCGAAGTGATGCAAACAAAACAGCCGTTCGTTTGGGAAGGGAGAGCTGTTGTCGGAGGTAAAATTAAATGGCTGCACATCGAGTCGACTCCCGAACTGTTGGAGAATGGCGATATTATGTGGAATGGCATTCAAACGGATATCAGCGATCGGATGCAAAGTGAAAAACGATTTCAAACGCTCTCGGAAGTCTCTCCAGTGGGAATATTTCGTACCGATATTAACGGTGATACAACGTATGTGAATCCTCGATGGAGTATGATATCCGGATTATCAGGGACTGAAGCATTGGGAAGAGGCTGGCTGAATGCCGTACATAAAGAAGATCGAGAAAAGATAATCGCCGAATGGAAAAAAGCGACACAAATCCATGTGGCATCTACATTAGAATATCGTTTCGTTCATCCAGATGGAAAAGTAGTCTGGGTAATCGGACAAGCTGTCCCTGAACGAAATTCAGACAATCAAATAGTGGGATATATCGGCACCGTAACAGATATCACCGAACGCAAGAAAGTAGAAGAAGCGTTGCAGAGAAGCGAACGCCGGCTTTCCTCTATCTATGATACTGTCGGCGATGTGATTTTCCATTTGGCGGTCGAGGCAGACGGGAATTATCGTTTTAGTTCGGTCAATAAAGCATTCTGTAATGTCACGGGATTGACTGAGGAAATGATAGTTGGGAAATTGGTTAATGAAGTTATCCCCGAACCCTCACGTTCGATAGTCCTTGGAAAATATCGGCAAGCAATTGCAGAAAATTCAACTATCCGATGGGAAGAGATTTCTGATTATCCAACCGGACGATTAATCGGCGATGTAAGTGTTGCCCCCGTTGTTGATAGTGAAGGACGCTGTACTCATCTTGTTGGCTCAGTTCACGATATCACCGAGCGCAAGCAGGCTGAGGAAGCACTTCGGGAAAGCGAATCCAAGTATCGAACTCTTTTCGAGTCGGCTAACGATGCTATTTTCTTGATGGATCAGAATATTTTTATAGACAGTAACGCAAAAGCCCTAGAGATGTTTGGTTGTACCCAGGAACAGATCATTGGACAGCATCCTTACCGGTTCTCCCCGAATGTGCAACCTGATGGGCGAAACTCCATGGAGAAAGCACTGGAGAAGATCAATGCGGCACTCACAGGTCAGTCCCAGTTCTTTGAATGGCAACACAGACGTTATGATGGAACGCTGTTTGATGCGGAGGTCAGCCTGAATATCATCAGTACTTTCGGCAAAGACTACCTTATGGCAATCGTTCGTGACATCACCGAGCGCAAGATGGTTGAGGAAGCGCTACGGGAGAGTGAAGAGAAGTTCGCCAGAGCCTTCAATTCGTCTCCTGATTCAATCACACTTTCGCATATCGATACGGGTAAGTTGCTGGAAGTCAACACAGGATTCGAACGCATGTTTGGTTATTCAAGAGATGAAGCGATCGGAAGGTCAAGTCTTGACTTGGATTTGTATGCCAACCCTGCAGATCGTAGTCGAATGATTCAAATTCTAAAACAAGATGGCAAAGTTCAGGAACTGGAGATCGAAGGTCGCCGAAAGTCCGGTGAAATCCTGACCGCTCTGCTCTCAGTAGAAACGACAGAGGTTGGAGGAAGGTCCTTGATAGTCACGACTGTTCGCGACATCACTGACCGTAAGCAGGCGGAAGAAACAATCTACCAAAGCGAACAACGTTATAAACAATTACTCGAATCTATCACCGATTATACATACTCTGTTGAAATACAAAATGGTTATCCTGTGAAAACCGTTCACGCACCCAGTTGCGAAAAGGTCACCGGCTACACGCCTGCCGACTACTCAGCGATGCCAAAGCTCTGGCTTCAAATGGTACACCCCGGCGATCGGAATATTGTTGAGCATTACGCCGATCCTCTATGTGCAGGGAAACAAATTCCGGCTCTTGAGCATCGCATAGTCCACAAAAATGGATCTATCCGTTGGGTTCGAAACACATATGTCCTGAAACATGATGCAAACGGAAAAGTCATTGGATACGATGGGCTAATATCGGATATTACCGAACGTAAACTCGCAGAGATTGAAATTCAGAAGTTGAATGCCGAACTCGAGCAACGTGTTGTCGAGCGAACCGCTCAATTAGAAGCGGCAAATAAAGAATTGGAAGCGTTTTCCTATTCTGTTTCCCACGATTTACGGGCACCATTGCGGCACGCCAGCGGATATGTCGATTTACTTGTGAAGAAGCACAAACCAGATCTTTCAGAAAAGGGACAGCATTATCTTAACTCGATTGAAGATTCTGTTCGTCAGATGGGTGCGCTCATAGACGACCTGCTGCAATTCTCCAGAACCAGTCGACAGGAGATGCAGCAAACCAATCTGGATATGAGTACAGTGTTTCAGGAAGCATTTGATTCAATACAACGTGATAACACCGTACGCAATATCGAATGGGTCACCCCTGTTTTGCCTCGAGTCTTCGGTGACCACGCTCTGCTACGCTTGGTTTGGTTCAATTTGCTGAGCAATGCGGTCAAGTTCACTCGAACAAAAGAGAAAGCGAAGATAGAAATTGGAGTTAATGAAGAGAAAAAGGAATTTATTTTCTTTGTACGCGATAATGGTGTGGGATTCGATATGCAGTATGCTCAAAAATTGTTTGGCGTATTTCAGCGACTCCATTCCACAGAAGAATTTGAAGGAACCGGCATCGGGCTTGCAAACGTCCGCCGAATCATTTTAAAGCACGGTGGACGCACCTGGGCTGAAGCAGAATTAGATAAAGGAGCTACATTTTATTTTTCATTGCCAAAAACATAAGGAGAATTAGACATGATTGATTTAAGGACTATATTGCTCGTTGAAGATAATCCGAAAGATGTCGAATTGACTCTTGAGGCACTGGCTGAACACAACCTTGCCAACAGAGTTACAGTAGCTAAAGACGGCGTAGAGGCAATGGAATATCTGCGTTGCGAAGGTAAATACAAATTACGAAATCCGGAGCAACCGGCAGTAATACTTTTGGATATTAAAATGCCGCGCATGGATGGCATTGAAGTGCTTCAAGCTATTCGGGGTGATGGCAAACTGAAAAAGATTCCGGTTGTTATGCTCACTTCCTCTCGCGAGGGTCCTGATCTAAAAAAGTGCTACGACCTCGGAGCCAATGCGTATGTGGTAAAGCCGGTAGATTTTGAAAATTTTATTGAAGCTGTGAAACAGGTTGGTGTTTTTTGGGCAGTTATTAACGAACTACCGCCAGAGAGGGTGTAATTTATGAAAAAGAAATCTAATGATAAGATATCAATAAAAATTTTATGTCTTGAAGACTCGTCTCGAGATATGGAGATTATTGCGGAATTACTAAGAGACGCAGGAATCGAACTAACAATAGATTGGGCAGCTACCGAGAAAAAATTTGTTTCATTTCTCCGAAACAATAAGTACGACATTATTCTTTCTGATTTTAGATTACCGGCATTTGATGCATTCGGAGCATTGAGGATAACACTCCAGATATGTCCTGATGTTCCATTTATTTGTGTCTCCGGATCAATCGGTGAGGAGACTGCCATCGATCTCATAAGGCAGGGCGCTGTTGATTATGTTTTAAAAGATCGATTAGTAAAACTTCCTACTGCAATTAAACGAGCGCTTGATGAAGTGAAGGAAAAAGAATCCCGACGACAAGCAGAAGAAGCACTATGTAAGAGTGAAGAACGCTACCGTCTTCTTTTCAACACCAGCATGGATGGTGTGTTGCTTACATCCCCTACCGGCGAAATATTTTCAGCCAATCCGGCTGCATGTAAAATGTTCCAACGCACAGAAGAAGAGCTTTGTGCACTTGGACGAGATTGCGTTGTAGATAAATCCGACCCACGATTAGAGATCGGTCTAGAAGAACGTGCCCGCACCGGTAAGTTCAGTGGAGAACTTATTCTGATGCGAAAAGACGGTTCAAAATTTCCTGCAGAAATTACCACCGCTATTTTTAAGGACAAAGATAAGCAAGAACGATCGAGTATGATTATAAGAGATATTACCGATCGTAAACGCTCGGAAGCAGTGCTTCGGGATGACGAAGCCAAAACGCGTACTATTCTCGAAGCTATTTCAACGGGTATATTAATTATTGACCCGGAAACACACACTATTGTAGATGTAAATGCCGTTGCCATAAAACTGATCGGAGAATCGAAACAAAAAATAGTCGGAAGCGTTTGCCATGAATATATATGCTCTGCTGAAAAGGGGAAATGTCCAGTTACAGATATTGGGCAATCAATCGACAATTCCGAACGTGTATTGATAACTAAAAAAGGTAAAAAAATTCCTATCCTCAAAAGTGTAGCACAAATAACCATCGGAGGCAAAAAATTCCTTATCGAGAACTTTACCGATATCACCGAGCGCAAGCAGGCGGAGGAAGCACTGCATGAGAGCGAAAGAAAAATAAGAGAAGCTCAAGAAATGGCTCACTTAGGTTATTGGAGCTGGAATGTTAAAACAGGAGACGTTGAATGGTCAGAGGAAGTGTACAAGATTTTTCGTCTTGACCCGAGCAATTTCACTCCCCACATCGATTCAATCCTTGCATTATCGCCGTGGCCCGGTGATCATGAGCGCGACGAGGAATTAATTCGGCGAGCTATGGAAAATCATGAAATGGGCTTTTACGAACAGCGGTTCCTTCGCCCTGACAAAAGTATCGGTTATTACCAGTCGACTTTCCAAGGTAAATATGATAACCAGGGGAATCTCACCTTCATTATCGGAACTATTCAAGACATTACCGAGCGCAAGCAGGCGGAAGAGAAGATTCGCGAAAAAGATATACAGTTTAGAAAGCTTTCTGCAAATGTGTCCGACCTGATTTTTCAGTTTACAAGACGACCTGACGGAACATATTGCGTTCCGATAGCCTCAGAAGGTATCAAGAACATTTTTGGATGTTCACCGGAAGATGTACTCGATGACTTTGCTCCGATTAGCAGGGTGATTTTCCCAGAAGATTCAGCCAGGGTAATAAGCGACATTGAATACTCTGCAAAGCATTTAACTTTCTTTACCTGTGAATTCAGAGTGCAAATTCCCGGCAAAGCAATCCAATGGATTTATTCTAAATCAAACCCCGAAAAATTGCCCGACGGTAGTATTACCTGGTATGGCTTTAATGCAGACATCACCGAGCGCAAGGCGGCAGAGTCAAAGTTGAAGGAAAGCGAGGAGCAATACCGTACACTTGTAGAAACGATGAGAGACGGCGTTATGCAGGTTGATAATAATGATATCATCCTGTTCGTAAATGATAGCCTGTGCAAAACACTCGGCTATAAACGCGAAGAACTTGTGGGAAAAGTTGGGTATGAAGTTTTTATTCATGAAGATGATAAGAAAAAAGTAATACAAAAAAACAAATTCCGTACAAAAGGTAAATCCGATAATTACGAGGTTCGGGCTATAAAGAAATCCGGTGAGATTATATGGTTAAATATAGGAGGCGCGCCTGTTTATAACCATCAGGGTTCGGTTATTGGTTCAGTTGGAATACTCACTGATATTACTGAGCGTAAACAGACAGAGGAAGCGCTTCGGAAAAGCGAAGAGCGATATCGTCTAATTTCAGCAGTCGCTTCAGATTACACTTTTTCAACCAAGCTCGGAGCTAAAGGTGAACTTGTTCTGGACTGGGTTGCAGGAGCATTTGAACGCATCACGGGATACGGATTCGAAGAATATGTTGCCAGAGGCGGATGGCGTGCGGCACTGCATCCCGATGATCTGGTTAAAGATGATCTCGACATGGAGAAGCTCAGCAAAAACCAGCCTGTCATTACCGAGCTTCGGACAATCACAAAGAACGGAGACACAGTATGGGTACGCATTTATGCCCATCCTGTATGGGATACTAAGCAAGAAAAATTGGTCGGAATTTTTGGTGCGGTACAGGACATCACGGAGCGTAAGCGTGCTGAGAACATATTACGTGAAAGCGAAGAGCGGTACCACTCGTTATTTGATAGAATGATGGACGGCGTTTATCGCAGTACGCACGAAGGAAAGTTTGTTGATGTTAATCCGGCAATGGTCAAGATGTTCGGCTTCAAAAGCAAAGAAGATATGCTGAAGGTTGACATTAAAAAAGATCTTTATTTTGCTCCATCTGAGAGAGACAGTTTATTCATGGACACAGGTCAAGAGCGCACGGAAATATTCCGGATGCGCCATAAGGATGGTTCCGAAATTTGGGTCGAAGATCACGGTACGTATGTTCACGACGAAAAAGGAAATGTCATATTCCATGAAGGTATATTGCGCGATGTGACCGCCCGCCTATTGACCGAGGAAGCATTAGATAAGGAACGAATTTTACTGCGCACTATAATTGATGCCTTACCTGATCGTATTTATGTTAAAGATACGCATGGAAAATTTATTTTGAATAATTCAGCGCACATGGAAGCATTAGGTGTAAAATCACAGGAAGATACTATCGGCAAAACCGACTATAATTTCAGACCTAAAGAATATGCCGATAGATATGCTGTAAGCGACCAACAAGTTTTACAAACAGGTAATCCGATGATTGGTAAGGAAGAACGATCAATTTCAGCGGCCCATGGAACTGGTTGGATGTTAATCAATAAAGTTCCTCTGCGCAACAGTCAGGGAAACATTGTTGGGTTAGTTGGCAACAGCAGTGATATTACAGCACTCAAACTAGCGGAAGAAAACATTCGGATGCTTTCTCGTGCGATGGAACAAAGCCCCGCTTCTATAGTCATAACCGATTTAGAAGGAAAGATAGAATACGTTAACCCAAAGTTTACACAGCTTACAGGATACACCTTAGCTGAGGCGCTCGGTCAAAACCCGCACATACTGAAATCGGGTGAAAAACCACCAGGAGAATATAAAGAGATGTGGGAGATTATCAAATCAGGCAAAGAATGGCGGGGTGAATTTCATAATAAGAAAAAGAGCGGAGAGCTTTACTGGGAATCAGCTTCGATTTCTCCAATCACGGATACATCCGGTAAGGCTACTCATTATCTCGCTGTGAAGGAAGATATTACAGAAAAGAAATCTCTCGAAGCGCAGCTATTACGATCACAGCGAATTGAAAGTATCGGCACTCTCGCAGGCGGTGTTGCACACGATCTTAACAACGTGCTTGCTCCCATATTGCTCTCCATAGATGTTCTTAAGAGATCAATGCCTGATAAGAAAAATCAAAGAATGCTTGAAACATTGGAAACCAGCGCACTACGTGGAAGCGCTATTGTAAAACAAATCCTCGGCTTTGCAAGAGGTGTTCAGGGTGAGCACGTGCTCATCCAGTTCCGTCATATCATCAACGAAATAACCAACATCATCAGGGAAACATTCCCGAAATCTATAATAATTAAAGAGGATATGCCGAAAAATATCTGGACAATTGTAGGTGATCCAACAAACCTGCATCAGTTATTATTGAACCTTTGTGTAAACGCGCGCGATGCAATGCCGACCGGTGGAACTATCTATATTAGGGCGGAAAATAAAGTCATTGATGAACATTACACACAAATGAACCGCGAGGCAATACCAGGGCAGTACGTACTGATGAGTGTTGAGGATAGCGGATGCGGCATGCCTCCAGCTATTGTGGATCGTATCTTTGAGCCATTTTTTACCACCAAGGAAGTTGGTAAAGGGACAGGACTTGGACTTTCCACCGTCCATGCCATTGTTAAAAGTCATAGTGGATTCATCAACGTGTATAGTGAAGTTGGCAAAGGTACGACGTTCAGAATCTATTTGCCGGCAGCTAAGGAAATAGGCGATGTTAAAGAGGAATTGAAAAAATCCCTTAATAGATTCATGGGCAAAGGAGAACTGATATTGATAGTTGATGATGAATTCTCGATCCAGCAAATAACAAAAAACACACTTGAGGCTTATGGATATCGGACACTCACAGCATCTGATGGAACTGAAGCAATTGCACAGTTTGCATCTAAAAAAGATGAAATTGCTTTGGTGTTAACCGATATGATTATGCCTATAATGGATGGACAAAAGACCATTCAGGTACTGCGCAAAATGAATCCGGCATTAAAGATTATTGCTTCAAGCGGTCTGGCAAGTAAGGATGATATTATTGTAGATAAGGGGCTTGCTGTTGATGCCTTCCTCGTAAAACCATACAATGCGGAAAAACTTTTAGAGACAATTCATTCTGTGTTAAAGAAAAAATAGTAAAACCTCCGACATCTTACAATGATTTACTAAGGTAGATGTCGGAGATTTACTTTTTAGCCAACCCCTCTGATTGAACCAAAATAATTGGCATCTTGCTTCTACGATTTTAGATTATGCAATTAAATAGCAAGCCCCAGCCCTCAAAGAGAGCCGGGGCTTTTTTTACGCTCCGGTTATAGTCTAATCCACTCAACCAACCAGAGCAATTAAATAAGATTATTTCATTTCCTTCAATGATTCTTTGAGGATATTCACTCCTTCATCAATTTGGTTCTTGTTGATTGTGAGCGGCGGACGGAACCGCATCGCTAACGCTCCGCTTCCAAGAATCACCAAACCTTTATCTGATGCTTTCTTCCTCAACTCATTCCGTTGTGCTGTGGTCGGAAGATCGAACGCAGAGAAAAGTCCCTTACCACGCACATTCCCCACCAGTTTCGGAAATTCAGTTTGTAATTCATTTAATCGGTTAATCAAATGCTCACCAACAACGCGGGCATTATCAACTAACTTGTCCTCTTCAATAATCTCTAAATATTTCTGTGAACGAACCATATCGGTTAAACTGCCGCCCCACGTAGAATTCAACCTGCTTGGAACTTTGAAAACGTTATCTTTCACTTCATCAATACGTTTGCTCGACATGAATCCGCACACCTGTGTTTTCTTACCGAAAGAAATCATATCCGGCTTTATAAAATGCTGATGCGCCCACATTTTACCAGATAGCCCGATTCCGGTTTGCACCTCGTCAAGTATCAGCATAATTTCATTTTCGTCTGCAATCTGTCGAAGCGCTTCAAAGAATTCTTTCCTGAAATGATTATCTCCACCCTCACCCTGTATAGGTTCAAGTATAATAGAAGCGATATCATTTTTATATTGGCTGATTGCGTCTTTGATCTGTTTGATAGAATTTTGCTCTGCCTGTTGAACGGCTTTTAGATTCTCATCATTCAACGGAAATTTTGCAACCGGATTATCTATCCGGGGCCACTGGAATTTCGGATAATAATCGATCTTAGTCGGATCGGTGTTTGTTAATGACATTGTGTAGCCCGTTCTACCATGGAACGCCTGACGGAAGTGAATCACCTTCATCTTCGATTCATCTTGCAATCCTTTGTAAATTCCTTTTGCAAGATTCTTCCGCATCTTCCAGTCGAATGCTGCTTTAAGTGCATTCTCTACACCAAGAGCACCGCCCTCAACGAAAAAAACATACGGCAGATAATCGGGCATTGCTACGCGTGAAAATGTTTCTACAAACTCAGCCATCTCAACGCAATAGACATCGGAGTTAGTTGGTTTGTTGATTGAAACATACGCAATCTTTTCTTTGAATTCGGGAGTCATCATTTTCGGATGATTCAGACCGACAGGCATTGAAGCGACGAATGTAAAGAAATCGAGCAATCGGCGGTTCGATCTGGAATCCCAGATATAAACACCTTCGCTCTTTTTCAAATCGATAATAAAATCAAGAACATCGACCAGCATATGCTTGCCGATAGTGGACTCTACGTCCTTAGGTTGAATATTTAATTTCATAAAACACCTTGTCAGAGTTAAAATTATTGGTTATGAGTTATAAGTTTCATAAAACGATCACTTAGAATCGCTTCACGATTTAAACGGGAAAAATAAAACTCGACTTAGAAGAATTCCTGGTGTTCGTAGAAGGAAATAATGTAGGGTCTTCCGAAAATATGCGGATTCTGAACTTTAAACCAAACTTTTTCTATTTGTCGGAAGAATTTCATGGTGAAATATAAGAAAATATCTCTATTTCACCAAAAGGAATAATCAATATAAAATATAAAAGGCAGTGAATAAATAGCTCACTGCCAATTTAATCTATACTAACTCCTCACCACTCACCAGATCTTATGTATCAATCTGCGCCTTCTGAAGTTTACCGCTGTAATCAACATAAACTGCTTTCCACTCACTGAAGAATTCAAACACTGTCCAGCCGCCTTCGCGGTGACCGTTGCCTGTTTGCTTCACTCCGCCGAAAGGCATATGCGCTTCTGCTCCAATTGTAGGACCATTGATATATGTAATGCCCGCCTTAATATCACGGATCGCTCTGAATGCATCGTTGATATTCTTCGTATATATTGAAGATGACAATCCATAGATAGTATCATTCAAAACATTGATTGCCTCATCAAGAGACTTTATTTTGATAACGGAAAGAACGGGACCGAAGATTTCTTCCTTCGCGATACGCATGTTTGGCGTTACACCGGTGAAGATCGTCGGCTGGTAAAACCAACCTTTATCAAGTCCGGCTCCGGTCGCAATATTACCACCGCAAACAAGCTTTGCACCTTCCTTTAATCCGATCTCAACATAGCTGTGATCCGTATTTCGTTGTCCTTCGTTCACACAAGGACCAACATCGGTTGGTGGGAGAAGTCCGTCACCAAGACGCAGTTTCTTTGTGCGCTCAACAAGCATCGAAACAAATTGATCGTGTATCTTCTCATGCAGAATCAATCGACTTGTTGCGGTGCAGCGTTGACCGGTAGTACCAAATGCGCCCCACAGCACACCTTCAAGCGCAAGATTAAGATCAGCATCATCCATAACTATCTGCGCATTTTTTCCACCGAGTTCCAGAGAAACACGTTTTAAATTTTTACTTGCAAGCTCGGAAATTTTCTTCCCAACTGCAGTAGAACCGGTGAAGCTTACAAGATCGACATCGGGATGATCGACAATCGCCATTCCTACTTCGCTTCCGCCGCCATGCACGATATTTACAACACCTTCCGGTACTCCAGCTTCCAGCAGAATCTCAACAAGAACGGTTGCAGTTGCAGGAGTATCTGATGCCGGCTTGAATACAACCGTGTTGCCGCAAAGTAGCGCCGGAAAAATCTTCCATGTTGGAATTGCCATCGGGAAATTCCACGGCGTAACAATACCTGCAACACCAATCGGTACACGGATTGACATGTTGAATTTATTAGAAAGTTCCGACGGAACTGTATGTCCGAATAATCTTCTACCTTCAGATGCAGCATAATATGCCGTGTCGATTCCCTCTTGCACATCGCCGCGTGTCTCCATTAAAACTTTACCCATCTCACGTGTCATCAGCATCGCGACTTCTTCTTTCCGTCTGACCATGATATCGCCTACAGTTTTAAGAATATCGCCGCGTTTGGGTGCTGGTACAAGCCGCCATTTTTCAAATGCGGTTCGCGCCGCCTTTACAGCTTCGTCGACTTCTTCTTTGCTTGATTTCGGGAATATGCCGACTACCTCATCCCAATTAGCAGGATTTCGGTTCTCGAATGTTTTTCCGGATTTGGCATCAACCCATTTGCCGTTAATATAATTTTGATATTTTTTCATGCTGTTCTCCATCTAAAAATGTCTCTAACAATTTTTTATTATTTTTCTTTTTCTATACCAAGTTGTTTCCGAATCAACTTACAAAGTGTATCGGCAATTTCTGTGTGGCGAGGAATAGGAGCGATCCTCCCATTAGTGGGATTATGATAAATGTCGTGCCTTCCACCTGAACGTTTGAGATAACAACCAAGTTGCATTACTTCTTTGATAAATTCTTTCCGCTTCAAACCGCAATCCCAATTTCAGTTTTTTTGACTGAACGACGTGGAAATGGCATTGCTGTTTCTTCCATCATCATTTTATAGACATCACGCACATTTTCTTTTAATTCAGTCAGTGTTTTCCCCTGGCTAAACACTCCGGGTATCTCTTTTAATCGCCCAACATACCAAGTTTTGTCTTTCCAGTATTCAAGTGTAAATGTGTGTTCCATAAAATTCTCCTAAAAAATTACAGTTCAACTTTTTTAAATATATAATCAACATTACGAATACTTCTCTTCATATCAAACAGTTCATCAAGCTCAATATTATTTAAATATTTCGTAATAGTATTATCGGATTTCAAAACATCTTTAAAACTCTTTTTATTTTGCCACACTTCCATCGCATATTTTTGCACTGCTGCATAAGCATCTTCCCTTTTCATCCCTTTTTTGGTCAAAGCTAACAGAACCGACTGTGAAAAGATAAGTCCGCGTGTAATCTCCAAATTCTTCTTCATGTTTTCGGGATAGACAATCAGTTTCTCTATAATATCGGTGAAAAGTCCGAGCATGTAATCGAGAAGGGTGCAGCTATCCGGGATAATTATTCTCTCAACGGAAGAATGAGTGATATCGCGTTCGTGCCAGAGTGAAATATTTTCCATGGCAGCCTGCGCGTTACAGCGAAGAACCCGCGCAAGTCCTGCAACCCGCTCACATGTAATTGGATTGCGTTTGTGCGGCATTGCCGAAGAACCCTTCTGCCCTTTTGAAAAATATTCCTCCACTTCAAGCACTTCAGTCTTCTGAAGATGACGAATCTCTGTTGCAAATTTTTCAAGCGAACTTCCTATGATGGCAATAGTTGACATAAATTCAGCATGAAGATCGCGTTGTAATATTTGCGTTGAGATCGGTGCCGGCTTCAGTCCCAATTTTTCACAAACATAATTTTCTACAAACGGATCGAGGTGTTCGTAAGTACCGACAGCACCTGATATCTGTCCGTAGGAAATATTCTCTTTTGCATTCTCTAATCTCTTGATGTTGCGTTTAGTTTCATCATACCAGAGTGCAAGTTTTAATCCAAAAGTAGTCGGTTCGGCATGAATGCCATGCGTTCGCCCTACCATAATTGTATATTTGTTTTCATTTGCCCGTTTTTCAAGAACATCCTTAAGTCGGTTTAACTCTTTCAGTAATAAATCTGCCGATTGTTTCATCTGGATTGCAAGTCCGGTATCGAGAATATCGGACGATGTCATACCGAGATGGATGAAACGTGATTCAGCTCCGACGTATTCACCTACATTTGTCAGGAACGCAATCACATCGTGTTTAATTTCAGATTCAATTTCATCGATCCGTTTCGAATCAAATTTTGCCTTTTCACGGATTACTCTAACCGCATCTTTTGGAATTACACCAAGCTCCGCCTGCGCTTCACATGCAAGAATCTCAATATCAAGCCAGGTTTGAAATTTATTTTCATCCGTCCAGATTTTTCCCATCGACGGACGAGTATAACGGGATATCATGACGGACTCTTTTCTAACTTTAGATTCAGACTCATCGATTTTTTATCGCGAATAACCTTAATCTTCAACACATCACCTTCTTTTGAATTTTGTACGATACCGATTATATCGTCGTCCTTCATTATTTTTTCATTGTTCACTTCAACTATAATATCACCCGGTTTAAAACCGCCATCTTCAGCAGGACTTCTCCGTTTAACGTCGGTAACAATCACACCTTCTGCTTTCGCTAAATCAAAATAACGAGCAACGCGTGCGTCAACTGTTTGAATCTCCAATCCCGTCCAGAAGTTGCGTTGAACTTTTCCGCTGCGCTTCAGCTCGGCAACTATACTTTTTACACGATTAATCGGGATGGCAAATCCCAAGCCGATATTTCCTTGATTCGGCGTATAAATCACCGCATTAACACCGATCACTTCTCCGTCAGAATTTAAAAGCGGTCCCCCACTGTTTCCTTGATTGATTGCCGCATCGGTTTGAATCATGCCGCGATAAATACGTCCGCCTTCAGCATTGAGATTCATTCCCGTCTGGCTAACAACTCCTACTGTTACAGTCGGTTTATCCGCGATCTCAAAAAGACCGAACGGATTACCCATCGCGATAACCCACTCACCGATAATGACATCATCGGAATTACCGAGTTTGATATAAGGAAAATCTTTCCCGTCAATCTTTAATAATGAAATATCCGACACTAAATCTGTTCCAACAAGATGGGCTTCATATTTCTCTTTATTGGTCATCGTGACAGTGATTTTAGAAGCGTTGCCCGCCACGTGATCGTTTGTTAAGATATATCCATCTGGAGAAATAAGAAATCCGGATCCAAGTCCTTTAACTTCTTGTTTATAAGTTCGATCTCCGAAATACTGCCGGAAAAACGGATCATCACCAAACATACGCGACCACGGATTTTGATATGTGTATTCACGAACTTCAGTAACGTTAATTCCAACAACAGCAGGGCTTGCAACGGCAACTGATCTGGTTATTGCATTTTGTCTATGATCTGATATTTGATCACCGGACTGGTTGCCATTTTCAGATTGTTGATAACCGGCAGTGCTGACATTCGCGTTAAATATATCTTCATCGCCATTCGATTTACCGGCTGAACTGTGCCCAACGCCGTAACCAAGTCCGAATCCTACGAATAACGGCAACAACAAAACAAGTAGAACGATAATAATTTTTTTCATATCTATTACCTTCAAATTTATTTTTTTCTGCTTATTACTTTCCTAACAGCTTTCACTATTGCATCTTTGTCAATTCCATATTTTTTCATCAATTCAGTACCGACACCCGATTCACCGAAAGTATCGTTGATCGCAACAAATTCCTGTGGCACCGGATAATATTGAGCAAGAATTTCTGCTACTGCCCCGCCAAGACCGCCATGCTTTTGATGATCTTCGGCAGTAACAATTGCACCGGTTTCTTTCGCGGATTTTACGATTGCCTCAACATCGATTGGTTTAATAGTGTGCATATTTATTACACGAACACTGATGCCCTCGTTAGATAAAATTTCTTCTGCAAGTATCGCTTCCCAAACCTGTAATCCGCAGGCGATGATTGTTATATCTTTTCCATCAATCAGAGTATCGGCTTTGCCGAATTGAAAAGCGTCCTCGGAATTTGTAAACACAGGTGAGTTATCTCTGAAGTACCGCATGTATAACGGCTGCTTCAGATTTAAAGATGCCTTAATCATTTTTTTTGTTTGATTATAATCGCAAGGAGATGCAACAACCATATGGGGAAGCGCACGCATGATAGCCATATCTTCTAATGATTGGTGTGTGGCTCCATCGGGACCGACTGTAATACCACAATGCGACGCACAAATTTTTACCGGCAACTCGCTATATGCAAGCGATTGTCGTATCTGGTCAAAAGGTCTGCCTGAAGCGAACTCGCCGTATGCTGAAACAAATGGTATCTTCCCAGCAATAGCAAGTCCGGCTGCAACACCGATCATATCCTGCTCTGAAATTCCGATATTGAAGAAACGATCAGGGAAAGCTTTTTTAAACAGATCAGTTTTCACTGAGCCGGTAACATCTGCACCCAACGCGACCACGTTTGGATTTTCATTTCCCAATTCGACCAACGCCTCACCGAAACCGAGCCGAGTTGCTTTGTTATCTGTTATTTTATATTTATTCATAGATATTAAATTAAAAATTTAAAATTAAAAAATATTTGTTACCATCTTATTTGCGATAGTGCGAAAACTTACAAGCACTATTTAATCGATCCACCATTCCACCTTATACATTACTCCATTAATCCATTATCGCATCAATCCAACAAATTATTTTTCCCAATCAAATTCTATAAAATCATTAAACTTAGTCTTTGGCAATTCGCTTAGAGCTTTTTTGCCTTGCTCATCATTCGGTGGAACACCATGCCATTTATAATCATCTTCCATAAATGAGACTCCCTTCCCCATTTTCGTATTTGCGATGACTACACTTGGTTTACCTTTAAACGACTGAACTTGTTTCAAAGTTGCTCTAAATTTTTCAATATCATTCCCGTCGCATTCAACAACATTCCAATTAAATGCCTTCCATTTATCTGCGAGGGGATTAAGTCCTTTCACATCATCCGTTTTGCCATCTATCTGACAATTATTTCTATCAACAATCGCGATGAGGTTATCAACTTTATGATGACCGGCTGTCATCGCCGATTCCCAAACCTGTCCTTCATTAAGTTCTCCATCACCGAGGAACACATAAACTCTCCGCTCACTTTTATCAAGTCTTAATCCAAGGGCACAACCAACCGCAACCGATAATCCTTGCCCCAAAGAGCCTGAAGCAAGTTCAACACCCGGGATGCCGTGTGTATGTCCCGGAGCGGGATGACCTTGTAGGCGGCTGTTAATTTTTCTGAGAGTTGATAATTCAGTAAGCGGTATATATCCTTTCCGTGCGAGGGAAGCATACCAGATCGGACAATAATGTCCGGCAGATAGAAAGAAAAAATCTCTTTCTTTCCATGTAGGATTTTTCGCATCTATTTTGAGAATGTTAAAATAGAGTGCTGAAAAAATATCTGCCGCGCCGAGGGGACCTCCTGAATGTCCCGAATTAGATATCATTAACATTTTTATTACATCGCGCCGCAACTGACGGGCAATTTCAGGGAGTTCCTGAATCGATAATTGATCAACATTCATTATTATTATTGACTCACTTTCAAAAAATATTCTTTTAATGGATTTACATGTTTCAAAATTATTAATACGGTTATAATGGATCCTATATAAATCATATTAGTTTTAGCAAGACCGGGTATTAAAATAGAGCTCATTAAAAATTCAGGCATTACCCAAAGTATCAGAAGACAAATCATTGTGCTCAATACCGTTGAGACATGAACATTCTTAATAAAATAATTAAGAATAAAGTATGCGATCAACCAGTTTGCAACAAAACTCCAGCAAAGCAAAAGCATCATACCTGCTGTAGTTGCGAGTCCTCTCCCGCCCTTGAACTTCAACCAGGGTGAATAATTATGACCTAAAATTGAGCCGATGCCTGCGGTTGCACCTGTAACCGGTCCTTCTCCAATAACGAAGGCTCCAATCAATGTTGCTGCAATTCCTTTGATCAAATCCACAATTAAGACAACAACGCCAATCCATTTAGAGCCGGTTACCTCATATGCATTTCTGGCGCCAACATTCCCGCTTCCTTCCTGCCTGATATCCAATTTAGATTCACGTTTAACAGCAATATAAGCTGTAGGAAGCGACCCAACGAGGAAACCTATAATTAAGGAAGTTATGTAAGTCAAAGGATTTGCTATTAAATATCAATTACGTTGCTTAAAAATAATAAAAAAGCAGGGAACTTACAAAGTTTGGGTTTGCATCTGCTGCTAAAAAGAAGTATATTTTCCGACAGACATTTCAAACAATATAGTTCCATCTGTACAATGACTAAAGAAGAACTTAAGGAAGTAATTCAAAAATTCAAATGCGGTGATTTAACCGAGAAGCAATTGATAGACATGTTAACATCATTGCGGTTTGAATCGCTTGGATATGCGATGGTTGATCATCACCGACAACTCAGACAGGGCTTTCCGGAAGTTATTTTATGCGAGGGAAAAACACCAGAGCAGGTTGCTGATATTGCTTCACGGATATTTAGTCGAAAACAACCTTTGCTTGCAACACGCGCAAATGTAGATCACTTCAAGATGGTAAAGAAAAAAATTAAGTCCGCACATTACCACCAGTTCGCCAGAGTCATTACAGCAAATGAACCTAAACGCAATAATGGTAAAACAAATGTTTTAATTATCAGCGCCGGAACATCGGATATACCGGTAGCGGAAGAAGCCGCTCTCACTGCATCTATGTTCGGTAATAAAGTAGAAAAATTATACGATGTTGGTGTTGCCGGAATTCATCGATTGTTATCTCACACGGATAAACTTTTGAACGCATCTGTAATTGTAGTTGTTGCAGGCATGGAAGGCGCTTTACCAAGCGTTGTTGGCGGGCTTGTCGATGTACCGGTTATTGCAGTGCCGACATCTATAGGTTACGGTGCAAGCTTTAAAGGGGTCGCCGCTCTTCTGGCAATGCTGAATTCATGTGCAAGCGGTATTACAGTTGTGAACATTGACAATGGATTTGGAGCCGGTTTCGCAGCAAGTTTGATGAATAAAAATCGATAAATAGTCACGAGACATTATAAGTATTATTTTTTTGAGTTGATTGAAAAAATTGAACTTGTTGCTAAAAAAATATATTTTCCGTACATTAATACTGAATTAATAAACCTTTTCTTACGATAATCATACAGGCGAAGAGATTTGCTGCTATTTAGACTCATTAAAACTGCCTATCTACGGAGTAGAACCAAAGCATGAAAATTAGCGATATCCTCGAGGAAAAACTGGTAATTAACAACCTGCAGGGAAGCACAAAAGAAGACATTATTAATGGTTTAGTTGAAATTGTAGGGCAATCTCCGAAGGTTCTTGACAAAGAAAAAGTTCGAACAGCTATATTCGATAGAGAAAAAATAATGTCAACCGGCGTTGGAAATGGTTTCGCAATCCCCCACGGCAAGACAGATGCAGTAGCCGATATCGTTGCCGCATTTGGAATTACGGCTGAGCCAATCCCATATCAATCGCTCGACGAAAAACCTGTTCGTTTGGTTTTCATGCTGGTTGGCAAAGACAATTTAGTTGGTCCGCACATTAAGCTTTTAAGCAGAATATCACGCTTGATGAATAAAGAAGAGTTCCGCAACAAACTTTTAGAAACTAAAAGCTCGCAAGAAATTATTGCGACGTTTAAACAAGAGGAAGCTAATTATTCGGAGATGTAATTTTTCCGATAGATTCCGCATCTTCCTTTCCCGGCGGTTCCATCCGTATCGGTTTATTTGGAGTAACATTTGAAATTCAAGTCAGTTAAAGGCACAAAGGATATACTTCCTGAAGATATTTTCAAGTGGCATTTTGTGGAGCAAAAAATTCGCTCCATTATGCACACATTTAATTACCGCGAAATCAGAACTCCTGTTTTTGAAGAGACAGCTTTATTCTCAAGAGGAATTGGAGAACTCACAGACATTGTGGGCAAAGAAATGTACACATTTCCGGATCGCAGCGGAACATCGCTGACATTAAAACCGGAAATGACTGCGGCAGTTATGCGGGCTTATCTTCAAAATAATTTAGGTGAACAACAACCCTTAACAAAAGTGTATTATATATCTCCGATGTTTCGACAGGAAAGACCGCAAGCCGGACGGCTTCGCCAATTTCATCAGTTCGGTGCTGAATCTATAGGATCATCTAATCCGACAAGTGATGCAGAAATTATATCTTTATCAAATCAGATATACAAATCATTCGAGATCAGAAATTTTAAGACAAGCATAAATTCGGTGGGCTGTGAAAAATGTCGGCCTCAATATAAAGAAATTTTGAAAAACCATTTAATGGGATTTGCACAAAAACTTTCGGAGGAAAGTCAAAAGCGTTTAGAACAAAATCCTTTACGGATTTTGGATTCTAAAAATGAAACCGACAGAGAACTTACAAAGAATGCCCCGCTTGTTAAGGATCATCTCTGCGAAGAATGTGCCAATCACTTTTCTGAAGTTCAACAGATTCTCAACAAACTCAATGTCCCTTACTCAATCGACGGGAGAATTGTACGCGGTCTCGATTATTACACAAAAACCGCATACGAAATCGTAAGTTCGGATCTCGGCTCGCAGGATGCACTTGCAGGTGGCGGCAGGTATGATTTATTAGTAGAACAGATCGGCGGAAAAATTACACCATCGGTCGGTTTTGCAGCCGGAATTGAAAGGTTGTTAATGACGCTGGAAAAAGGAAATGTTTTTAGCGGTAATGATATTTCGCCCGATGTTTTTATTGCCGCGGCAGATGATCTGGGTAAAATCTGGGCTATTGAAACAGCAATGAAATTACGCAATGTGGGAATTCCTTCTGAAATTGATTTTCTCAATCGGAGTTTAAAAGCTCAGATGCGTGAAGCAGATAGGCAAAAAGCTCGATTCGTGATTGTTGCAGGTGCAACAGAGATTGAGAAACAAAGTTTTACAATTAAAAATATGCAAACCGGCGTGCAAATGGATGTTCCTTCATCAGAAATCTTGAATCATTTCCAAAATGAAACAAGGTAAACGGATTAAACCGGTTTTTCCGATCGAGTACCGTTTACTCGTTACGCCCTTATTGAAAGAACGCGAACGAAAAACTGTTACACTTTTTGCAATGAGAACCGTAAATGAGTTCTGCAATTTCCATTATGAAATCAGTCTCGACTCGGTTGTGGAAGAGAGAACTATTCGTCTCACAATACGTGGATTGAAAGCCCCGCAGGTGTCGATACCTGACACGGGACCGGCGATTAAAAAAATTGAGTTCGATAATCTTCATGGTGAGTACAAAGTGTTTATCTCCAAGCACGGAAAAGAAGAAAATATATTTTCAATCGACGTTTCAGAGAAAAAAATTAAAATTATAAAAAGTCCGAAAAAAAAATTCATTGAAATAGTAACCGAATCCGATTCATGGTAATAGGTTACCTGCTTACTGAGCAAATCCGGCAGCATACATTATATCTGCCATAATTATTTTTAGACATTACTTCAATTTACAATAACATTCAAAATGTATCCTGAACTTTTTAAGATCGGTCCGTTCACAGTCCATAGCTTCGGATTAATGATGGCAATCGGCTTTATTGTTGCCAGTTACCTGCTGACAAAGGAATTAAAGCGATTAGGCTACGACCCAAATCTCGGCAGTACAATAACTCTACTTGCTGTTATTTTCGGCGTAGCAGGATCAAAAATATTATTCCTCATCGAAGACTGGAACCATTTCATACAAAACCCAATAGGTGAAGCATTTTCACCCGGTGGTCTTACATGGTACGGAGGATTTTTCCTTGCAACTTTTGCAATCTGGATTTATGTGAAAAAGAAAAAAATCCCGTTTGCAACTATTTGTGATGCTGCGGCTCCGGCACTTATGATAGGTTATGGAATTGCCCGCATCGGGTGTCATCTTTCAGGTGATGGCGATTATGGATTCCCCACTTCACTTCCATGGGGCGCGGAATATTCAAACGGAACATATCCTCCCTCAATCGCTTTTCGCGAATTTCCTGAAATTGTGAGGCAATACGGGGTTGACGGTATCGTTTCCAACAGTATTCGCGTTCACCCCACACCGGTTTATGAATTTATTTCTTCATTATTTTTGTTCTTTATTTTGTGGAAGCTCCGTTTTAAAAAATTTAAACCCGGTTTAATATTTATGATTTATTTGATCTTTTACGGATTAGAAAGATTTTTTGTAGAATTCTTGCGTCTGAATCCGAGAATATTATTGGGGCTATCAGAAGCACAACTAATTTCAATATTCTTAATTATCATCGGCATATCTGGCATTTCGATATTATCGAAAAACAAACATGCTGCAACCAGAAACTAATATAGATTAAAGAGTTAAAAAACAATATGGATTACGAAAAACACCAACCAGCCCATTCAGGACACAATCCTCAGAAGCCGGCACGCCATAAAAACAGACGCGTACGTACCAACCAACAAGCTCCAGCTCCGCGTCTGGACCAGCTTATCTATCATGATAAAAATGAACATAAAAGCCACCGCCACCATCGGCATGACCATTCCGATAAGCAAGACCGTCCTTCTCCGCTAAGAGTAGTTCACGATAGAAAACCAACGGCAGATATCATTGCCGGAAGACAACCTGTTTTAGAAGCATTGCGCAGCGGCAGATTGATAGAGAAAATAGTGATACTTGGAGGTGTTAAAGGATCGGCAATTGAGAACATCAGACAGATGGCAAAAAAGAACCGTGTTCCTTTTATTGAAGTGGGAAAAATGAAATTCCGCGATCTCGTCAGCGACACAACCACACAAGGTGTTGTGGCAATAGTCGGAACCAAAACTTATGTTGAAGTAGACGATATATTACAAAAGGCACAGGGACGAAAAGAACAACCTTTTGTTTTGATTTTAGATGAGATAGAAGACCCTCAAAACCTTGGAGCTTTAATACGAACCGCTGAATGCGCCGGAGTTCACGGTGTGGTTATTCCAAAACATCATGCAGCGTCGATCAACCAGACGGTGTCAAAAACATCTGCAGGTGCAAGCGAACATGTGCTTGCAACAAAAGTTACAAATATAGCTACAACTTTGGATGAGTTGAAAGAAAAAGGAATTTGGGTTGTCGGGACAGACTCCGATGCAGAGAAACTTTACACAGACATCGACTATCAAGGACCGATCGCATTGGTGATAGGCAACGAGGGAAAAGGCGTCAGGCAGCTTGTTAAAGAAAAATGCGATTTTATTGTTAAGATCCCTCTCCTTGGTAAGATCCAATCACTGAATGCATCTGTTGCGGGTGGATTAATGATGTATGAAGTAGTGAGGCAACGCCGTTCCAACGCACCGAATCCTTACCACGAGCCGACGGAGAAATTGGAAAAAGTAAATAATGAGTCAATCGAAAACGAAATGGAAATATCGGGGGAAGAAGAAGATAATTTTAATAAATAAACTAAAAATCTCAGGTTTATCTTAGATAAATCTGAGATTTTATATTTTAGTCGGTCAACACAACAAAAGCAAAATCATACCGCTTCGTTATGAAGTCGCGCAAACATGAAGCTTATGTGACGCCATTATTATTAAAATTTTTGCAACTACCCCTTGATTTAATCACAGAACTATATTTAATTTAGTTTCCCTCGTCACACAATAACAGAGTCGTAATTCGAAAACTAATTATTGAAATAATCCTAATCTTTCCAATTTTTCTAACCACATAAATACGAAACTACTTGTCTACTTAGCTCCCTATTTCTACAGTTCACATTTCATTTTTTTGCAAGAATCTTAGTATGAACTTCGATCAACTTTCCCTTCATCACTCAGACTTGTTCTTTGATTTCCACCGATTTTTTTCGTACAATTATTTCATATAAATAATAAAATGGATAAGCCGATCTGAAATCATCATCGGATCACACCGTTCTAAATCCCTTAATATTATATGAAAGTGAGGTTTTTTCATAAATGAATGTGAGCCAACTTGCACGTTCTATCGCTGAATCGCCTACTCTTCGGTTAACCGAAGAAGCTCGGTTATTAAAAGAAAAAGGCGAAGCAGTTATTCACCTCGGAGCGGGTGAACCGAAAAATAAAGCTCCAATCAACGCCATCCTGAGTTCAGCGGCAAAACTTAATACCGGCGATGTAAAATACACGCCAACTGACGGCACTCCGTCGCTTAAGAAAGCAATCATCAGATACACTGAAGAGAACTACGATAAGATGGTTGCACCGGAAAATATTATCGTGTCGGCAGGCGCGAAACAATCTGTCTTCAATTTACTCTACACTTTATTAAATCCGCAGGAAGAAGTTATTATTCTCGCACCATACTGGGTCAGTTATCCGGAAATGGTGCGCATGTGTTACGGCGTACCGGTAATCGTTACACCCGAAGACGGTTCATTCCATCCACGAATGAAAGACATCGAACAAAAAGTCAGTTCTTACACAAAGGCGATTATCATAAACAGTCCCAACAATCCATCGGGCGTAATGTACAGCGAACAGTTTATCGCAGAGATAATTGAATTCTGTGAGCGCAAAGGTATTTACTGCATCATGGACGATATCTATCATAAATTAATTTTTGATGGAAGAAAACCTATCTCTGCATACAAACATACAAAGAAAGATTTAGAAAATTCCAGACTGATTATCGTGAACGGAATCTCGAAACTTTATGGTATGACCGGCTTCCGAATCGGGTGGACGGTTGCACCAAAAGCGTTAACGCAGATTATGACAAATGTACAAGGACAAATTACAACAACAACATCTGTCGTACTTCAAGCGGCTGCCGAAGGCGCGCTGATGGGTATTCAAAGTATCGTTGAAGGATTACGATTGATGATCGAGAATAACCGGAACGTTATGATGCAGGAGCTGCAATCTTTCAACGGAGTAAAAGTCAACAAACCGGATGGAACATTTTACTGTTTACCCGACTTCAGAGCATACAATCAAAACTCACTTGAATTATCTAACTTCCTTTTGAAGAAAGCTTTGGTCGTAACGGTTCCCGGAAAAGAATTCGGCATGGAAGGTCACTTACGCTTGAGTTACTGCGGCTCGATAAAAGAAATCAAGCAAGGTATTGAACGAATAAAATGGGCGCTTGATCCCAACTCACCAAATGAAATATTTATCGGCGAACGGAAATTAGTGAGGGATTGGTTATGAACAATTTATTGAATATAAAAACACCGGCTCAAGATCAAGCCAAAGCCCTGAAGAGCGATTACGGATTGGCAAATCACGGCTTAACCAACCTGAATACGGTTTATTGGAATCTTCCTACTGAAGCACTCTATGAAGAGATCACTTTCCGTGGAGAAGCAAAAATTTCCAAGCTCGGACCAATCATAGCACACACAGGAAAACACACAGGTAGATCGGCTAACGATAAATTTGTTGTGAAGGAACCTTCGACACAGGATAAAGTATGGTGGGGCGAGTACAACCGACCTTTCAATCAGGATAAGTTCAACGAGGTTCACAGTCGCTTGCAAGGTTTCTTGCAGGGCCGGGATCTTTTTGTTCAAGACTGCTTTGCTGGAGCGGATGAAGAATATCGATTGCCTATCCGAATCATCACAGAGAAAGCATGGCACAGCGCTTTCGCGCGAAATATGTTCATCCTGCCTAAAACTGCCGAAGAATATAAACGGCATGTTCCAGATTTCACAATCATGTCGATTCCTTCTTTTAAAGGATTACCGCAGATCGATGGAACATCGACAGAAACATTTATACTTTTAAACTTCGAACAGAAGATAGGCATAATTGGCAACACTGCTTACGGTGGAGAAATAAAGAAATCGATCTTCACAGTAATGAATTTCTTACTGCCGTTAGATGGAGTAATGCCGATGCATTGTTCCGCGAACATCGGGAAAGAAAAAGATACCGCTTTGTTCTTTGGATTATCAGGCACCGGAAAAACAACTCTTTCTGCCGATCCGAACCGCGGATTAATCGGCGATGACGAACATGGCTGGAGCGATGAAGGTATCTTCAACTTCGAGGGAGGCTGCTATGCGAAAGTTGTTGCCCTCTCTCCCACTGCCGAGCCGCAGATTTACGCATGCACACAGAAGTTCGGAACAATTTTAGAAAATGTTGTTTACGATCCGGTTACCCGCAAGATTGATTTGGATGACGCAACAATTACAGAAAACACACGCGCATCGTATCCTCTTGAATTTATCGACAATGCAGTACCGGAAAAAATGGGCGGACATCCTAAGAACATCATTCTATTAACGTGCGATGGACTTGGAGTGTTGCCTCCGATAGCGAAGCTTTCACCTGAACAGGCGATGTATCAGTTTATGTCGGGCTACACAACGAAAGTTGCAGGGACAGAGATGGGACTTGGTAAAGAGCCGGAGCTGACTTTCAGCGCATGTTTCGGCGCACCGTTCATGGTACATCATCCGGCTGTTTATGCCGACTTGCTTAAGCGGAAAATGCTGAAGTACGGCGCGCACTGCTGGTTGGTAAACACCGGCTGGGTTGGCGGACCATACGGCGTAGGCAAGCGAATAAGCATTAAGTATACGCGACAATTATTGAACGCGGCGCTTAGCGGTGAACTGCTAAAAGTTAAATTCAAAAAAGATCCTCTCTTTGGTTTCGAAGTGCCTGAAACTTGCGGAGATATACCACAAAGCGTACTCAATCCTGCATCGTCGTGGAACAGCAAAGAAGCACACATGACGAAATACAAGCAGCTTGCGAGCCGGTTCATTGAGAACTTCAAGAAATATGAATCCGGTTGTCCGGTTGAAGTTATTAAGGCTGGACCGAAGGTGTAGTATTAGCCGGTGGTGAGTAGTAAGTAGTGAGTAACTATAAAACTCCGATTTCGAAAGAGGTCGGAGTTTTTTATTTGTAATGGAGGAAGAGACAATTTATATCCATTTTATGAAAGAGCAAAAACATTATTCATCATAATAACCTTTAAATTCCACCAATTTTTGACAAAATTAAACTTGAATTTGACATTTTGAAATAACTACGTTATATTAATTCGTAATAACATGATGATTTAATATACATGCCTAACGCATTTCAATCAATTCAAAAAGAGGTTTCTCAGCATCATTCGTTGCGACAACCATTTATAAGAAATATCCAAAAATTGCGAGAGAAACGTTTGGTTATTTCTTTTTTTATCTCTTTTTATTCAAAATCACCGCTAAGCCAAGAAGACGCTGATATGATTGAGGAGGTGTTATGTAATTCAGATACATCGAAAGGCATAACGCTTATACTTGATGCCCCTGGAGGTGACGGATTAGCCGCTGAACGAATTATTCAACTCTGCCGTAAATATAGCAATAAGGATTTCGAAACAATAGTCCCCGCTAGAGCAAAATCAGCAGCCACGATGGTTTGCCTCGGTTCAGACCGAATATTGATGGGGGCAACGTCCGAATTGGGACCTATTGATCCTCAGATTCCAATGAAAATCGGTGAATCATGGCAATGGGTGGCTGCTCATAGAGTTATAAAAACTTTTGATGATCTAATGTCAAAAGCCATTGATCTGAAAGAAGGACATATCGAGCCTCTTTTGCAACAATTAGCTCAATTTAATGCTACACAAATTGAGATGTTACGATCAGCGACAAAACTGTCTGAAAGTATAGCTATATCATCTTTGAAAAGGGGCATGTTGAAAAATAAAAATGAAAAAGATATTAAGACTAAAATCAAGTGTTTCACTGATCCAGAGATAACATTTTCTCATGGACGTGCCTTAAATATAGAACATCTCACAGATTGCGAATTAATTATTGAAGAGATCGAATTAAAATCTGATCTTTGGAGAAATGTGCGTGATCTTTATTCTCGAAGCAAATTCGTAGTAGATCGTGGAGAACCAGGTCGTAAATTATTAGAGACAACTAATTCCTCATATCAGGCAACATAGAGGTTATTACTATGAAAAAAAAATCTACCAAAAAAATAAAATCAGATAAACTAAAAAAACTTTTCAATAAACATTTAGAAGCTCTCGATAAAATTGAACGCGCCGCACGCTTTCCAATTGAGAATCCTTCCATTATAATATTGGAAAATTCTGATTGGCAAATACAAAAACATGAATCAAAAAATTATCCTGGCGCAGCTTCATTTTTCCTTTCTGCTCATATTTGAATTCTTTTTTTGACTGTTTTTATTTCGCATTCTTGAAAGACAATATCATAAAATAAAAACTCCGATTTCGGAAGAGGTCGGAGTTTTTTATTTGTAAACTAAAAGATAATACATTGACGTATAGTGGCACTAAACGTCAATAGACTTGCGTTTAGTTCGGGGGCTAAAATAATAAAACTTTACTTAAATTTCTTTCTCAACGTCTGCTTAACACTTACCGGCACAAACCCCGATACATCTCCCCCCATTCTTGCAATCTCACGCACGATACTCGAATTTAGATATGTATATTTCTCGTGCGGCATAAGAAAAACCGTCGTTATTTCTTTGGCAAGTTTGCGGTTCGTTAATGCCATTTGAAACTCATATTCAAAATCAGAAACTGCCCTTAAACCGCGGACAATTGCCGTGGCTTTTTTCTTCTTCGCATAATTAACAAGCAGTCCTTCAGAACTGTCGACTTCAACATTCTTAAATTTCTTCACAACATCTTTTATCATCTTTACACGCTCTTCGGTGCTGAACAGCGGAGCCTTTGAACTATTACGCGCGACCATAACTATCACTTTATCGAATATCTCCCTCGCCCTCTCTATAACATCAACATGACCGTAAGTTATCGGATCGAATGTTCCTGGGTAAATAGCTATTTTCATTTTTCATCTCCTTTTTCTTTTGGATAGACGAAGAAACTAACACGCGTGTTGCCGAATTCTTTCTGCACTTCCATGCTATACATGAGAGAATTTGGAAAGGATGTATGCTTCGAATGTTCTATTATCAAATATCCATTTTTATTAAGCAGGTTATTCCGGAATATTATTTCAGGAATATCGGGTATACGGGTGTATGAATACGGCGGATCGGCAAAAATCAAATCATATTTATTTTTTGATTTTTCGATGTAAGTCAATGCATCACCTTGAAAAATCTGCGTCTGCGAAATACAACCAAGCATATCAGCATTCTCTTCTATTATATCCAAAACTCCTTCATTGTCATCCACAAACGTCACCGAACTTGCACCGCGACTTATCGTTTCAAAGCCCAGACTTCCGCTCCCTGCAAACAAATCAAGAACCTGTATATCTTTCAAAGATAATCGGTTCAGAAACATATTGAATATTGTAGTCTTCACCCTGTCGGTAGCCGGACGTACACTTTTATCCTGAACCGTGGTAAGATTTCGACCTTTGAATTTTCCGGTTATTATTCTCATTTCATCTCTTTCGCAATGCAACACCGGTGGCAGCGGCAAATAAATGTTCTTTTCCTGCAAACAATTTAAAGTCACTGTAAGAAGAGGTAGTTATATTTCTCCTGAACGGATTCAGCATATTCACATGAATCCCCAGCCGGTTTCTGAGAGTTACACCGAGTTCCTGTGACGCGGTTCCGCCGCAAAGATATAATTCCGTTACAATCTCTTCTTGTTTAATGGATTGGAATAAATTAACGATGCTGTCTGAAGTTGATTGAAGGTTGTGACCGAATTTTACAACTCTTCCATTGACAAAAATGCCAATACTGATTTCATTAAAATCGGAAAGAATCAGTGCAACAGTTTTATTTCTGATTTCGGGAAAGACAGAAAGCAGCGTTTGCTCTGCGCCGAAAAATGAGGTGTCGGCGATATGAAGCTCTATTTTTTTAGATTCCAAAGCCGATTGTATTCCGAACAATTTTTCACGTTTTATTGCCACAACAAGAACATCTGCCACCTGATCACGGGCTGATATTCTAAGAGAGTGCAAATCGTAAATATATTCTTTCGGCTGATAATTTTTAATGAAGTTCGACAGTTCCCAGTGCACATGTCCATTTTGTTCAGATTGGTTCAAGGTAGTATCTAAAGGAAAAGTATGCAGTACAACAGAATTGATATCGAGCGCAACCGAAACCTTGTCGGCTTTCTTTAGAATCCGCAGTTCGGGAGAAATAATTTTCTCAAGGAACCAGTGATCTGATTGTTTTGCTGATAAATGTTCGGCAAGGTGAAGTAATTTTACATCTCCATTTTTTACTTCATAAACTGCGATATGCGATCTGTTTCCGGAATAACTTACACCGGCTACAATTTCTTTACCCATTTTTCACTTTCCTGCCGTTACAAGCGGCGAAATTTTTTCGAACTTCTTTTTACCGATCCCACCGACTTTCATTAGTCCGGAAATATTTTTAAAGTTTCCGTTTTTCTCGCGATAGGAAATAATATTTTGTGCAATTGTCTCACCTATCCCCGGTAATTTCATTAATTCATTCTTCGATGCGGAATTAATGTCTATCGATTTAATTTCAAGATTTTTTAATGATGAATTGATGTTTACGAGTGAGTCGGATGCTAGATTTCCATCAGCAGCATTTTTGCTCAACAAGCTTTCGGGAACAGCCGAACGAGCGATAAATTCAGAATCGATTGCCGAATAATTATATTGAGTTTGATTACCGATGGATGATTTGTACAGCTTGATTCCGATGCCGGAGAAAAACGCAATCACCAGAAACAAAATAATCCTGCTCTCGGATTTCGTAAACCCAAATGTTTGATTAAATTTAGAGAGGATATTCATTTGTCACGATAAAATATCTTTCATTTTTTCAAAAAAGGATCTATCAGAATTCGCCGATTTATCTCCTTCGTGCGGTTGAATACTATCGCTTTTTGAAAGTTGCTTCATTAAATCTTTATCTTCTTTTGATAAATGAGTAGGCACATAAACATTAACTCTGACTAATTGATCTCCTCTATAATCACCGCGGAGATTTGGAATTCCTTTTCCTCTTAACCTGAGTACTTTACCCGATTGAGTTCCGGGCTCAATTTTTAATTTTGTTTTTCCATTGATTGTCGGAATTTCAATTTCAGTTCCTAATGCGGACTGTGGAAAACTGACAAGCATATCTAATAAAATATCGTCACCGTTTCTTGTGAATATTTTATGTGGTTCTTCCTCAATCACAACTATCAAATCGCCTGCTTCTCCACCCCGCTGCCCTGCATTCCCCTGTTCTTGTAACGGGATATAATTTCCTTCTGCAACACCTGCCGGGACATTCACTTTAATTGTTGTTTCGCCCTGGACACGTCCTTCGCCGTGACAATTAGTACATCGATCTTTTATGATGCGTCCTTCACCTCCGCAATTACTGCAAGTTGTTACGCTTACAAATTGTCCAAAAACCGAACGAGAGACTTGTCGGACTTCTCCATGTCCATTGCAAACGGGACAGGCAGTTTTTGTTGATCCTGCTTTTGCACCCGTACCGTTGCAAATATCGCATCCTTTCCATCTCTTTACTTTTAATTTTTTCTCTACACCTGATGCAATCTCTTCCAAAGTTAGTCTAAGACGTATTTTTAAATCCGAACCGGGAACACCTACCTGCATTCTGCTACGCTGACTTGATCTACCGCCGGTAAACACTTCTTCAAAAATGGAACCACCAATTCCACCGCCAAAAATATCGTTGAAGTGCTGGAAGACATCGTTAAAATTTGTGTATGTATGGAAATCGGATCCTGCACGCATTCCTTCGTGACCAAATTGGTCGTAACGCCTCCGTTTGTTATCATCACTTAAAACTTCATAAGCTTCAGCGGCTTCTTTAAAATTTTCTTCAGCTTCTTTATTCCCAGGATTGCGGTCAGGGTGCCACTTCATCGCAGCTTTGCGGTAAGATTTTTTTATTTCATCCTGTGTTGCATTTCTTTGAAGTTCAAGTATTTCGTAATAATCGCGTTTCGGCATTTTTATTCTCTAATCAGTTTCAGATAAATTATTCTTTAAAGGCTCTTCGTCATTCTGCTGCTTCGTTGAAACAACAACTTTTGCATGTCGAATCACCCGCTCGTGAAGCATGTATCCTTTTTCAACTTCTTGCATTACTGTATGATCGGGATATTCCTCTGATGGCATTTGCAACAATGCATCATGAAATTCCGGATTAAAAGGCTGACCAACCGCATTAAGCGGTTTAACACCCTGAAGCTCTAAAGTTCTTTTCAATTTATTATAAATTAGTTCGATGCCTTTAACAAAACTTTCATTTTCAACGTTAGCCTCTTTAAGAGCAAGAAAGAATCTCTCAAAATCATCAAGCACTGGCAGCATTTTTTCGATTAGATCTTCATTCGCATAACGGATGATATTTGCAGTTTCATTTTCTATACGTTTTTTGTAATTCTCGAACTCCGCAGCTTTCCTTAACGCTTGGTCTTTATATTGAAGAACATTATTTTCCAGCTCCACAATTTTGGAACTGAGCATATCGGTTTGTGTTAGTTCAGGCAGCTGATTCTGGATATTTTGTTCTGAGGATTTTTCTTTCTTTTGATTATCTAAATTTTCCTCATCCATATTATTGTCGATTTCCATAAGAATTTTGATAAGAAATGTAAAAACTTATCCAATAATAACCATTTTTGAAAACTTTTGCAAAAACTGATAAATAAGTATTATTTAATAATCATATCTAATATTTTTTGAGATGAGTATGTAGAAACAAAGGAATAATTTGATGTAGAATATTAGCCAGTTGGTTCAATATATCAAGTCAATCGAAGCATAGAAAACAGGAAACTATAAAATCAATAAATATTTGCCAATTACTAAGTGAACAATATTGGTATGGAACTTGTAATATTATAATTACTCCTTAAAATATTTGTGGATTAGTGATTGAACCCCGGACGAACAGCCGGGGTTTTATTTTATACACAGGTAAACGTGTGAAAATAATCACACTGCGGTTGCACACGCTCTTTACAAATATTAAATTAAAACAGATTAGTTAATTGGTGGATTAGAGAAAACCTCAACAAAAAAAGTTGGGGTTTTTTATTTTAAGTAAAACAATAACATCTACTCCGGATTTTCAATTTTTTGATTCCTTACCACATTATTTGTATATTTGATACGGTCTTTTATAAAGCTGTGTAAAATGTAGATTTTTCTTGGGGCTGTAGCTCAGTTGGGAGAGCGCCTCGTTCGCAACGAGGAGGTCGTCGGTTCGATCCCGATCAGCTCCACCAATATTTTTTAGATTAAACCATGTATTTTGTATACATCTTACAAAGTGAGAAAGATGGTTCACTGTATACTGGTCAGACAATCAATCTTATTGATAGAATTAAAAGGCACAATCAAGGTTTGATAAAAACGACTAAAACAAAAAGACCATTCCGTCTCGGATATTATGAGATATATGGTTCGAGATCAGAAGCAATGTATCGTGAATGGCAATTTAAGAAGCAATGGAATACTGAACGGAAAAAAAGATTGATCGCCGATTTCGACCAAGCAAAGATTAAAGAAGTATTAGGGCTGTAGCTCAGCTGGTCTACGACTCTACGATCAACGATCCCGTAGGGAGTCGTAGACTCGTAGAGGAGAGCGCCTCGTTCGCAACGAGGAGGTCGTCGGTTCGATCCCGATCAGTTCCACAGAATGTATGGTATCTGTTCTGCGCCAGAGGCGCATCCGCCTTCCGCCATTAAAATCGGCGGACAGGTTGGCGGAGATCCCGATCAGCTCCACTTCCAATCCGACATAACTTAACAATCCCGCAGAGCGGGAGCGGTTAAGTTATAAGTCGGATTGAGAATCCCTGCTTGCCGGTTAATTGCAAGCAGCAGGCAAGCCGCCGAAGTGAAACGAAGGCGGGATAAAAAGTTCTTAGTGAGTAGTTAATTGTGAGTCTGATTATTAAACGCTCACAAATCTACCAATCACAAGTAAGTCGATCAACCACTATTCCGTACTTCAATCACCTTCATCGAATGAATAATACAAATAAATCCAATCGTCTCATCAACGAAAAAAGTCCGTACCTCCTTCAGCACGCGCACAATCCCGTAGATTGGTATCCTTGGGGAGATGAAGCATTTCAAAAAGCCCGCGATGAAAACAAACCGATTTTCGTATCGATAGGTTATTCAACCTGTTATTGGTGCCATGTTATGGAGCGGGAAGTATTTGAAAATGAAACTATCGCTCAAATAATGAACGAGAAAATGATCAACATAAAAGTCGACCGTGAGGAGCGCCCCGATGTTGACCGCGTTTATATGAGTGCGCTTATTGCCACCACCGGACAAGGCGGCTGGCCCATGTCGGTTTTTCTTACTCATGATCTGAAACCTTTCTATGCCGCAACATATATTCGTCCAATCGAACATCACGGCAAGCCGGGATTTTCTGATCTGGTAAAACGCATCAGTGAACTTTGGATAAACGAGCAAAATAAAATAATTTCAACCAGCGACCAGATCACTGAACATCTGAAACAATTGTCAAAACCGGATCATGAAATCATTATTAATGAATCGAATATTAGTAAAGCATATCAAAAATTTTTAGAGAGTTACGATTCACAATATTGCGGGTTTGGCAATGCGCCAAAATTCCCAAGACCTTCTGTGTTTAATTTTCTATTAAGATATTTTAAACAAACCGGCAATGGCTCATCGCTTAAAATAGTTCTCAACACCCTCCGAGCAATGGCACGCGGCGGCATGTACGATCAGCTTGGCGGCGGCTTTCATCGCTATTCAGTTGATGAGCAATGGCGTGTTCCTCATTTCGAAAAAATGCTTTACGATCAGGCACAACTTGCTATTTCATATTTAGAAACGTATCAGATTACGAAAGACGATACGCTGATTGAAACCACAAAAGGTATTTTAGATTATGTGCTGATAAAACTTCATCATAAAGATGGCGGATTTTATTCCGCAGAAGACGCAGAGAGTGTTACTGATTCATCTAAACCGAACGAAAAAGAAGAAGGTGCTTTTTATGTTTGGACAAAATATGAAATCGATTTGCTTCTCGGAAAAGAAAATGGAGAAATCTTTCATTTTAATTTCGGGCTTGAAGATGAAGGAAACGCTCTCGAAGACCACCTGAATGTTTTTTATGAACAGAACATCCCATACGTTGCTCATAACATTGAGGAGACTGCACAGAAGTTTGGAAAAACACCTGATGAATTGAAGCAACTCATACTTGCAACAAAACATAAATTATATCTCGAACGCGAGAAACGTCCGCATCCGCATCTTGACGATAAAATAATAACGGCTTGGAACGGGTTGATGATCTCGGCTTATGCCAAAGCATACCGGTGTCTTGAGTATGATATTTACCGAGATACTGCAGAGAGCGCTGCACAATTCATAATGAAAAATCTTTACAATCCACAAACTCAAACTCTTTATCGTCGTTACCGCGACGGTGATGCCCGCTTCGATGGCGGCTTGCAGGATTATGCTTTTATGATTCAAGGATTGATTGATCTTTATGAAACAACTTTCGATTTCCAATGGCTTGAATACGCAATATCGTTGACAGAAAAACAGATTGAATTATTTTGGGATAAAGAGTCGGGCGGATTTTTCGACACAACCGGAAACGATCCATCAATTATTTTAAGAACAAAAGAAGATTACGATGGCGCCGAACCGACAGGCAATTCCATTGCCGCGTTGAATCTCCTAAAACTTTCACAAATAATCAATAGCAACAATTGGCGCGAGATGGCAGAAAAAACTATGCAATCGTTTGGAGCACGCCTGACTCAAATGCCGGAAGCGTTGCCACAAATGTTAGCAGCGTTAAATTGGAATCTATCAACTCCGAAGGAAATAATTATAGTCGGTAATCGAAATGCAGAAGACACTAAAATAATGTTAAGAGAAATCGGTAAACATTTCCTGCCGAATAAAATCATCCTGCTTGTAGATGACGATTCGAAATCGAAGTTAGTCGCCTATCTGCCGTTCATCGAAAATATGACGATGATAGACGGTAAAGCAACAGCTTATATTTGTCAGAATTATAGCTGTCAACTGCCGACGAATGATATTGAAAAAGTTGCTGAGAAGTTGGGGTAACGTCGTAAAGGCAAAGTGCGACTCACCTTCAATTTAGGATCACCCATGGAGGTGAGTCGCACATTCAGTTTACGTGTGCCAACAGCCGACGAATGATGTTGAAATAGTTGCTGGGATGTTGGGGTAGAGTCCATCTCTCAGATGGACTTAGCGGAAAATTCGACTACGAGTCGAACTCTACGATTGTTTGACATTTCAATTTAGAAAGATTATATTTTTTCACAACATTATTCATCCCAATTTGTATTATCAATAAGATTTTATACTTCTGAAGGAGATTTATGAAACCGATTCTAATTATATCTTTACTTTCTATATTTATCATCATGGTATCCTGCTCCCCCGCCCCAAACGATGAGCAGAAACTGCGTGAGTTCATCACCAATCATCTCAAAACTGTCGAGCCGTTGATGAAAACGCAGAACTTAGCCGACTGGCAGGCAAACGCAACAGGCGAAAAGAAATTTTACGATGAATCCGCGGCGGCTGAAATTGAAATTAAAAAAATCCGTTCCAATAAAACCGAGTATGCTTTCCTCAAAGAATTGAAGGAGAAAGGACCAATTAAAGATACTCTTCTCCAGCGGCAGCTTATCGTTCTTTACAACAATTATCTCAAAAATCAGATCGACACTTCTCTGATGCGGAAGATGGTTGAGAAGCAGGCGGCAATCTCGGAAAAGTTCAACAACTTCCGTGGAAAAATTGAGGGAAAAGAATACGCCGATAACGATTTACGCAGCATGCTGAAAGATGAACGTAACTCTGATAAACGAAAACAAGTTTGGGAAGCGACCAAGCAAGTCGGACGTGAAGTCGCGCCGTTGATTATCGAGTTAGTTAAGCTTCGCAATCAGGCGGCAAAGCAGCTCGGTTTCGATAACTATTATGTAATGGCGCTTTCAACCGACGAGCAGAATGCAGACGATGTCATCAAAGTGTTCGATGAGTTAAAACAATTGACAGACGAGCCATTTAAACAATTAAAATCGGAGCTTGATGCGTCTATCGCAAAGAAATTCGGCACGAAACCGGAAAAGCTGATGCCGTGGAATTATGTGAATCCGTTCTTCCAGGAAATATCTGAAGCCGGCACAGTCGATCTTGATAAATTTTTCAAAGGTAAAAATGTTGTCGAGGTTGGAACTGCTTTCTACAAAGGCATTAATTTACCGGTGGAAGATATTCTAAAGAACAGCGATCTTTACCCGCGCAAAGGAAAATACCAACATGCTTTCTGTAACGACATAGACCGGCTTGGCGATGTGAGAACAATGTGCAACATCACCGATAATCATGAATGGATGGGAACACTTTTACATGAATTAGGTCACGGTGTTTATTCATTGAATGTTGACCGTAATCTTCCGTTCTTACTACGAACAGAAGCACATACATTTACAACAGAAGCAATTGCAAATCTTATGGGCAGGCAGGCATATAACGTAGATTGGCTGCAAGCGATGGTTGGCTTGGACGAGAAAGAAAAAGAATCTCTCCGCAAGGATGTTCAGAAGAATTTAAGAATGACGCAATTAGCATTCACACGCTGGTCGCAGGTGATGGTGCGATTCGAACGGGCTATGTATGAAAATCCGGATCAGGATTTGAACAAATTGTGGTGGGATTTAGTCGAGCAGTATCAATTTGTTAAACAACCTGAAAATCGAAACGAGCCTGATTGGGCAGCAAAAATTCATCTGGCACAATATCCTTGCTATTACCACAACTATACGCTCGGCGAACTTGCTGCATCTCAGATTACGAACAGTATAGTAAGGACAGTCGAGAAGCAAAACGCATTTGCCGAAATTTCATTTGCAGATAAGCCGGAGATCGGAGATTACCTGAAGCAGAAAATATTTATGCCCGGCGCTAAGTATCAGTGGAATGATTTCCTGAAACAAGCTACCGGTGAAGAATTGACAGCGAAATATTTTGCCGAAGAGTTTGTAGCGAAGTAACCTCGATTCATATCACAGAACTCCGACTGTCAAAGATTAAATTAAAGTGCGACTCACGTCCAACCTTGAATCTGCCCTGAACGTGAGTCGCACATTCTATCATCAAAATAATTAGGTATACACAATACTATCGAAAATATCCAGCAATTTCATTTGATAGAGAGCTTGCAGCTTTCTGAACTGCCTTCTGTACGAGTTCATCGGGGGATGGTGGAAATTCATCTGCTTTGCCACAGAGTTCGCGCGATGAAGAACTCAAAGCTTCTTCATCCCCTGTGAATCTGCCAAAATTGATAGTTATTTCAACTTCGCTTGGAGTTGTACCCGACTTAACTATTTTTCCTGTTGCAACATCGATTATCTGATAACTGCAAGTAATGCTTGCTTTTGCTTTTCTTGTTGTTATTTCGACCACCGCATAAACTTGCCGTTTAGGTTTATCTTTACCTTGATATAGTTCGGCACGCTCTTCCTTTCTAGATTTTGTTTCAGGTGGATTGGTTGTTGAAATTGAAGTAACTTTGCCGAATACAAATGCATGTAAACCAAGAACCTTGCCCATTTCTACGGCGGTTTTTTCGTCAACGATATTAGTTTGACCAAGTTTTTGTTCATTGACTAGTTGATTAATTCTATCTCGAGAAATTAGATCCATAAATTCCAAATTTTTTGGATCTGCCATTGCATTACTGATTATATATTCTGATAAACTTTCTCCAATTTCTCCATATTGTGTTTTTCCACTTTTATTCTCGAATGGCATTACTGCCACTCTTCGTACGGCAGCGGTACGCATTTTTTCATATCGTTCGGCAGCATCTTTATAACCATTAATGTATTCAAGAGATCGAGTATATGCTTTTGCTGCATCTTTATGCTTACCTGAGTTCTCAAATGACAAAGCATTTTGGTAATGTTTTTCCGCTGCATTTTTTGTTGCATTATCGATTTCATTATCAACATTCTTTGTGGAAAATGAAATCATAGTTTCAGTTTTAGGGTCCTTTTGCTTCGGTATACCCCCTACAATATCCGAGAGTGTTTTGATAGTTGTATACAGTTTAAAAGCTTCATCCCAGTCATTGACAGATTCAGCTTTTTTTGCACGCGAGTAATATTCTTCATAAGTTGAAGGGAAAAGATTTGTAAGAAAATTTGTTGCATCTTCATACCCTGGTTTTTCTCGAAGAGTTTGTGCAGTGTAACGTACAGATGAGACTATATCACCCGCTTCATGTGCGCGTTTTGCTGATTCCCAAGCTTTAGGTGCACAACCATTGAAGATGAAAGTCGTAAATAAAAAAAGACCGACAGTCATCAGTATTATCATTTTACTGATAAATTGTTTCATTGATAAATCTCCTTTTATATTATATGAATAAATTTATTAATTAGGTTTGAAAATTATCTTTTATTCCCTAGAACGAAAAAACCCCTATCAGCTTTTTAGCCAACAGAGGTTTCTTAAAACTTTCGACGATCTCCTAACAGAAACCCCGGTAGCATAATGCCGGGTTCTATGTGATCGCCAGACCAGCATAGAGCTTACACAAGCACTTGCTCACCGGGGCACGGTGTGCCCCGACATGTAAAATGCTTGTGTCGCAACTCTATAAAAAAATTGCTCTACAACTGGTCTGGCAGGTGGTATTGTAACAATAATATTTATGAAAAACAAGTTCCATCTTGGCGCCGAGTTGCCCTATAAAAAAGGTAACCGAAAGGGGACTTTAATCCCAACATAGGAACACACAGATTGGCATAAAATTGTGATAACAGCACAGCGGAAACAGCCGCGTGGGTTTGACATTCCTTGATATTAATCATATATTTTCCCCATACCAAATCATTAATATTCGTTTTTTACAATAAATAAAAGAAATATGAAGCCCGCTCTTGTTTTTATCGCGCTTATTTTTTGCTTTCTCTCAATTCCCGGTTGTTCAACTCAAGGCATACAAAATTCTATCTCAACCGGAGAGAATATAATCACTCCCGATCTAATGAAGCAACACATTTACTTTCTCGCTTCCGATTCGATGATGGGAAGAGACACACCAAGCCGCCAACTCGATTCCGCCGCATCTTACATTGCCGAAATCTTTAAATCAAGCGGGCTCAAACCTGTAAACGGAAGTTATTACCAGAAGGTTGGACTTGGGATCGTGAGTTTGGGCGAAGATAATTATTTAAAAATTACAAAAGATAATTCAGAGCAATCGTATAAAATAAAATCGGAATTCACGCCGTTCGATCTGACTGGGAATAAAGAAGCAAACGGTTCTATCCTATTTGCAGGTTACGGCATCACCGCCCCCGATTATAAATATGATGATTACAAAGATATCGATGCCAAGGGGAAGATTGTTCTCGTATTAAAACATGAGCCGCAGGAAAACGATTCGAATTCGGTTTTCAAAGGAATCGATGAAACCCAATTTTCCAATGTAAGTGAAAAAGTGAAAAATGCTATTGAGCATGGCGCAGTTGGAGTTCTTGTTGTAACCGATCCGCTTAATCACACATCACTCACACCGCGCGGTTTTCCCTGGCCCTCGCTCTCCAAAACTTTACCCAAAGATGCCCTGCCAATGGTATTAATTGATGAAACAGAAAAGAGAGTCCCTGTTGTACAAATCGGAGAAGAGGTTATTTTAAAACTTTTAGGAAGTGTGGATGAATTAAAAAATATTCAATCAAAAATCGACAGCACACTTCAGCCGCAGTCATTTGAAATCAAGGATGCAGCGATATCCTTAAAGACTACAATAATCATAGAGGATAAATCAAGCCGAAATGTAGTAGGTTATCTCGAAGGAACTGATCCGAAACTAAAAGATGAAGTTCTTGTAATCGGAGGTCATTACGATCATGTCGGCTATATGAAACAGCACGCCGACACTGTAGATTATATTTTCAATGGTGCGGATGATAACGCCTCCGGCACAAGCTCAGTCATGGCAGTTGCACAGGCGTTCGGTGCAGTGAATCAGAAGCCGAAACGATCTATATTATTTATGGCTTTTGCCGGTGAAGAAAAGGGATTGATGGGATCGCGCGTTTATGTAAACAATCCCCTATTCCCTCTCGATCAAACTGTTGCAATGTTAAATATCGATATGGTGGGACGGAATGGAGATGATACTCTGTGGATGGTAAATGAAGCGCTATGCCCGGAATTAGCAAAAATTAATGAGGAAGAAAATAAAGATATCGGACTTCAACTTCTTGATGAAGAAAAATTACAGGGCGGCAGCGACCACATGAGTTTTCAGAAGAAAGGAATTCCGTTTTTGTTTTATCACTCAGGATTACATTCCGATCTTCACAAGGTTTCAGATAATCCTGAATTTATTAATACAAAAAAAGCTGCGCGAGCGTCTCAGCTTGTATTCCGTACTGCATGGCGGATATCGAATGATAATAAAAAATATAAGTTAGTTGATTCCAAAACTCTTTTTTAATTTCGTCTACCCCTTTTGTGTTTGGGGTTGACTAATAAGTTTGTTTTCTCGTTACATCCCGTCACGACCACGTCGTGACGGGACACTCGAAAACCGGCTACAGATGTGGTTCTCGAGTTCATAGTTTCGATATGGAGTATCGAGAGAACCTTCTTAGACAGTTCTAAATTTAAATGGGATCGGCTGTACATGAAAGAAACAAAAATAAATTTTCAATTTTCAATAAATCAAGGAGCCCGTATGAACAAATTTTATTCACATCTGTCACTCATAACGATTGCAATCTTGCTCTCGGTATCTTTTCTTTTTGCACAAGATAGCTACAAGATCGAGTACAAATTCCAAAAAGGAACAACATACCGCTACAGCCACATTTCCAACAGCAACATCACACAAGAGATGATGGGCAAAGAAATGAAGATGACCAACGCGAGCGACATGACCATTCGTGTTTCCGTCGATGATATTACGAAAGAAGGAAACTTTGGATTAGTTGTCAGTGTCGATTCAGCGAAGAATACAACTAAAAGTCCGATGATGGATACAACCATGATTCTTAACAATATAATTGGCAAGCGAACAAAAATTACAGTATCTAAAATGGGATCGGTATTATCGCGTGAAGTAATCGATACGATTAAGAACGAAGGAATGATGGGCGGCTCGCAACGCGGAATGGCAAGCATGACTAAACTTCCGGATAAACCGGTAAAGGTTGGAGAAAAATGGACAACCACTACAATCGATACCATCGAATCAATGGGCGGCAAGATAATCCATACTACAAACATGGAATTCACATTGACCGGTAAAGAGACTAAACAAAAGCACGATTGCCTGAAACTTGATTATACCGGAACAACCACCGACACAGGTAAAATGGTTATGAACGGAATGGATTTATTTGTTGAAGGCAGCGGTAAAGTTAAAGGTACAATGTACTTTGATCCGAAAATTGGGATAACAATCGTTGATGAATCATCGACCGATAATGAACAAACTATGGCAATAACAGGTCAACAGAACATGACGATTCCTATGTCGGTTTCAACAAAATCGGTAAAAACATTTTTAGAGAAGTAACATGCGGTTAATTAAGATTTTAATGATCGTTTTGCTCTCGATATTTTTCGAGATCGCGTTTTGCCAGAACGATTCTTTTAGCATTTCTCAAAATGAGTATGCAGGTCGACGGCAGCAATTACTTTCATCGCTCGATTCGGGTACGGTTGTTGTGATGAGATCGGGCGATTATAAAATGAGATCGAATGATGTTGAATACAGATACAGGCAGGAGAGTAATTTTCTTTATCTTACCGGTTGGAGGTCTACCAACCGGTATATTATTTTCTCTCCTGCAGGATTTGAAACCGACGGTAAGCGTAACAATGTTTTCTTGTTCACAACAAGTCAAGAAGAAAGCAAACAAACAAAAATAGGAACAAACGAAATCATTTGTAACATCTCAAGATTTCAAGAGCTATTCAAGTCGGTTTTGACAAATGCCAAAACTCTTTATATCTCTGCCCCGGATTTGCAATTTGTGAACGACTGGCTGAACGACAAAAAAATCTTCCTCGATAAGAATGCGAAGAAAGAACTTGAGCAGCGATACCCTGATCTCAAAGTGAAAAATGCGCTGCCGCTGTTCGGTAAATTTAGAGAAATAAAATCTGAAGCCGAGTTGCGGCTCATGCAAAAGTCTATCGTGTTTACATGGAATGGTTTAAAACGTGCAATGATGGATTGTAAGCCGGATACGTGGGAATACGAGCTACAAGCAGATATTGAATACGAGATGATGCACGGAGGGGCGGATTTTCCAAGCTGGACATCCATTATTGGATCGGGTGAAAATTCGCTCATATTACATTACGATGATAATCGCCGGCAGATGAAAAACGGCGATCTCGTTGTCATGGATGTTGGTGCGGAATACGACGGCTATGCTTGTGATATCACAAGAACAATTCCTGTTTCGGGGAAATTCACAAAAGCACAGACAGAAGTTTACAACATAGTTTTGAAAGCTCAGGAAGAAGTTATTAAAATCGTCAAACCCGGAATCACGATGAAGGATATGGATGCAAAGGCAAAAGAAGTAATCGTGCAAGCAGGATTCGGAAAATTTATCCGTCATGGCGTTACCCATCCTGTAGGAATTGATGTACATGATATTTGGGCGAGCGACACATTGCGAGCCGGGATGGTTATGACCGTTGAACCGGGGATTTATATACCTACTGATGCTGACAGTATTGCGTCAGATTTTAGGGGTTTTGGTATACGGATTGAAGATGATGTACTAGTGACTGAATCTGGTTGTGAAGTTATGACGAAAAATGTACCGAAGGAAATTGATGAAATTGAAAGGTTGATGAGAAAAAAATAGTCGAGGAAATAAATGGAATCGACAAGAAAAAAATGTTAAAAAAATGTGTGGAAATTAGCTTATCATAAGCTACTTTTAAGTTATGTGATCCTCATTTTAACGTTCTTCAAAACAAATGTATCATACCAAGGAATTAAACCTATAAAAATAGCGTTACAATAAATAACATGGCAAGCTCATTTAAATATCGCTCGGTTGCCCTACTCCTTGCTGGAATCTTTTCGGTTTTCAACATCGGGCTGCCGGTAGTTTTGCATTATTGCAAGATGATGGAAACAGTTTCGAGAAATTCTTGTGGTATGTGCGATATTGAAAAAATGGACACCGACAATATACAAGTTTCTAAAACGGCATCTTCTTGCTGCAAAACAATACTTGGTGTAGATCGCAACAAGACCGAGTTTCTTGAATCACAACAGATTGATGTAGCAAAATTTCAACACTCCATTACTACGATACTCCATACTTCTCCGGGTATTGATTTCAAATATCGTTCAAATATATACTTTACTACTACCTACTCACCCCCTCTCTTCGAAGATATACCTATCTTCACATCTTCACTTCTGATTTAATTCTGCTTCATAAACGGATTCTGATTCGTTTAAGATGTACTACTTAAAAAGTCGGGCAGCAATCGATTTCGATAAAATATTTGATTTTAATAATTACACTTTATGAATGATTCACCAATAAACAAGGAAATACTTTTTATGAAAAACAAATCATTATTTTCTACTCTGTTGTTCTTTTCTACGTTTTTATTAGTTGGAACAACACAGATGTTCTCACAGCATCATTATAATAACTGGGTTCACAGGAATGCAACGGACACAACAATTGCACGTTGCTGGGACGATTCGCTCACCTTCGCAATGTTTCCCCCCGGTTCTATGATGGGAATGATGTTCCCCGATTCAATTTACTGTCGTATCGATCGAATGCATCTTGATAGTTTGGATCATCCACACGATTCAACATTTATGGGCTGGCATAGAATCGAAATTGGGCGGGATAGTACTCACTTTGATATGATGGACGATTCCATGATGAGCGGAAATCATATGATGCAGTTTATGACAGGTCTACAGTGTCAGTTGCGCTGGGATAGTCTCTATGCCGATTCACTCCATCGCGGATGGAAGCCGACCGGTGTCCGTGGTTGGAACGGTACACAGTGGGTAAGTTTAACAAACGTTTCATTTATTGGAACAACTGCCACAGTGAAAACAGCCCAAGCATATGCCGCAATAGCGTTTACCGGTACGCCGCCGGCAATCATGGGAATTTCTCTAACGGCAGATATACCATCACAATTCAAATTGGAGCAAAACTATCCAAATCCATTTAATCCCTCTACCGAGATCCGCTTTAATATACCGTTGACTGAGAATGTAACGTTGAAGGTTTACAACGTGCTTGGTAATGTTGTCGCAACACTTTTTGACAATCAATTATTGAGCGCCGGAGAGCATTTCGTTTCATTCAACGCATCAAATTTAGCCAGCGGAATATATTTCTATTCATTGCAATCGGGTAAATTCAAAGCTATAAATAAAATGGTTCTCCTTCGTTAATTCGGATAAGCTCCATGGATTTCAAGATGTGGGTTTGGGGGAAAACCTGCAAACCCACATTTGAAGTCTTCGATAAATTTATAAATCAGACTTGGATAATTATTGAAATATTCATAGATTATAATAGTTGATATTAAAACTCTCAAAATATTACCCACAAACGACAAATCTGATCGTAATTTTCTGCCTTACCATTTCCATGTTATGGTGTGGTGATATTAACTGCCTAAATGGCAACAGCACTGATCAATGTTCAACATTGGTTTGTGAACTGCTCGGCAGTCATCAGAATTCGCAAACTAATCACGACGACAATCATTCGGATAACTGCACCTGCATCTGCCACATCCCGGCAATAGCAGGTGTTTTATCAACCGTGTCATCTTCATTTCAACCGGAGAATAACACAGTAGCTATTTCATTCTCTATTCCAACAGCCCCAGTCCAAAACATCTACCACCCTCCAAAAGCGTAACTCTCTTACGCTGTTACCCGATTCCTCCGGGTTTCTATAATTCATAAATTTTTAAAATCTATTAAGCGAGGTTCGCTTTGTTACAACGCTATATTTATTTAATAGGATCGTTATTCCTGTTATGTTATACTGTTTTGTTCTCTCAGTTGAAGGAACAACTCTCCCTTAACGACGCTATAACATTTGCAATTAAAAATAACCCACAATTAATCTCTTCGTCGAAACAAATTGATGTTGAAAGCGGACGATTCTGGCGTGGAGTTTCGCCACAATCTCCTTCACTCTCCGTGAATTATCAATATATTCCAAAAGGAAACAGCATCAAACAATTCGGTGAACGAACGGTTGAAATAAGTCAATCGTTGGATTTTCCAACAAACATTCTTTTTCGCGGTTTGCAGTTGTCGTCGAAGGTCTCTGTTGCCGAAGCAGAATATTCTTCAACTTCAAACGATATTATATCACGAGTAAAGATTGCATATTACGACGTACTGGCGAAACAAAAAAAGATAGAACTTGCCGGCGAAAATCTGGCAATCGCCGAAGACTTCGCTCGCAAAGCGGATATCCGTTATAATGTTGGCGAAGCTACAAACCTGGAACGATTAACGGCAAATGTTCAGTTCACACAGGCGCGGAACGCTTTAGACGTAGCACAGAATGATCTTAAAATCGCGTTCGGCGAATTGTATCATGTTCTCGGTCTCAGAAAAGAAGACCAACCCGATAAAATAATTCTTACTGATAGTCTTGTTTACAAACCGATAACGCAAACATCGGAGCAGCTTAAAGAGCGGGCTTTTAAAATCAATCCACAACTTATAGCAGCATCCGAAAGAGTATCGGTCGCCTCAATCGATAGGGCATTGGCATGGTCGAGTTTTCTGCCGAACCTGAATGCTTCGTATTATCGTCAGACTGTGGATGGTAACTCGGATTTCTACGGTGTTTCTTTTGGAATTTCCCTGCCTCTCTGGTTTTTGTTTGATCAGCGTGGTCAGATTCAGGAAGCATCGGCAAATTTGAATGTTGCAAAATCTGATTTACAATCTTTTCGCAATTTCATCAGCATGAATGTTCAGACCGCTTATTTGGAATTGAAGAATGACGAACGGCAAATCAAACTGCATCAAACCGATATTCTTCCTCAGGCAAAGGAAGTTTACCGTACCGCTCTTGCAAGTTACGAAGCGGGTGAAATTACTTATTTAGAATTCTTACAAGCCCGGCAAACACTTATTTCATCGCGAAGCGAATTCATCGACGAACTCGCTCTCTACTGCAAATCGCTTGCGAAATTGGAATATGCAATCGGATCATCTGTTATTGAATAATATTTATAATCAAAAGGTATCAATCATGAAATTAAAATTATTTTTTATCCTTATAATATTTTTCGGCATTCTCGTATTATTTGGTTGCGGCAAAAAGGATGAGTCAAAAAAAGAAGAAACCCATACTGAACAAACTGAAATTGTAAAACTTTCTGCCGAATCAATTAAACAAATAAAATTAGAGACTGAAATCGTAAAGCTAAAATCGTTCACCGGCTATTTAAGCGTACCTGCGAAAGTGATTACAAATCAGGACAACGAAGCTCAGGTTGGCTCACTCATTCAAGGAAGAGTACATCAGATATTTGTTAAAGTCGGCGATTATGTTAAAGCAGGGCAGACATTATTGACTGTTGAGGGTCTTGATGTTGGAGCGATTAAAGCCGGGTTCCTGAAAGCAAAAGCCACGCTCGATTATTCAAAAGCGACTTTCGAAAGACAGAAGAAATTATTCGATGATAAAATAGGATCACAAAAAGCATTATTAGAAAGTCAAGCCGAATATGAAAAAGCCCTTGCAGAATATAAAGCGGAGGATAAACGCATTCATTCTGTCGGACTCAATGACGAAGATGTAACTATGGGAAAAGACGGCGATGAACATACTTCCGGCACGTTGCCCGTTAAGTCTCATCTTGACGGTATTGTTATTGAAAGAAATGTTGTCGTTGGTCAGTTTGTCGATGCCTCTACAAATGCTTTCAAAGTCATAAATACAAACACGGTTTGGATAGACGGACAGATATATGAAAAGGATTTGGCAAAGATCAATAATAAAACGAGTGCCGTATTTACAACAATGACTTATCCGAACGAAAAATTTATAGGCAGAATTATTTATACAGGTCAAACAGTCGATGAACAATCAAGAACGATTACTGTTCGTGGTGAATTTAGCAATCCCGATAACAAATTGAAGCCTCAAATGTTCGGCGATCTAAAATTCTCTATTGGCTCAGAAGTAAAAAGTATTCTGTTACCCGTTGAAGCCTTAGTCAAAGATGCCGATCAGAGTTATCTGTTTATCTCGATAAATGATACCACATTCGGGAAACGCGTTGTTACCACCGGTTCATCCGTTGATGATTTGATTGAAATAACATCAGGTCTGAATCAAGGTGAGAGTATCGTATCCAAAGGAATATTTTATCTGAAAAGTGAACTGAAGAAAGAAGAATTATCGGGAGACGAACACTGATGCTGGAAAAGATTATATCACTCACGTTGAAGCAAAAAGGAATGATATTATTCCTATCGCTTATCATAGTTACATTCGGAATTTATTCATATCTAAAATTACCAATCGATGCCTTTCCGGATGTCACAAATATACAGGTAGAAGTTGTCAGCCATGCAAACGGACTTTCAGCCATTGAGATTGAACGAAATGTCACTTATCCGATTGAAATGGCAATGCGGGGTTTGCCGGATGTAGAACAAATGCGCTCTGTAACTAAATTCGGTCTTTCAATAGTTACGATAGTATTCAAGGATAATGTAGATATTTATTTTGCACGGCAATTGGTCTTTGAGCGTTTGGGTGAAGCGAAAGAAAATGTCCCCAAAGGTGTTGAGATTGCGATGGGACCAATCGCTACAGCGATGGGAGAGATTTATCAATATACTCTCGAGGGGAAAATCCCAAGCGACTCATTAGAAAGGATATCTTACTTAACAAATCTGAGAACAATTCAAGAATGGATTATTACTCCGCAGCTAAAAAGCGTTGCCGGAGTGAACGAGATTAATTCCTTCGGCGGATATTTCAAACAATATCAGGTAATTGTTTCTCCGACTAAATTACTAAAATACGGGATCACCGCAGATGAAGTATATTCAGCCATTGGAAATAATAATCAAAATGTCGGCGGAAATATTCTTGAGAAAAATTCAGATCAATATATTGTCCGCGGCGTAGGCTTGATTAAAGACTTAAGCGATATTGAAAATATCGTTTTAAAATCCCATGAAGGCACCCCGACATACATACGAGATGTTGCCCAAGTAAAAATCGGTGAAGCTGTTCGGATGGGGGCTTCGATGAAAAACGGCAACGAAGAATCGGTCGGAGGAATTGTTATGATGCTTCGCGGCGAAAACAGTCGTGAAGTGGTTGAGCGTGTAAAATTAAAAGTCGATGAAATCAATGAAAACAATATGCTCCCCGACGGAATTAAAATAATTCCTTACTACGACAGGAGCGATATCGTTGATGCCAGCGTTAATACAGTAAATAAAGCATTAATCGAAGGATCGATTTTTGTTCTAATAATTCTGTATCTTTTATTGAGAAGTTTTAGAGGAAGCTTCGTTGTGCTTATCGCTTTACCCTTGTCTTTACTAGTCACATTTACGGTCATGAAGATAATCGGATTGAGCGCAAACTTAATGTCACTCGGTGGACTTGCGATTTCAATTGGAATGATAATAGATGCAACGATTATTCAGGTGGAAAATGTGCAAAGGCATCTTAGCGAAACCGGTAAAGAGCAATCAAAAATATTAACCGTGCTCAGAGCGGTACTTGAGGTAAGAAAACCGAGCATATTTGGCGAATTGATAATTGCCCTTACATTCATTCCGATCCTTTCCCTTGAGGGAATTGAAGGAAAAATGTTTGGACCATTAGCCGAGACTGTAGCAGTAGCTCTGATATCTTCATTATTTCTTTCGATTTTTGTTATACCGGTTCTTTGTTCGATATTCTTGAAATCCCAACCCGAAAAAGAAAGCATAGTAATGAAATTTGCAAAGAAGTATTATGCGGTATTATTAGAAAATGCGATGAAAAAGAAAATATTACTCTTAAGCATTGCAGGAATATTGTTGGTTGTTTCACTTATAGTGTTCACAAGATTAGGGACAGAATTTATTCCGATCATGGATGAGGGTGCATTCGATATGGACGTTGCTTTGCTTCCCGGAGTTTCGCTATCAAAAGCTGCTGAGATTAATCAACTTGCCGCACAGAAAATGAAAGAATTTGACGAGCTTGATGTTGTTGTATCCCGGATCGGACAAACCGGCGTTGCATTAGATACACGGGGTGTGGATAAGACCGGCTATGTCGGTATATTAAAGCCCAAGAGTGAATGGAAACGTGATATTACAAGAGAAGAACTGACAAATGAGATGCGTGAATCTTTGGAAAAAATTCCCGGATTAGGATTCAGCTTCAGCCAGCCGATACAATGCAGAATCGATGAACTTGTTGCCGGTACGAAGGCACAATTGATTCTGAAATTGTTCGGTGAAGATATTGATATGTTGAAGAAAAAAGCAGATGAGATCACTCGAATTCTTTCGTCAATTGAAGGCGGAACCGATTTGATGACAGAAAAAGTTTCGGGACAGCCATATTTAACCATCAACATTGACCGTTCGAAAATTGCCCGTTACGGATTAAACATTAGCGATGTTCAAAATGTAATCGAAATAGCAGTTGCCGGAAAAGCAGCCTCAAAATTTTACGAAGAAAATAGGAGCTTCGATATCACCGTTCGTTTGCCTGAAGAAAACCGGAATTCCATTGAAGCAATTGAGAATATATTAGTTCCTACAAAAACAGGAATGAATATTCCTCTTGCACAATTAGCAGATGTAAAAATGATCGAAGGACCGGTACAGATCAGCCGGCAAGATGGAATACGAAGAATCGGCATCGAGATGAATGTAAGCGGAAGAGACATTGGCAGTTTTGTTGCAGAGGCAAAACAAAAAATAAAGGCAAATGTTCAACTACCGGCGGGTTATTTTTTGACCTGGGGTGGACAATTTGAAAATCAGCAAAGAGCAATGAACAAACTTATGATAGTCGGACCGATTGCGGTCGGATTAATTTTACTTCTTCTGTTTATAACATTCAGATCCATTCGTCTTGCACTGCTTGTAATATCAAATCTGCCGTTTGCTTTGATAGGAGGAGTTTTTTCTCTGTACATTTCGGGATTGTACTTATCCGTCCCGGCATCTGTTGGATTCATAGTCTTATTCGGTGTGGCGGTGTTAAATGGTGTGGTGCTCGTTTCTCAAATATCGCAATTACGTGAAGAAGGCATGGAACTGAACGAGGCAATTAAAAAAGGAAGCCTGAACAGGTTACGACCGGTGCTGATGACCGCCTCCATAGCAATATTCAGCTTGATCCCGATGTTGTACGCGAGTGGTGCTGGATCAGAAATACAAAAACCGCTCGCCACTGTTGTCGTAGGAGGTTTAATTACTTCAACTCTGCTCACATTGTTAATTATCCCGGCGGTTTACAGTTGGTTTGAAAAGAAACAAGTTGAAGCAGAAATGTAAATAACTGATGTTACTCAGGAACACTAATTTGTCATATTGACAGTTTTGCGTAACATAAGTAAATAGTTATAAGGAAAGGAAAATAAAATGAAAGAGATTAAAGCAATAATAAGACCATTCAAATTGTTGGAAGTAACCGAGCAGCTTCAAAATATTGAGGGACTGCCGGGAGTAACTGTATCAGAAATCAAAGGATTTGGCAAAGGCAGAGCTAAAAATGCTAAAGATAAAGTTACTTATGAGATGGTGGAATTCATTCCACGAATAAAATTAGAAGTTGTTGTTAATGATGAAATGGCTGACGAGGTTGTAAATGTGATACAGAAATATTCTCACACCGGAAATACTGGAGATGGAAAGATATTTATCATCGATGTTGAAGACGTTATCAAGATCCGAACGAACGAGCGGGGTAAGAAAGCAATATGAGTACAACAAATAAAGGATTATAGGTAAAATGATAAAAAAGAAAATAGAGAAAACGCCCATTGTACCGGAGAGTCGGACAAGAAAACTTCTACCTTTACTAATCCTTTTGGTAATTGTGATAGGATTTCTCGGGTACGCTGGAGTGACGCTCGTGAATAGTCTGAAAGCGCCCGACCACGTACATTCAAGAGACGACAATCCAGACCAGATGAAGCAAGCAAACCAGACCGAAATCATGAGGTTGCAAAAGTTAATTGAGAATGAACCGAACAATGTACCTGCTTTGACACAACTCGGGGATTTGTATCTTCAACAGGAAGAATATAATGCCGCAGTAAAATGGTTTAATCGAGCGCATACTGTTGATGGAAACAATGTACGTGTCTTGACTGGATTGGGTAATGCTTACCGTCTGTCGGAAAAACCGGATGAAGGTTTAGCCCTACTACGTAAATCAATCGCTATTGACTCTTCTTATGCAGAATCATGGTTGCTCCTTGGCGTTGTGTACCGCTTCGATAAGAACAAGCCCGACAGTGCACAATGGGCGTGGGAGAAATTTCTCAGACTTGAGCCAACAGGTGAGAATGCAGAACGAGTTAAGAAAGAAATACAGACAATAGCTACAGAAAAACAGAAACGCAGTACCCTTTCACTTCCTTCTGCAGTAAGAAATTATTGACCAGTGCTTTAATATCACTGTTCGTTTACCGGAAGGAAAAAGAAATTCCATCTGTTTACGGTTGGTTTGAAAAGAAACAAGTAGAGGCAAAAATGTAATTAGTCTCTTTAACTCGATTCTTGTATATTAATTAATCACTGATGTTACACACAAAAAGCAATTATTACCTTTACCGTTCTCTGCGACCTTTGCGTCTTTGCGGTTTTTCTTTATTTTAAACGGTTTTCATTTAACGGAGAGTCGCCGAGTACGCAGAGATAAGCGGAGTTTCTGTAGTAAACTATTACATTGCGTAACGTCAGTCAGTCACAAAACACTTTGTGCAAAAGATACAATGACAAAATATCGGACATTTAAACTGTCAAAATAAGGAGAAAGAATGTTATTAAATCGCAGAAATATTTCACTTGTTATTCGTTCACTAATTGTTGTAATGGCAATTGTTGTACTCAAGTTATTTTTACATCAATATTCCATCGAATTTATTACAATAAATAACCTTTTTTCAGGTATAGTGGCTGCAAATGTATTTTTAATAGGTTTCCTACTAAGTGGAATATTATCGGACTATAAAGAAAGCGAAAAGATCCCCGGTGAAATTGCGGTTCACATTTCAATTCTATATGATGAAGCAGTAATATTATCGGCTAATGATAATGAACTATCAGATATGATCAAGACTCGTATCAAGATCGCCTTGTCGAGCATTCTAGATTGGTTCTATCGAAAAATAAAAACAAATGATATTTTAGATAAGCTTGAAGAAATTAATTTGTTACTTTCAAAGTACGATGGCAAAGTGCAGGCAAATTATATCATCCGGTTAAAGCAGGAAATCTCAAATTTAAAGCGCCTCGTGATACGAACTGATACTATACGTGATACAAACTTTATATCATCGGGATATTTGATCGCTACATTTACAACTTTTATCTTGTGTTTTGGTCTAATATTTTCAAAACTGGATCCGTTCGTTGAATCAGTTTTTTTTGTCGGCGCAATCAGTTTTTTGATGGTCTTTTTATTGTACTTAATACATGATCTAGATAATCCATTCAATTACAATACTAAAACTTCGGTGGAAAATATTTCACTGCATCCGATCAATAGAATATTGAATAGGATCGAGAACAAATGAACGCAGGCAGAGTGCCATTGAAATATCTCTTTACCTCCCCTATTCGAGCAGTTTGTGCAAATATCTACAGTTGCGGCCAGCCAGATAGTTCGTCAATTGCAGTATTAATCAAAATTCGTTATCTTTAAATTATGAAGAACATCGACAGAAATATTTCCTTGATTCTGCTTGTTTTGTTTTATGTATTTATTATTTCGGTTGATCGATATTGTATTCCCGACGGACATCTGAGGTCTGAAAAAACACGCCACCTTACAACTACTACAAAACAAACTCACCCCTGTCGCTATCGATTACTACTGATACAAGGAAGGAACGTTTCGTCATCAACGAGAATCAACATCCTTGCTCTTGCTGACGTTTTGGATATACAACTATTTCGTAAACAATTCTCTCAGCTTATTCAATTTTCTATCCCCGAGTTTTGTCCTACCAGATCATACAACCCTCTTTATCTACCAAGAGGACCTACAACAGCGTAAGTTTCTCACAGCACTGTGTTGAAGCGTACCTTGAAAACATTATTACAACCGCTTCAGCAGTAGATTGCACTATGGTTATGCAGGTTCATCTCAAGGACACGCTTAATTGTTCATTTTGCAGCGACATAAGATGAATAATAAATTCTGTAATTCAGATATTATTGTATTTATGTAAATCGTAACAAATAAAATTTTTAAAAGGAAATTAAAGTATGAACATCACTAAAACTGTATTACTAATGGCAGTACTCACCGTGCTGCTTGTTGTTGTCGGGAATCTTATTGGAGGGCAAGGAGGAATGATGATAGCTTTCCTCGTGGCAATAGTTATGAACTTCGGAACGTACTGGTTCAGCGATAAAATTATCCTCCGAATGTACAAAGCACAAGAGCTTACGAAGGATAACGCCCCCGCTCTCTTTCAAATCACCGAGGAACTAACCGCACGAGCCGGTATTCCCATGCCGAAACTTTATCGTATTGATGGCGAACAGCCCAATGCGTTTGCTACGGGAAGGGATCCGCAGCACGCGGCAGTAGCGGTGACAGAGGGAATCGTACGGCTTCTCTCCAAAGATGAATTACGAGGTGTGATTGCACACGAGTTAGCACACATCAAGCATCGGGACATCCTTGTCGGCACGATCGCGGCAACATTTGCCGGTGCCATCAGCATGCTTGCCAGTATGGCGCAATGGGCAATGATCTTTGGTGGCGGAAGGAGTTCAAACGATCGAGAAGGCGGCAGTCCAATTGCCGGTATAGTAATGATGATTGTGGCACCATTAGCCGCAATGATGATTCAGATGGCAATCTCCAGATCGCGAGAGTTTCTTGCAGATGAGGGTGGTGCACAAATGTCCGGAAATCCTCTTTCCCTCGCAAATGCACTGCGCAAGCTTCAATCAAAAGCGGAACAAATTCCGATGGAAGCTAATCAGGCAACAGCACATATGTTCATCGTTAATCCGTTAAGCGGCGGTGGATTTACCAAACTCTTCAGCACTCACCCTCCAATGGAAGAACGCGTGAAACGATTGGAGGCGATGGTCTATGGTCAATAGAATCCAATTTGACGGTGGTGGACAGTAAACTTGGATGTTCAGCCACAGAACAGAATTGCCATTGGCAAGAAAACTATTGAAAACACTAAAAAATAAATATTATCAAAAAAGGTAACTAACCATGCCAGTAAAACCAAGCGACAAAGAAGAAGAATATTTTAATAAACTTGATCTTGAAAGAAGGAAGAAGATTAATGATGAAAAATTGAAGTTGTCAATGGAAGAAGAAAAAATTAAACTCAAAGAACTTCATTACATGCGTTGTCCCAAATGCGGAATGGAATTAAGAGAAATTAATTATAAAGGAATCAATGTAGATAATTGTGTTTCATGCGACGGTGTATGGTTTGATGCCGGTGAAATTGACAATCTCTTAAAACTTGAAAAGCCGGCAATAAACAAATTATTCAGCGTATTCAAAAAATAATCTGATAATGATTCTATGAATCGACTCGTTTCAGTTTCAAGGGCTGAGAACATTTTCCCAATTTACAAGGATACACCCATCGGTCGGATGTTGAAGTATCATAACCTCGCCCTTCCATTTGAGTCATACTCAAAAGCTGAGTTGCTTATTGGAATGTGTATGGACAACCGCAAATACTTAAACATTCCCGATAACTTCGCCTTCATCATCCGAACTGGGGGTGCTAACCTAAGACATAGCGAATTTAAAGTCTCGTATGCAATTGCTGTTGGTGGTGTATCCGCCATTGCCTTAATAGGTCACACACAATGTGGCATGGTAAATCTCGTTTTACGAAAAGAACAATTCGTTCGAGGTTTAATGGATCGTGCAGGCTGGCAACGAGACTTGGCAGAAGAACATTTTCATCATTTTGCACCTATGTTCGAGATCGGAAATGAAATCGATTTTGTTTTAAACGAAACGTCTTCGATTGAGATATCCCAAGATTCAAGTTGCTCCAATGCTATATCGTGTTGAAGATAATTTATTGTATTTGTCGGATGAAGCGTGACTAAATTGGATCGGTGTTGATATATGAATCCCATATTGCTCGAATCGCTCAGGCAGACAAAGAGATTCATCATAATTGTAATAGGTTTTACAATTCTTTTGATTGGAATAGCAATGGTCGTGTTGCCGGGACCTGCGGTCATCGTCATTCCGCTTGGTTTGAGTATTCTTGCAACAGAATTAGTTTGGGCAAGAAATATACTGAATAAGATCAAAAATAAATTTCAAAAACAGGAAAACAAGAAAGAAAAAATATGATAGACCAAATTCTTCCATGGATACTCTTCAACATCTTCGTGCTTGGAATGCTCGCTTTAGACCTTGGGGTATTCCATAGGAAAGCACATGAGGTGAAAATCAAGGAAGCTCTCATTTGGACAGCTATCTGGATTGTCTTAGCACTTCTCTTTAATCTATGGATTTACTTTTGGCGTGGTTCGGAACAGGCTCTTGAATTCTTTACCGGCTATGTGATTGAAAAATCCCTCAGCGTAGACAACATCTTCGTGTTCTTGCTCATCTTCACTTATTTTCGTGTCGAATCCATTTATCAACACAAAATTCTGTTCTGGGGGATTCTTGGTGCGCTCATTATGCGGGCTGTTTTCATTGCTGTAGGTGTAACATTGATTCAGCAATTTCACTGGGTTATTTATATATTCGGAGCGTTCCTTATTTTGACCGGTATAAAAATGGCGCTGCAGAAAGACAAAGAAATTCATCCTGAGAGAAATCCCGCTTTAAGACTCTTCCGCCGATTCATGCCCGTTATAGACCACTATGTACAGGGAAAATTCTTCGTCAAACTTAATGGACGTTTTTTTGCCACTCCTTTGTTTGTTGTGCTGTTGGTCGTTGAAACTACAGACCTGATTTTTGCAGTAGATTCAATTCCGGCAATCCTAGCAATAACTCAGGATCCATTCATTGTTTACACTTCAAATGTGTTTGCTATCTTGGGTCTTCGCGCACTCTACTTTGCACTTGCGGGGGCTTTGCGTCTCTTTCACTACTTGCACTTTGGTCTCTCTTCAATTCTTGTTTTCATAGGTATCAAAATGCTAATCGTAGATGTTTACAAAATACCCATAGCCATTGCTTTAGGTGTTGTTGCAGGCATTCTTATCATCTCGGTGATAGCATCTGTTGTGTGGCCACGCAAAGAAACAAATAAGAATACTGGCAACGGCAGATAAGACGTTATGCATAAGCCATGACAAATGAGTTAATTTCTTTTTCCCCATTGGAAAAGCGAATCATGGAAATTACCGTAATTGATAGGAGTAACTACTTCAAGGGACTATTATTGCTTATTAGGAAGGACAGTCAGATTACCGAATCTGAGATTCAACTGATGAAACGTATCGGCAAAACCTTGGGGTTTGATCCTGAGTTTTGTGAGAACGCCATTGATGAAATCTTAGAGAACAAATATATAGTGGACATGCCTCCGGAATTCTCTTCGAAAGAGCTTGCCATCAAGTTTATCAAGGACGGGCTTGCGATAGCATTTTCCGATAATGCAGTTCATCCCTCTGAAGCAGAATGGCTGAAGGCTGCGGCAGAGAAGAACGATCTTGACTTAAGCTGGTTTCACCAAGTATGCGTAAGTGCTGAGACTGGAAGGCAACTCCCCACTCATTTGGAAGTGGATGATCTGATAGTTAGGTAATCTTGATTTATCTTGTAAGTGTGATAAAGATAAAAAGGGAAAGACAGCAGAATACAACCACCTATAGATATTTGATTGTAAAGAGAGATTTTATTATATTTATCTCAATATTTTAAAATTATGCCAAACAAACCATCTGATTATATAATAGCTCTTGTCTATTTAAGTTATTTTTTGTTCTACCCGTTTTTTCATGATCATTATGAATTAGCAGATGGCGGCACGAAGCTGGGTTTTCACTCACACATTTTTAACAATTCACTTCCCTCAAAGAATAATGACGAATGTCATCATTCTCTAAATTCGGAAAATGATCACGACCATCCAATTTTATCTCAAACTAAATACCATCTCCAATGTTCAAGGTTAGTCTCTGCATTTAAAATTATCAACGTCTCGATAATACTGAATATCGAACCCAAGCAAGAGATAGTTCGACCGCATCAAGTTGATTTATTCCCCCTCGGAGAATCTATTAAGGAAAAAACCATCCATTCTTCTGGAAATACTTCTCCCCCCTTCGCTTTTATCGCTGTATAATTTTCTTATTTAAAATTTAATAACAATAAATTTCAGGAGTTGACATGAGACAACTATGTCTCTTTATTACAATTCTTGTGTTTGGTATTATCCAATTACAAGCACAGATTACTATTTCGCTCGACGATGCAATTCGTCAAGCTTTAGATAAAAACATTGAACTTCAAAAGCAGCATTCGATCAGACAAAAATCACAATCACAACTAAATGAATCTATTCGCATCCCTAACCCAACTTTCAATTACTCGCGTGAAGACTTGAAATTCAATAACTCAACCATCGGTGAATGGATAGCGAGTGGATCGTTAGAATTGAATTTTTTATGGAATAGATGGACGAATATCGATTCAAAAGAAAAATTTCTCGAAGCACAACGTTTACTTTTAGAGAATGCTAAGAGCAATACAATTTTTCAAGTCAAAGATATATATATAAAATATCATTTATACAACCAGCTTTCCATTGGTCTGGATGAAGCTTATGATAAAATTGATAAGATCGCTTCCATTTCCAAAGACCGGGTTGAAGCCGGAGATATTTCCGAATATGAAATGCAGCGAATTCTTATCGAAGTAAATAAACTTAAGACTGAAGTTGTAGGAATAGATCTTGAGCGCAATAATTATCAGAATAAGTTAAAACTGTTGATCGGACTTGATTCCGACGGTGAACTCAAGACGCTTCCTATTCAACCAGCACAAAATAATTTTCAATCTGATAAAGAATTGCTTCACGCTGCTATGAAGAATCGGAACGACTTGAAAGCAATAGAGCAGCTTATTGAAAGCGAGTCAGCGTTTCTTTCTCACAGCAAAATGAAAATTATTCCAAACATAAATTTAACCGCCGGTTACAAAAAACAATTTGATGATTATTCCGGTTCAGTTTTCCAGTTGAATTTCGAAATCCCCTTATTCAAAAGGAACCAATTGGAAATTGAGCAATCCACAGCCGAGCTAACCGTTCTTGAACAACAAAAAGAATATTTGGTTAAACAAATCGGTACGGAAGTTCAAGCATCATTTGCAAAGTATAAGCAATATGCTGCGCTTACAGCAGACAAAAACGATTTTCAATTCCAAAATCTCTTCTCAACCGCAGTTTATTCTTACGAGCAAGGAGATATTTCTCTTGTAGAGTTTATTGATGGACTGAACGCTTATAAGGAAGGAATTAAGCTCAACAAGGAACTTGAAATAAAATATTATCAAAGTTTATTCGAGCTGGAAAATGTTACGGCAATTTCCGCTATTAACAAAATAATTAAAGGTGACCAAAATGATTAAATATTCTCTTAAAATTTTATTATCACTTATTGCTGTTGTCATTGTAGGATGTTCCGATAAAAACGTAGATAACAAAGAGCACGAAGCGAGCAATAACTCAGTTACACAATTCAATAAATCAACAGAACTGTTTATGGAATATCCTCAGCTTGTTGTTGGTTCTGAAGCAAAATTTCTAATACATCTTAACGATTTGGTAAATTTCAAGCCGGTTACCGAAGGGACTCTTTCAATAGAATTTGTTAATCAAACCGACAATAAGGTTACTGCAAACTTAGATAAGCCGGCACGCGCCGGTATTTTTACTCCGGATCTAAAATTCGATAATTCCGGCAGCTATACAATGACAATTACTTTGAACAGTAATCAAGTCTCGGATAAAATTGTTGTAAATAATGTTGTTGTATATTCTTCTGAAAATGAAATTCCTAAAAATGATGAAGGAAAATCTTCACAAATTTCTTTCTTGAAAGAGCAGCAGTGGAAAATTGATTTTGCAACCGAGCCTGTTGTTAGAAGAATTTTGCAAACATCGGTTCCAGCCACCGGAGAAATTACTGCTAAGCCGGAATTTTATTCTAAAGTAGTGTCACCGGTTGGCGGGATTCTTCTTTCAAAAAACAATTCGAACTTTCCAAAGCATGGCACTTTTGTTAACAAGGGTGCAGTTCTTCTAAACATTTCACCTTCTGCGGATGCAAGCTCCAGCATTCAAAAAGTAAAAAGCGATTACTTACTTGCAAAATCTGAATATGAAAGAGTTCAAGGTTTGTTCGAAAGAAAAGCCGCTTCGCAAAAACGTTTGGACGAGGTAAAGTTCGATTTCGAATCTAAGCAAGCAAGCTACAATTCTCTAATTGACCAGATAAATATTACAAATAACGGCTATGAAATTCTTTCGCCCATCGACGGCTATGTAGAAAATATCTCTGCTAACCTTGGCAGCCAGATTACAAGCGGACAAGAACTTGTCACTATTATTAATCCATCACGCTTAATTTTGAAAGCTAATGTTCCGGCAAGCAAATTCGAAGACGCGAATAATTCAAAAGATGCTTCATTCAAAATAGAAGGCCTTGAAAATGAATTGCTGGTAAGCGCACTCGGTGGAAGAAAAATTTCAGTTTCGTCCGGATTGAATTTGGAGAATAGAACTATTCCGGTTTACTTCGAATTCAATAATCCTCAAAATAAAATTAAGGTTGGAATGTACGCAGAAGTGTTTATCAAAGATGGCGAAATGCAAAAATGTCTCACTGTTCCCGAAAGCGCAATAGTTGATGAAGACGGTTTGCATACCGTTTATGTTGAAATTAAAGGTGAAGCATTCGAAAAAAGAATCCTTAAAACCGGAATTACAGATGGCGGATTCATTCAAGTTCTCGATGGATTGAAGGAAGGTGAAAGAGTTGTTACTAAAGGCGCTTATCAAGTGCGTTTAGCTGCTCTTACTCCCGGCTCTGCAATCGGTCAAGGTCATGTTCACTAAAAAATTTTGAGGAAAATATGTTTGATAAAATAATTCAATTTTCATTACAGAAAAGATTAATTGTTCTTGTGGCGGCAATCATTTTGATTATCGCGGGAACATTCATTGCGGTGGATATGCCTGTAGATGTTTTCCCGGATCTTACAGCCCCCACAGTAACAATAATGACTGAAGCTCACGGTATGGCAGCCGAAGAAGTTGAAACTCTCGTAACATTTCCTATCGAAACTGCTGTTAATGGAGCTACAGATGTCCGCAGAGTTCGCTCATCAAGTGCAGCCGGTTTTTCAATTGTTTGGGTTGAGTTCGATTGGGGAACAGATATTTTTCTCGCAAGACAAATTGTGAACGAGAAAATTCAAACCGCTGCCGTAGCACTTCCTAAAGGTGTTGAAAATCCGCAGCTTGCGCCTATCTCCTCTATAATGGGAGAAATAATGCTCATCAGTTTGAGTATAGATAAAAACAATAATCCTCAGAATCTGAACGAAATGGATTTAAGAACAATAGCAGATTTTGATTTGAGGAGACGTTTACTTTCAATAAGCGGCGTCTCGCAAGTTGTCCCTATCGGTGGAGCAGTAAAGCAGTATCAAATATTGATCTCACCAGAAAAGTTATCCTCATATAAAATCGCTCTTAATGAGGTTATGAAAGCTGCCGAACAGTGTAACGAAAATTCTTCGGGCGGTTCATATATGGATGCGGGAAGTGAATATTCAATTCGCGGTATAGGGCGTGTTCAAAATATCGAGGATATAAAAAACAGCGTAGTTGCTGTGCGTGCAAATGTCCCGGTGCTGATGAAAGAGATTGCCGATATTAAAATTGGTCCTGCGATTAAAATCGGCGACGGCTCGAAGAATGCAAATCCGGCAGTTATATTAACAGTTCAAAAACAGCCGCAGACAAACACCCTTGAACTTACAAGGCGAATTGAATCCACGCTTGATGAAATTCGCAAGACACTTCCTACGGGAATTGAAATTAATTCGGAAATATTTAAACAATCGGATTTTATTCAAGTATCTATTGAAAATGTTCTCAGCGCATTAAGAGACGGAGCCATACTTGTTATAATTATAATTTTTCTTTTCTTGTGGAATTTTAGGACCACATTCATATCGGTGCTGGCAATTCCTCTTTCAATCATAATAACGATCATTGTCTTTAAGTTCTTCAATATCATGATTAATACTATGTCGCTCGGAGGTATTGCAATCGCCATCGGGGCTTTGGTTGATGATGCGATAATTTACGTCGAAAATGTTTTTAGGCGGCTAAAAGAAAACAACTATAAACCGGATAAAGAAAGAAATACCGTCCTTCAAGTGATTGGGATGGCTTCAAAAGAAATTTGTACTCCGATGGTGAATGCAACATTCATTATTGTTATTGTATTCTTGCCTCTGTTTTTCCTGACCGGGGTTGAAGGAAGATTACTTCAACCAATGGGCTATGCTTATGTTACATCAATTTTTGCATCATTATTTGTAGCATTAACAGTAACACCGGTTCTTTCATACTATTTTTTACCTAAAGCAAACTTCATGAAGAAAGAAGGCGATACATGGCTTGTCGATAGATTGAAAAGGCAATACAGAAAGACTCTGAATTTCACTCTTAAACATCCAAAGACAATTCTCGCTTCATCTCTTGCAGTTTTTGTATTAACAATTGCTGTCATTCCGTTTCTTGGAAGATCATTCTTGCCTGAATTTAATGAAGGTTCCTTAACTCTTAGTCTTGTTACATTGCCTGGAACATCGCTTGAGGAATCTAATAGGATTGGAAATCTTGCCGAACAAATAATTCTTTCCCACCCGGAAGTTAAATCAACCGCCCGCAGAACCGGCAGGGCAGAACTTGATGAACATGCTCAAGGTGTTAACGGTGCAGAGCTTGATGTGCGATTCGTGTTAAACGGAAAAACTAAGGAAGATTTTATATCTGGACTCCGAAGATCTCTCTCAGCTTTACCCGGCACAAATGTAACAATCGGACAACCCATTGGGCACAGAATTGACCATATGCTTTCAGGAACAAGAGCAAACATTGCTGTTAAAGTTTTTGGAAAAGATTTGCAGCGGCTACGGTCTTATTCCCAAATGGTAAAAACCGAAATTGAAAAGGTTCAAGGAGCAGTTGATGTTGCGGTCGATCAAGAAGTTGAAGTTCCGCAGACAAAAATAAAATTCAATCGCAGTGCAATGGCACGCTACGGAATAACCATCGGCGATCTTGCAGAAGCTATAGATATCGGATTTAACGGCGAAGCAGCTACTGAAATCCGCGAAGGACAAAATACATTTGATTTAGTTGTTCGCTTCGATGAAAATAACCGCGGCGATATTCATAAGATACAAAATGCATTGTTCGACACCCCCTCCGGAGCTAAAGTTCCGCTGATCCAGCTTGCCGAAGTTGTAAATGAGAAAGGTCCGAACCGAATCAGCCGCGAAAATGTACAGCGTAAAATTGTGGTTCAAGCAAATGTTTCAGATAGAGATTTAAGAAGTGTGGTTGACGAAATGAAAACCAACATTGAAAAGAATATTAAATTTGATCAAGGTTATTTTGTCGAGTTCGGCGGTCAGTTCGAAAGCGAGCAAAATGCAACAAGAATCATAATGATATTAAGCATAATTTCGCTCTGCATAATTTTTATGATTCTGTTTTTCCAGTTCGGAGATATTAAATCGGCGCTATTTATTTTAATCAATCTTCCTTTGGCATTGATCGGCGGCGTGTGGGCTGTATTCTTTTCCGATGGAGTAATAAGCGTTGCATCAATGGTTGGTTTTATTACTTTGTTTGGAATTGCCACACGAAATGGAATTTTGATGATCTCTCATTTCAAACATCTTATTGAGGAAGGAAAAGAGTTTACAGAAGCAATAGTTCAAGGTTCGCTGGAAAGATTGAATCCTATTCTTATGACTGCGATAACCGCCGGACTTGCATTAGTTCCTCTTGCATTAGGATATGGTGAACCCGGCAAAGAAATTGAATCGCCGATGGCAATTGTAATACTTGGTGGTTTATTCACATCAACAGCGCTAAACATGGTAGTATTACCCGCTCTTTTCCATAAGTATGGAAAGTAAATATCAAAAATATTGAATGGAATGGAATTGAAATGCAAGAAGCGATTAGGCAAGGAAGTCTTAACAGATTGCGACCCGTGTTAATGACGGCATCAATTGCAATATTTAGTTTAATGCCGATGTTGTTTGCAAGTGGAGCCAGATCGGAAATTCAAAAACCGCTTGCAACAGTGGTCGTCGGAGGATTGATTACTTCAACTCTGCTCACATTGTTAATTATCCCGGCAGTTTACAGTTGGTTTGAAAAGAAGAAGTAAAGCTATACCAACCTCCCGAAGATTACCTGAACTGTAGAGTCCGTTCCTCAGAACGGACGGCAGAGTTTGCATTGTCCGATTTGAGAATCGGACTCTACGGTTTTTTCGGGAGGTTAAACTGAGTTTGTTTATTTCTGACTAAACTTTTATATTCACACCATCAATATGAGTTAATTAGGTAGCATTATTTAAATGAATTATTATATGCTATGCAACCGATCTCGGATATTTTATTATAAAGACACAAATCATGCGGTACAAAAAATATTTAACCATAGCTTTTTATACACTTTCGTTTTTGTTGCACCCAATTTCAACATTATGTACAACGAAAGTGATTAGTTTCCGCACAGTTAATGTCGATTCAGCGATGAGAGCTCGTATACGACTTTCAAACATTCGCGAGAGTGTTGAGTTGGAATATAACGATGTGAATAACATTCACATTTCTGACTCAATGAGACTTAAGAGGAGTATCACCACAACATATAATCATAAAGGCGATGCAGTATCTGTTGTTACGCGCGATTATAATTACCAGTCAACCTATGACAGCGCATTCTTTATTCATGATTCCTTTGGAAATATTTTGTTTGCAATGGATTATGATTCTTTAGGTTCACTGATTCGAAAAGAATCTCACACTTACGATCATCAAGGAAAGCTTATTCAATCCCTTTATTTTGACAGTACGGGAGACCTCTGGTATAAACGTATAATTCTACGTGATGCGGCCAACCGAAAGATACAGGAAACAACTTGGGCAAGGGATTGGCCCAGCCATAGAACAACAGAAATTTTTAAATATGATTCCATTGGAAATTGTGTAATGGATAGCAACAACTCGCAAATTACTCTCCGTACATACGACTCCGATCGAAGATTGACTGCTGCAACATACATTACAGGTTCTGACACAACTATTACTTTTTTTCACTATCGAACAGACAGTTTGAGAGAAACTAATACTTCTGAGAGGGATGGGAAGTTAGAATCTATAAGCCATACACTCTTTGACAGTCTCGGAAGAAAGCTTCAGTCAGATCAATCAGATATGATTGACACTACCAAAACACTTACAATATGGTCTTATGACGATAGTGGCACAACTGTGCAGGGGAAAATCACTAATCCCCAAGGACTCATACTTTATCGTCATTATACTAGACTGAATCGAAACAATGATTTACTTGAATCGGTGGACTATGATAAGAATGACAGCATTCGGACGAGTGAATCTAAAAAGTATGATCCAAACGGCAACATCCTTTTTCATAAAAGATTTTGGGTTGACCATTGCGAGTTTGGTCACGTTCACCAATGGCATTACAGAACGGAATGGTCTTATCTACTCTACGACAAATAAAACAGCTTTATTCGAAATCGATGCGTAAATAGTTGCGCAGCGTATAACACGCATAAAAATGGAACAGAATTTTAACTTAATAAATACAAACGTCTCGCTCTGTGGAATTCCGTTGCACGAATGCAACGGAATCATTTTTATACGATACGTCATGCTTGGCGGCATCGGAACTTCAACCTGACTGCAGGAAATTTAGAATCGCATTGATAAACGGGAATGCTGAAAACCGACAAGAGTAAGCAAACCAAAACAGTGCGGAGTCAGCACTTAAATCACTGACAAAATCAATATGAGAAAAATAATTGTTTTATCATTTATTACCTTAGATGGAGTAATGCAATCACCCGGTGGACCTGAGGAGGATACATCAGGCGGTTTCAAATATGGCGGTTGGGTCGCACCTTATTTTGACGATGTTGCCGATAAGGTCATGGAAAAACAGATGAAGCCTTCAGACCTTCTTTTGGGCAGAAAAACATTTGAGATTTTTGCCTCCTACTGGCCTGAACATGCAAACAATTGGCAAGGTATCAATGATGTCACAAAATACGTCGTGTCCAAGACCATGAAAAAGTCAGATTGGAAAAACTCCGTATTCCTCAAAAGCTTGGCAGATATTAAAAAACTCAAAAATTCCCCCGCCAAAAGCGGGACTGACATTCAAGTTCACGGCAGCGGCAAGCTTATTCAGACACTACTCGAAAATGATTTGGTTGACGAACTCTGGCTCAAAATTTTCCCGTTGACTCTTGGTAAAGGAAAAAAGTTGTTTGAAAATGGCACGATTCCGGCAGCATTTACATTAACAGAAAGTACTGTTACTACAACCGGAGTGATTATTGCCAATTACAAGCGAGCCGGAAAAGTCAAGACAGGTACTATTGGAGCTTAAGGCGAGAGTAGCACGAACGCATAACACGACCAACAATCTCATGAAATGAGACTGAATCTCTCAGTTATTCGAATTACTTCTTCCATTTTTGTTTACATTGGATATCATAATGAAGATACAACATACATTCAACGATGAACATAACCACGATTTCCACGAATCGAAGCGCCATATAGAAAAACGGACATTAATTGTCGTTTTGTTGACCATCGCGACGATGGCAGTAGAGATTACGGCGGGAACGATGTTTCACTCTATGGCTCTCCTCGCCGATGGTTGGCATATGGGCACACACGCAACGGCATTAGGAATTTCGCTGATGGCATACGTGCTGGCACGCCGCCATTCTTTGGATAAACGATATGCGTTTGGAACCTGGAAGATAGAGATCCTTGGCGCATATACAAGTGCGCTCATTCTCGGAATCGTTGGACTCTCGTTAGTAGTTGCATCTATTGACCGCTTAATGAATCCTCAAGCTATCGATTACACTCTGGCAATAATTGTTGCTGTTGCCGGGTTGCTGGTAAACATCGTCAGTGCGTTCATTATGAGTGCAGGTAGTACACATAAACATTCCTCTCACTCTGAATCTTCACATTCGCCTCACACTCATCACGACTTAAATCTTCGGTCAGCGTATCTTCACGTCGTTGCCGATGCTGCAACATCGGTACTTGCTATTGCCGCTCTTATTGGAGGACTAATGTTTGGATGGATTTGGCTCGATCCTATGGCAGGTCTTGTCGGTGCAGTCATGATTGCACGGTGGACTGTTTCTCTCTTGCGTGATAGCTCAGCAATTCTGTTGGACAGAGAAATGGATTCGCCGTTGGTGGAACGAATAAGAACTGCTATTGAAGTTGATAGCAACAGCAAGGTGAATGATCTTCATCTGTGGCGGGTTAGCGACGCGCGCTACGCATGCATTGTGTCGGTATGTTCAACGGTGCCACACTCAGTCGAACGCTACCGGAAAACATTAAGCGGTTTCAAAGAGATTACCCACCTAACTATAGAAACACATTGGCATGAGGAAGGGACTTAAGAATATTTAAGAGGCAATTATTTCCTTAAACAAGAATCAATTCCATCAATCAGAGCATGATTCAAATATTTATTCTCTAAATAAACCGATTCAGTCTCCTGATCATTTTCATATTTTGTCTTGAGAATATCAATCATAACATCTGTTGTTGAATCGTTAATAGCTTTAACATCCATGAATACGCGATAATTATAAATTGTTTTACCATTATCCTCTATACTAATTTGAGAAGATGAGTCGTCACTTTCAACATGGGAAGAGCTCAAACTCGCGGCAACCAATCCAACAAAAAAAATAATTCCTAAGAAAGTTAATAATCCCGATAGTAATGTAGTGTGATCCTGTTTATCTGCAATTTCTTTATGTTCTTCGATTAACTGCTCATCACTCCACCGGTCGGCTATTACAACTGTATCGTTTGATTCAATTTGTGAAACCACATATTTTTGATCGATAAGAGTTTGATGAATAGCATCAACAACTTTCTGCTTCGGGAACGGATATGTGGCTGCATCGATGAACTCGATAGATTTGTTCTTAGCTTTTTTGGAAATTTGTTGGGTTGATTTACACCCTTGAATAGAGTATAGAAAAATTATGGTGCTGATGAAAAGAATGAACTTTTTATTTTTTAACTTGTCCATCGATAATTCAATAATTCAAATTATAATTTTCTTTCGATAATGACAACTCTTATGCCAGTCTAAAACCTTCAAATACGAATCGTTTTTAAAGTGACAAATGTTAGTGATGTGTTTTATTGTGGACAGGAAGAGATCAAGACAAAGATTTTATTTTACTATAGAAAGTTCTCAGTGTATGTAAAAATCCCGAAATGTCTTTTCGAAGGAACGAAGTGACTGAGAAATCTAATCAAGATTAAAGATTTCTCTTCCGACTCCCGCCTGCACTTCGTTCTTTGGCGGTCAGGTCGTCGGAATCGAAATGACAAAAATACTTTTCACACATTCTGACTACCTCCGACCATTTATACTGGGACGAAGTTCTACTTCCAAAATTGAATTGTTATTTTTATGGTGGTCAGCAGTAGAACTGCTTCCCAGTCTGAAAACCCCATGGCTGGGAGGAGGTTCTACCTCCGACCTATTATACCGGGACAGAAATTGTTAATATTATTAGATGCTTCTTAATTCAATCCAATATTTACAATGTTGAGCGTATCGAATCTTTTTCGGTCTGGTGATAATTTCATAACGTTTACATGTAACGTATCTGATGAAATTGTGCAGCGGACATAATGAAAGAATCTTTTATCAGATTTAACAGGATATAAATCTTCCCACTGCTGTTGTTTCCCCGTTTTAAGTTTATGGAGTAATCCTCCCCCGCCACCAATTACCAAAAAATCTTTGTTCTCTTTACGGAAATGTTCGAACGCATGCGAATGCCCAGAAATAAATATTTTCGCTTTTGTTGATTTGAGAAAAGGCGGCAGAAAATATGTTTGAACTTCCGAAGATGGTTCTACAATCCGACTGTTCGTGTATGGTGAATGATGACACCCTACAATTATCAAGCCGACCGTGCTGTCTGCATCAAATTTTTTGATCGTTTCCTGATACCATTTAAGTTGTTCTATTTGTCGGTTTTCGTCGAGCTTAGAATAATTGGAATTAAGGATTATGATTTCAATATTTTTTATTCGCTTACTATACCACTCCGGTTTTATGTAAGGGAACGTTTCGGCAAAATGTTCTTTTCCTTTAGATTCAAATGGCTCATACTCATGGTTACCCAATGCCGGAAAAAGTGGAATATATGCCTTCCGTAACTCAATTGTCTTTTCATAGAAATCGTCCCAGTACGATTTGAATGATCCAAGCGCTGTCAAATCTCCCAACAGGAAAAGCGCCGCAACAGTCATGTCGCGACCAATATTATCTAACATGAATTGAGTTGCTTTTTCGTTGTTGTCAGATGATGAAACGATTTTTTCAAACCATAATGGAGATTGCATATCGCTCATAAATATTATCGAGGGATCTGATCTCACCTCACGAATTGTACTCGTGAAAGGCACTCGAACGGAATCTATTACAATCCCCGACAGTGAAATACCAGATTGTGGTTGTGCGGTACAGACGATTATAAAGAACAGTTCCAGTACGAAACTGATAAGGTAAGAATATCTATTTTTATTTGTAGACCGAATCAAAATAATATCTGCAAAACATGTTTTTGAGATAATGTTATTTATCGGGATAAATCTTCTGGATTAATTTATACAAATATTTTTTTATTTGCCAATAAGATAAAAAAGGTGACTGTTTCCAGCCACCTTCTAAATTACCACTCACAACTAACAACTCACCAGTTTAAGTTCCGGAGCTGTAATCATCCATATACTTCTTTTGCTCAGGTGTCAGCTTATCGATCTTCAAACCCATAGTTGCCAACTTAACACCGGCGATTTCCTGATCTTGTTCAACAGGAATATCATGCACGGTATTTTCAAGTTTCTTCCCTTTTTTGTGAAGTTCAGCCAAACGCAATTGCGACATGAACTGGTTCGCAAACGACATATCCATCACTTCAGAAGGATGTCCTTCAGCCGCGGCAAGATTCACTAAACGTCCTTTTGCAAGAACGTAAATCCGGTTATTATTCTTCAGCGAATATTCTTCATTGTTCGCGCGGACTTCCTTGATTCCTTTTGCAAGTTTACCAAGATGATTCAGGTTTACTTCACAATCGTAATGTCCGGTGTTGCAAACAATGGCTCCTTCTTTCATCACCTTAAAATGTCTATCAACAATAATATCTTTCACTCCGGTAGCGGTAATAAACACATCTCCTATTTTTGCCGCTTCATCCATAGTCATAACGCGCATACCTTCAAGCGTGGCTTTTAGGGCGGCAGTTGCTTTAACTTCGGTAACAATAACATTGGCGCCAAGTCCTTGGGCACGCATCGCCACACCTTTTCCGCAATGTCCGTAACCGGCAATAACAACATTCTTTCCGGCTAACAAAATACTTGTCGCCCTCAGAATTCCATCGAGCGTGGATTGCCCTGTTCCATACACATTATCGAAATCCCACTTTGTTTCAGCATCGTTCACTGCAACAACCGGATATTTCAAAGCGCCATCGGCAGCCATTGCGCGAAGCCTGTGTACACCGGTTGTGGTTTCTTCCGTACCGCCAATGACATATTTCTGTGCGAACTCCGGATGCTTGTTGTGAATCGTAAAAATCAAATCTGCGCCGTCATCAAGCGTTAGGTTTGGATGTATCTTCAACGTCTCCTCGATACACCAGTAAAATTCTTTAACCGACATTCCGTGCCATGCAAAAATAGAAATACCGTCAGCCGCAAGCGCCGATGCAACTGCATCGTTGGTGGATAACGGATTGCACCCGCTCCAGCTAACTTGAGCGCCTGCTTCAACAAATGTTTTCACAAGAACAGCGGTCTCTTTTGTAACATGCAGACAACCGGCAATGCGATAACCCTTTAAAGGTTTTGTCTTTTTATATTTTTCACGCAGTGCCATCAGAACAGGCATTCGCGATTCAGCCCAGGCAATTAATTTTTTACCCTCGGCTGCCATTTTAATATCTTTAACTTTATATTTTCCTTTTTTGTAGTCCATAGCTTTGATAATGGTTAGTTGGTATTAGGTATTAGTTAGTGGTTAGTTGTAAATTTTGATTATTAAATTTCATCTTGTTTTTTCTTCGCACGTAAATAGGCAACGTAACTGTTAATCTTCTTTAGCAATACAAAAGCATCTTCCTTTAGCGATGCCGTAATTTCTTCTGAACAATATTTTTCATCTAAACAAACATTTAAATCATCAATCAATTCTTCCAGCGATCCACGTGCTTGTCTAAGAAATTGGATATTTTCCTGATAATGAAATCTACCGTGTCCTTCTGCAATGTTATTTGTTACCGAAACCGAAGCTCTTTTAATCTGTGAGACTAAATTAAACTTTTCAACAGCAGGAAGCTGGTTTGCAATCGAGTACATTTTCTTTCTGAATTCTCTAGCAACTTTATAAACTTCTAATTCTTCAAAATTATATAGCGGCCTTTCTACAACCATAAATCCCCTCCCCTACGCTCAAATAACTTCAATACCTATAAAACAATCCATACTCACAACTCACTACTCACCATTTACAGCGTATTAAACAGCTTCACAAGGTCTAATTTTTCCCACGAGAACTCTTTTTCAGTTCTGCCGAAGTGACCATAAGCCGCCGATTTTCTATAAATTGGTCTGCGCAGATCGAGACGTTTTATAATTCCCCTTGGAGTTAAATCGATAGCGCCGCCCTCTCCGCTGTTCTTCTTAATAAATTGTTCGAGTTCTGAATCAGGAACAATTCCTGTTCCGTACGTTTGAACTTGTATTGAGACAGGATGTTTTACACCTATAGCGTAAGCAACTTGAATCTGACATTCACTTGCTAATCCTGATGCAACTATATTTTTTGCAATATGGCGTGCGGCATAAGCAGCGCTTCTATCAACTTTTGTCGGATCTTTACCCGAAAATGCCCCGCCGCCGTGGGGTGCGCGACCGCCGTAAGTATCAACGACAATTTTTCTTCCGGTCAATCCGCTATCACCATGAGGTCCGCCGATTTCAAACATGCCTGTGGGATTCACGAAATATTTCGTATTCTTGTCCAATAAATTTTTAGGAATTACTTTTTTTATTACATGCTCTATTACATCCGCCTTGATCTTACTTTGAGAAACTTTCGGTGCGTGCTGGGTTGATATTACAACTGTATGAACCCTAACCGGTTTCTTTCCTTCATATTCAATAGTTACCTGCGATTTTGAATCAGGTCGAAGATAAGGCATCAAACCGTTCTCTTTCTTTCTTATCTCAGCCAACCGCTTGACTAATTTATGTGAGAACATAATTGGCATAGGCATCAGTTCAGGGGTTTCACTGCACGCATAACCGAACATCATTCCCTGATCGCCGGCTCCGCCTGTATCTACACCCTGTGCAATATCCGGCGATTGAGCATGAAGAGTTGATAATACTGCACATGAATCAGCATCGAATCCAACACCCGCTTCAGTATATCCAATATCTTTTACAACATCGCGGACAATCTTTTGAACATCAACATATCCTTTGGTGGTTACTTCTCCGCCCACCAGGACTAAACCTGTTGTAACAAAACACTCGCACGCAACACGCGACATCGGATCCTGATGCAAAAGAGAATCAAGCACACCATCCGATATCTGATCACAAACTTTGTCGGGGTGACCTTCTGAAACTGATTCTGAAGTAAAAAGATATGACATATTTATTCCTGATATTTAATGAAATTCTATTTCCGATGAATCGCCTATGTTGATGCGTTGGAAGTTTCCTCTTACCACAGAATTATTTCCAACAAGAGAATCTTCAAGCAGAGCACAATCTACATGGGCATCATCGCTGATGATGGAATTACGAACGATGGAATCCTCCACTGTAGTTCCCGATGCTATGGTAGCATACGGACCAATAATCGACCTGCTGATCTTTGCATCTTCGGCAATGAAAACAGGCGGATTAATCACAACCCCGTCGCGTTTAACTTTGTCTCCAATTTTATCTAAAAGATGACGATTGGTAGCGAGCAACGTTTCCGGTTTCCCGCAATCATACCAGCCTTCCACCGGGAAAGTTTTAACCTTCTCACCTTTTTCAACCATCGCTTGAAGAGCGTCGGTCAACTGAAACTCGCCCTTAGTTTTTTTATTATTCTTAAAAAGTCCATCAATACATTCTTCCAGCAATTTAGGATTACGAATCCAATACAATCCCACCAAAGCTAAATTACTCGTCGGATTTTCCGGCTTCTCGATCAACTGTTTTATAAATCCGTCCTTCATTTCAACAACGCCGAAGCGTCTCGGATCTTCCACCTGCTTAACGCCGAGAGATGAATATTTTTCTTTCAATAAAGGTTTAAGATTTACATCAAAAATTGTATCGCCAAGTATAATCAATATCGGTTCGGAAGAAAAAGAATTACGGGCTAACGAAATCGCATGCGCCAATCCTTTTGGTTCTTTTTGTTCGATGAAATCGAATTTGATTTTATAATTGGAGATTAGGTAATCTTGAATTTTTTCACCCATGGTTCCGACGATAATGGTTGCCTCATCAAATCCATCTTCAACAATTTTATCTAAAATATGACCAATGATTGGTTTGCCCGCAACATTCAACAGGACTTTGGGAAGCGTATATGTGTGTGGTCGTAACCGAGTACCAAAACCGGCGACCGGTATAATAGCTCTCATAAGATTGGTTGATAAATACTTAGCACGATTTGTGCCCCCAACCGGATTCGAACCGGTGTTACAAGCTTGAAAAGCTCGTGTCCTAGGCCTCTAGACGATGGGGGCGGAGTAGATGTTGGATATTGGATATGAGATTTATTACTTTTTTAAGTATAATTTTGGGGAATAATCTTGAAATAATTTATCACTTAAATATAGGACCAAACATCTAAAATCTCACATCTCATATCTATTTTGGGTGTCCAGTGGGATTTGAACCCACGACCTCCAGGGCCACAACCTGGCGTTCTAACCAACTGAACTATGGACACCATGGTTTGGCGCTTATAAAGATACTCAAAAACCCCAATATAATCAAGAATAAATTTAGCGATGTAGAATTTTCTCTGATGACTACGATTATAACAAGGCGTTTCGAGAATTAGTTTGTTGTTTCCGTTGGTGAAAAGAGTTGATTATGTTCTAAAATAACACTAAATTTCTTAAACGATTTAATTGGGATAGTTTAACATACATTTTAATCAATGGGGCATTCCATGAACAGATTATATTTAGTTTTATCTGTATCAGTTCTTTCGATACTGCTAACGTTGCAGGTTATTAGCCAAACACCGGATAATATTATTTCGAAAAAGAAATCCCTTAAAGCATTTCATCTGGAAAAGCATGGCATGCAGTCTCGAACTGCTGATCATGGTACGGAGGATATCAATTTATCTGATGTTAGTAGTAAGCATAATCGATTAAAAAATGGGCACGAAAACAAAATGGTATCCAAAATTGTGTTACCGAATGGTTGGGTAATGCTTGAGGAAATTTATCAAAACTGGATGGATAGTGCATGGGTGAACTCTAGTAAGTACACCTGCACATATGATGGAAACTGTAATTTGATTGAATATATCTATCAGGGATGGAATGGTAGTACATGGGGAAATGTTTGGAAGTATACTTTCGAATATGATGGAAACGGCAATAGGGTTGAAGAACTCTATCAGCATGGATATGGTATTGAGTGGTGGAATGTTGTCAAGTATACCTTCGCTTACGATGGAAACGGAAATAGGATTGAAAAACTCTATTGGTATTTGCATGATAATATGTGGGTAAATGGTACCAAGGAGACATGCGCCTATGATGAAAACAGTAAAATGATAGAATACCTCGAGCAAACAAGGGATGATAGTGGTTTGGTAAATTATTCTAAGCTGACCTACACATATGATTATAATGGTAATCAGATTGGAATTCTCTCTCATAAATGGAACGATAGTGTATGGGTGAATCGTTCGAAATCTACCTACACATATGATGGAAATAGTGACACAACTGAAGAATTTCATCAGTACTGGAATGGTACTGAATGGATAAATAATTACAAAATTATTTTCTCCTATGATGGAAACCATAACATGATTGAAAAACTCTTTCAGCATGGCTATGGTAGTACATGGGGAAATATTACAAAGTATACTTATGCCTTTGATGGAAATCGTAATTTGATTGGATATCTCTATCAAGAATGGAAAGATAGTGCATGGATAAATTCTTTGATGCATACCAACACCTATGATAGAAATAGCAAAAAAATTGAAGAACACCTGCAACGATGGGATGGAATTTCATGGGCGAATATCTATAAGATTGTTTTCACGTATGATGGAAATGGTAATAGCATTGAAGAACTCTTGCAGCACTGGAATGATAGTGCATGGACGAATACTAATCGGATTTTATATACATGGCAACAATTGACAGAAGTTGAGGATAATCATGCGACAATAAATCAATTCAAATTGTTTGACAATTATCCAAACCCTTTCAACCCTCAGACCAAAATATCATTCTCAGTACCAAAAGAAAGTTTCATTACACTTAAAATCTATGATTTACTTGGAAGAGAAATAGCAACACTTGTCCAAGATACAAAACAACAAGGTGAATACAGTGTAACATGGAATGCTGATGACGTTCCAAGCGGTGTGTACTTTTATAAATTATCAGCGGGAGATTTTATCCAAACTAAAAAGATGGTTTTGATGAAATAAGATTTTAATTTTCCGGTGGTATAGTCACACTGAAACTTTGTTTATCAAAGTTCGTTAGAATATATATGGGAGATAAGTATTTCGAATTGTGGACTAGGTTGACCCTCAGCAAACATGTTGAGGGTTTTTTATTTTTGTCCAAAACTGCCTAAGAAAAACAATTTTTGTTACAATTTGTACAAAAGGGAAAGTTGTTTGAACGAAAAAGCGTGTGTGCGGCTGTTACTTAAGAAGGTTTTCTTGTTATGGGGATTGACCAAAAAATTCAGGGTCATGCTGAATTTATTTCAGCATCTATACAAAAGCAAGCTGTTTTGCTATATTCAGATTCCGAAACAAGTTCGGAAAGACTCCTTTTCTTATTTGTTAGTCAACCTCCACTCGCCTCTCCGTCATAACTGCCACAGGTAACAAGCGGAAAAGCCAACCAAGGAATATTGGAGATGGTTCTCGAGTTAATTAGCTTTTTCCAGTGTAACGAGAGAACCTTTTTAGAAGACCCTGTCAGAAAATCCATAGAATCCGATTTAAAATCAATAAAAAAACGCAGCCGGGATGCCGCGTTTGTGGATTCTTGAGTAGGCCCGACGCGAATCGAACGCGTAACCTACAGCTTAGAAGGCTGTTGCTCTATCCAATTGAGCTACGGGCCCATTTAATTTTTATCATGGATGAATTTAAAAAAATATACTGAATTTCTTCATTCCGAGCAAACATTTGTGATATTGATACCGCAATGTTTGCTTTTCCCCGTTTCTAATTGTATATTTATCAGAAATTTGAAAGGTTAATTGATGTCGGATATTCAAAAAATATTGATCGTTGATGATGAAGATACTTTACGGATTCTTGTAAAAGCTGAACTTGAAGAACGCGGCTTCGCTGTTGATGATGCCCCCGATGGAGAAACGGCTTTGCAAAAAATGGAGAGCGTCCGCTACGATCTGATCATTCTCGACATTATGATGCCCGGCATAGACGGCATGGAAGTTCTTCGCCAGCTTCGGGAGAAAAATCTTGCCGATAAAGTAATTATGCTGACCGGAGTTAACGAATTGAAAATTGCCCGAGATAGTCTGGAACTTGGAGCTACCGATTTTCTAACTAAACCCTATGAGTTTAAAACTCTGCTCGCTTGCATTGAACGTGCAATGAGAGAATAATTCTTTTTTAATCAAAACAATCAAATCCTTCTACACCCGATACGGTTGTAGTTCCCCCAAAAAAGCATTATATTGGTACTGCCAATATTGAAAATATTTAATTTATTTAACGATTTTGCTTTTTTTTATATTAAAATCAGCAAAATCATTTTTCAATTATAGGGTAAGTGGCGGAATTGGCATACGCGCTAGACTTAGGATCTAGTCCTGAATAGGGGTGGGGGTTCAAGTCCCCCCTTACCCACTAATTTTTTTTGATAACGGTATTGTGCGAAAGAGCAGGTTTTCTCGTTACGAGAAATATTTTGTGGTTCTCGAATTCGTTGTTTTAATTAAGTGTAACGAGAGAACTTTTTAGCCAATACTATATGCTAATTTAAACTATCCGGTAACCGGAAAGGATTCATACGAAAAAATGGAAATAACAATTAACGATATCAACAGCGTAGAGAAAGAAATACAAATTATTGCAAACGTGAATGACCTTTCGGATCATATCGAACAGGCATACAAACGTTACCAGCCGAAGATTGAAATTAAAGGATTCAGAAAAGGCAAAGCTCCAATGCACATGATTAAAAGCATCTACGGCGAATCGATTGAATACAGCGAATTAGATAAAATAGCAAGTGATATATATCGGCAGATTATTATTGAAAAAGATATTCACCCCGTCGGCGAACCGGCACTTACTGATGTTGATTACAAACGCGGCGAGCAATTAACTTTTAAAGTTAAATATGAAATCAAACCGGTAATCGAACTTAAAGATTATAAAGGAATAAAGATTGAAAAATTGAATCATATTGTTTCTCAAAAAGAAATTGATGAAGAAATTGACCGGATACGGAAAGCAAATTATACAACTGCCGAGGCTCAATCTGCCGACGATTCGGAACATATATTGATGGTAGATATACAACCGCTTGATGAAAACGGCACACCGATAATCGGGAAGAGAACCGAAGATACTAAAATATACTTAGCCAGCGAAACTCTTTATCCCGAAATAAGAGACGGACTTGCAAATTGCAAAATCGGAGATATCCGGAAAATCAAAATCGAGCGGTCACATGACGATCATAAGCATACAGAAAATCTTGAAATAACCGTTAAGAAAATAGATAAAGTTGTACTTCCTGAGGTAACGGATGAATTTGTTAAGAAGACTACCAAGGAAAAAGTTACAACTGTAGAAGAGTTCAAATCGCAGATAAAGCGGGATCTGGAAAATTACTGGAAAGATAATTCAGAAAGAAAAATTACGGATGATATTATAAATGAGTTGGTAAAGATGCACCAATTCGACATCCCCGGTTCTTTGGTTAAGGGAATTCAGGATTCTTTCGTGGAAGAATTAAAGCAGCAATATCCGAATAAAGCTCTTCCGCAATCTTTCGATGAAAATAAATACCGCGAAGAGAATAAAACTTATGCTGAGTTTCAGGCACGATGGTTTTTAATCAGGGAAAGAATAATCGAGAACGATAAAATCACCTCAGATGAAAACGATATGAAACTTCTTGCGGAAAAAGAAGCAGAGAAAGTTGGGATTGATAAAGAAAGACTCTTCGAGTTTTACAAATCATCCGGCTCGGTTCAGGAACGGATTCTAACCGATAAACTGATGGCTTCACTGAAAAGTTCTGTTGTGATAACGGAGAAAACTGTTGAAGCATAATTAATATTGAAAATTAAAACAAGGAAATAATATGAGTAAAATAATAACTAATCAGCTTGTCCCGATGGTGGTTGAACAAACCGGCAGAGGCGAACGGGCATACGATATATATTCAAGATTATTGAAAGAACGGATCGTTTTCATCGGCACACCGATAGACGATACGATTGCAAGTTTAATTATTGCGCAACTTCTTTTTCTTGAATCTGAAGATCCCGACAAAGATATCAATATCTATGTTAACAGTCCGGGTGGCTCAGTATCGGCAGGTTTAGCCATTTACGATACAATGCAATATATCCGTCCGGAAATATCCACTATCTGCATCGGCATGGCAGCAAGCATGGCGGCAGTATTGCTTGCCGGCGGAACAAAAGGAAAGCGGACAAGTCTGCCGAACTCGCGCATCATGATACATCAACCATGGGGCGGAGTGCAGGGAACGGCAACCGATATCAGCATACAGGCAGAAGAAATTTTGAAGATGAAAAAAAGAATCAACGAAATCCTCGCACACCACTCAGGAAAACCTGTTGAGGTAGTGGAAAAAGATACCGACAGAGATTATTATATGTCGTCTGAAGATGCCAAATCGTACGGATTAGTTGACGCTATACTTTTCAAAAAACCGAGAGCGGAAAAAAAAGATAGGTAATTAAATGGCTCAAAAACAAAAAACGGCTGAACAAATTCACTGCTCATTCTGCGGAAGAAATGCAGATCAGGTAGTAAGCATCATAGCGGGACCTGAGGCATACATTTGCGATTCGTGTGTTTCCAGTTCGGTAGATATACTGCGGAAAAATTTGGCAGCGATGCCGAATAAACGTAACCAGAAAAACCTCCTTACACCAACCGAAATAAAAAAAGCGCTGGATAATTACGTTATAGGTCAGGATGTTGCAAAGAAAACTTTAGCCGTTGCTGTTTATAACCATTACAAACGGATCGATGCAAAAGTTCAAAACCACATCGATGAAGTTGAAATAGAAAAAAGCAATATACTATTTTTGGGCCCGACAGGAACCGGTAAAACTCTGCTTGCTCAAACATTGGCACGGATATTAGATGTTCCGTTCGCTATAGCAGATGCAACAACACTCACCGAAGCCGGATATGTTGGTGATGATGTAGAAACTGTTTTAGTGCACCTGCTGCAAAAAGCCGATTATGATATTGAACGTGTAGAACGCGGTATTGTTTACATAGATGAGATAGATAAGATTGCAAGAAAAAGTGAAAGCACTTCAATAACCCGTGATGTTTCGGGTGAAGGTGTTCAGCAGGCATTGTTAAAAATATTGGAAGGGACGATGGCAGGTGTTCCGCCAAAGGGTGGGAGAAAACATCCCGAACAAAGTTTAATAACAATCAATACAAAAAATATTTTATTCATCTGCGGCGGTGCTTTTGAAGGAATAGAAAAAATTATTGCACGCCGTGTAAGCACAAACCCGATCGGATTCGGTGCAAACATCAAAGGGAAGAAAGATCACTCAGCAGATGAATATCTTCCAATGGTTGAACCGGATGATTTACTGAAATTCGGATTGATCCCGGAGTTCATCGGCAGACTTCATGTTGTTTCCACTCTACATTCGCTCGACGAGAAAGCTTTGCTAAACATTCTCACTGCCCCGAAGAATGCGCTCGTTAAACAGTATCAAAAATTATTCAGGCTTGAAGGAGTTGAGTTAGAATTCGAGGACGATGCGTTGAAAGCAGTTGTCAGCAAAGCAACTGAACGCAGCACAGGCGCACGCGCATTAAGATCGATTATGGAAGATACAATGCTCGACATCATGTTTCATCTGCCATCGCGGCAAAACTTAGTGAAGTGTACTATCACGAAAGATACGATTTTAAAAAAGAAAGAGCCGATCTATATCTTCAAAGAACGAAAAGCATCGGCTTAATTATTTTTTAATCATTATTCGTCTGAGGCGAACGAATTTTTAAAATCGATCTTTCTAAAAAAATATTTATTTTTGAAATCCGTGCTTGTTTAGAAATTTGAATTTAGGATTTCGACATTTTATTTGTAAACATTAATAACTAACACAGCAATTAATATATTCCGCTTGCACTTCCCGATTTAGTGATCTTAATATCCTGAAGCTGCGGTGATTTTAACCTTATCTCAAATGCATAATATCGGTAAGTCCCTACCGGCACCCAGCTAAAATTCAATAACCAACAATGCAAATCGCGGCTGATATTGATTGAAGGAACGACGATTTCTTTATTTACAATATCATATCCGCCGCTTACTGCAAATTTCCAGTTTTTTGTTAGATTGAAATCGAGATTACCCCGAATGTTTGATGAACGGTTATGCCCTGGCGGAATTTTACTCTCGGCGTAATCCCACGACATCGAAAGATTCCACGGAATACTGAAATCCGGATCTTCCATCTCCCGTCTCATTCCGTTATAGCTATTTACCGGAGGTGGTGGTGCTGACGAATCTTTAGAGCTTGTAAGCCCTTTTATTCTTTCACCTGAAAGAGACGTAGAAAGACTGATTGAAAAATTCGTCATTCGAGCCAATCTTCCTTCTTCTGAAATTAAAAATTTATTAACACGATTATATCTGCCCGGACTCACCTGTTCTAATTTGTATAAATCGAATCCTGCTTGACCGCCAACATCTAAAAGTGTTCCGATGCTTGTTCGATAATTCAAACTGAATGGAGAGAAGTTCAAAGAATCTGCCGAGAAATCATAAGAAATACCCGTGCCGACATTCAGCAATTGGATTTTTTCTCCTTCTTTCTCTTCATCGGCAGATGTTGTTTTCATTTCAAAATTATTTCCCAGATTGAAGTTAGCCGTCATTTGTTTCGGTCTGCTGATATCGCTTACAATTTCTTTTGAATAACTGAAACTCAAACTCGGCGTCATCGTATGCCGGATCGCTGCTATTCCGGCAAGCTGTGGCTGAACAATTCCATACAACTTCGTCCCCATAGATACACCTGTCGATAAAACACCTCTCCTGCTCCATTGCTTTTCAGTTCTCGAAATTAAAACTCCATTTGAACTGTCGGGAATTGAATTATTTACAAAAGTCCTGTCGTCACTGTAACTCATGTAAGGACTAATAGTAAAATATCCTAACTTGGGCGAAATATTAATTGATGTTCCTTGAGACAAATTATAACTCCGGTTCAACCGATAGTCCTTCACATTTGTTAAAGTATCTATACCGTTCATAGATCGATATATTCCACTCACGGTTTGCTGTGTTTTTGCACGATTGATACTAAAGTTCGAACGATAACTCACACCAACCATCTCGTACCACGACAAGTCAGTGCCACCGGATGATTTTTTCTTCGAGGAACGAAACGGATAACTTTGACTATGATTAAATCCAACCGAAGGCATAGTTTCGCTTATATTTCCGTTGATAAGATCTTGTCTTCGCGAAATATTCATACTCACACTGTTTGGAGTTCCTTCCCATGATTTCGAGATCGTCGCATTTGAAACGATTGCCTGATTAAGCGCCTGATTGAGATTGATAGTATTTCTATAAGAATTATTACTCGCGAATGTAAAATTCACATCGAACCGGGACGTCGGATCAATCTGCTGGTTGTGGAAAATATTAAAATTATATGATGTTGCTTTTATTGCAGAAGGATCGCTCGATTCCCCTTCAAGCATTTTACGATACTCGCCTGAAAGTCCACCTCTGAATTGATCTCTTAAACTATACTGAAAATTAGATTGAAGCGCCCAGCTTCCTTTTGTGTAAAGATCGGATGTTGCTGTCAAATCCATGTAATCGTTCATTGCCCAATAATAGCCGAGGCGTTTTAACAGTCTGCCGTGCTTTGCATCCTCGGCAATTGCCGGCGGAATGATCCCGGATCTTCTTCCTCCTTTATTAGGAAAGACTGCAACAGGAAACCAAAAAACAGGCACATCGGAAATGTACATATAAATCGGTTCGGCAAAAACTTTATCCTGCATTGTCACTTTCATTTTCGGACTGTAAAAATAATAGTCGGGATCTTTTTTATCACATGTAGTATATCTTCCATCTGCAACAAAAAGAACATCTTTACCCATCTTCTTAATATTTTCGCCGTGGTAAAATCCCTCGTCCATTTTTGTATCTGCCACAACAATTCTACCGCGTTTAGTTTTAAAATTATAGCCGAGCTGTTTCCCCTCGTAAGCTTCACCACGGTCTTTCATCACAGGTGTTCCTCTCAACGATTTACCGCTTGTATCGGCGGTGTCGATAACACCATACGCGTTCAGTGTGGAATTATCCCAATTTATATTAATCACCTCCGAAGTTAAATCCATTTCCTGATATTTTATTTCAGATTTCGAAAACAACGACATTGTTTTTGTTTCTAAAGCATAGACAATTGAATCTGATGCTGAATAAATTACCAAAGTATCAATACCAGAAGATGAAGAAGAATCACCGGAAGCTGCCGAAGAATCTGTTTTGATGGAATTAATCGATTGGGTTAATGTATCAACGGAAAAGGATAGCATTCCGATTGAAGAGCCACAACTAAGAATGATGAGTAATATGATGAAATAATAACGCACAAAAATTTACATCACTAAACTGGCAGATCCAATAATCCCAGCAGTGTTTCCCAACTTCGCACGCAAAACATGAATATTATCTTTGTGAGGTTTTAAAACCCTCGAGCGCAAACTCTTTATTACTGCATCATAAACAAATGCAGGCACCGCCGAAACGCCGCCTCCGATCACCACAACACTAACATCTATAACATTCATTGTCGAAGCTAAAGCAGCACCAAGCAATGTGCCTGCTTCTTCCAAAATGCTGATTGCAATCGGGTCTCCGAGTTCTGCAGCTTGTGAAATAATTGATGGTTCAATTTTATTCAAATTGCCACCCACCAATTTATAGAGATGATTATCTGTACGATCTGCCGGAATATTTCGGAGTATTTCTTTTGTCCGCTGTGATAAATACCGTTGTCCGATATAACTTTCAATGCATCCGTAATTTCCGCAGTTGCATAATCTTCCGTTATAATCGATAGAGACATGTCCAATCTCACCAGCTCCGCCGTTTGGTCCGCGGAATATTTTTCTGTTCAGAATAATACCACCGCCAACACCTGTTCCCCATATTACAAATAAGAAATTCTTGAATTCCACCCCGACGCCAAAGCGTGCTTCGGCAACAGCGGCACAGTTTGCATCGTTTTCAATTTCTACGTGGAGTTTGAATTTTTTTCTTATTTCTCCGCCAACATCAACTCTTGACCAGTCGGTAAAATTCGGAGGATGATGGACAAAACTATCAACTGCCGACACCATACCGGGAGCGCCGATACCGATGCCGATACAATTTGAATTCTTATGTTTACCCAATAATTCTTGAATCACAAAAGATATTTGCTGAATTACAGCCGATGGCCCATGATTGGCTTTTGCATCGGCGGAAATTTGATCCACAACTATGCCGGTAGTCGATACAATTCCTGCCTTTACAGTTGTGGCACCCAGATCAATACCGATTGCAAATTTCTGATTCAATTTCATCTTTGCTTTTTCCTCCATAATTCATTCAATCTTTCTCGTATATTTTTCTCTTCTCCTTCATCCGAAGGGAGATAATATTTTTTGCCCTTTAATTCATCCGGCAGATATTGCTGTTCTGTAAAATGTTTTTCGAATGAATGACCGTACTTGTAATCTTTTCCGTAGTTAAGTTCTTTCATCAATTGAGTCGGTGCATTTCTGAGATGAAGCGGAACTTCTCCCCTGTTTCCGGCACGAACATCGGCAAACGCATTTTCGATGGCATTATAAGATGCATTGCTCTTTTTTGCACTTGCCAAATAAATTGCAGTTTGCGATAAGATGATACGAGCTTCGGGCATTCCAACATAATCAACGGCAGTAAAACAACTTGTCGCAAGTGTGAGAGCATATGGATCGGCATTTCCAACATCTTCAGATGCAAGCACAACCATCCGGCGGGCAATAAATTTCGGATCTTCACCGCCCTCAAGCATACGGGCAAGCCAGTAAACTGTTGCATCAGGATCGCAGCCGCGCATACTTTTAATGAATGCGGAAATGATATTATAATGTTCCTCTCCGTTTTTGTCATACTTCAGATTTCTACGCTGGAATGCTTCTTCCAAATGACGCTTCGTTAGGATTCTTTTGCCATTAGCATCTGGTTTCACCAACCTCACCGCAGTTTCCAACCCGTTTAAAACAACTCTCGCATCGCCACCACCTAAAAGAATCAACAAAGCCCGTTCTTCTTCTCCGATTTCCAATTTCATCTTTTTGAATATTTCGTCATACTCGATTGCTGTATCGATTAATTTATTAAGCTCGGCAGTTCCAAGCGGATGCAGAACATAAATAAGACACCGTGATAAAAGCGGAGTGATAACTTCAAACGAGGGATTTTCTGTTGTTGCCCCTATCAATACGAGTAAGCCGTCTTCTACACTGTGAAGCAATGCATCCTGCTGGGCTTTATTGAACCGATGGATTTCATCGATGAACAAAATAGTTTTCTTACCAAGTTTTTTATTGTTTACAGATGCACGTTCGATAATTTTTCTAACATCCTGCACACCCGAAGAGACTGCATTCAACTGGTAAAATTCCGATTTTGTATGTTCGGCAATGATTCTGGCAAGAGTTGTTTTACCGCAACCCGGTGGTCCCCAAAAAATCATGGAAGGTGTTTCATCTTTTTCGATCAAGACTCTCAACGGCTTATCTTCACCGACGAGATGCTGCTGACCCACGAATCGTTCCAAAACAGCCGGCCTCAATCTTTCTGCAAGAGGAGCAAAACTGCGATGCGGATCAGGTCGCTTATGCGATTGTGAGTGCTCGAATAATTCCATCGCAGCAGGTTATATTATTTCGAAAAAATAGTGAATAAGCAATGCAAGATTTTTATTACCGGAGTCAAGGCTGAGCTTTTTTGATTTTGTAAACCGTTTCGCCGTCTTTAATCATTCCGAATTTCTCGCGGGCAACTTTCTCAATAGCTTTAGGATCGTCTTCCAAAGCTTTTAACTCTTTCAATAATTTTTGCTGTTCAAATTGAATTTGCTTCAACTTCGCCTGTACAGCTTTTTTATCAGATTCAAGACTCAAACGTTGGATAATTCCTTTATTGCTGAACAGCATAAATGATAATACGGGCAAACCAATCAGCAAGCTGAACAGAACTGTTTTCTTCCTCAGTATTTTATAAAGCCAAGGCTTAAACTTAGATTTTTCTTTACGATAATATTGCTCTTCCATGTTAAAAATGTAAGATTTTATTGGATGGAAATCAAATCCATTGAGGAAAATAATAATTGAATTTTAACCGGTTAAAAAAAGAAATCGATGCAGAACGATTATTTACGATGCCACTCTTTCATGGGGGTAAAATGTACATCTTTCTTTACATTCCTTTTTGCACGATCCAAACCTAATTGAATCAACTTATCCAATAATTTTGAATATGAAAGACCGGAGGCTTCCCATAATTTCGGATACATACTGATCGATGTGAAACCCGGGATGGTGTTGATCTCGTTAAAATATATTTTGTAATTATTTTTTGTGACTAAAAAATCTGCGCGTGCCATCCCAGCACAATCAATCGATCTAAAACCGAGCAAAGCATATTCTTTAATTTTATTTGCGATTTCTTTAGGTAATTTAGCAGGTATTATTGATTGAGATTTGCCATCCACATATTTCGCGTCATAGTCATAGAATTCATTCGAAGAAATTATCTCGCCCGGGACAGAAGCTGTTGGTTCATCGTTGCCAAGAACACTTATTTCAATCTCCATTGCATTCTCTATACTTTTTTCAATAAGAATTTTGCGATCATGTTTGAGGGCAAGTTTGATTGCATCAACAAGAGATTTTCTGTTTTTTGATTTTGAGATCCCTACGCTTGAACCTGAATTAGCGGGTTTCACAAAACATGGATATTTTATTTTTTTCTCTATCAAATTGATTATTGTTTTAGGATTCTTTTTATATTCAGATTCGAGAAACCAAATATACGGGGCAACCGGTATACCTGCATTTTCGCAAAGCTGTTTTGTAATGACTTTATCCATTCCAACGGCAGACCCGAGAACTCCTGCCCCGACATAAGGAATACCCGACAGTTCCAGTAGTCCCTGGATAGTGCCGTCTTCACCAAACATTCCATGCAGCACCGGAAAAACTACATCCACATCAAATCGCGTTAATGGACGTTTCGGACCATCGACACAAAGCCCGGCATTAGTATGAGAGGTAGGAGAAATATAACAAGAATCATCGCTGTTGAAATATCCTTTATTCTTTATTCGTTCAAGAACATTATCACCGGAATACCAAACATTATCTTTTGTTATTCCGATCTGTATTATTTCATATTTATTTTTATCGAGTGCATTGATGATTGAAGTTGCCGATACTAATGATACTTCATGTTCAGCGGAACGCCCTCCAAAAATTACCCCGACTCTGATTTTTGTCCGCCTCAGGCGGATTTGATTTTTGACTTTTGATTTCATATCTATAATTTTAATTTCTATTTAAATTCACAACTCTACGCTCAGCGCTCTTTGCTCTAAGCTGTTAGCATCTTTTTCACAAGTTCTCGGATTTCTTCATCAGATGGTGAAGTTACGGATTTTTCTTCACTTGAACAACTTGTCTCACATACGATTTTTTTAGAGAAGTCCTTGCCGTACGATTGATTACTGATTGCCTTGAGTTTTTCAACATCCTCCTGAGTAAGCGGTTTTTCTCCGCCCAACATTCGAGCAATAAAAGTTATATGAGCGGCATGTTCGACCTTCTCCATTTTGAAATATGCATCCCACAAATCCTTGCCGTAAGTTACAACGCCGTGATTTGCAAGAAGTATGGCATCAGCCACCTTTACAAAAGGCGCCAAAGAGCTTGCGACTTCTTCTGTTGAAGGTGTGGCATATTCTGCAAGAGGTATTGCGCCAAGACCGACTATCACTTCCGGGAATAGGCATTCGTTCAACGGTTGACGGACAGTTGCAAATCCGGTTGCATAAGGCGGATGGGCATGAACAACTGCGTTCACATCGGGTCTTTGGGAATAGATGTAAAGATGCATCCCGATTTCGGTTGAAGGTTTATGAGTTATGGGTTGTGAGTGGTGAGTGGTGAGTTTGGATGACAGACCAACTTCAATCAAATCCTCAGCAGTTACCACACCTTTATTGACGCCGGATCTGGTGCAGAGAATGTTGCCATTATCAAGTCGAACACTAACATTGCCGTCGGTTGCCGTGACAAAACGGTTTGCATACAGACGGTGGCAGATATCAATTAATATTTCAATATTTTGATTTTTATTTTCCATAAGGATGAAATATAATATTATTATTCATCAATATCGAAAACATATTTGGGATCATACGGTATATCATATTTCTTAAGAAATGAGATATATTCTTCTTTAAATGGACGTTTTTTGTGGTGTTCCTGTTGATTTTTAATATAATGAATTACTTTATCTAATTGAGAATGTGAGTATGAAAAAGCTCCATACCCTTCTTGCCAAAAGAATTTTGTTTTTAGGAATTTTTTCTCATTGATCCATTTTGATGAGTTCGCTTTCAAATCACGGACTAATTCAGAAAGCGAATCATCTGGCCTCATACCAATCAAGATATGGATATGATCGGGCATGCTGTTAATTGCGAGAAGTTTATGTCCTTGATTTTGAATTATTCCGGTTATGTATTTGTGCAATTCTTCGCGCCACTCATTTTGAATAAGCGATACTCTCTGTTTAACAGAAAATACAATATGAATATAAATTTGTGTGAATGTATTTGCCATTTTTATTTCACTCCTCACGGAGCTTTCCTCCTTTCCTTATTATTTCTATAATCATTCATCCCCTACGGGGATAATTTCTTATCCTTCAAAAATTCATAGCCAACCAAATTAAAGCAATTTCGCTCCGAACGGAGCTTTGTCCATTTTCTTTTTCAATCTATAAACATTTATCCCCTACGGGGATAATTCAAACTTCATAAGAATGACCATCTTTTTAGTCCCGTAGGGACGATATGTATATAGTTCATTAACAAATATTATGATATAGCTCCGTAGGAGCGACATATTTTATAACAATCATTCTATTTATCCAAAATTCAGTTCATGACATCGAAGATATGGAATGTTGCTGCCTTTAAAATCTTTTTCGATTACATATATATACCATAGTTTTCCCACCTGGCGGAAAAATACTCGATGATATTGAGTTGTAAGCACTTCATTTTTTCTGAGAAGGAGAAAACGATAATATAGTTCGGATATTAACGCACTCGGAAGTTTACCCTTGTGTGGATAGATGTTTGTTATGAAATAATTGTAAATATATTCATAATTCTTGTCTTCATATATATCAAGATAGACATGTTTCTCATGGAATGCCCATCGAACCAAGTACTCGTAAAAATCAAATCGAAACGCAGAGAAGCTTGAACGACCTGAATGTTTGGTAAGATATCCAAGAAGATCATTCCAAAATTGGTCCCTGTCCCGCCAAACTAAAAATGCCCCTTTCTTTTTTGGTGGTGGTGCTGGTACAAGTGATTTGATGTATTCAGTCGGATTCATATGAACCGGCGCCGGTTGAATGATTAACCGCTCGCTCCGTTTTTTGATGTCGGTTAAAAAAGAAAGCAGATACAGAAAATGTTCTGTGGATTGCTTTGCACTTTCAAGTAATTCATTTTTAAATAACTCAGTCAACTTTGATTCAAATTGTTTCCATGTGGCAAACAGTAGATTCGAGTGATCTCGCTTGAGTAGATCATAGCCGAGTTTCTCGGATGCTAATTCGTTTCTTGATAAAAGTATGACATAACCTTGCTTGTATTCCATTTCCTTCAGATATGTCAAATACCTTTTTAATTGTCCTACGGTAGCTTCACTCCCGATTTTGAGTTCAATAATAACACATAGTTCTTTTGCAAAATCAATCTTTTGGTCAAAACGCGCCGATGGACCATATGATGGATCGATTTGATCCCATTGACAGATTGTTGGATCAGCTTTTATAGAACTTATTGATAATCCAAAACATTTCTGGAAAATTAGTTTGACATCATTAGATGTAAGTCTATTCAACCAATAATTTAGCTTTTCATTAAAATATGATTCTGAATTAACTTCTATGACTTCATCTTTTGCATTCATATCTTAATTTTATAACTAAATGGAATATGGTGATGTATTTTTGACTTTCTGAACAAACGCGTTATATATCTCTACAGAAATTGGCAATAATTTTTCAGGAGGCAATGGTCGCTTTCGCTTACCCCTGACATTACCTCGCGGGTTACCAAATAATTGGATTAAATCTTTCTCCAAGACCTCGATATTTATATCATCTGGGATATCAGAACAGTACACAATGTGCGTAACACCATTCCGAAGTGCTTGATTATTCACAGTTCGTGTATAATCTATTCCAGTATATAATTTGATGGACTCATCAATATATTGGTTAGTAGCAAACGCAGTCATCCAAAATATATGATATCCTTGATTAAAATGGTCTTCCAATCTCCCGCGTAAACCTGCCTTATCTTTCTTTGTGATTCCCACATAGATATATTCATTTTCTTCATTGTGCTTTGCAGAATACCAAAGATATACCGCACGATTACAATCTATTGAACTCAAGAGTGTTTCATAGACGCTTGTAAATTCTGTAAACATTTCTGCTCCACGTTTTGGTAATGGCGGAGCTTTTATTGGATTGCCATGCATCTTTTTAATTGAAGTGTAAATCGGTTCTATAGAGATCGAGTCATATTTCATATTATCCCATTAATAGTGTGTGAAAATATTTTTCATTTTATGTCTTTCAATGCCCACTCAGCTATAATTCGTTCCTTTGCATTTTCTGACTTAAGGAAATTTCTTATGATATTATTCATATCACCTTCCCGAGGATCCGCCCAATGCATAGCAACACATCTCATCAGGACTTCATAGGTTTCATTCTCAAATTCCCAAAGACCAAACCCCTTAACAGTTCTCTCTTCTCCAGTATCATTATTTTCTCCAATATTCTCTTCGTAACAAAAAAACATGTCACCCATGCCAGCAATGTGAAAGTCAATCAGACGGTCTATCGCGTTAAGATCAACAAGTTTTTCAGAACGATAATTCGTCATAACTTTTTTTAATAAGTCATGATTGTGCTGATAATATAATATCCTAAGTTGAACAGTTGATGACGGCTCCTTCCAAAAATGATCTAACAATTTTTGTAATATATCTTCATCGGGGTCATATAAACTTGCCACAATCCACATCCAAGGTTCACCAAAGTCTCCAATCAGTGCATTCCTATCGTGAAGAGCTCGAACGATGCCTTTTTCTGGGAATCTATTTGCCGATAAAGCCTCATTGAATAATGAGGCTTTGAGTTCAATATCCAAACATTCATCGGTTAAAATATCGATAAGATCGTTGAGTTGTTTAATACCAGCTTCCCTATAATAAAGGTCATATCCATTTTTATTTTGTGCTATCGGATAATTAGCTAACAAACCATTACTAGTTAGTGGGAAAGTTTTATGTTCTGAGATATATGCTGCACACCTATAAGTGAATTTATATAAATCCGGAATTTCACCAGCTTCCAATTTCCTACTCTTTAATACTTCCCAATCGATTTTAGTGATAATATCATTCTTTATTTCCTCTTCAATTGAATGATATAAATCAGCGCCGCATATCCTTGGTCCATATTGTTCAATTAGTCCAAGAATAGTTCTCATATCGAAATTTTCGAACTTGCATTTCCAGTGGTTATTCTTTTTACTGTAAAATACCAATAATTCTTGCACCTTTGAAATAGTGGATGCTGAAATATTATCTGTATTGCAGAGACATTCGGCGGCAAGTTTAATCCTATCTTTTTCTAAAGCTTTCAGTAATAATTTATCAACTATATTTCTATCAGGTTCAATTCCACAATACAAAATAAGTGAATTATATTCCTTGTTTACTTCAAATATTTTGTCAAGTACTTCATCATTATCCAATTTACCGATTAAATGCTTGGCGACATAAAAATCTCGAAATGATGGATGGGCAAATCCAACCCTTTCTTCATTTATTCTGATAATATCAGTATGTAATAGATAATCAAAAAACTTTAATGGTTCATCATAAATAAAATCTGATATAATCGAGTAAGCATCGTAAATTGGGATCGAAAAAGATTTTCTCTCAAATAGATATTTTCCAAAATTTGTGAGTACTGTTTCAAATAAAGTTCGTATCACCCACTTCATGCGATCATTTGTGAATGATTCTAGTTGGCGTGATTTGTCAATTTCTCTTTTCAAGCGGAGTTGAAAATATCGATTGTAATACTTACCAATATTTTCAAAGATAGGTTTTTCAGAATTCTTAAAAATTTCTGCTGTCATTCTAATAGTTAAAGGGGTTCGGTTGGGTAGTTGGGGAAGAAACTTTAAGAATTCAGTAGTTATTTCTTCCTTATAATTCTCTCCAAATTCAGATCGAAATAACTTTAATGCACTTTCTTCTCCGAAGTTACCAAGAGTTACAACATCATAATCATTATCTTTATTCTTTTTTTGATCACCCTTTAACAGCAGGTTATGAAATATTTCCTTTCTTATAGAAAGGACATACCTATTTGTTGGGAATGATTCGATGAAATCAATCACCTGCTTATAATTGATGGCAAAATCTGTCATTTCATCAAGTCCATCGAAGAATATCCAGCACTTCCCATTTTGTAGGAGATACTTTATTTTGCTTTCATCAGTTTCTTTCAATATGTTCGCAACGACTGATATGATATCTTCATAACCACGCAGGGAAATGAAGATAGGGATTCTTGAATATTCAAATGACTTGAGAGCAATCATCTTAGATTCATTGTAAATAATTGCTCTAACCATTGAGGTTTTTCCAGAGCCAGGGGAACCAGATAATACGCAACGATCGCTATTCAGTAATTGATTTTCTATTTCCGGTCTATGAATATAATTTGGTTCTTTAAACTGTTGAATAATGTTACCTGCGTGTTTTGTAATTGTGTCCTTCAGCCATTGTAATTGATCATTTACAATTGAATCGAAATTGGTGATGGGAGTTAGGTTGAGTTCCTCTGCAAAGCATTTCGCAAAATTTTCATCCAAGTTTAAAGGCAATTCGTGTTTCTTTACCGGGTCCCGTCCCTTATATTGAACCATCTCTGTCATATATCTTTTCGTATCCACAATCCTGAAGAATGGGTAATATCGCCGTGGGATTCGCGGAAGCATATCAGCACCGATGTCCCCTATAACAAGAAAACCACAGACATCAATATCGTCAGATGAAGAAAGTATCTCCGCGCCAAATAATTTCTCCTGTTTCTTAAAAATTCTATTCTTTATTTTATAATTTTGATCCTGCACTTGAGCGAAAGGCGTCTCAGAGCGTCCCTCATGTAATCTCTTTTTGTGGGGAAGTATTATTACATCACCAGTATCTGTAACCTGTAATTGTTGAACTTTATAATTTTTTAACTCAATATTTATGATTCCATCTTTTTTGATCAAAATCGCGTCAATTTGTCTTTCACAATATAAACCAACAAAAAGATAACAGAATTCAGATGAGTCCTTGTATTGATTATCTAAAATTTTAGCCAGTGATGACAGGATATCACGTTCACCCTCGGTGATGTTGCTTCCACCTTTATATATATTAAACGGCATAGAATTATTTATTCAAATTATTTGTAATATTACCAATTACACTCAAACAAACTAAAAAGATATCTATTTCGCTCCTCACGGAGCTTTGTTTCTTTTTCTTCTTCAATCTAAAAACATTCATCCCCTACGGGGATAATATAATCTTGTTTAGAACTATCATCTTGTTAGTCACGTAGGGACAAGATGTCTATAGTTCATTAACTCAAGGCATGTCCGAATTTTAATTTTTACTTTTTACTTTTTACTTTTTAATTGTTTAATCCATTCCTCCGCTATCTGCACTGCATTTGTTGCAGCGCCTTTGCGTAGATTGTCTGAAACAATCCATAGATTCAATCCATTTACAATCGTTTCATCGCGGCGGATTCTTCCAACAAATACATCATCCTTATCATGCGACCAGATGGGCATTGGATAAATGCTTTTCGAAATATCATCTTGCAACTTCACTCCCCGCGCTCTCCGCAGTAGACCGGTTACGTCGGTTATCCTGAATGGTTTTTCAAGTTCAATATTCACCGCTTCGCTGTGTCCGCCAATAACCGGCACACGCACGCATGTTGCGGTTACCTTGATAGAATCGTCGCCCATTATTTTTTTCGTTTCGTTGACCATCTTTATTTCTTCTTTTGTATAACCCCCTTCAACAAAAATATCAATCTGCGGAAGCACATTGTATGCAATAGGGTGCGGAAATTTCTTTTCAACATCCATTCTTTTTGCCAGTTCTCCTTCAAGCTGTTCAACAGCTTTCTTGCCTGCACCGGTTATTCCCTGATATGTTGAAACAACGATACGTTTAATTCTCCACCTGTCATGAATCGGTTTCAATGCGACAACCATTTGTATAGTAGAGCAATTTGGATTTGCTATGATACCTTTGTGCCAGTATATATCTTCATGATTGACTTCAGGCACGACAAGCGGCACATCCGGATCCATACGGAATGCACTGCTGTTATCTATAACAAGTGTTCCTGCCTTCACAGCATAAGGTGCGAATTCTTTGCTGATCGCTCCACCGGCGGAAAATAATGCTACATCTATTCCTTTAAAACTTTCTTTTGTCAACTCGTCAACATCAACCGACTTACCATTAAAAACGATTGTAGTCCCCGCCGACTTTGCTGAGGCAAGCAACCGAAGTTTTTCTACCGGAAATTTTCTTTCTTCGAGCACTTGAATCATTTTTCTTCCAACAAGTCCCGTTGCTCCGACTACAACTACATTATATTTTTTCATTCTATTTAATCAAAGATTTGTTAAAGATTCTCGTTGTCTGATTAATTTGTAATTCTCACCATCAATTAAGACTTCTGCAGGCCTCGGCCTGCCATTGTAGTTCGACGATAAAACATAACCATATGCGCCAGTACACATTAGTGCAAGATAATCATATTGCTCGACTTTTGGAATCTGACGATCTATTGCAAAAAAATCTCCCGTTTCACATAATGGGCCCACAATATCGGCTGTTTGATCTTCGCCTTCCCTCAGACTGATGGGGATAATTTGATGATGCGATTGGTATAAAGTTGGACGCATAAAATCGTTCATACCTGCATCAACTATTATAAAATTTCTCCCTGTTTTCTTTTTAAAGTACAATACTTGTGTTGCCAATATTCCCGCATGAGCTATTATTGATCGACCGGGCTGGATCAATATTTTACATTTTGATTCCGCAAGAATCGGCACTACTGCTTCAATAAAATTAGCAACCGTGACTTCCGACTCCGCATGATTTTCGTTCTTCGGTAGCCGGGGATGAGAGATAAAATCATGATACTGTACACCAAATCCTCCGCCAAAGTTCAGATGTTTCATTGGAATTCCGCTATTTCTAAGATCAATAACAAATTTTGTAACGGTTTTTGCCGCAGCTATAAATGTTTCGACATTTGTAATTTGAGAACCAATGTGAATATGAATGCCAACGACTTCAATAGAAGGCAACCGTATTGCTTTCTCCAGAACACCGCGGGCTTCAAAAGAATCGACACCAAATTTATTTTCTTTTTTCCCTGTCGTAATATACGGATGCGTGTCAACTTCAACATCAAAATTAATTCTGAGAAGAACCCTCGCGACGGTATTCAATCCAGAAGCAATCCGGCTGATTTCCATCAATTCACCTTCCGATTCCACATTGAATTCAAGTATATTCTTCTTCAATGCAAACTCAATCTCGTCGAAACGCTTTCCTACTCCACTGTATGTTATTCGGTTGGGTAAAAATCCAGCTTCAAGAGCCAGATAAAGTTCACCGATGGATCCGACATCACATCCGATTCCTTCAGTAGCAATGATCGAGAGGATTGTCCGATTCATATTTGCTTTAACAGCATAACAAGAAAGATGGTCGGTTTTCCCGAATGCTTTTTCTATGTACCGACAATGATCTATTATCGATTTTTTACTGTAAACATACAAAGGTGTGCCAAAACGTTTAACAACGGTTTGCAAATTTGTATTTTCACACCAGAGTTCATTATTCTGAAAATAAAATTCCCTCATCGTTACTGTTTTATCCCAAATTCATTTGAAAAGAATTCATCATGCAATATTCGCACAGAATTGTCAACATCACATTCTTTGACAACAATAGTTAAATTGATTTCAGAAGCACCTTCAGAAATCATTTCTATGTTGATCCCTTTACCGGCAAGTGCCCCGAATATTCTGGCAGCAATGCCTGGGGTTTGCTTCATACCCTCGCCCACGATACAAATAATTCCTCTCTGAGTTTGCACACCAACTTCCCCGATGGTCTCCAACTCTTTTCGTATTTCTTCAAAACCTGTGTCGACATCAATCGTTAACGAAACACTTACTTCCGAGGTCGCCACAACATCAACACTTTTACCATGTTCAGCGAATATCGAAAACAATTTCGCGAGAAACCCATGGGCAAGCAGCATTCGAGATGACGAAACATTTACAACGATAATTCCTTTCTTCGATGCAACCGATTTAACTACATCCTTTCGTTCATTGATCGTTTTATTTATTATCAGAGTACCTTTGATTTGGGGCCGTTTTGAATTCAAAATTCTAACCGGGATATTTTTCTGCATCGCGGGTAAAATGGTGTTGGGATGAAGAACTTTAGCCCCAAAATAAGCAAGTTCCGAAGCTTCATCGAAACTCATCTCATCAATTAATTTTGCATCGGGGACAATTCGCGGATCTGCCGTCATCATTCCATCCACATCAGTCCAAATTTGAATTTCATCGGCACAAAGTACAGAACCGAAAATCGCGGCACTGTAATCCGATCCGCCCCTGCCGATAGTTGTGGTAGCTCCATCCCTTGATGATCCAATAAATCCTTGAGTGATAACAATTTTTTCTTCATCGAGCAACGGTAAAAGATTTGATTTTGCACGTTCCTCAATTAATGATATTATCGGTTTAGCTTCTGAAAACGAATTATCGGTAATCATTACTGTTCGTGCATCAACAAGCGCTGACGGGATATCGGACTCTGCAATTGCTGCTTGAATAATAAGCGATGATAGCCGCTCTCCATAACTTGTGAATGTATCGAGAGATTTTTTTGTTAACTCTCCAAGAAGATGCACTCCCCTGACAATATTTCTTAACTCCTGAAATATTTCATCTATTGTTTCAAATACGATTACCCTCCCGTGATTGCCCAACAATTCTTCTGCGATAGTTCTGTGACGAACCCTCAATTTGTCAAGAATATTAAGAGCTTTTTCCTTATCACCGGAATAAACTGTATTAGCGGCACGAATCAGATCATTTGTTACACCGGAACACGCCGACACAACAACGAGTCTCTTTTGATGGCTTCCCTGTTTTACAATTTCTATCAACCTCCGGATAGCAGAGGAGTTCTCCACCGAGGTTCCTCCAAATTTCATAACAATCATGATATATTCAATAGATCCTTTTTAAAATATTATTGACAAAATATAATAAAAACTTAATTGGTAGACTGCCAAATCAGAAGCATTTAATCACGAAAGAGATCATCCATGTGTTACTGCAGCATCAAATTAATAATAGCAAAATATGGATACGACAAGATGCTGATGATGCTGCTGAACAACATGCTGAACGGCTGCCAGCGCATTAAAATTATAACAGCAAATATCCCGAAAAATCCTAAGCTCTGGTACCTCTCGCTTAGATCATCAGGCAGCATAGCGGCAACAACATGCGACCCATCTAATGGAGGAATAGGTATTAAATTGAAAACCGCAAGCACAACGTTTAATGTTATGCCGCCAGCAAACATTTTGAACATAAAACTAAAAGCTTCCTCTATCATTGGATTTGTCGCAGGTATCACCCTTCCTAACAATGCAACAGCGATAACCATAAAAGTACATACCAACGCAACTATGAGATTGGATAGAGGTCCGACAACTGAAACAAGTATATCATCCCTCCGATAATCTGAAAAGTTGAGAGGATTAATCGGAACAGGTTTTGCCCACGCGATGAATACTCTGCCTGCAACGAAAAGTGAAAACAAAGGAACAAGGATTGAACCGATCGGATCAATGTGCGGAATCGGGTTTAAAGTTAATCTTCCCATCTGTTTAGCTGTTGGATCGCCGAGTTTTAAAGCCATCCAACCATGTGCAACTTCGTGAATAACTACTGAGAAAAGTAGGATAGGTAAAATATATAGTTGTTCGAGCATGAAACTTTATAGTTATGAATTTTAAGTTGTGAGTTATGAAATTTTTATCAGGATGCTTCGGACGGATAGCGCTCCGAGCGTAGTCTTGCCGAATCATCTAGCGTAAAACATTTTGACAGATCTGGCTTATACCCTTTAGCATGATAAGTACCGGTATTTGGATTCATTACATAATCACCTCTAAATTTACCTGCAACAATGTTTTTCAGCATATCAATAAACAAATCGAGATCTTCTTCGTTATTATAACAACCAAGAGAGGCACGTACTAATCCGGGTATATTTTGTTTATTGCCGGATACCATTTCGGCAGTCAACCGTCGATCTTCTTCAGGAGTAATACCTAACATTCTTTTTACATACGGATGAGCGCAAAAACATCCGTTTCTTAATCCGATTCCTGCCTCAGCACCAAAAATTGCGGCGACCAAAGCGTTGTGCATTCCTTCAACATTAAAAGTTATTACTCCAACCTTATTTTTAAAATCATCCAAAGGTCCGAATAATTTAACTTTAGGTATTTTCTTTAATTTTTCATAAGCATAGTTGAGCAGTTCGGTTTCATGGTTTGAAATATTTTCCATTCCAACTTCTTCCAGCATCATAATTGATTTTGCTAATGCTATAGCACCAACTACATTCGGACTACCTGCTTCATCTTTATCAGGCGGAGTGCTCCAATATACTTCATCGAGAGAGACCGCAGTTACAACTCCACCGCCGACAGAATCGGGCACACCTTGTTCAAAAAATTTCCGCTGACCAATTAAAACTCCTGTTCCAAATGGAGCGTACATTTTATGAGCGGAGAATGCGAGGAAATCTATATGAGCGGGATCATCATCGGGAAGAATATCGATGGCACGATGCGGTGCAAGCTGCGCGGCATCTACGAATATTTTTGCACCCGCTTCGTGAACCCACTTTGCCATATCGTAAATAGGGTTGCATATCCCGGTTATATTGGATGCACCTGTAACAGCTACAAGCTTTACTTTTTCTTTATGAGTTTTCAAAGTCTTACGAAGATCATCCAAGCGCAAACGTCCAACATCATCAACATCTATATGAACAACTTTGCAATATTTTCTCCACGGTAAATCGTTCGAGTGATGCTCCATAATGGTAGTAATAACAACATCATCTTTTTTCAATTCCAGCCTATTAGCGAGTTTATTTATTGCTTCAGTGGAATTTTTTATCAATATGACTGTATTCGTAGATAGATCTGCACCAACAAATTTTCCAATAATATCGTGTGCATGATCATACAGCTCGGTTGAGACGAGCGATTTATATCCGGTACCGCGATGAACACCGGAATACCATGGCATAAAATCTTCGATGCATTTTATAACAGACCGAAATGTTGGTGTGCTTGCCGCGTTATCTAAAAAAATATATCGCCTTTCTGTACCGTCAAGCAGAGGAACCATAGAATTGATGCCAACCAACTCATCTCTTAAATCTGAAAGTCTAAGTTTTTTATTCGATTGCATTTTATCCCCTCGGATGAAACGTTTTGTGAACTTCTTTTAGATATTCTCTATCAATGTGAGTGTAAATTTGTGTTGTGGATATATCGGAATGCCCAAGCATTTCTTGAACTGCCCGCAAGTCGGCGCCACCTTCAAGCAGATGAGTAGCGAATGAATGACGGAACGTGTGCGGATGTACTTCTTTTCTTACACCTGACTTTATCGTGTTTGTTTTTACGATGTTCCAGACTGCCATACGCGACATGGGTCTACCTCGTAGGTTCAAGAACAGTACATCTCTGCCTCTACCTGAAGCCGCAAGTTGTACACGGATTTCATTTTTGTATTTTTCAATCCAATGAAGAGCCGATTTACCAATAGGCACAAGACGTTCTTTAGAACCTTTGCCAAACACGCGAACAATCCCTTCATCAGAATAAACATCAGTTTGCTTGATTGTAATAATTTCAGTAACCCTCATTCCCGTTGCATACATTGTTTCCAGAATAGCCCTGTCGCGAATACCTGCAGGTTCCATGGGATTGGGCTGAGAAATAATCGCCTCAACTTCATCCGGATTCAATACATCCGGTAAGGTTTTGGAAAGTTTTGGCGTTTCAATATTTTCGGCGGCGTTTGTTAGCAGAAATCCTTCCCCGTTTAAAAATTTATGAAACATTTTGATCGAAGATAAATTCCTCGATACACTTTTCGGAGAGAGGCCGAACTCAACAAGTGAATGTAAAAATTTTATGATATCTTTCTCACATACATCTTTTATCGAACCAATTCCCTTCATCATCAAATAATCTATATAGCGGTTAAGATCAAACTGGTACGACGCAACAGTATTTGGCGATGCATTTTTCTCTAATTTCAGATAATAGATGTATGACTTGATCTGTTCTTTCATGAAATATTTTGAGAATTATTTTCCTTCTTATTCTCATCTGAAAAAATTTCTGATGGCGGTGCAACCACCTGATCGGATGGTTCGATATCAGGCATAATCCTGTTTATCTCAGCAGATATTGTAGGTGTAGCAACCGGATTAGGAGATTCAACTGAATCTGCAGCAACTGCCGCAGGTATTTCTGTGGGAATGCTTTCAACAATCTCTTGCTCAGGATATTTAATGCGATGATGATGAATTCCGAGAAGGATTTTTAAAAAGGCTTCTTTAATTTTAGTAAGTTCACGTAGAGTTAACTCGCATTCATCGAGCTGACCATCCATAAATCGATGCTTTATCATGTTATCTATTGCAGATTCCAATTTTTGCGGTGTTAGCTCATGAATAGTTCTGGTTGCAGCTTCTACGGAATCAGCAAGCATAACAATTCCTGTTTCTTTCGTTTGCGGTTTCGGTCCGGGGTACATAAAATCTTCTTCACGAACTGCATCCTTTGTTGGGCGTTTCGCAGCTTGCTTCAACGCTTTGTCAAAAAAGAATGAGATTCTGGTAGTTCCATGATGCTGTGGAATAAAATCCAAAACCACTTCCGGAATCCCACGTTCTCTTCCAAGCTCCACTCCCTCCCTTACATGCGCCGAAATAATTAAAGCGCTCATCCTCGGTTTTAACCGATTATGTCTGCTGTGCGGACCAACTTGATTCTCGATAAAATATTCCGACTTCAACATTTTACCGATGTCGTGATAATAACCTCCAACCTTAGCAAGAATAGAATTTGCATCTATTGCTTCAGCCGCCGCTTCAGCCAAATTTCCGATTGTTACGCTATGATGAAACGTGCCCGGAGCTTTTTCAGATAGTTCCACCAATAAGGGATAATTAAAATCCGCGAGTTCAGCAAGACGTAAATCTGTTGTAACACGGAAAATTCTTTCAAACAATAATAGCAATCCATAAGTAATGAGAGGTGAAAAAACCGCATTCGCAAGTGCGAACGATGTTTGAGTGATAATCTGTGACGGCTTATCTACATATTCAATTGATAAGGCAATTATCGAAATTACATAACCGACAAAAATATAAATCATCGACCAGAATATTTGTGTGCGGCTCCGTATATCGCGTACAGTGTATGCTGCCAACGCACCTGCTACGATGGATGAAAGCGCAATCGCATAATCATTTCCGCGTATGCTTCCGATCAAAAATGCGATAGTTACTGTGCCATAGAAAGCAACCCGCGTATCGAAAATAATTGCAAGCAGCATCGAGGCAACCGGAACAAAAATTAAATATTGAAGCGGCTCCTGAATATTTATATGAATGGATAAATAACCGAAAATCACTTCCATTAAAATAATCGATGCGATAAGAACTATTTTACCGTTATCCTGAAAGATTTTTTTCCTGAATAAAAATAAATAAAGTGTAAAAAGAGAAATAATAACCGTTACATGGAAGAAAGAACTTATAAAATGCTTCCAACTGGAATTAAAGGCACCATGTTCTGCCCGTGTGCGTCTGTAAGAATCGAGTTTTAATTTCACTTCTTCTGAAATAGGTTCGTTCTTGCTGATTATAAGTTCATGAGCCGGAACATAACCGAGTGTTCGCGGGACGTTATCCACCGCCACCTGTACAGCCTCATTCGTTGCCTCTAAACTGAAAATTAAATTTGGCTTAAGAATTTTCTCTATCAGTTTCAAAATCAATTTACTCGTCAGTTCATCGCCTCCGGCTGAATTCACAATCAGAGCCATCTGGCTTAATATCGATTCGTTATCATAAATTCCGGCTAACGGTATAATTTCTTCGTATGATTTTTTTCTGACAGCAATTTCAGATTGGTTCAATTTTGATTTCAATTTATCGATGAAACCCGACTTATATATCTCCGTAAATTTTTGCTCAATGACTGCAAATATTCCCTCCGAAATATCTTTCCTATTTGATTTTTGGGTTTCAATAAATTTGAAAACGGTTCTCCACTCAGACGATGAATATTGCTCAGGGAAATTTTTAATAATTTCATTTAGAGCTATTGAGTCGGCAGCAATTTTATTTTTTAAGAACAGACGGCTTAGTTGAGATGCCCGATCCAACATGCGGAATAGATTACGCGATTGCTCGATTGTGTATTGGGCATTCGAATCATTCCTCACAAATACAGGTTTAACCTGCAGAACTGCCTGTTCTTGCTCAACCTCATATCGATGTAAATCTTTATAAATCGGGAACGAAAATGGTGACACTAAATCTCGATCGGTCCAAACCGCACCAACGTAATATCTGTATTCCGATGATTCAGGATGAGGGAAGAAAAAATAACAAGTAATTAGTAAAATTAATCCCACTCCGATTTTAATTGAAATAGTAGAACGCAAATTCTCTTTCTCAAGAAAATCTTTTATTCTATCTTTAATATTTTCAGCAGGAAAATCCATAAAACATTTAAATATCTGAAGAAAGTGAGTAATATGCAAGAATTTCAGAATTTAAAGGAAGGAATGATTCGAAGCTTTTACTTTTGATTTTTGACTTCGGACTTGTATATTGTTTTCAATTGTCTCTCACCTTCATTTTAAAAAAAGGAAATTATGACTGAAACTGGGCAAAAGGGTTTACTAAGATCATTCCCGCAAGTTTTCTGGATTTCGAATGTAATGGAATTATTCGAAAGGGCAGCATATTACGGATTGAATTCTGTATTAGCAATATATCTCACAAATTCGATTGCGGAAGGTGGGCTGGGATTCTCCGAACAGTCAGTCGGATTTCTTCAAAGTTTGATTTATGCATGCACTTATATTGTTCCAATTTTAGGCGGGGCTTTAGCAGACAGATATGGATACAGAAAAATGCTGCTTATAGCTTTTTCTTTTTTGTCAGCAGGATATTTCATCAGCGGCAGTATGAGTGCCTATGGTGCAATCTTTGCAAGTTTGCTGATCATGGCAACAGGGGCCGGACTTTTCAAACCGATTATCAGCGGAACAATTGCACGTACAACAAATGAATCGAACTCAGGTTTCGGATTCGGAATTTATTACTGGATGATAAATTTAGGTGCCTTCCTAGCACCACTTGTGGTCAGCTACCTGAAAGGATTCTCGTGGAGTTATGTTTTCATTGCCTCATCACTTTACACAGCGAGCATGTTAATCCCTACTGTTTTCTTCTACAAAGATCCTCCAAAGCCGGCAAGCACAAAAACATTAAAAGAAGTTTTAGGCGGAATGGCAATGGTGCTTGGAGACTCAAGATTCATGCTGATGATTTTCGTTTACTCCGGATTCTGGATTTTATATTTCCAAAACTTCAGTTCGGTATTATGGTTCCTCAGAGATTTTATAGACCCTGCACCGGTAAACAATCTATTTAATTCAATCGGTATTCCATTAAAATTCGATTCTGAACATGTTACCGTAATTAACGCCGGTACAATTATACTTCTTCAAGTACTTGTCAGCAAGATCGTAAAGAACACAAAACCCCTGGCAACTATGGTTGCGGGAATTTTTATCGGAACTCTCGGATTTGTTTGCCTTGCCTTTGCATCGAATGTTTGGATCTTCATAGCGGGTATCGCTGTGTTTTCAATCGGCGAAATGACCGCCCACCCAAAATATTACAGCTATATCGGACTTGTTGCACCGGCTGACAAAAAAGCAGTCTATATGGGTTATGCTTTTTTGTACGGAGTAATAGGAAGTTTGGTTGGCTCAAATCTGGGCGGAGTAATGTACGAATCAATGCTCAAGCCGATAGTCAACCAGCCTGATGCCGCATCTACAATTAAAACATTTTGGTTGATCTTTGCCGGTTTGGGGATTGTTGCAATGTTAGGATTGGTATCATACAACAGATTTCTATCAGCCGACACACCCAAAGCGAATAAAATATCAAGACAGTTGATGATTGCAGTTTATTCCGTTTTGATTATTTTAGGCGGATGGTTTTTATATAACTCAGTTTCCGCTGAAACAATTGCATACAAAACCATGGTTCAGGCAACCATTATGCTTGTTATTGGCGGCGGCGGAATTGCGATAAGTTTGAGACATAAATAAAATTGAAAATTCTAAACCATGCGGAGAGCAAAATTTCCGCATGGTTCTACGGCAAATCAATAACATTTTAAAAAGGAGGTTATTTTTATGGTGTTTAAATTTTTGTCGTTATTCTTGATAATGATTCCAGCGATGAATCTATTTTCTCAACAAGATACTTTGGTTGATGTATTTCCATTGGCAGTTGGAAACCAATGGACGTATCACTACTCATCAAGTTATGATGATTATCTTGGAGAGTATTACTCAAGCCAGAGGGGCACAGCGATATATACAATCATCAGTAAAACTAATGAAAACGATTCGACTCGATGGAAAATTAAAGAATACCGAGATGTTTTAGTATGTGGTGGCTTATATTACCCTTCTCATGGTGATACCTGTTTCCCATCAGTGGACTCCACCATTTTTGATTTGATAGAACTCCATGATTACAGACATCAGTTGTACCGAATTGGATATGAGTATTGGATTTGGAATTCTGTATTCCCATTCACTAAAGAATTTTCAGATACGACTAAAGTGTTTCGATATATGCCTGTTGATTCAGGCGATACTATTAAATATCAAACACGCCGGTCGCAAACGACCTGTTACAATTATCTTTTGACTTTTAAAAAGGACTTAGGATTACTTGCCATCGATTGTTCATTTTTATGTGCGGGTGCAAATGCAACAACTGAACATCGATTAACCAGTGCTGTAATAAATTCAATAGAAGAAGAGAATAATTCTTTAAAAGGTTTTTCGTTGGCAGAAAATTATCCTAATCCGTTTAACTCGGCAACAATGATTCAATATCATATACCACAAAGATCTTTTATCATTCTTGATCTTTTCGACTTGCTCGGGAGGAGAGTTAGAACAATTTATGAAGGCACCCAAGAAGCAGGCTCTCATCAAGTTTCATTAAGCATGGTTAATCTTCCGAGCGGCATTTATTATTATCGACTTGTTGCTAACAATTTTGTTTCCTCTAAAAAACTTGTTTATTTAAAATAGTATTTACGAATTGAAACCTTGCGAGAGCCGAAACTTGTAGCACACAATGTCAAGAGCTTTGCAAGATCATTAAAAAGCAAAAGGAATTAATAATATGAATTATATAAATCTTGGCAGATCAGGATTGAAAGTTTCCCGCATCTGCCTCGGCACTATGACTTACGGTTCATCTAAATGGAGATCGTGGGTGTTGGATGAAAAAGAAAGCAGACCTTTTATCAAACATGCGCTTGAGCTCGGAATAAATTTCTTCGATACAGCCGATATGTATTCACTTGGAAGAAGCGAAGAAATTGTCGGCAAAGCGCTGAAAGATTTCACAAAACGAGATCAGGTTATAATAGGAACAAAAGTTTATTGGCCCATGAGCGATGAACCCAACAATAAAGGATTATCCAGAAAGCATTTAATGGGTTCAATCGATGCTTCTTTAAAACGTCTCGGCACAGATTACGTTGATCTTTATCAAATCCACCGGTGGGATTACGAAACTCCAATAGAAGAAACGATGGAAACATTAAACGATATTGTAAGAGCAGGTAAAGCACGCTACATAGGCGCTTCGAGTATGTTTGCATATCAATTTGCAAAAACCTTTCGTGTTGCCGAACAACACAACTGGACAAAATTTGTTTCAATGCAAAATCACTACAACTTGATCTATCGTGAAGAAGAACGCGAGATGATTCCCTTCTGCAAAGAAGAAGGTATTGCTGTTATTCCGTGGAGTCCGCTGGCTCGCGGCTTTCTTGCCGGCAACCGTAAACCAAATTTTGAAGGAGATACAAATCGTGCAAAAACCGACAAGTACGCACACGATCTATATTATTCAGAATCAGACTTCAAAATAGCAGACCGAGTGGCAGAGATTGCCAAGAAGCATTCCATTCAACCTATTCAAATTGCACTAGCATGGATGCTCAACAAAGATTATGTAACATCCCCGATTATCGGTGCATCAAAATTGGAACAGATTGACGATGCAGTCAAAGCACTGGATATCAAATTGGATAATGACGAAATAAAATATTTAGAAGAGATCTATTTACCACGGAAAATCCTCGGACATTCATGAAAAGAAATAAAACACGATTTCAAATATGTCCAAATTGTAGTACACCGCTGCAACCAGCACAAAATTTTTGTGCTTCATGCGGACAGGAAAATCATGACATAAACATTCCGCTCAAACATTTATTCGGAGAATTACTTGAAAATATAATCCATTTTGACGCAAAGTCGATCAAAACGATTAAAGAACTAACACTAAAACCGGGGCACCTTACGAATGAATTCACAACAGGAAAACGAAAAAGTTATGTGCCACCTTTAAGGCTTTATATTTTTGTCAGTTTCATTTTTTTTCTGATTCTAAATTTATCATGGCAGGAATACAATACCTCAGAAAGAGAAAATGGGAAAAATAAATTGAAATTATCGTTCACTTTTTTCAATTTGAATTCAAACGAACTCATCGACTTGCCTGAGTCGCAAATCGATTCGTTGATGGATACGCATCGCATCGAACGCAATGGTTACAATTTATACGCTGTTAAACAACTGCACCGAATCACGAACGGCAGTTCTCAGGAAATTTTCCACCTGATGGTTAGGAATTTTTCTTACTCTATGTTTATCCTTATGCCTTTGTTTGCATTTATTTTGAAATTGTTTTATAAAAAACAAAATGTTTACTATCTCGGATATCTGGTGCATTCCCTCCATATCCATTCGTTTGGTTTTATTGTATTGTCGCTTTATCTTTTATTAAGTAAACTTATCTCAACAATATTTCTTCCTTTGATAATTGTTACTGTTCTTATTTTTTATTTCTATCTTTCCGAACGGAGTGTTTTCAATCAGAGCCGCGGAAGAATTATCTTTAAATCTATCATTATCATCGCCATGTATATCTTCTTGATTTTAGCTACATTAATTGGAGCTTCGTGGGCAATTGTGTTGCTATTTTAATTTTCCAAAATTTAATATCTTCAATAAAGAAAGGGTAAATTATGTACAAATCAATAACCGATTTTATCACTGATTGGAAAAATGAGAGCGAGTCAACAATAAAAATTCTTAAAAACCTCTCTGATTCATCTTTGGATCAAAAAGTCTATCCTGAAGGACGTACACTAGGTTTCATAGCATGGCATTTAGTTCTGACTTTGGGAGAGATGGGCGGCAAAGCCGGGTTACGGATAGATTCTCCTGCTGAAAACACACCTGTTCCCACTTCTGCTGATAAAATTAGTAAAACATATGAAATTGCAGCCAAGGCATTATGGCATGAGATTCAAAAAAATTGGAATGATAAGATGCTGGATGAAATTATTGAAATGTACGGCGAGAAATGGAAACGTGGTCAGGCACTCGCAGGACTTATGAAGCACGAAATTCACCATCGGGGTCAACTTACAATTTTAATGCGGCAGGCAGGGCTCAAAGTTCCGGGTGTTTACGGACCGGCGAAAGAAGAATGGCCCCAATATGGAATGCCTACCATGGAATGATTGATAGTTTCATATTTTATTTTTAAAAATTAATAAAATTGACACTTCATCTAAGATTTGTTACATTCAAAATGTAATTTTTTAAAGGATTTCGATTTGAGCACATTTGAATGGACATTTGAATTAAGATTCGCGGTTGCCTTAGTTCTGGGATTATTAATCGGATTGGAACGGGAAAGCGCGAGCTCTGACAGAAAATTTCAATACTTTGCCGGAGTAAGAACATACACTTTGATAAGCTTATACGGTTTTGGATGTGCATGGCTTCATCATATTAATGTGGCAATGGCTTTACCGATTGGGATGATTTCGGTAACTGCTCTTGCGGTAGTCGGGTACCTTGCAAAACTCAAGGATGGCAGAATCGGTTCTACGAGTGAAGTGGTCGCGCTTGTTACATTCTTAATTGGAGTACTGACCGTGTTAGCAGATGTTTGGGTAGCAATGTCATTAGGTATCATCAGCACGATCCTTCTATCTGAAAAAGCCGACTTAGATAACTTTGTTGAGAAATTAGATAAATCTGAATTTCTTGCGGTTTTAAAATTCCTACTCGTAACAGTTATTATTCTCCCTGTTCTCCCGAATCAAGAGTACACTCAATTTAAATTAAATCCGACTCGTGTTTGGCAAATTGTTATCATGGTGTCAACAATTGGATTTGTCGGTTACTTCTTGATTAAAAAATTCGGCAGTAGAGTTGGTTTGTGGTTATCAGGCTTACTTGGCGGAATTGCATCCAGCACTGCTGTAACGGTTGCAACAGCCCGAATCGCGAAACAAACTCCGGAAAAATGCGGAGATGCACTTCAGGCATCGATATTTGCCGGAAGCGTTATGTATCTGCGAATCTTAGTTTTAATCTGGTTGATCAACCCTGTATTCGTCGCATTCATTTGGTGGAAGATGGTACTGTTATCCATTGTAGGTATGGTACTAGTCTTTGGCATTAAATCGAAACATATCCATGCAGATGAATCGCAGGTAACTCCGTTGCAAAACCCATTCGAGATCAGACCGGCCATGATGTTCGCATTATTTTTCGTCGGATTATCTGCAATAACAATTTTGACGAATAAATTTTTCGGAGATGCAGGACTTCTCGCCCTTTCAGCAATAACCGGCGTTACAGACATCGACCCGTTCATCCTTTCTTTGGTTCAACAAGCTTCTTCGGTTCAACATATTTTCGTTTCAGCCATAATCATGGCTGCGATGAGTAATACGATAATGAAAGGATTTTATTTTATCTTCATCTCGAAACAACTCCGACACGAAGCAACTATCAGATATGGAATCTGGGCTATTTTGCATATTCCTTTAATAATAATAAACTGAAATAGTCAAGATTCTTGACAAGGATCACTCTTAAAAAAATCTAACAAATTTGCCTCTTGACATTAAGTTGGTGGAAGGTTATATTCCGACTGCTATTTTTATAGTTTTTTTTGTTCGCAATTGAATTATCATTAAGATAAATTTTTAAAACAAAATTTTTTGTTCCTAAATAATTCAAAATCACTAATTCCCTCAAACTAATGTGGAGATATATATGAGATATTTGTCCTCTCTTTTTTTTCTAGTTGCAATTATCTGCTCTCTTTTCTTTTCATCCGGAAATCTGTCGGCACAAATTCCACGTACACTTTCATACCAAGGAATTTTAACTGATAGCCTCGGGAATCCGAAAGCAGATGCATCCTATTCACTGACATTCAAAATATACGATGTCCAAACAAGCGGTTCAGCCCTCTGGACAGAGACAAAATCCTTGTCAACAAAAAAAGGATTATTCAGCACGATACTCGGAGATGTTACACCGTTTGGTTCAACAACGAAATTCGATAAACCATACTGGTTGGGAATTCAGGTTGGTTCCAATCCGGAGTTATCACCGCGAATTCCTTTAACTGCGGTCGGGTTTAGTTTCAATTCTATTTATGCTGATACTGCAAAATATGCCGACACTACAAGAATTGCCAGTACTGTTGCAAACAATAGTATTACGACTGCAAAAATTCTAAATGGATCTATCTCATTCGCTGATATCGGACAAAATGGTGCCACAACAGGGCAGGTTATGAAATGGAACGGCACAACATGGGGACCAAGAAACGATTCTGCCGGCACTTTAGGAGTTAGCAGTCAATGGACAACCCTTGGCTCAGATATTTATTACAACCTTGGTAATGTTGGCATTGGCGATACAAACTATCCAAGTTACAAATTAGACATTTTACATGGCGGATCAACGGGAATAAGAAGCAGGTCATCAGCAAGCTTCTCAGTCGTAGATATTGATGCTGCAAGCGGAGACGCTGCATTGCGTTTTATGAAAGCCGGCGTAAGTCAGTGGAATATCCGTAATCGTCCAGGTGATGATTATTTAGAATTTTTTGAATTAGGCGGTGGCGGAAGTAGAATGGTTATTCAGGATGCAACCGGAAATATTGGGATCGGTGAAACAACATCACCGTCTTATAAACTTGATGTCTTACATGGCGGATCAACGGGAATAAGAAGCAGGTCATCAGCAAGCTTCTCCGTCGTAGATATTGATGCTGCAAGCGGAGATGCAGCTCTCCGATTCCAAAAAGCGGGTATCGGAATGTGGAACATCCGAAACAGGCCATACGATAATTATTTGGAAATTTTTGAATTAGGCGGTGGCGGAAGCCGGATGGTTATACAAGACTCAACCGGTAATGTCGGTATCGGTGAAACAACAGCACCAACCTACAAATTGGATATTTTGCATGGCGGTGGAACAGGAGCTAGAATAAAATCTGCTACCGGAAGTGCAAATTACTCGACTCTCGATATCGATGCTGACAACGGAGATGCATCGGTTCGATTCCTGAAAGGTGGACTTGGAACATGGGACGTCAGAAATCGTCCAACTGACGATTATTTTGAAATATTTGAAACAGGAAGCAGTAGTCGAATGGTAATTCAGGATGGTACCGGAAATGTAGGTATAGGAGAAACAACTGCTCCGGCTTATAAATTAGATGTACTTCATGCAGGGGCAACAGGAATCAGAAGTCGGTCTTCAAGCACGTTCTCAGTAGTTGATATCGACGCTAACAATGGAGATGCAGCATTGCGTTTTCAAAAGGCAGGTGTTGGACAATGGAATATCAGGAATAATCCAAGTACCGACGATTTGCAATTTTTTGAACTCGGCGGCGGTGGCGAACGCATGCGAATAGAAAACACAACTGGGCGTGTAGTTGTTGATGCCGACTTGGCGGTCATAGGAACATTATCAAAAGCTGCGGGATCGTTTAAGATTGATCACCCAATAGATCCTGAAAATAAATATTTATATCATAGCTTTGTAGAAAGCCCGGACATGATGAACATATACAACGGTAACATCGTTACTGACGGATCTGGTAAGGCAACAGTTACGTTACCGGATTATTTCGAAGCACTTAATCAGGATTTCAGATATCAACTAACAGTAATTGGTTCTTTTGCTCAGGCAATAATCTCCAGAAAAGTCGATAATAATCAATTTGAGATCGCTACCAATCAACCGAATATTGAAGTAAGTTGGCAGGTAACGGGTGTTCGGCACGACGCTTTTGCAAACAAAAACAGAATACAAACGGTAGTTGATAAAGAGCCTGAAAACAGAGGAAAATATTTACATCCGGAAGCCTTTAATCTCCCTGTCGCTCGTAGTATCAACATAAGCACATTTGATGAATCTGAAAACACACAAAGCTCTGTAAATCAGGTTTCAATGCCTGTATTAAAATCGCAAACTATAATCAATGAATCCAGCGGAAGCATTATACCTCCCAAAGCAAGCACAAGTGCCACTAAACCTATTGATCGAGATGGCAGCGTAACAGATACAACACCTGCTAAGATTGAATCGAAATCTGTAGATGCAGGAGGCAGTGTTGGAGATGAACCGAAAAAAGATCGTTAATCCAATAACAATATCAGAAAGGATCAAACGATGAAACTAAAAAGTATTGACATAGAGTTACGGCGAGCAGGTATCTTTATCCTGCTCGCATTTCTGACAATCTCGAATTTATCATTGGCACAAAATACCCGCGTTGACTGGTATTCATTCAATATGGGTTTTACTGAATCAAACTCAGTAAATTCTTTGGTGAAATCTGTTGTCGGACAAAATTTTATCGGCACAACTCAACTCTCGAACACGATGGTGATCGGCGGATTTTTAGCAGACACCATGTTTCGTGCGTTGGTGGTTGCCGTGAGTGATCAACCTGAATTGCCGGCTTCATTTTCTCTGGCTCAAAATTATCCTAATCCGTTTAATCCGAGCACAACGATACACTTTGAACTGCCGAAAGAAACAAATGTATCTTTGAAAATATTTAATATGCTCGGACAAGAAGTATTGTCGGTATTGGATGAAACAAGAGCCGCAGGGAAATATGATGTTCGAATAGATGCATCCCAGCTTGCAAGCGGCGTCTATTTTTATCAACTCAGAGCGAATAATTTTGTAGAAACTAAAAAACTGATGCTGATGAAATAGTATCAAAATTCGTTTGAATCGCAGTAAACGCGATTCAGGGAGAGTACAAAAACTGAAAACTTGCGGTGAGTGTGCATTTCACCGCAAGTTTTCTTACATTTCTTACCATGTACTTATTCAAATATTCCTTTAGAAAAAACGATTCGTGCAAGAAAAAGAACTGATTCGAAAAATATTATCGGGTGACCGGGCAGCTTATAAAGAGTTTTTCGATAAATATAACTCTATGGTTTTTAACGTCTGCTGTAGAATGCTTGGGAATCGTCACGAAGGAGAAGATCTAACACAGGAAGTATTTATAAATGCATTCAAATCGATTTCACAATTTCGATCTGATTCAAAAATCACTACTTGGCTCTACCGCATTGCGGTAAATTTATGTTTGAATCATCAGCACAAATTAAAACGAATGAAGTGGATTACGCTCGATTTTTTTTCATCCGATGAAAGCCGGAACCCTGATTCGCTTACCGATTACTCCTCTCCCGATAAGATAATCGAAAAAAAAGAGACTGAGACCGTAATTCAAAATGCAATCAACTCATTACCAGAGAACCAGCGAATAGTTATTCTCCTAAGTCGCTATGAAGGATTATCCTACGAAGAAATCGCTGAAATCACAGGGACATCGATTTCCTCAGTGGAATCGCGAATTTTCAGGGGAAAACAGAATCTTTGTAAAAAATTACTCCCTTATTTAAACCAACTATGACCGCAAGTTTTTTAAAATATCATTGTCTAATTAATTGAAAGGTATGGATGGATGAAACACCGCAGTATCCAAAATAAACTACTCCTTTATCTCGATGGCAGTCTGAAGGAAAACGATAAGAGAAAGGTTGAAAAACACCTCCCTCAATGCCCCCATTGCAAAAACCAACTTGCAATGTTATCGGTTCTCTGGAAAAAAGAGACTGCCGTCGGGAAATATATTCCTTCACCTTTCTTATGGACAAAAATTGAAAACCGCATCAATAGTAATGCGGAACAAAATTATTTAGAACATTTCGGTTTTAATAAATTACCTTACATTCTTAGATTCTCAGCGACAGTATTAATAATTGTTATATCGTTTTTTATAGGCAATTATCTGGGAAGTATTCCTCAATCAATATCAAAACAAAATTCTGAGTTTAATTCCAAACAATATATTGTCCAAAATTACCATCTTGATTCGTTCCAGCTCTTTCCGGATGAATCGATAGGTCAGGCGATCATCTTAACATCTGATCAGAAAAAATGAGGTGAGATGATGACTAAGAAGTGGTTTATCATATTACTTATTTTGATAACGATTGTGAATTTATCTGCTTTAGGAACTTTTATTTATAATCGCTGTTGCCCGTCTCCTGCAACAAACTGTATGATGAATGAAGTAGGAGACCATGGCTGCTACATGCAACAGCACTTGAACATGACAGATGAACAAACATCAAAAATAGGAGCGGTTGAAAAATCGTCTCGTCCGATTACAGAAACTCTTGCCATCCAGATGAAAGATAGGCGAATCGAACTTGTCAAAGAATTAATGGAGACAAAAACCGATTCATTAAAAATCGAACTTATACTACAGAAGATTGATTCATTACAAGCTGCAATGCAGCGACAAATTGTTCAACGCCTTATTTCTGAAAAAGGGATTTTAACTCCCCAGCAGCAGGAAAAATTTTACTCGCTTGTTTTAGGACAATTTTGCACCGAAATTGATAGTATTAAACAAACTCAATGTCAAAAACATAATCCCTCTTTGAAAGGAGAAACCCCGCAGTGAAAAAATTAATTTTATTTACATCGATTATAACAATTGCTATTTTGATAGCCGCTATTGCACTTTATGCCGGCGACAATAAAGCTGCAAAAAAAGAAACAGCAAAATGCCCGATGAGCGGTAAACAGGTATCAACAAAAGATGCAAAAGCAACCTGTCCAAGCATGACCGGCGATAAAGCAAAAGATTGCGCCGCAACATGCACAGATAAAACAGCTAAAAAAGAATGCAATCCTGACAGCAAAGAATGTAAAGATAAAATGGCAAAAGGTGAATGCAAACACGACAGCAAAGAATGTAAAGACAAAATGGCTAAAGGCGAGTGCAAACACGATAGTAAAGAATGCAAAGATAAGATGGCAAAAGGCGAATGCAAACACGACAGCAAAGAATGCAAAGAGAAATGCTCAGCAGACTGCAAGCACGAAGATAAATCGAAGAAATAATCCTTTTTTATCTAAAAAAGAAGCGGTATATCATTCATTGGTGTACCGCTTTTTTATTTGAATGTTTACACAATTTTGCGGCAATGGTTCCCACTAATATTGTAACAAGGCTTCCAATCAACGTATGCCACGTCCAGTCAATTTTTGTAAACATCAATACTGCCAGCATAACCGATAATCCTGAAATGAATCCTATATAAGCGTCTCGCTGATGAGTGTTTTTGAATACGAGTCCAAGAAAAAATGTACCTAACAATCCGCCGTAAGTAAACGAAGCTATTTTCAAACCGATTTCGACCACCGGATTCGAGCTATCGGTAAAAAGCATTGCACCGCCTATCAAAACCAATCCCCAAAGCAGTGTAAATATTTTCGACCATCTCAACTCCATCTTTTCTGTCAGCGACTTCCCTCTTTTTGTCATCTTGAATAAATCCAGATAAGTAGCCGACGCTAAAGAGCTTATTGATGAAGAAAGAGATCCCATAGCAGAAGCAAACACACCGGCTATTACCAACCCGGCAACGCCAACAGGTAAATTCTCAACTATAAATTTCGGAAATATTTCATCGGAAGAATTCAATCCAAGCTGGGCGAATGGAACACCTTTGTAAAACGCAAATAACGATAAACCAAGCAACAGGAAGAAACCGAATTGTAAAACGATTACTAAAGCATCCAGCATCAATGCTTTCTGACTGTCACGCTTAGATTTGCATCCGAGTAACCGCTGCACCAATAATTGATCGGTTCCGTGAGATGCCATTGTTAGAAATGTCCCTCCTAATAATCCACCAACAAGCGTATATGGAGACAAGAAATAGCCCCATAAGCTTCCGGTAAAATTTAAATTGAAGATCTCAAATTTATTCAAACCGTTCATTGTCGAATAAGCAATAACATCGCTCCATCCATTAGGGAGATGATTAAATATTATAAACAGTGAAGCTACTGCTCCGCTCAGATAAATAAATAATTGCACGACATCCATTGCCACAACAGCTTTTAGTCCACCAAGGTAAGTATAAACCAATGTAAAGCCGCCGATGATAAGAATGCTGGTTGGATAATCGAAACCTGTTATAATATGAACCGGGATTGCAGTAGCAAACAAGCGAACACCTGAAGCAAGAACGCGTGTGATAATAAAAACGGAGGATGTAAATTTCCGAAGCGATAAACCGAACCTCTTGCCTATAAAATCATAAGCGGTCTCTAAATCGCCATTGTAATATGCGGGGATAAAAATAACACTTACTAGAAGTCTGCCTATAAAATATCCGATGGCAACCTGAAGAAAGTGCATATCGCTTTTGTATGCAAGTCCGGGTATGCTAATAAATGTAAGTGTGCTTGTTTCGCTGGCAACGATTGAAAATCCAACCGACCACCACGACATATTTTTCCCCCCTAAAAAATAATCTCTGGATGATTTTTGTCTTCCAGAAATGATTGAACCGATAACGGTTACGGCAATAAGGTAAGTGCCAACGATGAGATAATCATAAATTGAAAATCCCATCATTCATTCAGCAAAAAACAATAATAATGCAAAAGTGAATTACGCTTTAAGCGCATCCTCAACTTTTTTATTTATCGTAAACATCCGGTCTAATTGCGTGATGCGCATGAGGTCTGTAACTTTATCATGCACATGAACTAGATGAACCATTCCACCGTGCTGTCGCATAGTGCGGTCGGCAATTAACAATGCGCTCAAACCGGAACTATCACAGAATTGAACCTCCTTCATATCTATGATAAGTTTTGAAGTAGTTTTCGGCTTGCACAATACAAGAAACTCAGCTTTTAATTCCGGGGCAACCGTCGAATCGAGTTTTCTGCCGTGAAGTTTTAGAATTGTAATTTTACCTTCTTTTGAAATTTCATATTTCATAATATCACCAATATTTTTTAGAACATCGCCAGGCACTCGGCAAATTTTTCATAGAGCGCCTGAGGAGAACGTTCTTTGTTAAGATTCAAAATTATATTGAAAAAAGTATCTGCAACCGGACCAGCAAACCCGACTCTGACTTTCGCACGAGATGCTTTGCAAATATACGCAGTATGGAGGACGAAATCAAGATTCAAATCAATTGCAACATCATATTCTCTTGAAAATATTCTTTGCAATATTGTTTTTGTTGGAAGCGAGAACCTGTTAATATCGGGCGGATCTAACCTTATTATTTCACATCTTGGGAAATTGGCAAGAGCGGTTTCCCGTGTACTGTTATGCACAACCGTGATATGAATACCTTTCATCCGCTCGCGGAAATTTCGTAACGCATTTCCGGCAATGATCGCATCCTCATAACCGACGGGAAGTGTGATTAAAACATTTCCCGCTCCTCTCAGAAAATCGGTCAGAGGTTGAGGTTGATCGAAATCGTTGCGGAATTGAAATTTTGCAAACTGTAATCCGACATACGCAAGAGCATTTTCAAACATCTGTTACCTTTTTATGCAGATTAATTATCGATAAAAATTTTTCTTCATCCCAGGTCTCGATGCCGAGTTTTTTAGCTTTCTCAAGTTTGGAACCGGCGTCCAGACCCACTACCAATATATCAATATTTTTTGAAACAGTCGAGGAAACTTTTCCACCTAAGCTTTCTATCAATTCTTTTGCCTGGTCACGCGTAAAATTCGATAATGAGCCGGTAAGAACAATATTTTTTCCTTGAAATGGACCGGACTTTTTATTTCTTTGTGATGCCATTTTCAACCCGGCTGCCTTTAATCGGGTTACTACTTTTTTGTTATGCGGATCGCTTAGATATCTGACAATGCTTTCGGCAATCTTTGGACCTATCTCATTTATGTTTTGTAAATTCTCAACCGAAACCTTCATCAACTCTTCGATAGTGGAGAAATGATCTACAATCACCTGCGATATAGATGAACCCACATGCCTGATGCCCAATGCAAACAAAATTCTGTTGAATTCTCGGCTCTTACTTTTTTCAATCCCATCTAATAAATTATCTACACTTTTTTCTCCCCATCTCTCCAGACTTTTCAACTTATCTCTAAATTTAAATAGATCGTAAAGATCTGCAACGTTATGCACGAATTCATTCGATACCAATTGATCAACAACGGCATCACCAAGTCCGCTTATATCCATCGCGCCACGGGCTGCCCAGTGAATTATCCGACCCCGTATCTGCATCGGGCATTCGCTGTTCTCACAATAATAATTTGCTTCATCATCGAAACGAACAAGCTTTGATTTACATTCCGGACATTTTTTGGGAAATATAAATGGTACACTCGTTTTTTTTCTATTTTCAAAAAGAACTGAAGTTACCTTCGGTATAACATCGCCGCCACGTTCTACCACAACGGTATCACCGATTCTGATATCTTTTTCACGAATATAGTCTTCATTATATAACGAAGCCCTGCTTACCATTGTCCCGCCGATCTTTACTGGTTCAAGTATTGCAACCGGCGTGATTGTCCCCGTGCGGCCTACCTGCAATTTAATATCGAGTAAAATTGTATCAGCTTTCCGGGATTTAAATTTACATGCAATTGCCCACCTCGGACTTTTTGCAATCGCGCCCAACATTTCCTGTTGCCTGAGTGAATTTACTTTAACAACTATTCCATCAATATCAAACGGCAAAGATTCCCTTTTAATTTCCCATTCTTTCCAAAAATTGATTACACCTTCGATATCATCGAATCGCTTTGCATTTGTATCGACTAAGAATCCGAGTTGTTTGAGCTTATGAAGGTTATCGAAATGATTTCCGTCATTCAACTGATCAAGTAATAGATACGCAATAAACCGTAAAGGTCTGGTACCCACAATTTGGGGGTCTTGTAATTTTAAAGTCCCAGCAACAGAGTTTCTGGGATTTGCAAAAAGTTTTTCACCGGTTAATTCTTTCTCTTCATTCATTTTATTGAAATCGGTGTGGTTCATCACAACCTCACCGCGTATCTCACAATTCCTAGGTAAAGTTGAGCTAATATTCAACTTGAGCGGAACTGAGCGGATCGTTTTCACGTTTTGAGTTATCTCATCTCCTTGTACACCATCGCCCCTTGTTATCGCGGATTTTAAAATGCCGTTCTCATATCTGATTGCAAGCGACACACCATCAAATTTCAATTCGCATACATATGAATATTGCCGCCCCTCCAACAATCCGTTAACTCTTTTATCGAAATCGCGGATATCTTCTTCGGAATATGTGTTCGATAAACTTAGCATCGGGATTGAATGTGTTACATTCTGAAATTCTTTTGTGGGAGCCCCGCCAACTCGCTGTGTGGGTGAATCGGGGGTAATCAAATGAGGATTTTCATCCTCTATTTTTTTTAACTCCGCATAAAGCTCATCATACTTTGCATCAGAGACCTCCGGCTGTGCCAGCACATAATAAAGATGATCATGCCGGCGAATCTCTTCTCTTAACTTTTCGATTCTTAAATTTATATCTGAATTATTTTTTTTCAAGGTGCTGCCTGCTTGATGTTTGATGGTAATATCTTTTCAATAGTTTTGGGGGATAGAATCAGATTTTTAACAGGCTTCCGGGTTATAGAAAATGCTCCGATCTTTTGTCCATTGAATGTGAATGTTATGGCTGCCCCATTCCCTATTGAAATCAGAAATTCTTCTTTTGCAAACCATTTTTTCCGAACAAATGGCGGAATTATGGTTTCTGAGATATTTTTTCCGTCTGAAGTGATTCTAACCCAAACACTCTCCGATGCAACACCTTCAAGAACAAGTGTATCAGGAATTACTGCAATCGATTTGGGAGATGTAATTCCTGAACTTTCTTGAATCTGTGCTGCCGGTGAGGGAGGATGCTCTTTGTCTTTCAACATTTCGTTGAATGAAATCTCCTTAACATTTGATGAGATTTTATTTTCTCTGAAAAAAAATATTGATAATGCTAAACCTGTAAAGATGAAAACTGTAATCACCATTACAATTTGATATTGGTGAGTTTTCTTTTTCTTCTTCAACTCAACATGAACATTTGGTGCAACTCGCTCCGATACATTCAAACTGGCCGACGATGAAACATTTTTAAGATCAAGTATTTTTACAAGTTCCGGATCTTTACTGATTTCCCGAAAAACATCTTCTGGTTTTAAACCTAGTTCAATTGCATAATCTCTGAGAAATGCCCTGACATATGTGCCGGGGACATTTGGCATCTTGCCATTTTCTATCTCCTGAAGAAAATTTTTGCTTATCTTCACCGCAGACGCTACATCGTCTAAAGATCTGTTTTGCTCTTCTCTTGCCTTTCGTAGCAATTCACCTGCCGATTTCATTTAACGTCACCCCCTTTTTCGGTGGATTATCAAGAACTTCACGCACTTTGAAAGCGAGATCATCCATAGTGTATGGTTTTTGTAAAAAACCATCCAGCGATTCAATAAACCTTCCGTCTTCCAGCATAGTTGCACTATAACCGCTGCAAACTAATACTTTTAACAATGGATATTCTTTCTTTAACTGATCGAAAGTTTCTTTCCCGCCCTGTCTGGGCATATTCATATCTAATATTATTAATTCGTATGCCCCGTTTTCCGATTTGATTTTTTCATACGCTTCTCTGCCGTTAGATACCGAATCGATCTTATAGCCTAATTCTTGAAGAATATCTACTCCGATTTCACCAATTGAAATTTCGTCCTCGGCAAGAAGAATTCTTTCTGACCCGCCTTTAATGTTCGATTTATCATACTGAGTTTGATTCAATATCAAATCATTTGAAATTCGGGGAAGATAAATTGTAAAAATAGTTCCGCTGTCGATTTCACTCTTAACATTTATGAATCCGTTATGACTTTTAACAACACCGTACACCACCGATAAACCCAAGCCGGTTCCTTTTCCTTGTTCCTTTGTAGTAAAAAACGGTTCGTAGATTTTGTGAAGTATTGATGCGGGAATTCCTGTACCGGAATCAGCCACCGAGATCATAACATAAGACCCCGTTCGTCCTTCCGTAATCAATCTCGCCTGTTCTTCATTTACCTCTATTGCTGAACAATTTACCACAATTATTCCTCCGTTCGGCATCGCATCGCGGGCATTCAAGCAAAGATTTAAAATGGCTTGTTGCAATTGTCCCTCATCTGCTTCAACAAAGAGTGGCTCAGAAGTCAGATTTAATTTGATGTGAATAGTTTTGGGAGTTGTAACTTCAAACAACTTAAGTGTTTGATCTAAAATAGCATTTACATCAGTACGAACTGCGTGAGGATTGCTCTTTCTTGCGAACGTGAGAAGCTGGCGTGTGACTGCGGCTCCGCGGCGGGAAGTTGTTTCGATTAAATCGACATATTTTAGAAGCCGCGGATTATCTTGCACTCTTCTCCTCATAATCGACGCTGATCCCAATATTGCAGTGAGGATGTTATTGAAATCATGTGCAATTCCTCCGGCAAGATTTCCAATGCTGTCGATTTTTTGTGCCTGAAGAATTTGTTCTTCCATTTTCTTCTTCTCAGTGATATCCCGTAGGAGCATTCTCGCAACAATAGGTTTTCCCCTGCCGTCATAGACAAGAGAAGTATTCATACTAACATCAATAAGTTTACCACTCCCGCTGATTATTTGAGCTTCAACCCCCTTTAATTCTCTTCCATCGTCAAAAATTTTCTTGAGCGTTGCTGTCACATTGGCATGTTGGCTGGAAGGGTAAAGGGCTGTTAAAGACTTCCCGATAATTTCCTCTTTTTTCTTGTCGAGTAATAAACTTTCAGTTTGATTACAACTTATCACTATCCCTGACCGATCTACACTATGATACATATCAGGAGAATTTTCATAAAGATCGGCATACAATTGTTCCGATTGCTTCACCTGTTCGAAAAGCGATGCATTATTTAATGCCATACTAATTTGATTACCGAATGCCTGAAGCAATGCAACTTTTTTCGATTCAGCACGACGAGTATCTTTTAATCCTATAATCAGTGCACCAGCAAAAACACCCTGTCGTAATAATGGAATAGACGTCAAAATTCTAATTCCTTCATCACCAATCGCACGACTAATTAATTTAGAGACAAGATCAGAGGTAGTTCGATGTAATCCCGGCGTGCGGATCCAGTTCAGCGATTCATCATCTGGATTTAATTCCCCTTTGAATAATGATGCTGTGGAACCATAATGGTGTTTTAGTACTACTGAATTATTTTCGATAATATAAATCCATCCGGCATCTGCATGCATCAACTGCAATACTTTTATCAGTGCAGATTGAAGCACATAATTTATGTCAACCGAATAATTTACAGCTTCGGCTATAGAGTTTAATTCTATCATCTCCCTTCGTTGTGTTTCTAAATTTCTTCCATACTTCAAAGCGAAAAATATACTAACGTAACCGAATATCCCAACTGTCACAACATTAATAAAATCGAGAGTGCTAAGCTCAACACCGGCTGCAATTCGAACTGTAATAATCGTAACCATTGCCACGATAACAGCAGTTGATGCCACTAATTGAGCTTGTTCCACCAAACCCATTGATTTGAAAAATACCTTGATCCCAATGAGTATATTTCTTACGATTTTTAGCATATGTTGAATGTAAGAAGAAAAGCATTCAGTATCAAAATTGACACGGTCTACGAGTTGCCCTATAAAAAAGGTAACCGAAGGATATTGAAAAAGAAGTCGTTGCCTCATAATTTATGTAACCCAAGAAAAGGACCGATTATGATGAGCAACGGATCAAGGCAAGAGTACCTCCATGAGATACAAGAACGA
>JACRFD010000078.1 GCA_016218025.1 Ignavibacteriales bacterium
AGCGCTTCAAGCATAGAAGTAGTGGAAAGAGTTTTCACAATTGTCCCGCGCTGTTTGCGGATATCTAACAAATACATTGCAAGCAAAGCATACACACGAAGTTGATCTAAAAAATTTCCATTCTCATCAGCGAAGCCGCATCTGTCCGCATCGCCATCGGTTATTACCACAACATCGGCACCGATCTCTTTTGCTTTTTTGAGACCCGCATCTATATTGGGCGGAATCGGTTCCGGCCTGCTCATCTCCGGGAAAATAGGATTTCTTTCGCTGTGGATTTCGATGATCTGAGTTTTACCGCCGCCAATTAATCTTGTGAACCATCCGGCGCCGTTGCCCCACATCGGATCGACTAAAACTTTAAATCCGGCTTGTTTAATCGGTTCAAGATCGACTAACTTTTTAATTTGTTTTATATAATCTTCATCGGCGTTGAATTTTAATATCTTGCCGGAGGCAACTCCTTCATCGAATTTAATTCTTTTAACTGAAGAAATATCATTTGGAATAAGCGCTTCGATTTTTATCAAACCATCCGGGTCAATAGCGCCGCCGTTTTCATCGCGCACTTTAAATCCGTTATCAACGGGCGGATTGTGACTTGCGGTAATGTTGATTGCGGCGATTGCATTACGAGCTTTCACGCTAAATGATATAACCGGTGTTGGCACACCGCCTCCGCAAAAGTGAACCGGGATTCCGTTTGCCGCCAGAACCTCAGCCGAAGCAACAGCAAAGTTTTCAGAGTGAAAACGCCTGTCGCCACCTACTACAACGCCTCGCTGAAGTTTGTCGGATTGATAAACTGATTTTAAATAATCGGCAAAGCCCTGAGTGCATCGCCGGACGTTGTCGAATGTGTAATCTTCGGCAATCTTGCCGCGCCAGCCGTCTGTACCAAATTTGATCTCTGTATTGTTCATGCGAATATCACCTCGAAATTATTATATGAAAAATCTTTATTGAAACCAACATTAAATTTTTTTGAACTATCATCCTTTCCTTCATCTAACGAATTATTCCTGTCCGTTATCTTCTGACCTTATCAATGTAAATGGAACTGAAAGTCGAAGAATGAAATTAATTCCAGGATTGAGAAAATAATCTTTATAAAGATTAAGGTGATCGTGATATGATTTGTTGAAGATATTTTCTATTGAACCATAAAGTGTTATTTCATTTGAGAAGAAAGGAACTGCTCCACCAAAACCGATGTCGAAAAGTGCATAACCGGGTGTTGGACTTTCAAGGATATCGACTCGATGCTGTGCCATAACAAATTTTGATTGAAGAGAAATATACGGGTCAATCACGAACAATAGATTCGGCAAATTCCAACGCGATCCCAAGATAAATCGGATGGGCGGAAGAAGTGGAAGCCAGTTGTCTGTAGTTTTATTTCTACCAATTACAACATCCATGCTGCCGTGTAATATTAAGCGGTCAGTTAATCCGGCTTCGATAGCGAACTCATATCCGTTCAGGATTGCGTTCGTTTGCCTGTATTCATATTTATTGTAGCCGGATGCTGAATCGATCTCTGCTGTTTGATGAAGATAGATATAGCGGTTAATGAAATGGTAGAAAGCAGTAAATGTTGTTTGTAACCTTGGCTGATTATACCGGAATGAAATGTCGATGCCGATAGATTCTTCGGGTTTCAGGTCCGGGTTTCCAATTTTATATCGTACACTGCCCTCCTCAAGCCCATTTACAAAGAGTTCCTGTGTAAGCGGTGCTCGCCATCCTCGTCCCAAATTTAAAGCGAATGAGAATGGTAAAAACGCATGCCAGACCACGCCGGCGGTTCCTGTTATTGCATTGAACGTTCGGGATTGATCCGTGATGCTAAGGGGTTCATTCTTTCCGATACGAATTTTACGTGTATCGAATCGAAATCCGGCAGATAGTATTACATTCTGCAAATTCATTTCCTCATAAAGAACACCAGCTATATTTGTTTGATGATAATTTGGGATGAGAGGATCCTGACCTAAAGTTTTGTTTTGCTGATTTTCAAAAGACAAACCTATCGTACCCGATGTTTGACCACCTAAGAAGTGATGCAGTTTTGTGTTAATATCAAGCGTATTTAATTTGAGTCTAATTTCAGGAAGCTGGGAATCAGAATCTTCAAACTCGGATGCGTCGTTGTTTTGCCAGTTTCCAAGGATTTCCAGACTGGTAGGGTAGGTTTTTCCTAGATACCGAAATTGAATTTGTTCATGGTTGGTTTTTTGGTACGCTTGAGATTGTGGAGAATTATCCTCCTCAGAAAGCGTGGGTAAATATTTTTTCTGGTTGAATCTTGAATATATGAACGCAATATTTGCCGGCGTGGTTTTAAAAACTACCGATCCATCGCCGTTCAATTCTCTTGCTCCTGAGTTGTTGATTGGTCCATCGGGCGTAGAAATATCACCAGCATGACGCATAGTAATAGAGCCATTGTACCGGATGTTTCGAGAGCCGCCCTCCATCAATATATTACCTGCGGCTTGCCGATTGTTGCTCAATCCATTCAGAGAAAAGAAACCGCTAAGAAGAGGCACTGAATCGTTTGTTGGACGAGGCTGAGTTGTTACTGCGTTGACGACACCACCGAGAGCGTTAGGACCATAAAGCAAGCTGCTTGGTCCCCGTACAACTTCTATTCGCTGTACATTAAACGCATCAATTCCCGGACTATCGTCTTCGTCCCATTGTTGGCTTTCGTGTCTCAGTCCATTTTCTTGGATAACAATCCGTTGGAAACTTAATCCCCTGATAACCGGTTTCCCGCCAAACGGACCGCTTTGGAGAATTGCAACTCCGGGGACGTTATCGAGTGTTGAGATGAAAGACTGTCCGCGAACCATGGCGATTTGTTTTTCTTCTAAAATGGATAACGCCTGAGCGGTGCTGCCTACATCCGACACACGGGGCTTTGCAGTGACTGTGATTACCGGAAGTTCCAGAGGACTTGATCGTAACATGATCTTGAGTGGTAAGTTTTCATCGGTCACCTCGATAACTTTTGATGTTTTTTCCAGCCCTGTTCTGAAAAATTCAAGAGTGTAAATTCCTTTGGGCAAATCATGGAATTCGAATGTGCCGTCGATTTTTGTGTACGTATGCATCTCCAATCCCGGTATGAAAACTGAGACGGCTTCGAGTGGTAATCCTTGTTCGTCAATTGTAGTACCGATAAGAGTCTGAGTGTATAAATCAGTACAAGTGGCGATGAGAACTAGAGACAGAAAAAGATATTGACTAAACTTGAAATGCATTTCCGGGAGTAATTAATTTTTTGTTTGATGATAAAACAATGATGAGAAAGAGGAATAATGTTCATTGCTTCATTGACGATAATAACCGCTCGTTCATTTGGGCAATCTTACAGCATCAGTCAGTAGAACCGAACTTAATGTCGTGATTCATTTATATTAATCCTGTTCTACGAATAAATTATAATTTGCTTCTGCATCCTTAACCATAGTTGATTGAACTTTTTGATTAACCAAATTTTGTATGGTCTCGTTTTGGTTCTTTAGTTTCTTATAGCTATTACGCAATGTATCGAAATACAATATTTGCCATTTATCGTTTTCGAATCGTTCGGCAAACATTGGCGATTTCATTTTCCGTTTCAGTTGCTCTTCACGCTCTTCTGGTATGACAAGATATTTCGGAACACCGGAAGGTAAGTTCGAGCCGCGTACAAGTCCGCTTGTCATTGTTGTGGTCGACTCAATCTCAAAAGCGGCTATTACATTTTTCCCCTCAATCCAGAGTAGATCGATCATTTCAACTGTGGAAATATCTTGAAGATCTTTTACTTTTTCTAAATCAACATTAACGTATGATTTAAGAAGCTTTGTTGTTCCAAGAACGCCACTTCCCGTACCGGATTGTTCTTTCTTGCCGATCCAAATTTTATATCCAAGCGTCTCTCCGGTTTCGGCTAACACTCCTATGATTTCATTGTGCTGATTCACACGCTGATTAACTTGCGGTTTTAACAGCCAGTAACCTCCGGTAACCTGACGAGCATATTGTTCAAGTGCATCTTTTATGCTTGTACTGTCGGAAGTGAGAGAATTCGGAAACTCAATACTAACTGCTTCCCAAGCATCGGTAAAGGTAACTTTCCCTTTTTTCTGAAGAGTTCTAAGAATTGTTTGCTCAACTCTCTCCGATAATGGAATTTCTTTTAAACGGTACACTACTTTTGGATCTTTAAACCACCATAGTTTTCCCTTGGCTCCTCCAAGTCGTTCTTCAACTAATTTAAATTCTTGATCGATGTGATTCTTCAATACAGTTTTCACATCAAGCCCCGTATGAAGACTGGAGAAGTAACCGCTCTTTGCCAGGATAGGATCTATAAAGTTGATTACTATAGTGTAAGGGGTCGGTTCCGCACGTTCAGCCAATAGTTGAACAGTAGTATCGACAACAATTTTCTCGAAACGTTTCTCGTCAATTTCCTCGGGAGCTTCTGCTTTTGCTGCAACGGAAGCGGGTTTATGAAAGCGGAGATAAAAATCTCCCATTGCTGAACCGAACGGCTGAAGCAGCGACTTGCCGGATTTCTGAGCAGTGGGCTGATGATGAATTTTCTCGAAATCAAACCCTGCGTGTGTACCTGCACGGATAGTGGCATTGCGAACTTTGAATGTAGGGTTATGAAAAGTGAGCGTGAGATATTTGTTGAGTTTCAAAACTTTGTGCATTCCATCGAAGCTTCTTCGCAAAAGAGTGTGGTACACATCGAAGTCTTTGTGTTGCCGTTCGTTACGTACGATTTCTTCTGACGATATTTTATCGAGGTATCCTTCGTCTTTTTTCAGCCAAGCAGCCCACATATACGACAACTCACCGTATTGAATTGAAGCATCGTAGGGAGGATCTGTGAAGATGTAATCAACAGAACGAGCCGGCATCTTATCGAGAACATCGATGCATGAGCCGGTGATGATACAAATATCGGATGTGTCTTTTAAAAATGTATTTAGATTGTGAGTGATTTTAATATCTTTGAAATATTTATTCGATTCTATTTTTGCTTTGATTAATCCTTGATGTCCCTCAATAGCACTTTCAAATTTACTCCACACGTTTTGTTCCATAAATTCTCGAGCATACCAATAACTATGCTGTGTCCAACCAGTTGAAGAAAATGATGTGTGATGACTTGTTGGCAACGGATCACTTACTGCACCCATAGTTGAGCAAAGATGAACCATCGAGCTAAAGGCAATCTTTAAAAAATCTTTCAGTGTCTTATCTTTTTCATCTTCAATACTATCCATTAATATCGCTAATGCATATAGATTTCGAGGAGTAAATAATTCAGCAAGAGAATCATATTTTTGTTTTTCTTTGAAGGGTAATCCATCAGAATAGTACAATGGATTTTTCGGGTACCACAATTTCTTTTTCTGGAATTCCTCAACGATTTCTTTAATGTGCTTTAAATCCTTAGGGGTTGGTTTACCACCTTTTTCTACAACCTCACCGCAGTTTGGGCATTTGTATCGTAATTCTTTTAAAGTAAGATTTTTCTTCTCATCTCGTTTCCAGACGGCACACTCGATGGGAATTTGTTCCTTGCATTTTTTACACTCAGCAAGATAAAGATCATTTATCTTTTTCTTTACACTCTGTTCAACTCTTTCGTATGCCTCATGAAGTTTAGATGGTTCAACAGGCTGGATTGTAAGACGAAGAATTTCTGTTGCTATTGGATTAAGATCAACCGCTATAACTCGTCGACCAAGCTTGAGAGATTCCAGCGCTGTTACACCACTTCCAGAAAATGGGTCCATAACAATGCCGCCTTTTGGGCAATATGTATCCATGAATTCAGAAACAACATTCCAAGTTTTTCTTCCCCAGAACTTGTGCCAATTATACATGGCAGTATGTGCTTTGGGTGGTATTTGTCGGCTAATGTGTTCCATTGCGATTATCAGAGATTATTCGAAATTTATTGCATACTGAAAGTTTAAATAGCCGGCATTAACTTCCAACGTTTGATCTCTTTCATAGTTCAGTTGGAGTTTGATTTCCTTGAAAGGGTAATAATTCAGTTCGGCAATATATTTACGTGAAATATCGTAAATCCATTTCGGATATTTTGCATACCAATCGAATCGCACCGCAGCTTCAATCTCGGTGTTAATTTTTCTACCGATATCGAGAGCAAAACCTTCGCGCGTTTTTTGGGAATTACTGACAGCATTAAGATATTCTCCCTCGAACCAAAAATCTTTGAAAATTATTCTGGAATAAAGACCGTTAAGATTATGATTCTTTCCGTAAAAGGGGAGACTTGAAAAATCATCTTCCTCTTTTGTGTAAGCGGTACTGCCGCCTAATTCAAGTTGCAGCCCCATTTCATTTTCTTCTTTCTTAATCGGTGTAAAAAGTATCCTTCCAACAAAGAGAGAAATATTTTTCTTCAAAATGTTGTCGCCATTAAATACTCCCGCTGTAAAAAGTATTTTTTTGTCTACGAACGAACCGTTAACCTGCGCGCCCAGTTGACGGAAAGGGTTGATGTTGTTTGCGGCGGTGGATCGATTAACGAAAATCAAACGGGCATCGCTACGAAGATATTCAACCGAGTAAGGGGTTTTCAGTCGTCCTGCATCAATTCGGAAATGATCGTTAAGTTTGTACATTAACTTCAAATCGAGAAGCGAAAACGTTCCGTTCAAATTTCCTTGAAAATAATAACTGAAATTATCTGTTGCAGATCCTGTAAAGTACAGCCGAAGATTCCGAATTGTAAATTCACTGGTCGTATTTTTGCCGTCGTTTTTCAACTCAGCGGCAAACTGCGACATGAAACCAAGTTTTGGTTGATTCCTGCCGAGTAAAGAATTGATTACGTTCACAAAATTCGTTGAATCTTCATCCTGTGAATAAGCTCCATTCCAGAGAATCAGTATGATTGTGAAAATGATAATCAAACGGTTCATCTCTATCTCCTTTTTTTAAAACTAAATTAGCTCTGCGGCTCTACGATGAGTGTGTCACCGCAGAGACGCAGAGATTACAGACGTTTTATTTGAAAGCGTTTAGTCCGGGAAAAATAGCATTTGAAGAAAGCTCTTCCTCGATGCGGATTAGCTGATTATATTTAGCTACTCTATCGGTGCGGCTTGTTGAGCCGGTTTTTATTTGTCCGGCATTTGTCGCAACTGCTATATCCGCGATTGTAGTGTCCTCAGTTTCTCCGGATCTATGACTTATCACCGTTGTGTAACCGGCACGTTTCGCCATTTCAATGCAATCGAAAGTTTCGGTCAATGTTCCTATCTGGTTTACTTTTATGAGGATTGAATTCGCGATACCTTTCTCAATTCCCTTCGTAAGAATTTCGGTGTTGGTCACAAAAACATCATCGCCCACGATTTGAATTTTATCGCCGAGAGTTTCGGTAATCATTTTCCATCCGTCCCAATCGTTTTCTGCCATGCCATCTTCAATCGAGATGATCGGATATTGTTTCACCCATTTTTCATAGAACTTCACCATCTGTTCGGGGCTCTTTGCTGACTTATCCGATTTTTTAAATATATATTTTCCTTTTTCAAAAAATTCACTTGATGCCGGATCAAGCGCAATAAAAATATCTTTTCCCGGTTTGTAGTTTGCTTTTACTATCGCTTCAAGAATAACTTCCACGGCTTCGTCGTTCGATTTTAAGCTTGGGGCAAATCCACCCTCGTCGCCAACTGCCGTGTTGTATCCTTTTTTATTCAATACGCTTTTGAGTGAATGAAAAATTTCGGTTCCCATTCTAAGTGAGTCGGCAAAAGTAGGTGCACTTGCAGGTACAATCATGAACTCCTGTAAGTCAACATTGTTATCGGCATGTTTGCCGCCGTTCAGTATATTCATCATTGGAACAGGAAGGACTTTCGCATTTACTCCGCCAAGATAACGATAGAGAGGAAGATCAAAAAACTGTGCAGCAGCTTTGGCAACCGCCATCGATACGCCGAGGATAGCATTCGCTCCTAACTTGCTTTTGTTGTGCGTTCCATCTAACTCAATCATCAGTTTATCTATCCCAACCTGATCGGTCGTGTCAAAGCCGATTAATTCTTCAGCGATTACATCGTTTACATTCTTCACTGCTTTTTGAACGCCTTTTCCATTATATCTTTTCTTGTCACCATCGCGTAATTCTACTGCTTCGCGTTCACCAGTTGACGCACCGCTTGGTACTGCGGCTCTTCCAATCAAACCAGCATCAATAATCACATCAACTTCAATTGTAGGGTTTCCCCGTGAATCTAAAATTTCTCGTGCAAAAATATCGTTAATTGTTGTCATTTTACATCTCCAAGTTTATGTTTTATAATAAAAATCGCATCAATATCGCCAAAATATGACAGAAAAGCAAAGTTGTGAAAGGTTGGGAAAAGAATGGAATTTCTATTTTTGTTTCTGAGCAAGAATATATTCACGCAACTGTGCAACATCGGTTGGAATTTTTGATTTTTGCTCTCCCTGTTGAATCAGAGTAAGCGATGAATCGGGATTGCCTAGAACAGCATACACTTTTGCCAGATTGAAGTATGCTGAACCATAGTTGGGATTGATATGAATAGATTTTACGAATGATTGTTTTGCAGTTTGAAATTGATTTAAATTTGCATAGATCAATCCAAGGCGTTCATGAAGGCGGTAAAACGCAGAATCGAATTTTATTCCGCTGTTGTATATTGAAATTGCACTATCGGGTTGGTTGAGTTGTTCGAAAAGAGTTCCAAGCTCAATATATCTGTTTTCATTTTTCCAATCCAGACGAATCAACTCTCTACAAACCTGAACTGCTTCCGGGATTTTACCGGAAATATAATATGTTTGCCGTAGTTTTGAATACCCCGAAAAATCATCCGGAGCTAATTCGATATATTTTTTTAAAAGAGAGATTGATTTATCATATTCCTGTTTATCGAAATAATATCCTGCAAGATTAAAATATGGTCTTTGCGATGACGGAATTTTAGCAATCGTATCTAACCACAACGACTCACTATTTTTCCAGACGGGAATCCGCATAAAAGTTAAAGCGGCGAATATTATCACAAGAATAGAAATGAATATCTTGCCCGGAAGGTTACCCTCTTTAAATCTGATCGATAAACCGATTGAAGCCAAAACTAAACTAAAGCCGGCAAGCGGAGTGTATAAACGATGTTCCAAAATAGGAACGGCTAAAGGTATAATATTCAACGCAGGCAAAAGTCCTACCGCTATCCAGAATAATGCAAAACTGAAATTGCTTTTTCTCCTTGTTGCAATAAACAAAGTAACTATAAGTAAAATTGAGATGATAAAAGCGAAGAAAACCCACGGCGCTTCGGTCCAAATAACTTTATCGAGAGGATGATCTATACTTAACCTAACAGGGAGGATAATGAATTTTAAATTTTCCATTAAAATTGCAGGGGCTAATTGCAGACGACCGGATAACGAAAGATTTCCATAAACTTCCTCAGCCCCGATCATTTTACCGAATAAGAGAACTCTAATTGATAGGTATATAATTAAAGGAATAAAAAACAAAGACAATCTTTTAAGAAATTTCAATGAAAATAATGAAACGAGTTTTTCTTCTTTCAATATAATTTCATACACTGGAATCAGTATGATATAAAATGCTGCCGATTCTTTTGTGAAAAGGGCTAACGTAAAAGAAAGAACGCTCAAACTCAGATAAAATCTATTTTTGTTTTCACTTTCGTTCCAGCGATGATAGAAATATATCATCATCAAGATAAATAGTCCGAGTAAAATATCGTTTCTGCCTGCAATCCATGCAACGGATTCCACGTTGATTGGGTGGAGGGAAAAAACCAACGCCCCGAATAAAGAGAACCACCTGTTCTTCAGCATGGACATGAGTAGCAAGTAAAGTAATGTTCCGGAAAATAAATGGAGAACAATATTTGTAAAATGATATCCTGATGGATTCAGATTCCATAAATTGTAGTCAATAATATAGCTCACCAGCAAAATTGGACGATAATAGACGCTTTCCTGACGCCATGAAGTAAAGGCACTGGTGGAAAATGAATTAAAAATGTTGACAGGGTTTTTAAGGAAAGATTCGTTTTGATAAACTAAATAATAATCGTCGTAGTTTACAAAATCATAAGTCAGCGTTATTGAATAAATAAGAAAAGTAGAAAGAACCAGAAGCAAAATCTGCTTCCAATTTTCGGATAAGAATTTAAGACTTTTAATATTGTCTAATTGTTCTTTTACCGTTGTTGATTCAGAAGGGTAATTCTCCGGCAAATTTCTTGATTGAACTTCTTCCATTGTAAATTTAAAACTTTGAGGAAATTAATATTCTTTGCCTGCAACTCTGCAAATTTTTGCTCCAAGAGATTTTAATTTCTTTTCTAATCGTTCATAGCCACGATCGAGATGATAAACACGAAGAACTTCTGTTTTCCCATCAGCAACAAGTCCGGCTAAAACCAAACTTGCCGAGGCTCTTAAATCTGTTGACATTACTTTAGCGCCTTTTAGTTGTTTCACTCCTTTTACGAAAGCAGTATTACGATTCAATTCAACATTTGCGCCGAGACGGATCAACTCGGGAACATGTTTGAAACGATCAAAATAGATTGCATCTGTAACAACCGAAGCTCCTTTCGCAACAGACATCAAGGATAACCATTGTGCCTGCATGTCTGTCGGGAAACCGGGGTAAACTGCTGTAGTTACATCTACCGCTTTTGGAATCTTTGGCGATTTGATCTTAATCCAATTATCGCCCATCTGTAGTTTCGAACCGGTTTCTTCTAGCTTTGTGATAAGAGAAGTTAAATGAGATGGATTGCATTTCTCCAATCGAATTTGTCCGCCCGTCAAAGCTGCTGCAACTAAAAAAGTTCCGGCTTCAATGCGATCTGGAATCATGGTTTCATTTGCCGGCTGAAGTGCATCTACACCTTCAACGGAAATATGAGTTGTCCCGATTCCGTCAATATGAGCTCCCATCTTCACAAGAAATTCTGCAAGGGCTGTAATTTCCGGTTCAATCGCGGCGTTTTCAATAACAGTCATTCCCTTTGCCAACACTGCTGCCATCAGAACATTCCCGGTTGCACCAACGCTGGAAACATCAAATGATATGCGCGCACCTTTCAATCGTTTGGCTTCTGCAATAATGTAACCCTGATTAATTTCAATCTTGGCTCCGAGTTTTTTTATCCCCTCGATATGAAGATTTACCGGGCGCGGTCCCCAGGCGCAACCCCCGGGTAATGATACTTTTGCGTAACCGTAGCGAGCAACAAGAGGTCCAAGCACATAAATTGAAGCTCGCATTTTTTTCACCTGCTCGTATGGAGCCTCGAATTTATTTACACGGAAAGTATTTAGCCGAACTTCATCTCCTTTTTTTTCTATATCAACACCCATCATTTCTAGAAGTCTCGACATGGTAGAGATATCTTTCAATTCCGGCATGTTGCTGAATTGATATTTACCACTTGCTAAAAGTGTCGCTGGCATCAAAGCTAATGCAGCATTCTTAGATCCGCCTATTGTTACAGTGCCTTTTAGACTATTACCGCCGTTTATAATAAATTTGTCCAAGTTCATATTCCTCAATTATCTTCAAAAATATACATGAAAGCAGACGGAAAAGCAATCTGATCGGGTTTCTTGACTATGGAAAGAAAATCAATTACTTTTGCTTATATGAAAATTTAGATGAGATAAAATGAAATTGATTATCAAAAATGGAACAATCATAACTGCGGAAAAAAGTTTCCGGAGCGATTTATTAATTGAAGATGAAAAAATCACACATATTGAGGGTAATATTACAATCGATAATATTGAATCGATTGATGCATCAGGAAAGTATATTATTCCAGGGGGTGTGGATGTGCATACTCATCTTGATATGCCGATGGGGAAAATAAAATCCCGCGATGATTTTGAAAGCGGAACCCGTGCGGCAGCATTCGGTGGGACAACAACTATAATAGACTATGCAACTCAATCGAGGGGGATGAAGGTGCAGATCGCACTTGATGAATGGCGTAAAAAAGCTGCAGGTAAATCATTTATTGATTATGGTTTTCATATGATCATTATTGAAACCGGCAAAACGTTAAATGAAGATATCGCCGAGTTAATTCAAGAAGGTGTAACCAGCTTTAAATTATTCATGGCATATCCCGGAACTTTGATGGTTGAGGATGAAATAATTTTTAAAGTTTTGGAATCCACAAAAAAATTTGGCGGTTTAGTTTGTCTTCATGCCGAAGACGGCAATGAAATTGATTCTTTAGTCCGGCAAGCCGTTACGAATGGGAATCTATCTCCCATGTATCATGCACTAACCCGGCCACCCAAAACCGAAGCTGATGCTGTACGCAGAGCTGTAAATCTTGCAGATAGGGCAGACGCGAGTTTATATATCGTACATGTTTCTTCTGCCGAGGCACTCGATGAAATTAAACGAGGACAAGATAATAATGTGAAAGTTTATGGCGAAACATGTCCGCAGTATCTTTTTCTTTCAATCGACGATATTGAAAGAAAAAATTTTGAGGGGGCAAAATATGTATTTACTCCACCCGTCAGGGAAAATCATCACCAAAAAGCATTATGGGATGGAATAAAATCGAATGTGCTTCAAGTTGTAGCCACCGATCATTGTCCATTTAATTTTAATACAGATAAACGGCTTGGAAGAGAAAGGTTTGATAAAATCCCCAATGGCGGACCGGGAATAGAAAACCGGCTGCATCTTCTGTATGAATACGGTGTTAATGCAGGAATAATTTCTCTTAACCAATGGATCGAAAAATCTTGTACAAATCCTGCCAGGATATTCGGTCTTTATCCTCAGAAAGGTACAATCGAGGTTGGGAGTGACGCAGATATTGTAATTTGGGATCCCGAAATGGAACATATAATTTCTTCAACCACTCATCACATGAATGTTGATTATAATTTGTATGAGGGATACAAAATTCGAGGACAGGCAATAACGGTGCTTTCCAGGGGCAATTATTTAGTGAAAAATGGATTGTGGGTTGGCGACACGAGAGCAGGGAAATATTTAAAAAGATATTTCTATGGTTAATGGATACAACCATAGCGACTTAGAGACCATAACGGAAAAATTTTCCGATTCACCGGAAATAATTTCTTTAAGAAGATTAGATTTACTATGGAGGTATTGTTTTTTATTTAAATTTGTCAATTTTTAAGAATCTTACCTAAAATATCATCTGGCATATGAATTGTCATATAATTCGTAGCTATGAAACACGAACTTAAATCAATAAATAACTATTAGGATCAGCGAGAATGGGACAGCAACAACTGCTTCTTTTGATACTTGGTGTAATAATAGTAGGATTGGCGATTGCCGTCGGTGTTACAATGTTTAGTGCTCAAAGCACAGAATCAAATAAAGACGGCATAACTAGTGGACTAATGAGTATTGCAGCAAATGCGTATGAATATAAAATCAGACCGAGAACATTAGGTGGTGGTCTTCCATCTTATGTAGGTTACTCTGTACCACTGAAATTGCAATCAGATGAAAACGGTACATATCAGGTTTTCGGTTCAATAACTCAAACCCAGGTTCAAATTCGTGGAATATCGTCTCAGAATTCAAGTTGGAACGCAACATGCACAATCGATAGCATGGGACAAACGATGATCAGTTATAACGGTTGGTAGAACACAAGAAATTTATAAATTAAATAAACATAAACGTAAAACAACAACAATATAAAGGAGATTTTTTATGGGTCAACAGCAACTTCTACTTATCATACTAGGCGTCATAATCGTCGGTATAGCCATTGCGGTTGGTATTTCACAATTTGGTGCACACAGCACACAGGCAAATAAAGATGGTGTAACTGCAAGCTTAGTTAATATTGCAGCAAATGCTTATCAATATAAGATTCGTCCGACAACAATGGGCGGCGGCGGCGGATCATATGCAAATTACACAATCCCAACAAAGATGGCATCGGATGATAACGGAACATATACAATTCAGACAGCCGGAACTGCAACCACAATAGTATTCCGCGGTACTTCCTCATTAAGTTCTGGATATACCTCGGATTGCACGGTTGACTCAACCGGCAAGACCACGCTATCTTATAGTACTGGTTGGTAATTTTTTGAGCAACTTCGAAATCTCAGGAATCAACTGAGGTTAATGAAGTATTCTGGTGTTGCTTTGCCGGTGAAAAGAACTCAGGTTCTATATATCCGGCAAAGCATTTTTATCTTAAAATAAAGAATATTCAAATTTGTGATCTATGCAATATTAGTGTTGCATTTTTTAGGTTAGTACTGTAGATTGCTACGGCGAAAATAAACTCGCCGACAAAAAACAACGTGCAAGGTCGATAGGGTCGGACGAGCAGTTGTAATGAACTATGAAAATTAAAACGGAGTGGTCTAATGCCTGAATTTAGGATAGAGGGTATCTCTACTTCTGGTAAAGCCGTGCAAGGCATTATTGAAGCTGAGAATACCCGAGTTGCAAAACAAAAATCGCAGCAGATGGCTGCACAGCGGAAATTCAAATTATTACGTGTGCTGCCAAGAGCTACATTCCTTTATAAAGTTCAACGGGGAGGTGAAAAACCTTTACTGGGCGAGCAAAAGGCATTTACCAAAGAAGAAGTTCAAGATGCTCTTTCTAAAATGGGGTTTCGCGTACTTAGCGTACGAAAAAAAACACTTGATCTGAAATTAAAACCTCCAAATGCTGAGATAGTTACCTTTGTTCGAGTCAGCGCTGACCTTATCCGGCAAAAATTACCCTACAATGAGATTCTCCAATTGATGGTGAATGATATTGAGAATAAAACTTTACGTGATTCCATCAGAGAGATCAATAACGAATTAAAACAAGGTAAAGACAGTGAAAAAGTTTTTGTAAAGCAGGAAGGTGTATTAGGAATATTTGCTGCACATATGTTAGGACTTGCTTCCAAGAGCGGCAACATGGCAGAAATTTATGATAGTACTGCAAAATTTTTGGAACGCCGGGCAGAATTCAAGAAAAATTTAAAAAGTGCTTTAATCATGCCGGCAGTAACGCTGGTGGCTTTATTCGGTGCATGTGTTTATTACGTAGGATTTATTTTCCCCGATATGGCTGAGGTATTCGTCAGGCTGAAAGTCGATATGCGCCAATTCCCCATGACACATTTTTCACTTCAGATGAGTTATTTTTTACAAGATAATTTTCTCATCATCCTCATTCTGGTACTGATTCCAATTGTGTTTGGTGTAAGATTCTTTACAACGGAACGTGGTAGATTTGTATTAGATAAATATATCTGGAAAATTCCGGTACTCGGTTCACTTCTGCATAAATCGGCAATTGAAATTTTTTGTCGAGTTTTTTATGCTCTATATAGCGGCGCAGGTGAAAATATAGATGTTATCAGGATGGCGGCTGAGGCATGCAGTAATAAATATATGGAACATCAGGTGAAAACAATTGCAATTCCGATGATGGTTGAAAGAGGTGCCGGTATAACTGAAGCATTTGAGGCAAGCGGAGTTTTCACTAAAACTGCGATTTCACGTTTTCACTCCGGCGCAGAAACAGGAACCGTAAAACACACGGCATTACAACTGGCAGAGTATTACGAGAAAGAAACAAATTACAAAATGCGTAATGCTATTGATTTTATCCAACTCTGGGTGAATATGATCATAATGATTGTTTTAACATTGCTTACTCTGGTGTCGTCTGAAACTGCTACTTTCAAGCCGAATTCGATGGGTGGTAAATGATGAAGCAATATTTAGGATAAGTTCTATGGCTGATGTTGATATCACCGACAAAATCGGATACACACTTCTAAAAAAAGGAATAATAGATTACGAAACCCTGGAAAGATCTCTCAGGGTTCGTGAGAGCGAAGATAAAAAGTCGAGAAGAAATTTAGGGCAGATACTTGTTACCGACTTCAGGATAGATCACGATCTTGTATTTCGCGAGGTAGCAAACCTTTATGCATTCCGTGAAGTTTACCTCAGCGATGAACTTGTTGATGCACCCCGCATCGAATTCATAAAAAAATATGTCGACACACTTCCCGAAAATTACAGAGATTTATTAATTCAGACAAAAATGCTTCCACTCAAATTTGATGAGAAGCAGCCCGATAAGTTAATAATTATTGCAAGCGATCCGACTGACAGGAACATTCCGTCGGTGGCAAGGAATTTCGGAGTAAAAAAATATGAAGTCTGTTATTGCCGTCTGAAAGATTTGCAGAATCTTTTAGAGCAGGTTGTTCCACCGGAAAATGAATTCCTAAAACTGCTTGCCAATGCCGATGTTCAATTAAATACCGGAGTTGAGGACGAAAGTGCAGTTGACGAAGAATCGCTCGAAAGCGAGATAAATAAAAGCGCTCTCGTTAATCTTGTAGAAGGATGTCTTGTTGAGGCGGTGCGTTCTGGCGCGAGCGATATACACATAATAGGTAAGGAGGGAAACCGGACTGAAATTCTGATGCGTCAGGATGGTAATTTGAAAGTATGGCATATACAAGAAAACACAATGCCTGAAGCAGTAGCAGCGGTTGTGAAAGATCGTTCGAAAAATGTTGACAGATTTGAAAGAGAGATGTCGCAGGACGGATTTATTCAGCGTACAATAGACGGGCATCAAATCAGGTTCAGAGTTTCAATTATGCCGATAGTTGGAACTGAGTTCAAACACAAATTCGAGAGTATCGTAATTCGTGTACTTGATGATCGAAAAGTAATTACCGACCTGAACAAACTCGGACTTCAAGGTCCGGCAAAAGATTTCTTTTATAAAGCAATATCAAAACCGCAGGGTATTGTCATCCTAACCGGACCGACGGGTAGCGGAAAAAGTACAACCCTTATCGCCGCACTCCATCAGGTAATCGATCCCACTGTTAATGTTCTCACCGTTGAAGATCCGGTAGAATATATTATCAAAGGCGCCCGACAATTAAAAATCGGACCTAAGATGGATTTCGATCTCGCAATTCGTGGTATATTAAGACACGATCCGGATATTGTTTTAGTAGGTGAGATGCGCGATAAAACCACTGCAGAAATTGCAGTCAAGCTTGCAAATACGGGTCACCTTACTTTTTCAACACTTCACACCAATGATGCACCAAGTGCAATTTCTAGATTATACAAAATGGGTATCGAGCCATTCTTGATAGCTTATGCCATAAATATTGTAGTTGCTCAAAGATTAATTCGTACGTTATGTTCGGCATGTAAACAACCGATGAAAATGACAGATAAAGACAGAGAAATCTACACAAAATTCGGTTTCACTGATGAATTGATTAAAAAAGCAACATTTTTCGATCCTGTAGGTTGCGATAAATGCAACGGTGGCTGGAAGGGCAGAGCCGCAATTCACGAGGCGTTATATTTTACCAGAGAAATTAAACAGATAATAGTCAATTCCGGAGATGATGTTAACGAGACTTTACTCCGCGAACAGGCGATTAAAGATGGCATGTGGACATTACGTCGATCCGGGATGGAAAGAATGATGGAGGGAGTTACCACACTTGAGGAAATAATTGCCACAACAACTGAGGACTAAGAGATAATGACGAAAATCACATCCTTATTGATTGCCAATGATATCGGAACTATTTTAAGACAAAGTGTGAAAGAAAATTTATGAATACGGGTCAGGTATTATTGGTAATTGCGGCGATAACATTGTTGTCGATAGTGGCGCTTTCGGTCAATACACTTATAATAAATAAAACAACTGCGATTTTACAAGCAGAAGCATATCTTGCCGCAGTCACCATAGGTCAATCTATGTTAGATGAAATTATGGTTGCAAAATTCGATAGTGCTGTACTTGGTACCAAAAAAGTTTTTCCTGGTCAATCATCAAAATTTACACCGATTTTTAATTTCGGTCCTGAAGTCTCTGGCATAAACGGGAATGAGATTGCCCTTGTAACTTTACCGGAGAGTCCAGATACAACGTCGTACTATGCCTCGTCTCGTTACTATGATGATATAGATGATTATAATGGATATAAAAGATATTTTTATTCTCAATCACTTGGAATTTTTACCGTGACCGATTCAATTTATTATTGGACGGACACTGGAGGTGATACAACTGCGAACAATCAAACTTTTTTTAAAAAAATCGTTGTTACTGTTCGCCACCCAAATCTTGCTTTTGATGATCGCATCTATGATCCCTGGAAGAGCCCGCGCTATCTACAAATATCAGACGTCGCCGTTTACAGGCGTTATTATTGAGAGGAAATAATCTATGACTGTAATGCTTGATATGGTTCTAGCGTCTGTCCTTGTGGGAATTATTATCCTGACCGTAATGAATGTCAATATAAATTTAAGCGACGAAAATTACAGGGGTATGGTAGAATTCCATACACAGACAGAAACAATGCAATTGGCTAGGATCATAGAATTCGATTTTTTTAAAGCTGGATACCGTCAAACTTCCCGCCCATTCATAAGTATCGCTGAAAGTTCACACATTAAATTTACAGCTAATCTAAAAGATGTAGCTGGTTCTACAGATGTGATTGAATATGGTCTTGGTGATCTTGTTTTAAATTCAAAAAATCCGCGTGACAAAATGCTTTTCCGGATTGAAAACATTTCCAAAGTATATATTAACTATAGTGTTACTAAATTTAAACTGACTTATTATAATTCACGAGATTCAATATTATTGGCTCCTGTTACAGGAGCATTACGCGATAGTATTAAATCTATTAAAGTACAATTAATGTTGGAAAGTCCTGAGCCGTTTGACACAGCCCGCGCCGGTGGAAGGCAATACTCGCATGCAATGTATTCAAAACTAATATTCCCAAGAAATTTATAATATGAAGGAGACTTATTATGGGAAAAATGGCGCTGTTAATTGTTCTGGGTCTATCGGTTGTAGTTGGAATTATAACCTTCACAATCAACAGATCCAAATCGGATCTTTCAGAGAATGTTTCTGGTTTCGATAAATTGACAAATGTTAAAAATATAGCTCACACGGCTGTAAACATGATACTTCGGAGAATAGATGATAGGGATACAAGTATTACCAATCATTTAGAAGTTGGTAAAATAGATTCCGCTTTTATGATTGCACATATATCAAGCGGCATCTGCTCGGTTTCTGTCAAATTAACAAACATCAACTTTTCTGATACACTCGACATTCGATGCCGGGCACGATATATGGATTCAACGCACTACATGAAAATCCGTATGCGCCGGCAACCGGTTCCATTTCCATCTGTAAATGAAGCTTTAGGATTGCGTGTACCCGATGTAAAATTTACGATCAAAGGCACCGGTGCTGGGAAAGGATTTATTGATGGTCGGAATCATAATGCAGAGGGGGTACTTACAACACGACCGGATACAAACGACAAACCGGGTGTTGGTGTATTAGCTGCAAAAGATACTACAGATGTCTTGGTTTATAAAGATAATATCGATGGAACACAAGATGTTAAAGTTGATACTGCTTTGTTTGATCCTAGAGTTTATGTGGATGAATATATTAATGCGGCAGATCGAGTTTATCTTAATAGTTCAACAATTGCCGGCACTACAGCATGGGGAACCAAGACTGCTCCCGAAATTGTCTATTGTGAAGGCGATGTTCATATTTCTGGCACGGTCACTGGCTGGGGTATATTAGTTGTAAACGGAGATTTAAGAATATCGGGAAGAATTGATTTCCATGGACTTGTTGTTGTTTATAAGGAAAGTGTAATTGATGTCGTGGATATTTTAGAAACTGGTGGTGGTGCAGTTTGTAATGTTGTTGGAGGTATGATGATGGCTGGCCCAACAGGAAGTTCATTTGAAATGCGGGGGAGCCAGCAAACTCTATACAGTAAAGAAGCCTTGGATCTGGCAAAAATGATAGGTCATCTGCAATGGTACACTATTTTGTATTGGTATGAATAAAAATGATTTAGATGCTTAAAGTTATTAAGCCTCGAAATAGGTAAATCGCGTAAAATTTCGAGGCATTTTTTTGTGTTATAAAATATTTTTTGTGGTTTTTTAATCAATTTGACAAGAATTAAACTTTTACATATATTAAACGCCGTATAGTAGATGCGGCTATCTGATAAGAAGATAAGTTAGACCTGAGAGAAAAAAAATATGATAGAAGAAGCACAATCGATAATAAGACAGATAGTAAGCAATATCCCTGAAACGTCTTATGGCGTTGAACGGCAGATGCTTTTAGGTGATTTAGTATCGAGGCAGTCTCAGGAAGAACGTGTTATCATTAAACGCATGTTCGATAGTTTTTTGATGAGGATGTTTGAGATTTCTGCATCCGATATTGATGTCGGTGGTTTCGGGAGTCAGGGTAAGATTTGGTACAGGATACACGGTACTAAAAAACCCGATTCAACTTTGCCTTCATTTACTTTCGATGAAATGAATGTTCTTATTCAAAGCATTCTTTTAGAACGACAACGTCAATTCCTTTATGAAAATCGAAACCTCGATTTTTCTTATACGATATTTGAAGGCGATCAAATGCACAGATTTCGCGCCGATACTTATTTCGATCTGGATCAGATTGCGCTTAATATGCGTGCAATAAATGCTGAAGTTAGACCATACAAAAGTCTCGAATTTCATCCGAATGTTTCAAAGGTAGTCAGTCTTGCTCACACAAAAGAAGGAATGATTTTAGTAACCGGAATAACAGGTTCCGGAAAAAGTTCTACACTTGATAGTATTCTCGACATGAACAATCATCAGATCGATGCTCATGCCGTTATAATTGCATCGCCGGTAGAATATGTTCACAAATCCGATCGGTGTATCATCCGGCATAGAGAAGTAGGAAGGGATGTGCTGTCATTCAAAGAAGGAACGGTTCAATCTCTTCGTCAAGACCCCGACATAATTATCATTGGGGAGTTGCGCGATCCCGATACTATACTCACTGCATTGGAAGTTACAGATAGCGGCCATAAAGTTTTTTCAACCTTACACACATCATCTGCTGTTGAAAGTGTTGACCGTATTATTGGTGAGGTTCCGCCTATTGAGCAGGAACGTGTCAGACTCAGGTTAGCCGATGTATTGCAGTGTGTTATTTCTCAGAAATTAGTTCCAAGTATGGATAAAAAAAGAGTTCTTGCTAAAGAAGTGATGATTGCAACTCCGTCAGTCCGAGCTGCAATTAAGAACAGTAATACAGGTGAGATATACCAGATGATGTCGGAATCAGGGGAACTTGGTATGATCACGATGGAGCAAGATCTTAAACGATTATATTTACAAAGAAAAATATCGCTCGAAGTGGCAATGAATTTCGCCAATAACAAACGACGTCTACAGCAGTTACTGAATTTGGCGACTTCCAACGATAAATAATTGAAGAAAAAATAAGGGTAATTATTTTATGGCCTCACTACGCGGCAGAAAATCTTCGGCAATCGGAGTGTTTGTTGACGGGCTTGAGTTAAAGCTCGCCAAACTTTCTATAAAAAAAGGTAATGTGGTTATCGACGAACTGCAATCCGCTTCACTTGTAACCAAATTGGAGGAAAGGCAGATTGCGAATGTTGATATGGATAATCTTTCAGAGTCCAGTGAAACATTTGCTATCGGTGGTGCTGAACCTGAAGCAGAGGGTGCTGGCAGCAATAGCAACGTTCTCCTGGGGTTGATTTCGAAATATAATACAAACGATTATGTTTTTGGGTATTCGATTACAGAACCGAGTATTTATTATCATACCTTGGAAAGCGATTTCGGACTTGAAAAGAAAAAATTAAAGCAGCGGATTCTAGATGAACTGAGAAGTGTTCGTGCAGTTCAACCATCTCCGGATGCGATTGATCATTTTTATTCTGTCGAAAAGAATTTGGTTTGCGTAGTCCGTGAAGACGGTGTATCGATGTTAAATTTGCTCGAGGATATTAAACCGTTTTTAGGAAAACGGTTGCCCCGAATATCTCTTATTGAAATCGGCGATGTGGCTTTAATGAATCTTGCCCGTGCAAATTTTGGTTTTAATCCCGATGAGATTACAACAATTATTTACATCGGTGCCGAATTTACCAGATTGATTTTTATGAAAGGCACTGAGTTTTTCCATTTTGCTCCTGTGCTCGGTGAAGGATACGATTCACCAAACATTCAAAACACCGTATACAGTCGTCTTTTGCTTGAACAGGATAATATGGGGATTCCCCGTATCGATAAAATTTTCATTGCCGGTGAAAGCAAAAAAATTGCATTCGAAGAGTTTATGAAAGAGCAATTACCTGATGTTGCAATTCAATACTTGCTTACACCTCAACTCGATGCAACTTCATTACCTCCGGAAATTCAACAGCAAATTCCTGAGTTCGCCATTCCTATTGCTACTGCCTGGAAGATTTTAGATAACGATCATCCCGGTTTCTATCCGACCAATTTATTACCCGAGAGTGTAAGGGAAGGACAGCGGGCATTCAAACTCGCATGGCATGGATATGTGTTGCTGGCGTTGGTTTTTCTTTCATCTTTCTTTTTTACAACTCGGTATGCTAGCGTTCAGCGTGAAATTTCTCTCAGGCAAAGAACTTTGCTGCAGCTACAGGATAAGATTGGTGAGAATGAAAGGATGAAGGCTGCCATCGGAGGATTGGAAGAACAAATAAACCGGTTCAATACTGCTTTAGCAGTTTATGATTCTCTGATTCCGGGCGCCGACAGATGGAACAAAACAATTGCTCAATTAACAAAAGGAGTTGACGATCTTGGGGCTATCTGGATTACCGAACTTCGTGCCCAGCCGGGAGGAGCGATGTCGATTCAAGGTTACGCATTATATCGAGGTAGAATCCCCCGGATTTCGGCGTTGTTCGAGAATACTACATTAACAAAGGTTGAGGTTCGGGAAATCAGACCGAACACTCCTCCGGTATATAATTTTATGATTTCAATTCCGCCTCAGCCGGAAAAACCGGTTACAACCGAACAACAATCTGCGGCGGTAAATAAATAATAGAAATTAAAAACAACATTTTCGGAGTTTACTTTGTCTTATATAGTTCGTAATACAGTAGTTTTAAGCGTTGTTCTTGTATTAATTCTTGCAATCGGATTGTTTTTTACTTCATTGTCACTTCCAAAGAAACTCAAGAACATCGATTCCGAGATCAGACGAATAGAGGTTGAATTACAAAATACTCCCGATCTCGCAAACACTTATAATACGGTTTCTGCACGCCTTGAAGAAATCAAGAAAAGATGGGAAACCAGAAATAAAGATGTTCCACCCCGCGATATTACCGGCGAAACGTACGGTTATTTCAACAGGACTATGGACATCAGCGGCGAAATCAAAATGGATATGACATATGTGGGACCACGAGATTTCGGAAGTTACGGATACAATGTGTATGCGTTAAAGGGTGAAGGACCGTTTCGTAATCTATATAATTTCGTTTGGCTGACAGAAAGCGGCAAACGGCTTTTTAAAGTTGCGAATTTAACATTACGCGGGTATGAATCTAAATCGGCTACCACCAACGAAACAAAAATTCTTGTGCTGTTCGAAATGGAAGTTCATGCATATTATTCTTCATTGCCTGAATTAAATAATGCACCCGGGTTGCTGAATGCTATTCAAAAAACACTCGGGATGAATCCATTCCATCCGCTTATAATGCACGAAATACCTCCGCCGCAGGTGGATGAAATTGAGATTGAACGCTCAATACTGAAAGCAGTTATACCGGGCAAGGCGTTCATCGTAGATCAAACCCAAAAATCACGAACATTAGAAGAAGGAGATAAAGTATATCTCGGCTACGTTACACGAATTCTACCTAATGAGGGAAGAGTGGAATGTTTATTAAATCGTGGCGGCGTTGCCGAACGTTATGAACTAAATATTCAACAAGGTCAACCGCTTAAGTAAGAATAATTACGGAGTGTACATGAAAAAGAACTATACATTTGTTTTCATCCTCTGTTTAATGATTGCGCAGATTTCTTTCGGCCAGACGAGAGATGCTCGATTAAAAACAAAGGGTTATGTGAATCCCCAGGAAATTGTTTCGCTCGATTCTACAATGAGAATGGATCAGGCGCTGCTCGTGATAAATGAATTGAGCAAGCAATTTGCGGGAAAGATTATCATTGATCTGGAAAAAAGAAAGGGACCCATCGGTGTTTATGTTGTAAACCAGCACTGGCGGGATGCTTTGGAAATGATATTATCTCATAACGGACTTATGTTCGTTGAAGAGGCAGATTATATCAGAATTCTGCAAACTGGCGCCGGAACGCAGGTAGAGCGGGGTGCCGGCACAATTCCCGGCGAACCTCCTCCAACGTTAGACAGCCGTGATGTCCGTATTTCCGCAGTATTCTTTAGTACGGATATTTCTAAAATGCAGGAATATGGAATCACGTGGAAATTTTTTAGAAATAAATCAAAAGAACCGCTGGAAGATTTTTATATGTCTGCTGGTATGACTCTGGGCGATACAACAAGTCCGGTTCCGGGCATGTCCAGGAAGTCAAAATCTCAAATGAATATACCGCCGCTCTCCACTGGTATCGGTATTCTTGAAAGTCCACCCGAATTTAAATTTGCAAACATGGATGCACTTATAAAATTCTTCGGTTCAAACGAACTTGGTGAAGTTATCACCAGCCCCGATATTGTGGTAAGAAACGGGAAACCCGGAAGAATTCAAATCGGTAAAGATATTTTTATTACCTCCCGCGATATTGCAGGCAATACCATAAATCAACTGATCTCAACAGGAACGATAGTAGAAGTAACTCCCACCATTTTCACACAATCGGATACTGATTTTGTTTACCTCAACATGACTGTTGAACAAAGCGAATCAAGTCCCGGAGCAACCGGACCGGAAATTTCAAGAAATCAGGTGAAGACACATACGCTTTTGTTTGATGGAGAGGAGACGGTATTAGGTGGATTGGTGAGGACTCAGGAATTGAGCCGTAGGGAAGGTATTCCGTTCCTCAAAGATCTGCCATGGTGGTTCCTCGGACTCAGATATATTTTTGGGTCAGATCTAAAATATAATACTAAAACAGAATTGATTGTTCTTCTAAAAGTTGAATTACTCAGTCCGATCCGTGAAAGAATGATGAACCGGACTTCAAGACAGGAACTGATCAATAACAAGCGCAAAGTAAATCAGCGCGAATTTGAAAAAAATCCATGATGATAAACTTCAAGGAAAAAAACTTATGAAATCAAAAATCATCTTTGGGCTATTATTTATTTTGTCCGCACTAGCGAGCTGGGGTTGTAAAGATACACCCCCCGTAAGCGCAGGTGGAAATAGTTTAATTCAAGGTTATGTGTTCGATGCAGTGAACGGCAATTATATTCAGAATGCTTCTGCCATCCTCACAACCGAAGTGAAAAATGAAACCACTTTCACCGATGAAACAGGGAAATTTTTATTCAGCGTTGAAATTGGAAAACTTCAAAATCAAAGTGCAACTGTTACAATTCAAAAGTTCGGGTATCTGACTCAAATTCTCTCAATATCTGTCGCTTCAGATACAACTTTTAGCGTCGGGTTAGCGGTTGATAATTCAACATTTGCCGTTATCGTAGGTACTATACGTGATAGTTTGACAAGTTATCCGCTGAGAGGAACGAAAGTTCATCTCACAGTTCCGGGATCAGATACATCGATGGTTACCGAAGTTGATGGCAGCTTCAGACTTACAGCCGATCTGGTCGATTTACAAACTCTGGCGGCACTTGTGACTGTAGAAAAATCAGGCTATCGGACCAAACAGATCCCTGTAACTTTACTGCGCGGCCAAACAACAAATTTGGGCAATGTATTAATCAGTGTTGATCTCGGATCATCTGCCGCTCAGGTGATGGGAAGAATTTTAGATAACAAAACAAGGCTCCCGATTAATAATGCGAACGTTGTTCTTTCTGCCGGAAGTTTTGTCGATAGTGTTGGAACTTCTATCAACGGTGATTTTTCTTTCACAATCGATCTCGGCGGACTTAACGCATTGAATGGACAATTGAGAGTATCTAATCCAGGCTATATTACAAGAGCATTCAACATAGTAATCGAAAAAGCAAAAACATTGGATGTTCAAATAATTCTCGATAGAGATACCACCGCTTCATCCGCTTTGATAATTGGTACACTTCGAGACAGTCTAACGTTATACCCATTACGCGGCGGTACAATTCTGTTAACGCTACCGGGTGTTGTAGATTCCATTACCACACCAACCGATGGAACATTCCGTTTGACAGCTGATCTTGTTGATCGTGATTCATTACCTGTTTTAATTACAGGATATAAAGGCGGGTATCGCACAAAGCGCATCAGCTTTATGATTCATCGCGGTCAAACCACCGACCTTGGTGATTTTTTATTGGCAGTTGATGCGGCTTCCACTGTTGCTCAGGTAGTCGGGCGTGTATTCGATTCGCAATCAAGACTTCCTTTGAACAATGCATGGGTAACATTGTACTCCAATCTGATCACTGATAGTTTGCAAACCGATTTCAGCGGGGAGTATTCTTTCTCTGTGAATTTGCAGGGATTACCATCGCTGCTCGGTTTGTTAAAAGCCGAAAAATCTGGTTACAAGCAACAATCAATCAACTTTAATGTTGAAGCAGGCAAACAAGTCACTTATGATTTTTATTTGGTTCGTGATACAACAACCGGTATAAGAGATTCAAGTGATACAGGTTTGTATGCTCGTTCCATTGCATTGCTCAGTATTTCAGCTAAAGAAATTTCGGTCTATGGAGTCGGCGGCACTGAATCCTCAATTATTACATGGGAAGTTCGCGATTCTCTCGGCTTCCCGATAGATATCGATCATCGTGATACAGTCGAATTTCAACTGATGGGTGAACCGGTTGCCGGAGGAGCTTACGTTACACCTGCTAGAGCGTTGACGAATGTTTCCGGTAGGGTTGCAACCACAGTGAACAGCGGAACAAAATCCGGTGTACTGCAATTTGTTGCAAAACTTTATCGTGAGCGGGATAGTGTGTGGATTTATTCAACGCCGGTTATTATAACTGTGAATGCCGGATTACCCGATCAACCACATTTTTCGCTTGCTGCATACAGGTATAATTTCCCTGCATATGACTGGCTTGGTAGAAACGACGCGATCACGGTTCAACTCGGTGATAAATACAGCAATCCGGTCAAGACAAATACGGCAGTTTACTTTAGTTCAACCGGAGGTATCATAGGTGCATCAGGGTTCACCGATAAGAACGGACAAGCGGTAGTACAACTGCAAAGCGGTAATCCACATCCGCCAGATACAATTTATGGAATACCGAACATGGCAAAAATTGCCGCAGTAACTATGGGTGAAAATGGTGTTGCTGTTCACGACACAATCGTAATTCTATTCTCAGGTTGGTCGCAGATCAGCAACGTCAGCGCAGATAGTTTCTATGTTCCAAGAGGCGGCAGGTCGGGCAGGATTTATTACAAAGTTTCCGACCGATTCGGTAATCCGCTATGCGGAGGAACGCATATTGGTATAAGTTTGCAATATACTCCACCGCCGAACAGTCAGGTTAATCTTAATGTAACCGGATTTGTCAATGTAACTCTCGGTGATACTCAAGCAAGAGGTCTTGGAACAACAGATTTCTGGTTCGAGGTTGTTGATCAAACCCAGGGCGGTGTATCATCGGCGATTCCTGCTAACGTGATCATAAGCGTGAGCAGTGAAAATGGCAATCCACCAGATGTTTCAATACCCGGAATTATCGGCGGATAATTTAGCAGCTTAGTGTAATAAAAAATGCCATCCCGGTTTTCCGGGGTGGCATTTTAATTTTGAGATTAGTCTTTATTTATTTTGTCGCGTGTAAAACTGCTTTCAATGATTTGAAATTAGCCCGAATAGTTTTATCAATTAAAATTTCAGTATGTTCGGTTGATACAAATGCTGCTTCGTATTGAGATGGCGGTAAGTAAATACCGTTCTCCAACATTGCACGAAAGTAGATTCCGAAAAGATTTGTGTCGGACATTCGCGCAGAATCAGCATCGGTCACTTCATTGTTTGTAAAGAATAAAGTAAACATAGAACCGACACGGTTGATGACAAAATTCAAATTCAACTTCTTGAAATTGTCTTTAAATCCTTCTTCAATTTGCTTCGAAGATTGCTCGAGATGTTTGTAAATCGACTTATTTTTATTAAGAATCGAAAGCATCTCGAAACCCGCCGCCATTGCGAGAGGGTTTCCCGATAAAGTTCCTGCCTGATACATTGGACCATTGGGTGCAACCAACTTCATAATTTCGCGTCTTCCGCCGTAGGCGCCAACAGGTAAACCGCCGCCGATAATTTTTCCGAGTGTGGTCAGGTCGGGTTTGATACCGTATAATTCTTGTGCCCCTTCTGCCGAAACTCTGAAGCCCGTCATTACCTCATCAAAGATGAGGATGATTTTTTGTTTCGTGCAAATAGCTCTGAGCGCTTCAAGAAATCCTGGCTTGGGCGGAATGCAACCCATATTTCCGACTACCGGTTCAACAATAATTGCCGCGATCTCAAATTTATGATCATTTATAATTTTATTTACTGAATCGATATTGTTGAAAGTAGCGTTTAAAGTATCAGCGGCTGTTGATTTTGTTACACCAGGACTGTCGGGTGTTCCGAATGTTGCCGCACCCGATCCGGCTTTAATTAAAAATGAATCGGCATGACCGTGATAACATCCATCAAATTTAATTATTTTATCTTTGCCTGTATATGCGCGGGCTAAACGTATTGCGCTCATTGTTGCTTCTGTACCGGAATTAACCATTCTCAACATTTCAATGGAAGGAACCATCTTCGTAATGAGTTCAGCGATTTTTACTTCAAGCTCAGTCGGTGCGCCAAAACTTGTTCCATGTTTAGCTTTCTTATTTATCGCCTTCAAGATAGATGGATGAGAATGTCCTAATATCATCGGTCCCCACGAGCCGATATAATCTATATATTTATTTCCATCAACATCCCAAAGATATGCGCCTTTAGCATGTTCAATAAAACGGGGAGTTGTCCCGACCGACTTAAAAGCACGAACAGGCGAATTTACGCCGCCGGGAATAAATTTTTTCGCTTTTAAAAAAAGTTTGTTTGATTTTGTTGATTTCATACTGATTTTAGAAAATGTAAAGATTGTAAAGATTTAATCTGGATGTAATTTACAATCCAAGAACCAGAATCCCAAATCGCATATCGAACATCGAACATCCAACATCACATCTCCCGCCTGCGTTCTGCGGACTTCGGCGGGCAGGCATACCTTACAACATCCCATTCTTCTTATACCATTCATATGCTTCCAATATTGCTTTCTCAATCGGTTGCGGTTTGTAACCGAGTTCACTGGTTGCTTTTTCATGTGAACACCAATTGTATGCAAGAATGTTTTTCGCGATGGTTGGTGTTAACGGTAATTCAACTCCGGGCAGAAGAGATAAACTTTGCGCAACAACTGCAAATGATTTTATTAACCAACCGGGTAATTTAATCTTAGGGACTTTACCATTGATCAAAGTTGCGATCTGTTGAAACAGTTGTTTGTGTGTGAGGTTCTCACCTCCTAAAATATATCGCTCACCTTTTTTACCGAATCGTGCTGCGGCTATATGTCCGGCAACCACATCATTTATTCCCACAACATTTACTCCGCCGTCGGCATAGAATGGAATTTTTCCCAATTTAATATCTCTCACAAATTGTCCGCCATGAATGTTTAAATCCCCGGCTCCGATTATAATGCTCGGATTTACGATTGTTGCGTTAAGTTCGCTTCCGACTCCTTTTAATACTTCAAGTTCTGCAAGATGTTTTGTATACCGGTAGGGTATGTTTTTACCCCAATTATAGACAGTATTTTCGTTCGTGAGAGTTCCGTCTGTTGTATAACCGAGTGCACCGATTGTACTTGTATGAATTAATTTTTCAACACCAACTTCCATACAAGCTTCAACAACATTTCGTGTTCCTTCAACATTGATCTCGAAATGTTTTTGTCGTTTTAGTTTGAAAAAGGAAATTAGAGCGGCGGTATGAAAAACGGTATCGCATCCTCTGATGGCGTTGAGAAGAGAGTTTTTGTCGAGAATATCACCGATAACATGAACGGTATTTATTTCCGAAAGATTGTCTATGTTGGAATCGGAACGATGAAATGCTTTTACACGGAATCCGAGGCGGACCAGCTCGATAACAAGATTTGATCCGATGAATCCGTTAGAACCGGTAACGAGAATATTTTTCACAAAGATATTTTACAAAAGCTTTGCAGCTTCTTTTGCATGATATGTTAAGATCATATCTGCACCGGCGCGCTTGATGCTTGTTAATATTTCCATCATTACACGCTGCTCATCTATCCATCCGAGCTTACCGGCTGCTTTCACCATGGAATATTCACCGCTTACATTATAAGCGGCGGTTGGCATATGAAATGTATCTTTCACTCGTCTTATTACATCAAGATAAGACAAGGCAGGTTTTACCATCACTATGTCTGCGCCTTCTTCGATATCGGTTTGAACTTCACGGATTGCTTCATCGGAATTTGCCGGATCCATCTGATGTGAACGCCTGTCGCCGAATTTGGGAGTGCTTTCTGCGGCTTCGCGGAATGGTCCGTAAAAACCTGAAGCATATTTTGCGGCATACGACATGATTGGGATGTTATGAAAATTATTTTGATCTAAAATTGTGCGTATAGCTTTTACCCGTCCATCAAACATATCAGATGGAGCAATCATATCAGCACCCGATTGGGCGTGTGTAAGCGCTTCTTTGGCAAGGAGTTCTATCGAGGCATCATTAACGATTTCATCGCCTTTCACTATACCGCAATGCCCGTGCGATGTGTATTCGCACAAACAGACATCCGTTATAACAACCAATTCAGGAACTTCTTTTTTTATTGCGCGAACTGTTTGTTGGATGATTCCGTTCGGATCATAGGCACCGCTTCCAACCTCATCTTTGACCGGCGGAATTCCAAACAGTATAACAGCAGGTATGCCGAGGTTTTTTACTTCGACACATTCCTTAACCAGTACATCAACCGACATTTGATAAACTCCTGGCATCGATGAGATTTCTTTTTTAAAATTCTTACCGGGGCATGCGAATAACGGATAAATAAAATCGTTTTTAGACAATTCGGTCTCACGAACCATCGAACGGAGAAAAGGTGACATTCTTGTTCTTCTGTGTCTGGTGAACTGTGTAACCATAATAATTCCTAACTTTAATCGAGTGATTTTAAAAATTTGTGGAGATATTTATTGAACTCATCTGGATTTTCGGTGTTAGATAAATGTGCTGCATCCGGAATGATATGCATTTCGGAATCGGTAATTTTTTCTTTCATCTGTATCGATACAGATGGGGGAGTAATCTCATCGAATTGTCCTACCATAATTAATGTCGGAATTTTTATGCTTGGCAGGAACGGGGTTGTGTTTGTTCGGGCTGCAAGTGCTATCATGATTCCAGCCATCGCATTTGATGAGTTACGCTCAATTATATCGTGCATACGCCGGAAAACATCTGTTCGCTTCTTCACATTATTTTGTGTCAATGCAGTTGGAAGGAATAGATTTGCAAATTTATTCATTCCATAAATTTTAACGCTTTTTGCCTGATGAGCTCTTTTAATTTTGATTTCATTGGTATCGTCTTCGCTGCGAGTATCGCATAAAACAAGTCCTTTAAATCTATCCTCATGTTTTTCCACGGCTCTGAGTGCGATGTAACCACCCATTGATAAACCTACAAGAACGGCTTTCTGGATGTGTAAAATATCCATCAAACCAAACAGATCATCGACACAATATTCAATCGTATACTGTCCGTTCCCGACATCGCTAAGTCCATGACCGCGTACATCATACGACAGTACGGAATATTCTTTTTTGAATTCCTCCATCTGAGGTTTCCACATTTCTTTACTTAAAGGAAATCCATGTATAAATATTATCGTGGTGTCTGTTTTGGGACCTTCGAGCGTGTAATCTATTCCAAAGCCGTGAACTTTAATATACATCTTTTATTCTCTCCTCTGAAAATTATTTAGTCGGATTGTTAATAAAGTTATTGCAATAAAATTTGTTTTCAGTTTTTCTTTCCGGGGTGTAAAACAGATGTCAAAATGGATGTTGCTATGATTATGAAAATTGCAGCGAGTGAAGATAATATCGGAATCTGAAACCATGGTTCGATCAGCATCTTCACTCCGATAAAACCTAAAACGACAGAAAGTCCGTATTTTAAATAACGGAACTCTTTCATGAATCCGGATGCGACGAAATATAATGATCGTAAACCCAGAATTGCGAAAATATTAGATGTATAGATAATGAAAGTATCTTGTGTGATTGCGAAGATTGCAGGGATCGAGTCTGTGGCAAATGCAATGTCGGTGCTTTCAATCATTAATAAAACAAGAAGTAGTGGAGTTGCATAACGTCTTCCGTTTTGCTTCACGAAAAATTTTTCTCCCGAATAATCTTTTGTAACAGGAAATATTTTTCTGGCTAATTTAATCAGCGGGTTATGTTCTGGATGAACTTCAGTTTCACGTTGAACTGCAAGTTTGATTGCAGTGAAAATGAGGAAAGCACCAAGAAGATAGATGATCCAATGAAACTGAGATATTAACGCGGCTCCTGCAACAATAAAAATCGCCCTGAAAATTATGGCGCCAAGGATACCCCAAAAAAGAACTTTATGCTGGGCGTTTTTCGGTACCGAAAAGTAAGAGAAGATAACTATAAAAACAAAAACGTTGTCAACAGAAAGAGCTTCTTCAACAACATATCCAGTAAAAAACTCAAGCTCCTTAACACTTCCGCGTTCATACCAGATAAATAATCCGAATAAAATTGCAAGCGATATCCAAAAAGCTGTCCATCCTAAAGCTTCTTTCATGCTAGGGAAATGAGCTTTTTTTTGGAATACCCCCAGATCAAGTGCCAGCATGGCAAGGATAAAAACATTGAATAGAATAAGTATTAAATTTTCGTTCAAAGAACCTCACGTAAAATTGTTAATAATTTTCTCTGAAGAACTTATCTATGTAATATTGTCAATGCATTCTCATGAAGTCATGATTTAAAAGATTACAACATTACCGTTTTTCCACAAATTATTTGAATTTATGGTTGGCGCAGTTCTCTATTTGAGTAGGTTAAATTTACTAATTTCAAATGACAAAAGCATCTTTTTCGGCTATTTGCCTAAAATAAAATAATCAGCGATTTTTTTTGCAGCAGCATTTGCATTGATGAAACAATCACCGACAGCTATTCCACCTTTAAAATTACTTACGATGAATGTGCCGCGAAAATTGTCTTCAAACCGCTTGATCTTTTCAAGTACATTTCCGAAACCAATATTATATTGTGGAATTGCTCTATCCCACCTGATGATCTTTTTATAAACAGGATCTCCCTCAATCTTCATCAGTAAATGAAGGTCGATTAATGCCCGGTTTATGAGTGCTTCATCATTCAATCGGCAAATATCCGGTTGTCTGGCTCCTCCGACAAATGTTGTCAGTGCCACATGATGTTTCGGTGAACGATTGGTAAAAAGCGAGGAAGACCATATTGTACCGAGTATATTTTTTTTCTCCACCTCAGGTACCAAAAACCCAAAACCGGTTAAGGGAATTTTTACCTGATCGCTTCTGAAACCGAGAAACAGTTCGGTTACGGGTGGGTAATATATTTCTTTCAGAGTTTTTGAAAATTCCGGATCGATCGGTTCGATAATCGATGCGGTGGCTTCGGCAGGCGATGAAAAAACAACCACAGGAGATTCTAACTTAATTGTTTCATCGTTCTTAAAATAAGAAACAGTATAGAATGTTTTTCCTTCTGTCCTGAATGGAATTACCGATTTAACTGTTGCACCGAGAATTACTGCTGAACCGAGTTTTTGAGAAATACTGTTTGGAAGTGTTTGCATTCCGTCTACGAATGAAAATAATTTTGCACGGTCTTTTGCAATTTCTTTGCGGGCTTTTCTTTCTTTCCGCGAACGTATCATTCCTTTGATCAGTCCGCCATACTTTTCTTCAAGTGCATACAGTTTTGGGAATGCATATCGGACAGATAACGATTCAGGATTACCTGCATAAACACCCGCAACAAAAGGATTGATGGCATAATCTAAAAATTCTTTGCCGAGGCGCCGGGAAACAAATTGAGCAATTGTTTCCTCTTCAGTTGCTCTACCGATGAATGGTTCTTTAATAAGCCGGATCTTTCCGTAGGTGCTCCAGAGTTTTGTTCTAATGAATGATAAAGGATCCATCGGAACTTTGTGAAGAGTATTATCCCTGACAATGTATCGATTTGACGATTTTTCATCGGCATATATTCTCTTTGATTCGATTCCTAAGCCGTTCAGAACTTCAGAAATAAGTGGAGTAGTTTCTAAAGCGCTGTTGGGACCTTGTTCTACAAGCCACCCATCATCGATTAATGTTTTCATTGTTCCACCCGGTACATTGCTTTGTTCGAGAATTGTAACCGGAATGTTATTTTGATCAAGCCAGTATCCCGTTAATAGTCCGGATATGCCTCCGCCGATGATTATTACATGTTTATTTGTCGAATTATTTTGTGGATCCATGATCTATTAACAATTAATATTTCTAAGTATGTTCCAATACCAGTGTTGACAAGGCATCGATAAAATCGTCGCCGTTGTTGAGTACCGGAGAAATTTCAAATTTTTCCGCTCCGGATTCTTTTGCAAAATGCCTCATTTCAATACCGATCTCATGTAGGGTTTCAATATGATCGGTTACAAAAGAGATCGGTATTATTAAAAAATGTTTCCGTCCTGCTGCAATTTTTTGGGTAATTGTATCCTTTAATGAAGGACCAAGCCATTTAATGGGTCCCACTTTGCTTTGGTAACATAATTGATGAGGCGACGACCAGTTGCCTTCATCTATTACAAGGCTGACAGTTTTTTCGATTTGTTTCTGGTATGGATCTCCTTTATTTACAAAACTAACCGGTATGCTGTGCGCACTGAATATTAAATCTATATCAGCCCTATCAATGCCTGAAAATTTATTCACCGCGGTATTAATTCGATTCACTATTGCACTGATATATTTCGGATGGTTGTAAAACGATTCAATAGTTTCAATTTGCACCGGATTGCATTTGTTCAGCGAAGACTGTTTTCGCCATTCTTTCAGGCTGGATAAAGTGGTTGCAAATGAATATTGCGGATAAAGCGGCAGAAGAATTATTTTTGAAAAAGTATCATGTTTAATTTTCTGAATTACTTCTTCTGTTGTCGGATGCCAGTATCTCATTGCAATAAATACTTTTGAATCGATATGCTGGTTTAATGCCCGTTCGAGACTTACGGCTTGTAATCTTGTGAGTTCAAAAATCGGCGATTTTCCTCCGATGGCTTTATAATTCTCCCGCACTTTCTTTGAGCGGTTTTTTGCAATTTTACGAGCAATAAATTTACGGGCAATGAAAGCACCTGGGAAGTTTATAATATCGGGATCTGAAAAAAGATTATATAGAAAAGGTTCAATTGAATCTAAAGAGTCGGGTCCTCCAAGCTGAAATAATACAACAGCTATTTTTTCATTGCGTTGATGCATTCAAATTTAATCTACGAACTTATATTTTAATAATGTCCAAATTGCCTCAATTCCATCTTTCCATTTTATTTTCTTACCTTCGTTTTTTGTTCGCGGATAATAATGGATTGGAAGTTCAACAATTTGTTCCCCTCGTTTTAAAACTTTTGCCGTCACTTCTGGGCAAAATTCGAATCTTTCACATTTCAAATTTACAGATTTTAACAAGTCTGCTTTGAAAACTTTATAGCATGTCGGCTCGTCGGTTATGTTCGATTCGTACAAAATGTTTGTAAGCCAGGATAAAAATTTTCCGCCGATATAAAAGCTGAAGTAGCTATGTTGATGTGTGGTACCAAGCTCTCTTGAGCCGTATACAACATTTGTCTTACCGTCGATAATCGGCTGGATAAGCTTCGGATAATCTTCCGGTTCATATTCAAGATCGGCATCTTGTATTATCACAACATCGCCGGTAATATGTTCGATACCGCTGCGAATTGCCTTACCTTTGCCGGAATTCTTCTTATGAAACACTGTTTTAATATCCGAATGTTTTGAATATTCCTCAATAATTTTTCTTGAATTATCGGTTGAATAATCATCGATTATTATAATTTCTTTTTCGAGCTTCACATTTAGAACTTTATCGAGAAGCTGTTTTAATGAGCGTTCTTCGTTGTAAACAGGTATGATAACCGATAATTTCATTAATAAAATTCTTTCATTTATGTTTCGATTTAACGGATATTTCTAAAAAGTAATAATCCGGTGAAAGTAGATATCCCGGTTGACAGGAAAATCAAAAATAATATAATATATTTTGAAATGTTTGCATAACTTGCATAAGTAAACCAAAAATCAATTGTATGTAAAAGTTGAGATTGATCTTCATTAGCAATTGGAATACGTCCGGAAGAACTTTCTTCTTTTATAGTAAGCACAGGATATTTTCCGTCTAAGTGCTCTGCCGTGTTCCGGACAAGCATTTTCCAATGTCCGATAATCGGTGAATAATTTGGAATAAAATGTGCCCTCGATAGAAATTCCGGATCGTCGAAATTTTTTTGGTAAGGATATTCGTTAATCTCTCTCAAATATGCCCCGGCGTATATCGATATCCCGCCAATCTGTATAATAAATCCGGCTATTGAAAGCAGAACAGCAATCTGTTTAATAATTTTATTTGCCTGAGAGATATAAAAAGTCAAGATCAAAAAAAATAATGGAAGAAAAGGTGCAAGATATCTGGGTCCCCAGCTTCCGTCCCCACCCCAGGCGATGTAAACGCTTGATAACATCAAGTTTAATATGAACATGCTTAGTATCAGATATGTCTCGCTCCGATAAATATTCTTGAAATGTTTGATTGCCGGAAATATTAATAGCAATAAAGGTGCGAACCAAAACAATCCTTTGCCCGGACTTAACAATAGACCAAACATTCCAACATACAGTGGAATATTGAACGATGTGCCGCCAGCATATCCGGTATCTAACGGATTCCCAAAACGTATAAAATTATAAGTTCCTGTTCCAATGAATCCTAAAATCAAAACAGGTAAACCGAAGTAGATAAATACTTTGAATTGTTCTTTGCGGTTCAGTTCTAACGATTTAATGATGAAGTAAATTCCTATCGGTAATAAATTAATTGCAAATGCAAGTTTAGTAAGTATACCAAAACCGATAAAAATTCCTGCAATAAAAAAATCAGAATATGTTTTATTTTTGAAAGCGAGAATCAAAAAACCTGTTCCGCCCAATAAACATAATGCAAGTATCGGCTCTCGCATGAACATCTTCAAATAGGGTAATAGAAATGTTGTAATGATCAATGCCATCGTCATCAGTACGGAAATTTTTTGTCCTATTCCCAATCGCCGGGCTATGGAATAAAAAATTAGCGCAATGAACGCTCCTGTAAGTGCACCCGTTAATGAAACCGTTGCCTTAGTAACAAATGAACTGAAAACTGGAGAGAGGGGAAGAACTGATGTGATAGCAAATCCGGTTAAGTACATTGGAATACCTGCTAAGATATTGCCTGCCTCGTACCATGTGTATGATTTACCGCCGATTACTGTGCTGTTTGGAACATCCGATGATGGGATGGCGAGGCTTCCGTTTTTGATTAGACTCTCAACAGTAAGAAACATAGAAACTTCATCGCTTGAAACTAATCTCGCACCACTGATGAAAATCAGGACTGATAAAATAAAAAAGAAAAGAAATAATTTTAATCTTTTCTCATTATTTTTAGGTAACTTTTGCGGCTCTGTCATCCTATCTGTGAATAATTTGGGAGCATAAGTTTAAAGTTCAACCGTCTGAAAATTATGAATGGAACGCAATACTTTCTTCTTTCACGGCATTAATAAATTCTTTTGCATGATCTACCGGAATATCGGGCAGAATACCATGTCCGAGGTTAAAAATGTGACCGTTGCCATTTCCATATTTCTTTAAAATCTGTATCACTTCGTATCGGATGCGCTCAGGTTTGGAATAAAGTATCACCGGGTCCATGTTTCCCTGTATAGCTGTTGTATCACCGATTAAATTTCTCGCTGTACCGATGTCAATAGACCAATCTAACCCTATCGCATGGCAGCCCGTTGCGGAAATTTTATTAAGTGAATGTCCGCAGTCTTTACAAAAAACTATTACAGGCGTATCGGTTGATTTTAATTCATTCACAATTTGTTCGATATAATATAATGAAAATTCATGAAAAGCATCCTGTGTTAGTATTCCTCCCCATGTATCGAAAATTTGGACTGCTTGTGCCCCGGCCTCAATTTGAGCTTTTAAATACAAAGCAACAGAACGGGCAAGCTTGTCTAAAAGTTTGTGGGCAATTTTTGGCTCATTGTATATCAACTCTTTGATGAAGCGAAAATTTTTTGATCCGTGTCCCTCTACCATATACGAGGCAAGTGTCCACGGTGAACCGCTGAAACCGATTAAAGGCACGCGGCCAGCAAGAATTTTCTTTGTGAGACTGAGAGCATCTAGTACGAATTTCAATTTCTTTGTGGGATCCAGGATTTGAATATTATCGATATCGTTCGTGGTTCTTAATGGATGCGGAAATCGTGGTCCGCCAGATCCTTCTTCAACAATTAATTCCATACCCATCGCCTCAGGAACAACAAGTATGTCGGAAAAAATTATTGCAGCATCAACCGAAAGTATCTCAACCGGCTGGATGGTAACTTCTGCGGCAAGCTCCGGAGTTTTGCATAGAGTCAAAAAATCCGTTTTTTCTCTGACAGCACGGTATTCCGGCAAGTATCTTCCTGCCTGACGCATCATCCAAACAGGTGTGCGGTATGTGTGCTGACGGTGACATGCTTTTAAAAATAAATCGTTTATCATAATTTATCAATCAGTTGTTTTCAGTAATATTTTTATAATAGTCAATGATAGATTCTATAAAAGATTGGATCGTTGACTGTGTCGGCTCTATGTCCGGTTCGATTTCAAATTCTTCCAATGCTTTCTTTGTCGTAGGCCCAATCACTGCTATTCTTACTTGCGATGAAAAATTTTTGTTTTTGTCATATCCTAATAGATTGAAAAAATTTTTAACGGTTGATGGACTTGTGAAAGTGACAACATCGACGCTGTTGTTGTCAAAAAGTTTTTTGATCGAATCGATATTTTCCGGCGAAGGCGGAATCGTTTTGTAAACAACAACTTCGTCTACCGATGCACCCAATGCTTTCAATGTTGATGGAATGGTTTCTTTGGCGATATTACCTTTCGGGAAAAGAAAGCATTTTCCCTTGAGCGATTCTTGTTTAATTAAATTTGATAATTCAACGGCTGAAAATTTTTCGGGAATTGAGATTGTGCCGATTCCATATTGTTCAAGGAGCAGTCCGGTTTTCCCGCCTACAGCAAAAATCATTTTATCCTTGACAATATTTGTAATATCTCCACGTGATTTTACTCTGTCAAAAAAAAAGGAAACCGCATTTTGACTTGTAAATATTATTCCGTCGTACATGTAGATGCTGTCGATTGATTTATCGAGATATTCAAAAGTATCCGGTGGAGCGATCTCTATAGTAGGAAAAGCGATAGGAATCCCTTTTTCGGCTCGAATCATTTCGATCATTTCAACAGCTTGATCGATGGGTCGAGTTATTAAAATGGTTTTTCCGTTCAATCTCATCTATTTAAATTATAAGAATTTATATCATCCTTATGGATTCGAGTATCTCTTTGCCACCGCAATCGGACAAAGTTTTTGCAAGTTCGGCGCCAATTTTTTCGCATTGTTCGGCAGGTCCATTTGCAGAGCCGCGGAGTATTTTCTTCCCGTCCAAACTTCCTATCATTCCTTGAATGTGAAGTTGATTGTCTTCAATTTGGGCGTATGCACCGATTGGCACCTGACAACCACCTTCCAGCATGCGCAAAAAGGATCTTTCGGCAAGAACGCAATAGGAGGTGGAAAAATTGTTCAATGGTTTAATAAGTTCTTCGATTTTTTTGTCTTGTTCTCTAATTTCAATTCCAAGTGCACCCTGCCCGACCGCCGGTAAAATTTTGTCTATTGAAATCATCTGAGTTATTTTTTTTGCGAATCCAAGTCGAACTACTCCTGCTTTTGCCAGGATGATTCCATCCCAATCAGATTGCTCAAGTTTGGTAAGACGGGTGTTCAAATTTCCTCTAAGATCATAAATTTCTAGATCTGGCTTCCAGTTTAAAAGCTGACATTTCCTGCGTAAGCTACCTGTTGCAATTTTCGAATTCGATGGAAGAGAATCAAAATCTTTATGATATTTAGATGGGTGGGAAATAAAAACATCGTTAACCTCTTCGCGTTTCGGTATCGCCCCAATAGTTAATCCATTTGGTAATTTTGTCGGCAAATCTTTTAAACTGTGTACGGCAATATCTATACGATTTTCCAATAGTGCATTCTCAATTTCTTTTGTAAACAATCCTTTGTCTCCGATTTTAGAAAGCGGCGAATCAAGAATATTATCCCCTGTTGTTTTAATTATCTCCAGCTGAATTGTTAAATTCGGATAAAATTTCAATAATTCAGCCTTAACCCATTCAGCCTGCCAGAGGGCGAGTTGGCTTCCGCGAGTTCCGATTCGGAGTGAGGTCGATTTCATTTATGATCCTTTTTATCTAATCCAAAAAGATGTCTTATTATATGCACCCTCGTTTGAGTTTCGGTTCCGCTTTGTTCTGCAGATCCATTCTTTAAATTTACCATCGGAGTGTGGAGTATTTTGTTTACGATTCGTTTTGTTAATATCTCAACTTCTTCATGCTTATCGGTTGAAAAATGGTGGAGGTGTTTTTTCACCTCATCGTTTCGTATTGTTTCAAATTGATCTCGAAGCTGTTGAATGGTTGGTGTAACTTCCAGTGAATCGTGCCAATTTTTAAATTGGATGAGTTCACCTAAAATAATTTCCTGAATTTTCGGTATCTCCGCTTTGCGTCGTGAAAGATTTGTATCGATGATATGGTTCAGATCGTCGATGTCATGCAGGAATACATTGTCGATATCGTTTGCCGAATGTTCGATATTTCTCGGCACTCCGATGTCGATGATAAAAAGCGGTTTATTGCCGCGGTGTTTCATAACAGATCGAATATCTTTTGCATTTAGAATATGAGATGGAGATTCAACCGAACTGATTACGATATCGACATGCAGAAGTTCATCAATAATTTTTTCGAAGTCTATAACTTTCCCGTCGAGTTTTTGGGCAAGCTCCTCTGCCCGCATCCTTGTTCTGTTGGCAATTACCAAATTTTTAAGATTCCGGCTCGTCAGATGTTTGGCGGTGAGTTCGCCTGTTTCACCGGCGCCGATCAGGAGGGCGCTACGTTTCGTCATATCTTCAAATATTTTGGAAGCAAGTTCAGCGGCAGCATAACTGACAGAAACCGCTCCTTCACCTATTTCGGTTTCAGTTCGCGCCCGTTTGCCTACATGGAATGCCGTATTGAAAAGCCTGTTTAGCAATAAACCGGTTGAATGATTTTCCTGTGCAACTGTGAAAGCTTCTTTCATTTGATTTAAAATCTGAACGTCGCCCAAAACCATTGAATCTATTCCCGAAGCAACAGCAAAAATATGTTTTACTGCATTTAAAGAGGAAAAAGAGTAAAAATTTTCTGCTCTTAAATGTTCGGCTGCGTTCTTTTTTTGCACAAGTGTTTGCCACAACGGATCGGTTGACAATAATTCATCTTTGAACGAATAATACAATTCTGTGCGGTTGCAAGTCGAAACAAGAACCGTTTCTTTTAAGTTTTGTTGTTTTAAAAGATCCAGTATGGCTGATAGTTCACCGCTAGAAAACCAAAGTTTTTCTCTTACCTCCACAGGAGCAGTACGATGATTTGTGCCTACGCAGTAAATATTCATTAGAACGGGTATTATTAATTGATGAACAACTAAGGGTGAAAATTTTATAAAAATTTATGAAAGCTGCTAAAGAAAATATTTATCAATAGCATTGAAAAAAGTGTAAAAATAAAACCAAACATCGAAAGCACCATTATTTTTCTTCCCTGCCAACCGATTATTTTTTTTGCACTCAATCCTGCCGCATAAATTAGCCAAACAGCTATGGTGCTTATAAGTTTCGGATCGGCGTATGAAAATTTTTCGATTGCACGTGGAAGCCATGCATATCCAACCGAGATAGCTATTGTGAGAAAAACAAAACCAAAAACTGTCGCACTGAAGCTCATCCTTTCCAGCATTTCTAAGTTTGGAAGTCTTTTATAGATTACTGAAAAATGAGCCGACTTGATATCTCGGTATAATATTAAATATAAAAATCCATAAACTGCAGAAATAGTAATTGCTGCGTAACCAACCAGAGCGCTCCAAACATGAAAGCCGAGCAGATAACTGCGAAGCACTGGGGGGATTTCCAAAAGTTCTTTAATGAAAAAAGATGAAATCAATTGGAAGATGAAAGGAAAAATCAATATGAATCCACCGGTTGTCCGGTTTTTTGTCCTTATTTCAATAAACGCATAAGTTATGGTAATAGTAAATGCAATTAAAGATAATATTTCGAAAACAGTTGTAACCGGAGGGTGATTGAATTCTATAGTTCTGAATACTATATATATACCATGAACAATCAGAGTAAAAATAAGAAACCGAACCTTGTACAGTTCAGAGTTCTTGGAATTTTTAAAAAATCCGAAGGCGTATAAACCGGTTGTGGCGAAATAACTAACCGGCAGGACAATTTCGAATAAATTAAGCAGCATAGTTTGGATAAAATATATTGTTTGAGAAATAAGATAACCAAATCTTGTTTGATTTTCAAAAACCTTGAATACCTATCGTTTTTATTGATTTACCGGATAATGTTGCAACTGCTGAAGGGCTTTGTTATATTAAATAAACCTGAATCAGAAATTTCCGTACTCTTATTATATTATGAACCAAATTTTAAAATATATCTCAGATAATCAGAATCGCTTTTTAGATGAATTGAATTCATTTATATCAATTCCAAGCGTTAGTACATCAATCGAAAATTCAAAAGATATGAAGCGATGTGCCGAATGGCTTAGCGATCATCTAAAAAATATCGGTCTGAGTAATATTCAAATTTTTAATACCCCCGGACATCCGATTGTTTACGGTGATTGGATTGGTGCGCCTGGTAAACCTACTGTTCTTATATATGGCCATTATGACGTACAACCGGCAGAACCTTTGGAGCTTTGGATTTCACCTCCTTTCCAAGGAACAATCCGTGGTGGAAATTATTATGCTCGTGGAGCTTCTGATGATAAAGGACAGGTTTTTATTCATCTGAAAAGTATAGAAGCATTTCTGAAAAACAACGGCTCGCTCCCCGTTAATATTAAAATAATTTTGGAGGGAGAGGAAGAAATAGGAAGTGAAAACCTTGAACCGTTTCTTCGTCAACATAAAGATTTATTAAAAGCAGATCTCGTTCTCATTTCCGATACTTCCATGTTTGCCAGAGGTGTTCCTTCGGTTTGTTATGGTTTGCGTGGGTTGAGTTACATGCAGATAGATTTGGTTGGTCCGGATAAGGATCTTCATTCAGGTTCGTACGGTGGATCTGTGCATAATCCTATTCAAGCTCTAGCGGAAATAATTTCTTCACTTCATGATAAAAATGGTAAAATTAAAGTTGACGGTTTTTATGATGATGTAATAAAATTGACAAAAGAAGAACGATCATCATTTAAAAGATTACCATGGAATGATAAAAAGTTCGCTAAAGAACTGGGTATAAAAAAATTATACGGTGAAAGCGGTTTCACTACGCTTGAAAGATTGTGGGCTAGGCCTACGCTGGAGTGTAATGGAATTTTGGGTGGATTTACAGGTGAAGGTGCAAAAACCGTCCTTCCCTCTAAGGCATCGGCAAAAATATCTATGCGGCTTGTTCCAAACCAGAAACCTGATAAGATCGCAAAGTTGTTTGAGAAACATATAAAAAAGATAACTCCGTCCACAGTGAAAGTAACTGTAAAAAATTTGCACGGTGGTGAGCCGGCTATGACCCCGATAAATAGTCCCGGGGTGCAGACCGCGATAAGTGCTCTTGAAAAAGGATTCGGAAAAAAACCTTTATATCAACGTGAAGGCGGTTCAATACCAATTGTTGTACAGTTTAAGAAAATTTTGGGCATTGATTCGGTGCTATTAGGTTTCGGATTGCCGGATGAAAACGCTCACGCTCCCAATGAATTTTTATATCTTGAAAATTTTTTCGGTGGTATAAGAACCGTTGCGCACTTCTATAATGAATTACCTGGTTTCATGAAGAAATAATTTTAAGCCGTGAAGATCTATACGAAAACCGGAGACAAAGGAGAAACATCGTTATTCGGTGGAAGAAGGGTAGCTAAAGACTCTCTTCGGATAGATGCTTATGGGACAATTGATGAGCTAAACAGCATACTTGGAGTATGCCGTTCCTTGAATGATCAACCCGAGATAGATTCTGTGCTGGAGAGAATTCAGCAGGATCTCTTCGTTGTGGGTTCAGAGCTTGCCATGGATGAGATTTCAAAAAAATCCAGCATTAGATTAATTTCAAACGAGGAAGTAAAAAGTCTTGAAAAATATATCGACTCTTTTGAATTGAAGTTAGTTCCATTAAAAAATTTTATTTTACCGGGGGGTAATCAAACAGCTGCAACGATACATTTTGCTCGTACCGTGTGTCGTAGGGCAGAAAGATTAATTGTAAATTTATCGCACAAAGAAATAATCCGAGAACTTCTTCTCATTTACATAAACAGATTATCTGATCTTCTGTTTGTTATTGCCCGCCTTTCCAATACTCTATCTAAAACACCAGAAATAAAATGGATATCGGAATAACCTAAATGGTTATACGATTCTGAATTATTATTTTGGGAATTTTTTCTGAAAAGAAGAAAAAAAAAGAGCATTGGCAGGTGGGCATTCCAACTTGGGAGGCGAAGTCAGAAACCGTGGATCCTGCCTAATGCTCGTCCATATTATACAACACTTTTTTGAAAAAGTCAAGAAAAATTTTCTGCGAAGAATCGATGTCTATTGAATAATTATTGTAAAAAAGTTTGCTTCGGATTTTGAGATTACATTCCATTTTTATAAATTGTACCGACCTATTTTCAATTATTTAATCAATAAGTAGATTTTTCATGATTACTGAGTTTGGCAAAGTTTTTATCTTCTTTCTTGTAGGAGGTTTATTTGTTGCCGCCGGTCTTATTGCGGCATGGATTTTAAGACCTAAACGATGGTATCCAGCCAAATTATCAACATATGAATGCGGTGAAATTCCCGTAGGGGATGCAATCGTTAAATTTAACATCCGGTTTTATGTGGTTGCACTAATATTTTTAATTTTCGATGTTGAAGTAGTATTTCTTTTTCCCTGGGCTGTGGTTTTTAAAAATCTCGGATTATTTGCATTCATTGAAATGCTAATATTCCTTGCAATATTATTTGTGGGATATGCTTATGTTTGGGCAAAGGGCGATCTGGAGTGGGACAAACCTTCCCCCGAACTTCCTACGGTGAAATCAATTGTTCAGGATTTTTCAGTTAACGTTAAAGAAACAAATTAAATTCCGAATTTTATATGGGACTTTTAGATAAAAAATTTGAGAATGGTAATATTGTAATTACCTCTATAGACAGTTTATTGAATTGGGCTCGACTTTCTTCAATGTGGCCTGTTCAGTTCGGACTTGCATGTTGTGCAATCGAGATGATGGCAACCGGCGCATCGCACTACGATCTCGATCGTTTCGGAATATTCTTCCGCGCAACACCGCGGCAAGCAGATGTAATGATTATCTCCGGAACCGTTACACTCAAGATGGCACCTCGAATTAAATTGTTGTACGATCAGATGTCGGAGCCCAGATATGTGATTTCCATGGGTAGTTGTGCCAATTGCGGCGGACCATATTGGGAACATGGTTATCATGTATTGAAAGGTGTTGACAGGGTGATACCGGTGGATGTTTATATTCCCGGATGTCCTCCGCGACCCGAGGCATTGTTGGAAGGCATAATGAAGTTGCAAGAAAAAATCAGATCAGAAAGTTTAGCTAAAAAGAGTGCATGATTTATGACTCATCAAGAAATTTCAGAAAAAATAAAATTACAATTTCCGCAAGCTATCATTGAAACAAAGTTTGAAGGGGTTGTGGATCCGTATGTTAAAATAATCCCGGAACAAATTTTCGAGGTTATGCTTTTTCTTCATGTGGATGAAAATTTAAAATTCGATTTTTTAATGTGCTTGAGCGGAATAGATACCGGTAAAGGAAATTTAGGTGTTGTCTATAACCTTTTTTCTATGACCCATCGACATAAAATAAATATCAAAGTAGAAGTTCCAAAAGAAAAACCGGAAGTTCCATCAATTACAAATGTATTCCCGGCAGCAAACTGGCACGAACGCGAAGCATTTGATCTAATAGGAATTATTTTTACCGGACACCCTGATCCTCGCAGGATATTGATGCCATACGATTGGGAAGGGCATCCTTTAAGAAAAGATTATAAAACTCCGGAATTTTACCAAGGAATGAAAATTCCATACTGAGAACAACAATGACTGATATTTTCGAAACATCAATAAAAACATCCACAGGTAAAGCTCTTCGCCGAGAAGAGATGGTTATCAATATGGGACCACAACATCCATCAACACACGGAGTACTTCGTTTGGAAGTCGTTGCTGATGGTGAAATAGTTATTGATGTGATTCCGCATATCGGTTACCTTCATCGCTGTTTTGAAAAACATGCTGAAAATATGACCGGTTACCAGCAGGTTGTTCCTTATGTGGATCGAATGGATTATTGTGCGGCAATGAATATGGATTTCGGATATGTACTTGCAGTTGAAAAACTTCTCGGAATTCAGGTGCCGGAGCGGGTTGAATATATTCGCGTCATAATGGCTGAACTGCAAAGAGTTGCATCTCACTTGATTGCTGCCGGTACATATGGATTAGATATAGGAGCGTTTACACCTTTTCTGTACATGTTCCGCGAAAGGGAAAGAATATTAGATCTTTTTGAGATGACTTGCGGGGCACGACTTCTCTATAATTACATGTGGGTTGGTGGCGTCTCTCACGATTTGCCTCCCGGCTTTATAGATAAAGCAAAAGATTTTTGTCAATACTTCAAACCAAAAATAAAAGAATACAACGATTTGTTGAGTTATAACGAAATTTTTATAAAGCGTACGGCAAACGTTGGAGTTTTACCGGGCGATGTTGCGATTGCATACGGCTGTTCGGGACCCGTTCTACGCGGTTCCGGAGTGGATTTTGATTTGCGTCGCGATGATCCATATTCTGTTTATCATAAATTCGATTGGAAACCGGAAATCGGCAAAGGTGAAATGGGTGCCGTAGGCGATTGCTGGGATAGATATATAGTGCGGATACGAGAGATGATACAAAGCATCAACATCGTTGAGCAGGCACTAAATCAAATTCCCGAGGGTGATGTAGCCACGGCAATTCCTAAAAGAATCAGACCGAATGCCGGAGATGTGTATGTAAGAACCGAATCTGCCCGTGGTGAATTAGGATTTTATGTTATTAGCGATGGCACCGCAAAACCATTCCGCATCAAAGCCCGGTCCCCGTCGTTCGTAAATCTTAGTGTAATACCTGAAATTTCACGCGGTGGTATGATCGCCGACCTTGTTGCGATTGCAGGAAGTTTGGATATAGTACTGGGAGAAGTTGACAGGTAAAAGTATGGAACAATTACTTAGAAATATTTTCGACAATAATATTTTTGTATTCACTGTAACCGCAATTCTTCCGCTTATTTGGATTGTACCTTATGCATTAGTAGCAATTTGGTTAGAGCGGAAAATATCTGCTCATATGCAAGATCGATTGGGCCCAATGCGTACGGGTGGCTGGCACGGCTGGTCGCAAACTATTGCAGACATGTTGAAATTATTGCAAAAAGAAGATATAGTTCCAGCCGCAGCAGATAAAATATTATTCAATCTTGCACCATATATAATTTTTATAGCGGCATATGCAGCATATGCCGCAATTCCATTCAGCAGCGCTTATATTGGGGCAGATATAAATGTCGGAATTTTTTATATCATAGCTGTTACATCACTTGCAGTAGTAGGAATATTAATGGGTGGATGGGCTTCAAATAACAAATGGTCATTATTCGGAGCAATGCGCGCTGCGGCTCAAATAGTAAGTTATGAGATTCCATCCGTGCTCGCGGTTTTAGCTGTAGTTATGATCGCAGGAACTTTATCGCTTCAAGAAATCAATAATCTGCAAACCGGCTGGTTTTGGAATTGGTACGTGTTTCAAAAGTTTCCATTTATATTTGTAGCATTTATAATTTATTTCATTGCGGCTCTGGCAGAAGTGAACCGCGTACCATTCGATATTCCGGAAGCAGAATCGGAACTTGTTGCGGGATATGTTACCGAATACAGCGGTATGAAATTTGCCATGTTCATGTTTGCTGAATTTGTCAATATGTTTGCGGTGTCGGCAATTGCAGCAACATTATTCTTCGGCGGATGGAATAGTCCGTTTGGTGATTTCCTTGGCGGACCGATTTGGGGAGTCTTCTGGTTTTTATCAAAAGGAATGGTGCTGGTTTCTATACAGATGTGGCTAAGGTGGACGCTTCCGCGCCTTCGTGTTGATCAGTTAATGTATGTTTCGTGGAAAGTCCTTACACCGTTTGCGTTCGCATGCGTGATTGCAGTTGGTTTATGGATGATGCTTTAAAATAGGATTTTGTGCATGAGAAAATATTTCATCGATATATATAAATCTGTTTGGTCCGTTCTGATCGGGATGAAGATTACCTTCGGGCATTTATTTGTTCCCGCAGTAACAATTCAATATCCCGACGTTAAGCCCAAATTACCGGAACGAGCAAGAAACCGACTTTATGTTAATATGGATGATTGCATAGGTTGTTTGCAGTGTGAGATGGCCTGTCCGGTTAATTGTATCGAGATTGCAACAGTAAAATCGTTACCAACCGATGACCTTGGAACAACTTCAACGGGTCAGAAGAAAAAATTATGGGTGACAAAGTTCGACATTGATATTGCAAAATGTTGTTTCTGCGGTTTGTGTGTTTACCCTTGCCCGACAGAATGCATAAAGATGACTGAAGTATATGAGTTTTCCGAATATGATAGAAACAACTTCCTCTATAATTTTGTAACATTGACCAAAGAGGAAATTGAAAATGTTAAGGCAAAAGCGGCTGAGTATGAAAAAGAGCAAGCAGCAAAAAAAGCTGCGGCAGCTGCTCAGGCAAAACCGGCAACGGCTCCGACTCAGCAACCGCCGCCTACGGCTCAACAATCTTAAGGTATTAATTATGAATCTTGTTGACATTCTTTTTTATATTTTCGCAATAGTCACGCTTGTTTCGGCTGGGATTACCGTTTATTCACGCAATATTATTTATTCCGCCTTTTCGTTGTTGTTCACTTTTTGCGGAGTTGCGGGAATCTATGTGCTCTTAAATGCAGACTTCATTGCAGTTGCACAGATTTTGATTTATGTCGGTGGAATCTTGATGCTTTTAGTTTTTGGCGTGATGCTTACGCATAAAGTGATAAATGTAGAAATCAAAACCGGCATTTTAAACATCATACCGGGTTCGATGATCACCGCAATTGTGGGCGGAACATTATGCGGCATATTTATGTCAACAGATTGGTTAATCATTGAGGGTGTACCGCCGATCAAATCGACCACCAATGAAATTGGAACCATGTTCATGACTAAATATTTGCTGCCTTTTGAAATCGCGTCGGTTGTATTATTAGTTGCACTGATCGGGGCAGCTTATATTGCACGCCGAGATAAAACATCAAAACAATCGGTTTAATTTTTTTAGAATAACTATATGCAAGTTGGACTTACACATTATCTTTTTCTAAGCGGAATCTTGTTCGCCATGGGATTGTACGGTGTCATCACAAGAAGAAATGCAATTCTTGTCTTGATGGGAATCGAATTAATTTTGAATGCCGCAAATATAAATTTTATAGCTTTCTCACGTTATGGTGGGATGCAAATAGACGGACAGATGATTGCCGTGTTCGTAATGATTCTGGCTGCCGCAGAAGTTGCAATTGCTCTGGCAATTGTTCTGAATATCTATAAACAATTCAGAACTGTTAATGTAGATGAAATTAATAAGTTGAAGGAGTAAAGCTTTGACGCCTGAACTTCTGGTAAAATTTTCGCTTTTAATTCTTTTTCTTCCCCTGTTCAGTTTCCTGATCCTTATTTTCTTCGGAAAACGTCTTTCAAGACAGGGTGATTGGCTCGGAACTTCGATATTGTTTCTTTGTCTGGCATTTTCATCTATCATCTTATATTATAAACTAACAGTTTTTCCGGAGGCGATTAATTATACTTTTAATTGGATAGATTTTGGAAATGTACCGCTTATCGGTGAACTGAAAATTTCATTAGGATTGGTTGTAGATAATCTTTCTGCAATCATGCTGGTGGTTGTAAGCATTGTCAGCTCACTTGTTCATCTCTTCTCAATTGGATATATGCATGGAGATATCAGGTATTCAAGGTATTTTTCGTACCTCGGATTATTTACATTTTCTATGCTTATAATAGTATTGACCAACAATTTCTTTACGATGTATGTAGGATGGGAGCTTGTAGGTTTAAGTTCCTATCTTTTAATCGGTCATTGGTACGAGAAGAAATCTGCATCGAATGCAGCTATGAAAGCTTTCATCGTTAATCGTGTTGGCGATATTGGTATGTTTGCAGGTATCATGATACTGTTTTACACATTCCGCACTTTCGGATTCAATGAAATTTTCTCGATGATCAGTTTGGGAAAGATTCCAATGGGCAGCGAAGCATGGCTAACCGCTGCCGGTATTTTAATTTTCTGTGGTGCTATCGGCAAGTCGGCTCAATTCCCCTTGCATGTATGGTTGCCCGATGCAATGGAAGGTCCTACACCTGTCAGTGCGTTGATACACGCAGCAACCATGGTAGCCGCCGGTGTTTATTTAGTTGCAAGAACATTCCCGATAATGACTGCCGATGCACTGATGGTTATCGCTTATGTCGGAGCAATCACAGCATTCATTTCAGCAACAATAGCGATTGCACAAAACGATATTAAAAAAGTATTAGCTTATTCGACAATTTCACAGCTTGGTTATATGGTTATGGGTTTGGGTGTAGGTGCATACACCGCTGGTTTCTTCCATCTCACAACCCATGCAATGTTTAAAGCCGGCTTGTTTCTTGGTTCCGGTTCAGTAATTCATGCGATGCACAACGCTCTTCATCATCAAAAAGATCATCATACCGATCCGCAAGATATCCGAAATATGGGCGGTCTGGGAAAGAAAATGAAAATTACTTTCATAACTTTTCTGATTTATACTTTGGCTATAAGCGGAGTGCCGTTCACTTCCGGATTTTTAAGTAAAGATGAAATTCTTGCAGGTACGCTTGCATTCGGCGGATTAACGGGACATTATTTAATTCCGATAATCGGATTCCTCGTTGCAGGGCTGACTGCTTTTTACATGTTCCGGGTGGTAATTATTACATTTCTTGGTTCTCCTGTGGACAGTCACCGTTTTGAACATATTCACGAGTCACCAAAGACGATGACTATTCCGCTCATCATTTTTGCAGCGCTCAGCTTCTTTATTTTCTTTTCATTCAATCCTTTTGGAGCTGCGTCCGGATGGTTCTTCCATGCAATTGAACGGCCCGAAGCAATAGTGCCTTTAACCGTGCAGGCGGCAGATTCAACAACATTCGAAGAAGCTTTGCATCACTCGCACACAACAGCAATGATTTTATCACTTGTTGTTGCGGGCTTAGGTATTTTACTTGCATTTACAACATATAAATGGAAAAAAATAAATGCCGATGCCCTCGCCGAAAAATTCAATCCGTTGTATAAATTCCTTCTTAACAAATGGTATTTCGATGAATTGTACGACAAGATGGTGATTGGAGCAACAATTGCATTTACATCGGTTCTCCGATGGTTCGACAATAATATTATAGATGGAATGGTCAATGGTACTGCAAGCTGGACTAAAGCGGTAATCTTCGGTTATACCGAGCATAAAAAAGAAAAACGTTACAGTTCCATTATTTTTATTTTATTGGGCTCTGTTATTTCAATAACAGTTGCATTCTATGCCGGACAATGGTTGTGGAACGAACATTCATTCATTACTGCACTGCTTTTTGCAATTCTGAGCGGCGCTCTAACATTCTTTTTCTTCTGGGCGGGTGCCGGCGGATTCGATAAGTATGTAGTGGATGGCATGGTTAATGGAATTGCGTATCTTTCCGGATTTTTCGGATTGATGTTTCGTAAATTTCAAACAGGCAAAGTGCAAACTTACATTGTGTTTGTTTTGTTCGGAATTATGGTATTGTTTTATATTTTTCGTTAATTAATTTATTCTGAAAAAAGTTTTAATTATTAAAAAGGTTAAGTGCACATGAGTTTTCTTGGAATCGGAATTTTATCATGGATAACGTTTCTGCCAATCGTGGGAATGGTATTGATCCTGTTTCTACCGAAAGATAACAAGAAGGCAATCCGTTGGACGTCGGTTTTCTTTACTGCGTTGCAGGTGATGCTTGCTGTATTTATTTATATGAATTTTAACCGCGGGCTTGCCGGTGTAAATTTAGCAGAAGGATTTCAGTATGTTGAAAAATTCAGCTGGATAGATATTAAATCGGTCTCTTGGTTCGGAAGAATTCACATCGATTATTTTGTGGGAATAGACGGACTAAGCGTGTTGATGGTAATTCTCACCGCCATCATCTCTTTTATCGCGGTTTTTGCATCTTGGGGAATTGAAAAATCATTGAGAGGATATTTCGCACTTTTGCTTTTACTCGACACAGGTATGATGGGTGTGTTTGTATCGCTTGACTTCTTCCTCTTCTATGTTTTTTGGGAAGTTATGTTGTTGCCGATGTATTTCTTAATCGGTGTTTGGGGCGGTCCTCGCCGCGAGTATGCGGCAATTAAATTTTTCCTCTACACATTATTCGGCAGCGTGCTGATGCTGCTTGCAATGATCGCTTTATATTTCAGCGTCTCTGTAATAGATCCTGCAACCGGAGAAAAATTCCACACATTCAATATGCTGGCGATGATGAATCCGACAAATTATGACCCCGGATCGATACTTGCGGGTGTTGGAACATCGTGGCGATACATCGCATTCATCGCGTTGTTTATCGGCTTCGCAATCAAAGTTCCGATATTTCCATTCCACACGTGGTTGCCTGATGCACACGTTGAAGCACCAACAGCAATAAGCGTAATTCTTGCAGGTGTTTTATTGAAAATGGGGACTTACGGAATTCTCAGGATAAGTTATCCAATGTTTCCCGATGCTACATTGCATTATCAGGTTCCACTGGCGGTTCTTGGTTTTATAAATATAGTCTATGGTGCTCTTGTAGCTATGGCACAGGATGATTTTAAAAAACTCATTGCTTACTCGAGTATAAGTCATATGGGAATTGTTATACTGGGCATGTCGGCACTTAATACGCAGGGTGTTACCGGCGCGATTCTTCAAATGTTCAATCACGGTACTATCACAGCAATGCTCTTTTTGATTGTTGGAGTCATTTATGACCGAGCACATACACGCGGATTAAATGAATTCGGCGGATTGATGAATCAGATGCCGAAATATTCGGGTATTATGACGATAGCGTTCTTTGCAGCTTTGGGTTTACCGGGCTTGAGCGGATTTATAAGCGAAGCATTTTCTTTCCTTGGTGCTTTTCAGGTAGAAGCGATACGCTGGATAACGATTGCTTCAGCACTGGGAATTGTGCTTACTGCCGCTTACATGCTTTGGACTTTACAAAGAGTATTTTTAGGGTCACTTCCGGAAAAATGGAAATCATTACCCGATATTAACGGACGCGAACTTTTCACCCTAATTCCTTTGGCTATAATAGTGATTATTCTTGGAATATATCCTTCACCGGCAATCAATCTTATGACCTCCGCCGTCAACACTTTAGTCGGTGTTTTAAACCAACATGGCGGGGCGATGTTCTTAGGACAATAATTTTTTCCATTCAAAGAATGGTATTGATAAATGCTTGATCAAATATTACAGAGTCTAAAATATTTTCAAACCGAAACAGTTCTCGTTGTTTCATTTTGTGTGATCGTTCTAGCCGATCTCATCTTCCGGAAAAAAAGTAATGTTACTTCTTATCTGGCACTAATTTCGTTGGTGGTCGCAACATATTACTTAGGACTGCAAGGTTCGGATGGAATAAAATCGATATTCTTCAACATGTTTGCCGTCGATCCATTTTCACTGTTTTTCAAGGCGATCATTATCACGGCTTCATTCTTCGTTCTCTTGTTTTCTCTTAATTCAAAAGAATTGGTAAGTAAGACAAGGGGAGTTGGAGAATACAATGCATTAGTAATTGCACTAACATTAGGTATGGTATTGATGACCGGTGCTACTAATTTGCTTATGATGTATCTTGCGTTGGAATTATCCAGTCTCACATCATACATTCTTGCCGGTTACACAAAAGATGCTGAAGATTCCAGTGAAGCATCGTTGAAATACATAATCTACGGCGCACTTTCATCCGGTATTATGCTTTACGGAATTTCGATTCTCTACGGTTTAACCGGTTCAGTAGATATTTATGGAATTCATCAGGCATTGATGTTCCAACATCTAAATACTGCGGCATTGGTTGTAGCCGGAATATTTATTGTTGTTGGATTTGGTTATAAAATATCGGCGGTGCCGTTTCATTTTTGGACACCCGATGTGTACGAAGGTTCCCCAATTACAATAACAGCGTTATTATCTGTGGCTTCAAAAGCTGCCGGTTTCGCAATGCTGATCAGATTTACAAAAGTAACATTCATTAATCCAGCGATCGGAAATTTGGATCCCGGTATGTGGGATATTTTCAAAGGGATCGATTGGAGATTTATTCTCGCGATATTATCCGTGCTTTCAATGACTATCGGAAATCTAGTCGCTCTTTCTCAGAAAAATTTAAAACGTCTTCTTGCTTATTCAAGCATAGCACATGCAGGTTACATGCTGATGGGCTTAGTGGTTCTGAGCAATGAAGGAATTGCCGCGGTAATGATTTACTTCATAGTTTATTTGTTTATGAACCTCGGGGCATTTTATGTAGTTATGTTGATCGCCGACAGGATAGGAAGTGAAAACATAGACGATTATCGTGGTATGGGATTCCGCTCGCCATTACTTGGTGTGGCAATGACAATTTTCTTGCTTTCATTAACTGGCATTCCGCCAACGGCAGGATTTATCGGAAAATTATATTTGTTCTCATCCCTAATTAGTGCCAAAATATTTTGGTTAGCCATAGTCGGAGCTTTGAATAGTGTTGTTTCATTATATTATTATGTTCGAGTATTACGAAACATGTTCTTGCGAGATCCTCAGGCAAATGCACAATCTCTTCAAATATCTTTTATTGAAGTATTCATTTTGATTTTGCTAGTATTGCCGACAATATTATTAGGTTTATATTTTACCCCGATTGTAGAATTTGCACAGGCATCGGTAACCATGTTCGGCATTCAGTAATTCGATTTTTCGACATATTTTATAGAAGCATCCACTTTCAAAGGATGCTTTTTTTTTGAACTTAGTGCAATTATTTTGTATTTTACTTGTCAAAAATATAGATTATGCCCAAATATAGCCCGCAATATTATCCTCAAAATAATTTCTCTGTCGAGGGGAAAGCCCATATATTACTCGTCGAAGATGAGCGGCATCTCGCCGAATCAATCAGCAAAAGATTGGCTGAAGAAGGTTATAGTGTGGATGTAGCTTTCGACGGAGAAGAAGCAGTTTCACGCGGATGTTCAAAAAAATATCACTTAATTGTGTTGGATATCCTTCTTCCCAAAAAAGACGGACTTCAGGTTCTAAAAGAATTACGCCAAAATAAAATTCAAAGTATGGTGATAATTCTAACAGCAAAAAGTACAATCGAAGACAGGGTTGAAGGTCTCAAGGCGGGTGCAGATGATTATTTACCAAAGCCATTTGCAGTTGCAGAACTGCTCGCCAGGATTGAATCACTTTTAAGAAGACAAGGGATTGGGAATTCTCCCACTCTTACAGTCAGCGATCTTGAACTCGATATTGAAAAACGTAGAGTTAGAAGAGCTTCACGCGATATACAGCTTACAACAAAAGAATTCAAACTTCTGGAATTTTTAATCAGAAATAAAAATCGTGTTTTAACCCGTCGCGAAATTGCTGAACAAGTTTGGGGATATACATTCGATACAGGAACTAATGTTGTTGATGTTTATATCGCATATCTTCGAAAAGCGGTAGATGAAGGATTCCCTGTACGGCTTATACAGACCGTCAGAGGTGTCGGTTTTTTGCTCAAGGAAGAGTAAGTGTTCCGATCGCTTCGTCTAAAACTGACGCTTCTATACACGCTGATAGTATTTCTAACCTTCCTTATTGTCTCATTTATTATTTATCAATATCTAGAAAGCACACTTTCAAAATCTTTGAATCAGTCGATGACTAATGAAAGTCGGTGGATTGCTGCGCGTATGGAAAGGTACCAGACAAAAGCCGAGAACTTAAAAAATGTTCAAGAAGATATTTTCGACCATGCAGCTTATTTCCCAATAAAAGAATATATCGAAATATGGGATTCTGCTGGAGATATTTTTTATCAGTCACCGAACTTAGCGCTTCAGGATACGTTGATGAATTGGTACAAAATTCGGAAGACGGAAAAGCCTGAGATATTTACTATTACAGATTTTAGGAATCATAATATCCGGCTAACGGGAATGAGAGCCGGTAAATTCGAAGTTCTCATCGCGATGCCAATTGAAAATATAAACGAACCGTTGGAACAATTGCTGGTGATTATTGGCTGGCTTGGTCCGCTCGTGATTATTGTATCTCTTGTCGGTGGTTACCTGCTTGCGCGAAGATCTTTTTTAAAAATTCAGCAAGTTATTGATACCGCGAAGCGAATCAATGCAGACCGATTGTATGATAGGATACCGGATCAGGGATCGAAGGACGAAATCGGTGAAATAATATCAACGTTAAATGAAATGATATCCAGGCTCGATGTTTCTTTCAAACAGATGAAACAATTTTCTGCTGATGCCTCACATGAATTAAAAACACCCCTTGCTGTTATGCGTGCACAACTGGAAAATGCTTTAGACAGTAAATCGAATATAATCGAATTAAAAGATACGGTCGCCCGTTCCCTGGATGAAACTTTGCGTATGAGTGCCATAGTTGAAAATCTTTTGTTGCTTGCAAAAAGCGATGCCGGTCAGGAAATCATAAAACGAAACAAGATTGATCTGCACGAATTAGTCTCCCAAACCCATGAAGAATGTGTAATTCTTGCTTCACACCGCTCAATTGAAGTTATATTAATGCATCTTGACAGGGTGTCTGTACTCGGCGATTTAGAAAAACTGAGACAGGCGATACTGAACCTTATTGATAATGCAATTAAGTATAGCAATGATGGTGGAAAAATTGAAGTCGGTCTTTGGAAAGAAAATGATAAAGCAAAAATCATAATCAGCGACAGCGGGATAGGAATACCTGCCGAGGATTTAGGCAGAATATTTGATAGGTTTTACAGGGTAGATAAAGCACGTTCAAGGGATATGGGAGGTGCAGGGCTGGGATTAGCAATCTCGAAAGCCATTATTGAAGCCCATTCCGGCATGATATATGTCAGAAGCACAGCCCAAAAAGGAACAGAATTCACAATAATAGTTCCATTATTGCATAATTAAAAACTTAAAAAATTATTTGAAATACGCCATGTTACGTATTGATTTTAATTTATATTTTTTTGATATTCAGACCAGTGGTAAACATCCAAAACTGTTTCATAATTTATTAAGACAGGTAATTATGTATAAAACATTGCTATACTTTTTTCTTCTCTTATTGATATTTATTAATATCATATCAGCACAAACAGTTAGCGGTCGCTTCTCAACATCATTCTATACATGGGAAAAATTCGACACAGTTGATCAGTCGAATATTGTTACCAGATTATTTCAGAATTTTCAGCTTGATGCTTCCTATAAACAGGTTTCATTCCATACGTTTTTGAATAGTGCAACCGGGAGCGCGACTTCACTTAGTGAAAACGGGCAGATCCGAGTTTACAATGCCTATCTCCAGATTAAGAATCTGGGAAATTTGTTTGATGCCCGCCTGGGACGAATTCCCGTTTTTGCAGGTGTTGGCAATGGTGTTGTAGATGGATTACAATTCAAATCTGACTTGTCGGGCGATGTTACATTTACAGGATACGCTGGCGGGAATGTGTCAACGGCGTTAAGATCAAAAGCGTTCGATGATATAAAAAATAATTTCTTTGCCGGAGGACAAGTTATAGGAAGATTTTTTAAAGGTTCAAAATTCAGTGTCAGTTATATGAACAGGCAAAGAAAACCGGATTCTTATTGGGCTATCCGTCCCGACTCCGCATATAATCCGATTAATATGCTGATCGATCCACCGGCGCGTAAGGAGCAATTAATCGGGGCCGATGCAAGTTATGAATGTGCTGGTAATTATTCATTGTACGGTCGATTTGATTTTGATTTGAATCGAAGCGATATTGCCAAAGCCGAAGTGGATGGACGTGTAACTTTGCTTCCCGAGCTTGTTGCAACCGGAACTTTTATCCATCGCGTACCAAGAATATTTTATAATTCTTTCTTCACTCTCTTTCCGGCGGAATCGGTTGAAGAATTCGAAGGCGGTGTTGAATATTCAGCCTGCGATTGGGCAACTTGTATAGTACGAGCAGCATATGTTTTATACGATGATGATCAGAGCATACGATATACAGCCGGTTTCAACACTCATTATGGTGGATTAAGATACTCCGGAACAAGCGGATTTGCGGGGAAAATGCAATCGATAAATTTGGATGCAATATATCCGGTATTTGATAATCTTGTTGCCCCTTCGGCGGGGATTGGATATTCAAGTTACAAGCTTGAGGATGGAGGCGGTAAAACAGAATCAGCCCTTGCAGCCGTTGCCGGATTTGTTGTTCGACCGGTAAACTCCCTCTCTGTTGATTTGCAAGGTCAGTGGCTTAGAAATAAAATTATTGAAAATGATTTCAGAATTTTTGGCAAAGTGAGCTACTGGTTCAATCATAATTTTTCCAATCCATAATAAAAAGGAGCGATTATCATGAAGACGATTTATATTTCTATAATTATTCTTTCGCTCTTGTTTTTATCTTTAGCCTGGGTGAATGGCGACAATTCAAAACAAATTAAATTTTCACATACATTTCACATTGAAGAAAGTTTGGTAGAGTGTACGGTATGCCATTATAAAGCAGCAACAAGCGTTAAATCATCCGACAATTTGACCGGAGATCATGAAAGTTGTAAAACATGCCACGAAGATGTTCTTGCAAATAACTGCAGTTATTGCCATCTTGATCCCGATAATATTCAACCTCTTAAACAACATCCCCGTGAGATTATTTTCTCTCATGAGAAACATACGGCAAAATCTATCGAATGCACAAATTGTCATCGTGGACTTGATGAAGTAAAGTATGCATCTTCTGACAATATGCCGTCGATGGATTTGTGTGTAACTTGCCACGAGAAAAATAATGTTTCAAAAGATTGCAATACTTGTCACACGAATTTGATCGGCTTAATTCCAAAAACGCATTTAGAAGGTGAATTCAAGAAAGATCATAAACGTCAAACCAGGTTCGGTGGTGTAGCAAATAATTGTTCAACCTGCCATGACGAAAGTTTTTGTCAAAATTGTCATGCAGGTATCGAACTTAAAAAGTATGATTCCAAAAAAGAATATTCTACGGATCCATCGGCAAGAATACAACTCAAAGATTCTCCCAAGGAATTGAAACTTCAACAGGTGCATGAATTGAATTATAAATTCACGCACAGTATCGATGCAAGATCAAAAAGAATAGATTGTAATTCCTGCCACGATCAATCTACATTTTGCGTAGAATGCCATCAAACCTCCGGTAATATAAACCAGATGAAAATTAAACCGCTTAATCACAGCGAGCCGGGGTTTAAATTGTTCGGGAAAGGAAGCGGCGGCGGGACACATGCAAAGCTTGCACATCGCGATATAGAATATTGTGCCTCATGCCATGATGTTGAAGGTGCAGACCCGGTTTGTATGATGTGTCATACAGAAAAAATTGGAGATTAATCATGAAAAAGATAATATTTTGTTTTATCGGTTTAAGTTTAGTTCTTCTAGCATTTAATTGTTCCGAATTAAAGAAAAGTTTACCTGTGGCATCAAGCGGTGAACTAAAGCTGCATGATTCAGGCTGGGATAATCCCGAATCTGCAAATTTCCACGGAAAATATTTAGATGTAAAAGAATACAATTTTGATGAATGCACGCGTTGTCATGGAGGAAATTATTCCGGTGGAACAAGCGGTGTATCATGTTTTAGTTGTCATTCTGCTTATCCGCATAAAGCAGGTTGGACTGTTGTGGATTCGGCGAGTTATCATGGCAAATATCTTAAATCAAAAGACTGGAATGTAACCGAATGCCAGGGATGTCACGGAACAAATTACACAGGAGGAACAAGCGGAGTTTCATGCCGATCCTGTCATCCGTCATTTCCTCATTCAGATAATTTTGATGAATCAAATGGGCATCCGGTATACATGAGAACTAATGAATTTCCGATGGATCAATGTAAAGTATGTCATGGCAGTAATTACGATGGTGGAACTATTGTATCAAGTTCATGCCGTGGTTGCCACGATAATCCCGCAGGACCGGAACAATGCAATACATGTCACGGTGATTATTCCGGTGCTGGTTTGATCGCTACTGCACCACCAAAAAGTGTCGACGGTGACACTGCAACAACGGTTCGTGGAGTTGGAGCACACCAGAAGCATTTGATCTCAGGTATTCTCGGTAAATCTGTTAAGTGCCAGGAGTGTCATACTGTTCCTTCTCAGTTGGCGGATGCCGGACATATAGATTCTCCTTTCAATGTTACAGTTGCTTTTAACGATACACTTGCAAAATTAATCACAGCGGATGGCTCTTATAATCCGCAGTATCAGAAATCAACTTTAAAATGTGACAATACTTTCTGTCATGGGAACTGGAAATTACGAAAGACATCCTCAGCCTTGCAATTTGCCTATACCGATTCGGTCATGGTCGGTTCGAAATATTCTCCGGCATGGACAGGCGGTTCCTCTGAATCGTTATGTGGAACTACGTGCCACACGCTTCCACCAACTGGTCATATATCAGCAACGTTAACCGGGTGTTTTGCGTGTCATAGTGGTGTAATTGATGGTACAGGTGCGATCATTGATAGCAGTAAGCATGTCAATGGTAAAATAAATGTTTTCGGGAGCGAGTCTAACTTCCCACAATAGAATATATTATATGTAAATTTTAAAAGGTGATGCTTAACAGTATCACCTTTTTTATTTTTGTAATTTATAAAGAATCAATTCAATTAAATATGTTACGTTGATTCCCAGTTGCCTCATAATAAAATGTAACCGAAGAGAAGAGAAAGATACAAAGAGGAAAAGGTATTAAGCAAGGGCTTTTTTCTTGGAGAAGATAACATTGTTTTTTCTTTCAAGTGAGAGTGATAGATCAGAGAATTTGGATG
>JACRFD010000005.1 GCA_016218025.1 Ignavibacteriales bacterium
GAATTTATGATGAGATAGTAAAACGTCTTACATTTTTGAACGATGTCGGATTAGGTTATTTAACTCTCGACCGTTTAAGCAGTACGCTTTCCGGCGGAGAAACACAGAGAATAAATCTTGCAACTTCACTCGGCTCCGCTTTAATGGGTACACTTTATGTTTTAGATGAACCGAGTATCGGCTTGCATCCGCGTGATAATGCCAAGCTGATCAATATTTTAAAATCGCTTCGCGATCTTGGCAATACTGTCTTGGTTGTAGAACACGATCCGGAGATGATGAAAGAATCCGATCTGATCTTTGATATGGGACCGCGTGCAGGAATTAACGGCGGAGAAATTGTTGCATTCGGTACTTACGATGAGATCATTCAAAATGAAAATTCGCTTACGGGAAAATATCTTTCCGGAAAAGTTAATATTCCAATTCCGGTAAAGCGTAATATAAAAGAAACAGAATCAATTAAAATCTTCGGGGCAAGAGAAAATAACTTAAAGAATATCTCTGTAGAATTTCCGCTTAAGAAATTTGTTGTTGTAACCGGGGTCAGCGGGTCGGGTAAATCAACTTTAGTACATGATATTCTTTATGGCGGAATTACTAAAATGAACGGCGGCAATCCGCCAAAACTCGGCAAGTATGATTCGATCGAGGGTTCGCGTTACATTGATGAAATTGAAATTGTTGATCAGTCTCCTATTGGAAAATCACCGAGATCGAATCCTATCAGCTATGTAAAAGGTTATGAATTGATCCGCGAACTTTTTGCAGGCACACCTCAAGCCCGTTCACGCGGATATAAACCCGGTTATTTTTCTTTCAATGTAACAGGCGGAAGATGCGAAACCTGCCAGGGCGAAGGTGTTATCACAATTGAAATGCAGTTCCTTGCCGATCTTCATCTTGAGTGCGATGACTGCAAAGGAACACGATTCAAAAAAGAAACAAGAGAAATTACCTACCGCGGAAAAAATATTGTTGATGTTTTAAATATGACCGTTGACGAAGCAATCGAGTTTTTTGAGAATAACAATAAGATTGTTTCCATACTTCAAGTTCTTTCGGATGTCGGTTTAGGTTATATTAAACTAGGTCAGCCGTCAACAACGCTTTCCGGCGGAGAGGCACAGCGCGTTAAACTTGCACTGCATTTATCACAGCAGAAAAAAAATCAGCATACACTTTTTATTTTTGATGAACCTACGACCGGTTTACATTTTGACGACATTGGTAAATTATTAAAATGTTTTCAGATGCTGATACAGAACAATAATTCCGTAGTTATCATCGAGCACAATCTTGAAATAATTAAATGCGCAGATCATGTGATTGATCTTGGTCCAGAA
>JACRFD010000079.1 GCA_016218025.1 Ignavibacteriales bacterium
GGAAACACAAATAAAGGTGGAGATATTTGGTCATTTACTTCAAGTGTCGAGGTGTATGATCCAGCTACAAATAAATGGGATACTTGTGCTTCACTACCAACAACAAGAGTCGGTTTTGGCATAGGTTTAATCAACAATAAGGTATTAATCGCAGGTGGATTTTCGGATGATGAAGATTTGACTCGTGTAGATTTGCTTGATCCTGATACGGGTTTGTGGACCCAAAGTAATCCGCTACCGAAGAACAACGTTTTGATGGGCTCAGCAATTTTGAATAATAAATTATACATTATTGGAGGTTCGGATGGGCCTCCAAAATGGAATGGATATAATACGGTTTATGAGGGAACTATCGAGGAATCACCTAATATTATTAAACATTGAATATTATCTGAATTCAATGATTGATTATTCCAAAACTGCAGATTATCCACTCTTATTAATTAATGGTGAGAAGGATAATATCGTTGACAAAAAAGGCTGCGATTTAATTTTTGGAAACTGGAAACATGAAGACAAACGATATGTATTAATCGAAAATGGTTCACATGGAAAATCAACTGTAGTTTAAGCAAATAAAATAATTCAAAAATGGATAACGAACAAATTATGAATAATAAACTCAGTCCGATATGTGCACTTACTTTAATAAAATGTTTTTTACAACCTTGTACTTTTAAAATAATTAAATGTCATTATAGAACAACATAAAACAAACAACAAAAATGAAAAAAGCAATAATAATTGGTGCGACATCTGGAATAGGAAAAGGACTTGATTCAATTTGCATTAAATTATTTGGAGAATTAAAAAATGAAAAAAATACTTTTAGCTGTACTCTTTACCGCTTCAATTACAGTGTCTGAAGCACAAGAGCAAATCCCGCACAGTATTAACACATATATGACACCCGAAGACAAATTGTATGCTCTGTCGAAAATCTGGTCAGAGGCCAAGTATAATGAGGCTTTTTTTGAAAATGTGGGTGAGAAAGTATGGGATAGCACATATCTTGCCTTGATAAAACCAGTTATGGAATCCAAAAGTGATAACGAATGCTATCGCATATTACGCCGTTACTGTGCTATGTTAAAAGATGGTCACTCCTATGTCTCTTACGAATATGATCCAACTATTACAACCTACTTCGACAAGTTTCAGATTATTGTCAGACCTATTGAAGGTCGGGCAATAGTATCCCAAATAAGCAGCAAACAGAGCCGTTGGATTCCCGTCGGCAGTGAGATTATTGAAGTAAATGGCATGACGACAGTTAAATACCTTAAAAAAATGATTATTCCATATATAAGTTCTTCAACAACACAATATTTAATGGATAAATCAATTAGTGAAATGTTTGCTTCGTTAAAAAATGATCAATATGACATTACCTTCTTGACACCCAACGGTGATGAAATTAGGACTCATGTAGTTCACAATGTTCTGCCCGAGATTAAAATTGATTCATTGGTCCCGAATGAAAAAGAGTGGAAGTTTGTAGAACTTATATGGTATCCTGATGATGTTGCATATGTTGCGATCAATTCATTTAACGGCAAACAGGTCGTTGATGATTTCGAAGCTGTTTTTCCGGAACTAAAAAAACGTGCCAAAGGCATTATAATAGATATTCGAAATAATGGAGGTGGAAATACCGGTTATGCAGCACAGGTACTTAGTCGGTTAACACCTGATAACGATCTTGTCGGCGCTTCCTGGTCTACACGTGTACATAAGCCGGATCTGATGTCATGGGGAAAATATGTTAATGCGAAAGATACTATAGGAAATATTGAAAATAAGAAGATGTACGAAATCGCCAACCACAAGTATTTTGAAAAAGGAGGAGAGTCCAATTTCACTTTTGACGTCAATCGGGAACGTATTGTTGTTCCAATGGCCATACTTATCGGACATACAACCTTTTCTGCTGCAGAAGATTTTCTTGTATTTTGTGATAATCAAAAACATATTACTCTTATTGGCGAAGCGACGGCCGGCAGTACCGGCAACCCAATTACGTGGGATCTCCCGCATGGTGGATTCCTCTCAATATGCTCGAAAAAAGATATATACCCGGATGGCCGTGAATTTGTAGGTATTGGGATAAAACCCGATATAGAATCGTATCTTACTGTTGAGGATTTTCGCAAAGGCAGAGACACAGTGCTTGAAACAGCTCTCAGTTTTCTAAATAATCAAAAAAAATAATGGACTCAATGATTGATTGTTCGTAAAAAAAGCAAACTATCCGCTTCTGCTAATTTATGGTGAGAAAGATAATCTAGTTGATAAAAAAGGATGTGATTTGATTTATGAAAATTGGAAACATCAAAATAAACAATATGTACTGATAGCAAATGGTTCGCATGAAAAATCAACCGTTACACAAGCAAGCGATATATTAAAAGATGGATAAAGAATAAAAATTAAATGTGAGAGAAAAATGAAACTAACAATGATTTTAAAACCCGGAATAATTGCTGGCTTAATAATTATTATAAGTGCCGCTACAATGGTTCCTGTTGTTGGTAATGAAATGGATTTAGCATTAGCCAAATTTAATTTGCCGCCATTAAGTTTAGGCGACATGATGTTTTTCTTTGGCGTGTCTCTTTTCATTGGAATTATGTTGATGTGGTTATACGATACTTTATTTCCAATCTACAATTTGCGAATGAAAACAATACTTATTTCAGTATTAATAATTTGGTTTCCGGGATATTTATTGGCAAACTTGGCAAACGTTGTTTATGGATTTATGCCGGTTAAGCTTACTATCGTAGGAATAATTTGGGGACTTGGCGAATTGATTCTTGCCGGGGCCGTCGGCAGCCGGTTTTACAAAAAGTAAAGTGAAAATGAATATTATTAAAATATAAATTAAAGGTATCTTCGTTATGAAAAATTTATTCGGTACAAACAAATTAAACATAGGCATTGTATATTTATTGCTAATAATTGCTTCACAATTATCAGCGCAGGAAAATTTTATTCTTGGCAAATATAATAAAATTACCTCCGCTATTTTGAATGGCGATGTAACATATATTGTACACCTGCCGGATGGGTATGAAAACTCGGGCAAGAACTATCCCGTACTGTATATGTTGAATGCTCAAAGCTCCACCAATTTTGCTAACGCAGTCGCTACGGTTGATAATTTATCCAACGAAAGAATTCCAAACCTAATTTTAATCGGAATTTCCAGCACCGGTGTAGCTTCAAATTTTATTTCGTGCCCGGATAGTACCGGCGCAATTCCACAAGCCGGGATGTTCTACAGCTTCCTCGAAAAAGAACTGATCCCCGGGGTAAACAAAAATTATCGTACTAATAACTATAAGATTTTGATGGGACAATCAAACAGCGGATTGTTTGCATTGTACACTTTAATCAACCATCCGAATTTATTCGACGCTTTTGTTATTACGAGTCCTATGCTGGGGTGGTGTCCGGATTATTATCTGAACGAAACAAAAAAATTATCACAAATCCTTACGGGCATTAATAAAAGAGTATATATCCCTTATGGCGAATTTGATTACGTGGAAGTGCTGAATAAAATTGATGACTGGGGTAAACAACTAAAACAATCTGCACCCGAAGGAATAAAATGGGAATTGGAATTAATTAAAAACGACGGGCACGTACCATACGTTTCGCTTCATAATGGCCTGCTTTACATTTTTTCCGAGTGCACGATAACTCCAGAAAGAAAAAAATGGAGCGTCGATGAAATCAAGATACATTTTGAGAAACTCTCTAAAGAATATGGATTCAAGATACAACCGCAAGGCGGAATTATTTTTGACATGGCTATGGATCTGAGAAACGAAAAAAAATACGACCGGGCTATTGAGCTATTCAACTATCTTCTGGGCGTCGAACCAAATTCGGCATTTTACTATTACGGTTTTGGACTCACTTATTTTCAAAAAGGTGATATGAAATCTGCCAAAGAGTGCTTTATAAAATCATTAGAGATCGACCCGGGAATGACACGCTCAAAAAAGATGATCGAGAGAATAGACGGGAGCAGATAATGAGTATCAGACCGTTTAGTCGAATATTTAACAACAGACTTCGAAAAAATAAAACTGTAGTTGACAATAAATTTTAGAATGGAACAAAGATGAAATCACAAATAATTATCAAAACAGCACTTATGGCAATTATCATTTTTACGATGTTAGTTGCTGTTGCAGGGTGTACAGCATCAAAGATTGATGGGCACAATCTTTCTGTTGAAACCTCATGGGGATTTTGGGGCGGACTATGGCATGGCTTGATTGCCCCATTAACGTTTATAATTTCGCTGTTTACCGATAATGTTTCCATGTACGCTAAAAACAATGTGGGTGGATGGTACGATTTCGGATTCTGTCTCGGTGCAGGAATTTTATTCGGCGGAAGTTCAAAAGCATCATCTTGACCTCAATGGCAACTGACTATATTGAAAATTCAGGTATCTGATTTCTTCCTACATAAAAAAACATTGCTTGCTCTTCAATAAATGTTTATAAAACTATATTTAGAATATCAAAGGTAATATAATATGAAGGTTTTAGTTCTTGGCTCTACAGGAGCAACAGGTAGATTGGTTGTTAAACAACTCATAAACAGAAATATTAAAGTTAAAATTGTAGCGCGTAAAAACAATAACGAATTAAATGAATTATTTAAGCATGAACTTCTGGAAACTGTGGTCGGAAATATTTCCGAATTTGACCGGAATAAAAATATTGATTTAATTAATGATTGTGATGCAGTCGTTTCATGTCTTGGGCATAATATTTCGGTCAAAGGAATTTATGGAAAACCAAGGATGCTTGTCGCCAGTAGCATTAGAAATATTTGTGAAGCAATTGAAGCGTCAAAAAAAGACAAAGTAAAAGTAATCCTTATGAATACAACTGCATGCAGGAATAGAGAAGGAGAAGAAAATTATTCTTTTGCCGATAGAGTTGTGCTATCTCTTTTAACTATTTTGTTGCCTCCGCATAAAGATAATGTAAAAGCTGCTGAATATCTTTCAAGTACAATAGGAAAAAATAATTCAAAAATAGAATGGACAGCAGTAAGACCCGATACTTTGATAAATGAGGAGAAAGTAAGTAAATATGAAATTCTTGAATCACCGAAGAGAAGTCCTGTTTTCGATGCAGGAAAAACAAGTAGAATAAACGTCAGCCATTTAATGACCGAGCTATTGTTGGATGAAGGATTATGGAATCACTGGAAGTATAAAATGCCGGTGATATATAATCTTGAAAATTAAATATCGTACTGATCTGGTTCTCATATTTAACTTATAGCTTAATAATTAAGAAAACCATAAAATAAATTAATTTACATCCTCAATGTATCATAACACAATTATAAAAACTGCAGAAGATGATGTAATGATTCAATCTGCAAAGAAATTATTCTTGGAGTATGCTGAATCTCTGAATTTCAATCTCTGCTTCCAGAATTTTGAGAAAGAGGTTGCGGGTTTACCGGGTGATTACGCAGAACCGGACGGAAGACTACTGTTGTTATATTACCATGACGAATCGGTGGGTTGCGTTGCGCTCAGGAAAGTTGCAGATAAAATATCTGAGATGAAGCGTTTGTACGTTATGCCAAAATATCGCGGCAAGGGCTTTGGTAGAAAACTCGCGATCGAAGTTATTCGACAGGCAAAAGAGATCGGTTATGAAAGAATGAAGTTGGATACGGTTCCATCTATGAAAGAAGCAATTAAGCTTTACCGAGAACTTGGATTTACAGAAGTTTCTGCTTACAGGTACAACCCTGTTGAAGGAGCGATTTACATGGAGTTGAATTTACTTGAATGGGGCGGTGAATGAAACGAGATTTACAATCGATAATATCTTCATCTCCGCTCATGTTAACGGAAGGATCTGTAATTGAGCGGCTGCGGAGAGAGTATCGTTATGAGCTGCATCCACACATCCTTAATGCGAATTGCATTTACGATCCGAAGGGGAAAAATATTCTTGAAGAAATTTATCTTCAATACATTTCAATCGGAAAAAAGAAAAATATTCCATTAATCCTTTTTACGCCCACATGGCGGGCGAATCCTGAACGGCTCGGTAAATCGGGTCTGATGCTCAAAGATGTGAATGGAGAAAATTTCCGGTTTATCGATTCTCTGCGTAGCAAACAAGGTGCTTATGCCGAGAAAATATTGATCGGCGGATTGACCGGGTGCAAAGGAGATGCGTACAAACCAGAAGAGGCATTAAGTGTTGATGACGCATTTCATTTTCATCAAACTCAAACGCGCGCGTTAGCAAATGCGGGCGTCGATTTTTTATTCGCAACAACATTACCCGCTTTCACAGAGGCTTTCGGAATTGCTAAAGCAATGGCACTGACAGCCGTACCGTATATTATCAGTTTTGTGGTTTATGCTGAAGGAACGCTGCTCGATGGTACACCACTAAAAAGTGCGATTGAACAGATAGATAAACAGGTAACTCCGAAACCATTCGGATATTTTATCAACTGTGTTCATCCCACTGTTTTCGAACAGGCAATTAATAATTCCAAAAACTCATCAGCATTTGTCAGAGGACGAATACTCGGATTGCAGGCGAACACATCATCTAAAAGGCCCGAAGAGTTGGATGGGAGTGTGGAATTGATTTCGGAAGAACCCGAACAATTCGCCAGTTCCATGGTTTTGCTCAATAAAAAATATGGAATCAAAATTTTGGGAGGTTGCTGCGGAACAAACGATAAACATATTGAATCGATTATGGAAATACTGCTTAAATAAATGCAGGCAAGATTCTCTCCGCTTTATTTCGGTTTTACGACGCAGGCAAATTGTAAATATCTTATATCGTCAATATATCTGAGAGTTAAAATATTTAATAAAGGCAGCAGAGCTGACTTTGCCGGCTTGAGTCCTTCGATCCGTATGATTTGGTAATCTAATTTATAAAACATTTCCCGGATACTATTGATCGTGAAGAATCTGATGTGTGTCCTGTCTAAAATTCCGTCATCTTCATACTTCCATTGTTTTTTCAGCACCAAATTTTTCAGATTGTGGACAAATCTAACGTTCGGAATCGAACAGACAATTATGCCGCTCTGTTTTAATTTAGATTTCATTTTTAATAAAATTGTCTCAGGGTCATAAAGATGCTCGAGCACATCGTTAAACACGATGCAGTCGAAGTATGAATCGGGAAGCCGATCTATCGTGCTTGCAATATCACCCTGAATGAATTTATCGATTGAAATTTTATCGCGCAAAAGTTTATCGGTTATATCTGTTCCCCATACTTCACAATTTCTTTCCTTCTTAATCAGTGCACTAAATGTACCGAAACCGCAACCGACATCAAGCAATGTCTTGATCTCTGGCGGTATATATTTCAGCATCTCTATTCTATTGGGTGTTTCCATTTATTTTATTTTTTGATTATGTACGTCTTAACAAGAATATCTTGAAAATAATTTCAATCAGTTTGAATAAAAATAATCTGTCAAATATTTTGTCCTCGGAATAATATAATATTTATCTCCGCTGATTGAAACCGGATATGCTAATTTATTGAAAATAATCTGAATATTTTCTTTAATTGTATCCCTGCCGATTGTTGAGAATTTTACGGGAATAACAAGATCGGTGTCGGGGAATGAATACCAGGAAATTTCTTTCCTGAGGTCTTTTTTTGTTCTGAATTGATACGGTGTATCGAAAGCCCGTAATTCATCTTTATCTATTCCATAAGAAATGGAAACCGTATAAGGACGGAATTTTGTGTTAATGTGAAGTTGGATGTCGTAATGATTTGTGTCTCCCCGCCGTTGCTTCTCAATTTTGCGATTTATGAAAGTCCAAGTTGTGTCGAATTCATGACCGGGAATAATTTCCATCCTTGAGATTTTGGAACATATTAGTGTATCAGCTTCGGGATGAGTTATCTTGAAACCGTTGAGATATTCGGAACTTTTGACAGTAACATTTTTCACGTGCCGTGTCAAATCATAATTTTGTTCGATCGAGATATCTTTCTGCCAGAAGATATCGTTCGATGGTCGAATAACAAGCAGAATGGTAATTCCAATAAATATTAATAATGCGACTGAGAATGCTTTGTATGATTTTAAAATTAAAATGTAATTTTTTAATTTTTCAGAATCTCTGATTGCAGCCGCAAAAGCGAGTAGAAACGGAAACATGTAAATACTTAAAAGAAAAATTACAGTGCCGTTCGCTATCAGCGATGTAATATTGTTGTTTAATTCAACTTTAGCAGCTTCATGGAATAGTATTTCACTCCACTCTGAAAATATTAATCTCAACATCCATATCGGGGAAAGAATAAGTAAAGTCATCTTTAAAAAGGGATTGCGTATTAAAATTGCCAGGCTGATCAATAATAATGCCGCCGCCGGTTCGATACCAAGTTTAGGGTTTATATATCCAAGACTTATTGTGTAAATGGTTAGAAAAATAAATCCTCTCTTAAAAAAGAAATATGGACAATCCGATAAACGGATTTTAGAACTGAACCGTAAGGCAATCCAACCTCCAATTGCGGCTCCGATAAAAGATAAAATATAATAGAGGTTAATGTCGATAAACCACGAGTGGCGGACTCCTTTTAAGGCAGCGATGATGTTTGGACTGAGCCAGCCGAATGAAATAATTATTATCGTGAAAAAGAAAAGTTTCAATCCCGACCAGCGGACTGTTTTCGGTTTACGACGTTTTCTGATAACTAGTAATGAAATAATTGCAAGAACAATTGTCGATGAAATAAGCAACCAAATCATCCAATAAGAAAAGAAAATCGGAGTACTGCCTGCCATGTAAAGCCAGTAATTTTCCAATGTTGACTGAGGTGTCAGGTTATCAAAACGTTTGATTAAATTTTGAACGACATCACCTGATCTTTTCAATCCGACCGGGTCAAAATTTTCAAAATTATCCTGCGGTGTGTGAACCGGATAACTCACATCGGAAATAAAAGCTATCGCAGGAATTCCTTTTTGAAGAAACGGTTCATGATCAGATCCGGGACCGTCTGCTGCTGAATAATTAAGAGAGAAAAAATGCGTAGGATATCTCAAATTTGTATAACCAAGTTTTGCATATTCTTCAATTGCAGCACTCACAAGCCATCGTGGTGCACTTGCCGATTTGTGTGCATCCGGATCGATATCAAGTGGTCCTCTTCCATCTGCCATATCTAATTGGATCATCAGCTTAACGCTATCGATATCTTTGAAATTTCTGACAAAATGTTTAGAGCCAACGAGTCCTTTTTCTTCTCCGCCGAAACAGCAAAAGACAAGAGTTGAATTCAATTTCTGATTGCATGAAATTCTTGCAGTTTCCAGAACTACTGTACAGCCGGAAGCGTCGTCATTAGTGCCCGGAATTTCCGGATCAGATGAATCAATATGTCCGCCGATTACAATGCTTTTCTTTGAATATCCGTACTTAATTCCCACGGCAACACCGCTTGAAGTGTTACCACCAATGTATCTATCTATCTGCATTATGTATGCAGTATCGCATCCGTAGTTAAGAAATTTTTCAACTGCATATCTCAGAGCTTTTTGTTCAGCAGGCGAGCCCATCGGGCGGGGACCGATTTGCAAACTGAAATGTTTCAATATCTGATGGGCACTGTCTTGGGAAAAATTTGTTTGGGTTGATGAATTTGAAGAGAGAAAGCATATGCAGAGGAGAAATCTCAAAACGTTTCGAACAATCATGTCAAATTCCTTTTATAAAAATCCAATAATTTATTCTGATACTTCTCTCCGCCGATATCCCATGTATTATTGTGCGCGGCTCCTTCAATCGGATAAAGTTCCTTCGGTTCGGTTGCTTTCTCGAAAAGTTGAATTGAATATTGGTAATTGATTAACGGATCGACCGTGCCGTAAACAAATAGTATCGGGATGTGAATATTTTTTACCGATTCAAGCGGGGATACATCACGCGCCTTAAATTTTGCCCTCAGTTCCGAATGTATGATAACAATATTTCTGAGGTAATGAAACGGAAGTTTGATAATCCGTTTCTGATAATCGTCGAAGATTTTCCGCAAAGCGGCAAACGAGTTTTCTGAAACAACGGCAGAAATCCGTTTATCTATAGCTGCCGATTGAATTGCTACAGCCGCCCCCATTGAAGTTCCGAAAAGTCCGATTTTCCCCAGAGAGAGATCAGTGCGTGATACGAGATAATTGATGATTGTTGTGACATCGTTTTTTTCATGGTAACCGTAGGTGCAATGTGTACCTTCACTCTGTCCGTGCCTGCGTGAATCGTGAAGAAACATATTATAATGATTATCGTGCATCAGCTTTGCGAATCGCAAACCGTCGATTTTGCAGTCTGCTACGCCATGCAGATAAATGATTGTCCCTTTTGCCGGTTGCTTTGATTTGATGAGCCAGCTATTAAGCCGGAATCCATCGTGTGTGTGAATATTGATTTCTTCGAATTCAAGATCGAGTTCTGTGGGATCTGTCGGCAACCCTGCTTTTCTGTAAAATTCAGCCGTTCTTCTTCGTGGTTGAAGAAGTAAAGTGGGACCGATGATAAATATTATTACCGTTGCTGAAATCAAGAAAACAGCCAAAGCTGCCGCAAGTGCGATAAGAAGTATCATCTTTTGGCAATATTTGTAGATGAATTTGTCATCTTGTTTTTCAATATATGAAGCGTATGAATTGGATGCAAGGTGAGGAGATGTGAGTTATGAGTTGGCAACCTTGCGGAGGTTGATGTTGCTGTTCGGTTCCATATATAACTTGTTTGAATTGGATGAAAATGAATAATAAATGGTGTTTAGTTAAAAAGGTGACGAGAGGAGTATGCCGAACTATTAACCTTCGACAAAGAACTAAGCTGCAATATGCAATGTCATTAACTTCTTCCAGTTTATCATATTACGGATTATAATTCTGTCCAGTTCTAAATAGTATTGCAAAATTCAATATAGCTGTTAATCTTTATTCATATAGAAAAGAAAATTAAACTGTTTTCTTGGTACCGAATTTGTATAGAAGTATATCGACTAACAGAAAGGAGATTTTATGACAACCTTCATATCCAATATATATCTGCGGCATCTAACGTTAGCGTTAATAATCTCTATTTCATTTCATCTTATTGTAATTGGGTTCTATTCTATAATTGATAATATCCCAAATGAGGAGATAATTTTTGGAGGATTTACTATCGATTATAAAAGAATCCCTCAAACACGGATTATTGACGAACCACCAATAGAAATGCCGCTCATTAAAATTGAAACAACTCCTCCCAAAGAAGGCATTCCTGTCCCGGTACCTGAATCGCAGGTTTCATCCGATCAAACAATTGCTGCGCAGAATCAGATGGGGAGAGAGAATGACGATGACCTGCCGCTACTTAGTAATGACGGAAATATCTCAATTAAAAAGCCGGAGATTGTTATCGATGAGCCCGATCCTCCCGATTTTGTAGTGACAGAACACCCTCCCGTTCCGGTAAAGCAGGTTCAGCCGGCATATCCATCGTTTGCAATTCAAACCGGGATGGAGGGAACGGTCTGGGTGAAGATGTTAATCAATAAAGAGGGGCGGGTTAAAAAAGCGCTAATTAGTAAAAGTGATTCGGAAATATTTGATGAAGTTGCAGTAAATGCCGCAATGCAGTGGCTGTTTACGCCTGCTATGATGAGCGGCGGTCCAGTTTCAGTTTGGGTCTCAGTTCCATTCAGATTTAGATTAAATAAAAATTAAATTTTTAATTTTTCTTTAATGAGATTTCTCCGGACAATAAATTTTTGCACAACAATTTCTCTCCACGATGGGGAGTGGAATTGTAGGTGAGTGCCGACGAAGTAAACTTTCAAGAAACCTTCCGAAGGTTTCGATTGAATTATCAAATCAACCTTCGGAAGGTTCAAGAGGTCTAAAGAAAATGTCGGAGATTTTACTTGCTTGTTTTATCTGACCCCCTTTATAATCTCCCCCTTTAAAAATGGGGAGATGGATTGCTCGTCAAACCTCCGATTTATTATGTGCGACTTACTTACAAGTTTTGTACTCAATGGAAGTGAATCGCACTTAAACAAGAAGAAACCGGAGGTTTTCTATTTTCTTGAGTGAAAGATTAATTCTTCGTATATTTCTTCCCAGATGAATCAACCCCAAAATATTGCAATCGTACACGATTGGCTTGTGAGCATGCGCGGCGGCGAAAAGGTGCTGGAGGTACTTTGCGAACTTTATCCGGATGCAACTTTGTTTACGCTGTTGCATGATAAAGGAAAATGTTCGCCTGCTATTGAAGGAATGAATATCAAAACATCATTCCTTCAAAAATTTCCATCATCCACAAAAAAATATCAATATTACCTGCCGCTCTTTCCAACAGCAATTGAGCAATTCGATATGAGCGATTTTGATTTGGTAATTTCAAGCAGTCATGCCGCGGCAAAAGGTGTTCGCGTGCGGGACAATGCTCTTCATATCTGTTATTGCTACACTCCAATGCGTTACATATGGGATCAGTACGAACAATATTTCGGTAAAGAACGTGCTTCAACCGCCACACGAGTTGCGATGAAATTATCGTTAAACTATTTGAGAAAATGGGATGTTGCATCTTCAAAACGAGTCGGTGAATTTATCGGGATTTCTAACGCCGTCCGCGAACGAATCAATAGAATTTACAATCGTGATGCGGTTGTCATTTTCCCGCCGGTGGACGTTGACAGATTTTCTGTTTCAATAAAAGATGGTGGATATTATTTAATTGTCTCTGCTCTAGTGCCGTATAAGATGATTGATCTTGCGGTTGAAGCTTTTAATCAACTTGGTGAACGACTCATAATTATCGGTACTGGAAATCAGGAACAAAAATTAAAGTCAATGGCAAGAAAGAATATCGAGTTCCTCGGCTGGGCTGATGATGATACTGTAAAGAAATATTATGAAGGATGCCGCGCCTTAATATTTCCGGGAGAAGAAGATTTTGGAATTGTGCCTGTTGAAGCAATGGCATGTGGAAAACCTGTTATAGCATTCAATAAAGGCGGTGCTCTGGATACGATGATCGACGGTGTAACCGGTTTGTTTTTCAAAGAGCTAAATCCCGAAAGTTTGCTGGAGCAGATTAAGTCTTTAAAGCAACATAATTTCGATCCCGAAAAAATACGTGAGCATGCACTGAAGTTTGACAGAAAACTATTTAAAAAAAACATACGTTCATTTGTTGAAAATAAATGGATTGAATTTCTAAAAAAGTCTGCTATGTAAATTTTGCTTTTAGATTCAAAAATCTATACTTTTCACCATTAAAAAATTCGAAAAATCATTTGTGAAGATATTCTCATCGATCATATATTTTATTCTAATTATAATTCTGACTTCAGAGCCGGGATTTTCTCAACAAGAGTATCTTATTTATCCCACAAAATTTTCTGATCGAATTAACTCTAACCATTCACCTTTTAATCAACCCAAAATCGGATTAGTATTGAGCGGCGGCGGAGCGAGAGGGCTGGCTCAAATCGGTGTTCTTAAATCGCTTGAGAAACATGGTATCAATATCGATTTGATTGTTGGGAACAGTCTTGGATCTGTTGTCGGCGGTTTATATGCATCGGGTTATACCACAACCGAGATTGAAAGTATTGCCCTTCACACCGACTGGGCTGAATTGCTCTCTTTTACAGAAGAAACTAAAAGGAGCGATTTGTTTGTGGGGCAGAAACAATCTCAGCAGGAAGGTTATTTTTCTATACGATTTGATGGTTTGGAACCGATTATACCATCATCAATTTCCGGCGGTCAAAGATTGCTAAATTTTTTTTCGTACCTCGCATTGCAGTCAATCTATCATCCCGATCCGTCATTCGATGATCTGAAAATTCCATTCCGGGCAGTTGCAACAGATTTAATTTCAGGAAAAAGGATAATACTGGACCGTGGATCTTTGGCAGAAGCGTTACGTGCCAGTGTTACTGTCCCGCTTCTTTACTCTCCAATACAAAAAGATTCAATGGTTATGGTTGATGGAGGATTGCGGTCTAATATTCCTGTGGATGTTGCTCGAGCAGAGGGATGCGATGTTGTTATCGTTGTAAATTCCACCAGTTCCATGCGTAATCAGGAACAGATGAAAGCTCCGTGGGAAATAGCCGATCAGATCATGACCATCATGATGCAGGAATCGAACCGTGAGCAACTTAAGCTTGCAGATATTGTGATTAAACCTCAAACACGCGAGAGAATAGTTTCCGACTTTTCCAATCTGGATTCCCTGATTGCTGAAGGTGAGCGTTCGGCGGATAAAAGTATTGATGAAATTTACCGTTTGATAGGAGAAAAATCGTCACAAAGAAATTATCTGTCTGATACAATTTTTAAAAATATTATATTCTCATCAAACGATCAAGAAATTCTAAAAGAGATTAAAATATTCTTTGATAAAAATGGTAAAGATGGAACTTTATCCGTATCCGACGTTCATAGATTTATAGATTCTGTTTCTTACGAATTGAAAAATTCCGATTTAAAAGCAATCATAAAAACAACATGGGATTCAACTTTCATAGATATCAATCTACTAAGGAAAATGATCATCAAGGAGATTCGTTTTTCCGGCAATACATTATTATCAGATTCTATAATAAAAAATTGCACAAAAGATTGCATCGGACATACATTATCAGATAGTATTGTAATAAAAAGCAAGGAAAGACTACTTCATCGTTACAGATCTCTCGGTTATTCATTAGTAAAGATTGATTCGGTTAATATTAATGATGACGGTGTATTATCATTTATCATCAATCAAGGTGTTATTGGCGGAATTGAATATAACGGTAATACGCGCACACGGGATTATATAATCAGAAGGGAATTCCCGCTGGAAATTGGAGATGTTTTTAATATCGACAAAGCAGTAAAAGGAATTGTAAATATTAAAAGCTCCGGCTTATTTGAATATGTTTTCATGGATGTGAAGTATGTTGATAATTCGCCGGTGATTATTCTAAATGTGAAAGAGCAAAGCTCGGAACTGATACGAATCGGTTTTAATGCCGATAATGAGCATGGAATTGTTGCGACAGTAGGAAGCCGCGATGGGAATTTTAGGGGTGCGTGGGAAGAATTAGGAATGGTCCTCAGATACGGATATAGAGATTGGTTTGCAAAAGCTGAATATACTGTGAATAGAATCTTCCATTCTTATTTTACATTCAATCTGAAAGCATACACAACATCGAGAGATGTATTTACTTATGCTTATACAAACGAAACTTCATCCGAAAGGTGGGAAAGAATAGAGCAGGGAAGGTATCGCGATGCCCGACAGGGTGCATTGCTGATGTTTGGAAGTCATGTATCTCGATTGGGAAATCTCACAACCACATTGCGATGGGAAAAACAAAAAATTCATTCAATCTCAGGGGATGGTTATTCGCCGTTGAGTCAACGATTTGTAAGCATTAAATTCCAGAGCACAATCGACACCGAAGATAAATATTCGTTCCCGACAAAAGGATTGATGTTCGTTATTACATTCGAATCGGCATCCAAAAAAATCGGAAGTGAGGTCGGCTTTGGTAAAATAGGTATTGTTTACGAAAACTATTTTACAGCGTTTTCTCAGCATACACTGAAAGCAAAAATAACTTTCGGATTTGCAGATCAAACATTACCCATCACCGAACAATACAGCTTAGGCGGATTCCAGTCGTTTTTGGGTTTAAGGGAAGACGATAGCCGTGGTAGACAAGTTTTTCTTGGGAATTTGGAGTATAGGTTAAGATTTCCGTTCAAATTGATTTTTGATACTTACCTGAAATTACGTTACGATCTTGGGACAATATCCCTTGTACCCGAAGAACTAAAATTCAGTAATTTCAGGCACGGACTTGGAGTCGAAATTGCATTAGATACTCCCTTGGGTCCTGCCTCATTCGGCGCAGGACAAAGTTTTTTCATTCGCAAAAATCTACCCAATTCACCGGTTGCGGTCGGTCCGGTTCTATTCTATTTTTCCATCGGTCCCTCGCTTTAAACCGTTGCGATTGCAAATCTGAATTCTTATCTTCATTTAATGAAGAACGGATATAAATTTCTCGATCATCCTGCTGATATCGGCATAGAAGCAATTGGAGAAACAGTTGCTGATGCGTTTATTCATTCGGCTTACGGACTTATTTCGGTTATTGTTGATGATTCAACAATAGAACCGCATATCCCGATGCATATTCAAATTGATGCAGAAGACAAAGAACACCTGCTGGTAAAATGGTTATCCGAAATTCTTTATCTGTATGATGGAAAGAAATATTTACCATCGAAAATTAAAATCAATTCAATAGACGATATTTCTCTTGATGCGGAGATTAAAGGTGAATATTTTTCCGATTCAAAACATAAAACAAAAACCGATGTGAAGGCAGTAACTTATCATCAAATATTAATTCAGGAGGAAAAAGGTAAATGCTTGATCAGAGTTTACTTAGATATATGATGTCGTCAATCTCCTGTTTAAAAAAATAACATGATAAAAAAGATAGATGAATATCGTTATTTAGTCCCGAAAACCAGCAAGGCAGGGATGAAGATAGATGGTCTAATTTATGCGAATGACCGGTTGATAAAGCAAATCGAAAAAGATCAAACCGTTGATCAGGTTGCAAATGTTGCCACTCTGCCGGGTTTTGTAGGAAAATCGCTTGCCATGCCGGATGCTCATCAGGGATATGGCTTTTGCATCGGAGGTGTGGCTGCAGCCGATATTGAGGATGGGGTAGTTTCTGCCGGAGGAGTTGGTTTCGATATCAACTGCGGGGTTCGGTTGCTTCGATCGCCGTTCGAGAAAAAAGATATAATATCGAAATTAGATGAATTGCTGAATCAATTATTCAAAGATATTCCTTGTGGTACAGGCAGAAAAGGAAAATTGAGTGCCGGTAAATCTGAATTGAATAAAGTATTACAGCAGGGTGTTGAATGGGCGGTTAAAAATGATTATGGAAATGAAGAAGATATTTATAAAATTGAAGAATGTGGAAAAATCGAACGGGCTGATGAATCGTTGGTAAGTTCCCGTGCTAAAGAACGCGGGCATGATCAGCTTGGTACGTTAGGTTCGGGAAATCATTTCCTCGAAATCCAGGTTGTAGCCGAAATATATGACGATATCGCCGCAAGATGCTTCTCTCTTTATAAAGATCAAGTAGTTGTTTTAATCCATAGCGGATCACGAGGATTGGGGCATCAGGTTTGTACAGATTATCTCGATGTAATGCAGAGTGGTATGAAGAAATATAAGATTGACGTGAGTGATCGTCAACTTGCATCTGTTCCTATTAAATCAATTGAAGGGCAGAATTATCTTAAAGCGATGGCAGCATCGGCAAATTTCGTTTTCGCGAACAGGCAGATGATAACACACTGGACAAGAGACGTGTTCAAAAAAATTATCGGCAGTGGTGATCTAAAAATTGTTTATGATATCTGCCACAATATTGCCAAGTTTGAGGAACATGAAGTTGATGGATCGTTGAAATCGTTATTAGTGCATCGTAAAGGTGCAACGCGGGCATTTCCAAAAAAACATCCCGTTTTGCCGGATGAATATAAATCGGTTGGACAGCCGGTTTTGATTCCGGGAAGTATGGGAACTTGCTCTTATGTTTTGGTCGGGACAGAAAATGCGATGAAAGAAACTTTTGGTTCTTCATGTCATGGTGCCGGCAGATCGAAAAGCAGAACACAGGCTAAAAAAGAAACTGATGCAGATGAATTACTGAGAGAAATGAAATCAAGAGGAATTCTTGTAAGAGGAGAAACAAAATCGGGATTATCTGAAGAAAATCCCAATGCGTACAAAGATGTAAGTGAAGTTGTAGAAGTTGTGCATGGAGCAGGAATTGCAAAAAAGGTGGCAAAATTAGTCCCACTTGCAGTTATGAAGGGGTGATAATATTTTTTAATCTTTTTTTGATGTTTTTAGTAAATATTTGAAATTTTTAATCTTTTCCTATTAAATATTCTTATTGTGGACAATGTAAATAAACTTATTGAAATTTCTTTGTTTTCAACGATTTTAGTGTTGAAGACTTTGTGGATAACTTATCCGATGACGTATTATCAACGATTAATCGCTTCTCCTAAACTCTTTCTTTAAAATAGCACTTGCATCTTATTTAAAAATTGATTATCCTCAGTTTGTCAATTTCCAACAGGGCAACTTCAAGCCCATATCTCAAATTTTCGAACATTATAGGAACGTAGCATGGATTCTTCCACTAAATACGTCGAGATTTTAGAAGGTATTTCAGGTGGTTTTTTTGCTTTAGACAGTGACTACCGGTTTACTTACTGGAATCGTGCCGCCGAAGATGGCACAGGATTGAAAAGAGATGATGTTTTGGGTAAAAATGTCTTCGAAGTTTTTCCGAATGCCAAAGATGCAGAGCTTGGTGAAAAATACCGTATTGCCATGGAGACTAAAACGTTCCAAAGCTTTGAAACATGTTATCGTGATGAACGGTTTGAATCTTGGTATGATATAAGAATTTATCCGACCGATAATGGCATTTCAGTTTTTTTCCAGGATATCACAAATCAAAAAAGAGAACAGCGGCAAAAAGAAATGCTGATGGAGGTTTCCCATGTTATAAACGTCGCGCCGCACTTGGATGATTTATGCCTGAACGCAGGCGAACGCATAGCGGAATTCATGGAAATCCCGCCGAAGTTTGTTTGTATCTACCGTTACGAGCAGAGATCGGGACTTCTTCATTTAATGGCTCCCTCGCTGGTTGACGTTAGAGTTAATCCCGATGTTGAACACCAGATTGTTGATGAAAAAACAGACACCATTGCAGTTCAAACTGCTCTGACGCGCAAAGCGATTGTAACCGATGAGCTTGCCCGTAGTACAATTGCGGCATATTTTTTAGGCGAGACCAACGAATTAAAACTTAAAACACTGATTTCTATTCCATTGATGGTGCAGAATGAGCTTCAGGGAATTTTAGAAGTACTTTCTCCTAAAGTCGATAATTATGTCCGTGACGAAATAAAATTGTTATCCATTATCTCTAACGAACTCGCCATCGGCATGAGCAGAAAACGATTGATGGATGAAATCACGATCAAGAATATAGAACTTGAAAACGAAAAGAAAAGAACCGACGATGCGAACGAAACATTAAAAAGGTTCCTTGCTACCTTTAGCCATGAGCTGCGGGCTCCGTTGAATGCCATCGTAGGATTTTCTGAGATATTAACTACCGAATTGCAAAACCTGCCCCGTGAAAAAGTCAGCGACTTCATGAAGAATATTCATGAGAGCGGCAAGCACCTGCAGGGCTTAATCAACGATATACTCGACCTTTCGAAGATCGAAGCCGGTAAAATGGAGCTTCATATAGAAGCATATCCTGTTTCGTATTTCAGCGAAAGTATTCAACGTGTAATGCAACAAGTGATACAACAAAAAAATCTCAATTTGAAATTTGAAATCGGTCATGATATTGAGCAGTTAGTTGTAGATCAAACACGTTTTAAACAGATTTTAATGAACTTAGTTTCAAATGCAGTTAAGTTCAGCCATAATAACGGCACTGTAACTGTGGCTATAAAAAGATTTGTCAACGAGATAGAAATAGCCGTTAAAGATGAAGGGGTTGGAATTAAACCCGAAGATCAGGTACGGTTGTTCCATGCTTTCACGCAGGGAAAAAATTCAAAAGGAATGAAAGAAGGAACAGGTCTTGGACTTGTAATAACCAAGCGGTTGGTTGAACTTCACGGCGGACATATTACCGTTGATAGTGAATGGGGAAAAGGAACAACATTCCGTTTCCGGATACCAATGGTTCTTGCAGGCGAAGTAGTAGAATCAGCAGATCAACTGTTGCGCGTTGTGAATGAACAACCTCTCGCAATGCCGGAAGGTGAGAAACCGCTTATTCTTATCATCGAAGATAACGCTCAGGCAAGTCAGCTAATACAGATGTATCTGCAGGAAGCAGGATACAGAACCGAGGTTGCAAAAGACGGGGCAGAAGGATTGGAAAAAGCGAAGCGCCTGAAACCGCAAATCATAACTCTCGATATGATCATGCCGGTGAAAGACGGTTGGCAGGTATTGAAGGAATTGAAACGACATCCTATCTGCAAAGATATTCCTATTATCATCATTTCGATTACCGATGAAAAGAAACTCGGTTTCAGCATGGGCGCGGTTGATTATTTTGTTAAGCCCGTGAATAAAGATGAGCTTCTGAACGCCCTGCGGAAAATCCCGCTTCGTAACATCGAGCAAAAGCAGCATCCGAAAGTTTTAATTATAGACGACGACAAAAACGCTTCGGAATTGATACAGGTTATGTTGGAAGCGGAAGGTTACGATGTTATTAAAACGATGAACGGAAAAGACGGAGTGCAATTGGCTTTTTCCGAAACACCCGATCTGATTATTTTGGATTTGATTATGCCCGACATATCGGGATTTAATGTTGCCTATCAACTTAAACAACAAGCGAAAACACGGAACACGCCTATTATCATTCTCACTTCTATGGAAGTCGATGAAGATACACGCGAGCAGATGCAGGGATTTATTTCTACCATCATGAGTAAATCGCGATTTACCAAAAAAGATCTTCTCCGCGAAATCAACACGATTGAGAAGATGAAATAATATTTATTTTGTAGACCTCCGGTTTTTACAATTTGATTTCAACGAAAAAACCGGAGGTCTTACAAGTTACCTCACAAAAATTTATCCTCCAAGGAGTCATCGAAGCAGGATCATTTTCTTCACATCAATAAATTCACCTGAAACGATCTTGTAGTAATAAATCCCACTCGGTAAATCACCGGCATTGAAAATAACAGACTTATATCCCGCAGTCTCAATCCTATCTATCAGAGTTGCCACTTCCTCTCCCAGAATATTGTAAACTTTAATTGTTGCCCAATTAGCAATTGGCAATTGATAATTGACAGTTGTTAATGGATTAAACGGGTTTGGATAATTCTGGTTTAGAGCAAACTCTTTCGGCAATTGTTTTTCATCTTTTACATCAACCGTTGTTTTACGCTTGAACTTTATCGCCTGTCCGTTCTTCGGTATGAATTGCTCAGGGAAATCTCTTCCGTATAACTTTAACCATCTTGTTGTATCCTGCTCAAATCCTATAGTGGCATATTTTGCTAAGTTACTCCAGCCGACACTGTTGTATAGAAATGTAATACTGCTATCATAGTTATCAAGTATCAGCTCAAAGCTCGATGTGCAATCTGTATCGTTAACCCAGTTACCCAGATTTAACCATTGGACAATAAATCTATCAGGTTCTTTCTTGAAATATATCTTACCGCTGTCGCAGTTGAACCAATCTGATAATAGTTTAAAGTCAAGCCACATGGGGGCTATGAAGTTCTTCGGCATCCCCGTTGGTTGAACTTGAGAAAACGGTATATCCCACATCATGAAGTAATCGTTGCTGTTGAGGTGAAGTGTGTCGTGCATTGTTTCACCCAAAGCGATACCGCCGTTTATTCCGATGAAAGCATATCTTGTTGGTTTATCGAAGAAATTAAAATCAAATCCAATATCAATATGTTGAGCGGTGCCATCGTCTATGTATTCGTACGATGAATGCTCGTTGGTTCGCAGGCGGTAGTAACTATAATCTATCCAAAGATCTGTATTGCCTAACTCAACCCAGTCAAAAGAGGCAGATGTATCTGCAACAAAACCATTTTGATCTAAACCTGCTACGCTGTATGAGTATGAATATTGCTGTTTTACAGTACCTGACGAATCTACAACTCTGCATTTAAGTTCAACAAGTGTAGCTGCCGGTTGACCGGGCAGAGTAACAGCGTACATTGTATCTCCAACAATAACTGCCGGTACAGAATCCCATCCTTTCCCGTTAAAATTATAATCCACCCAAACGCCTGCAATACCGGCGCTGTCCAAGTATTCAGGTTTACAGAATTTCATTAAGTTTAATTCAATCAGTTCGAAATCTAATTTTGCTCTTTGAAGCCATGATTTTGTTGGTATGATTTCGGGGTAGGGATAATTTAATGTCATCGTGTACCAAAAGGCTGGTCCATTCCAATTCATTCCAACCCAACCTCTCGGAGCCCATTGAAGAAAATCGTGTTCTAAAAATTTTAAATAGCGCCAAGGTATCGATTCGTCATGAATGGGATAGCCAGCAAAATCACCTATAATAGGATTTAAATGAGTTGATTCATTTTTGATGCATATGAAAAACGATTGATCTTTTTTTAATACCGGATAATCTAAAATTCCTAGATCAAGCTCGATTAAGTGTATGCTTTGATCCGATAAAATGTCTATCGGAAAACCTGTCCATCCCCATATCGGGTCTCCTATTGGATCCCAAGTTGAATCTTGGTTAGTGTTAATCCAGTTTGTGTCTGTTGCTTGATCTTTGAATGGTGAAATTCCCATGTCTGGGTCGCGAGAACTTAAATAATAACCATAGGGCCAATAATTATTGTGTTGTGGTGTGCCGCAATTATTATTAGGTGAAAGATTGGAATTCATTATTCTTATTGTCACAGGGTAAGTAACATATGAATGAAACAGAGAAGGAACGATTACAAAAAAAATACTTTCAATAATTCCATCAGCCGGAGCTTCGAAGCGGGTAGCCATCACCTGTTGATGACCAAAACCTGCTATATCATGTTCTAAATCTATCTCTTCTATATTTACAGGATAACCGAATATCCCACTTTTATTACAATTAACTTTTGGTTGTTTGTACTCTTTAACTATTTGAGATGAAGTTTTAACCTTTGATAAAGGTAAAACTTCTCCCTCAGGTGAGACTAAAATTTTATTTTGCGATAGACAAACCGAATAGAGAAAGAAAATAACAAATACAACAATCCGCTTCATAAAACTCCCAATTATTAAAATACAGATGATAATACATTTTATCTACTTGACAATAATAAAAAAAAGAATTAAATTCAAGTACATTTTTTATAGAGGGGAAAAAATTGTGAAAGCGGGTATATTACCTTTTCTAATTGCTGTAATTAGGATCATCTTAGGGGTGGTTTTCAGTCTCTCCGGTATCATTAAACTATTAAATCCAACAAATTTTTATAATTCTTTGCGTGGCTTCAACGTATTACCTGAACCATTAGTTGTACCATTTGCATTAATGATCTCAACGGTTGAATTGCTTGCTGGTGTTATGATGGTCGCTGGATTATGGATTAAATTTGCTTCGTTTGTTATTTCAATTCTCCTGCTCGTATTTATAGCGGCAATAATTCCAATAATAATTTCTGGTGATATTGTCGGCTGTGGTTGTTTCGGTTCAATTGTTGAAGAAAAAGTAGATGTATATCTTATTCTAAGAGATGTAATATTTTTAATATTCAGTTTAGTTGTATATCAAGATATAAATCAGAAAATGAGCGTTGATAAAATAGTAAGTCGAAGGAGGTCAGATGTTCAAGAATAAAAAGATAGGCTGGATTCAATTACTGAGTATCGTGGTCAATATATTTTTGCTTGTAGAAGTTGTAGTGCTTGCCTTGCAAAACCGTGCGTTAAGATCGCAAATGAGCACCCTGTCGAAAATTATTACTCCTGACCCTCTCGTGATTAATGATACCGTAAAATCATTCTTTTACCAAAAAATAGATGGTAATATTGACACAATACGTTACCATCCAAATGGAAAGTCCATTTTATTATTTGTTTATTCAATAACATGTCCATACTGTGAGAAAAACTGGAGTCTCTGGGAAGATATTTACAATAAGGTTAAAAATAAAAATTTGAATGTACTTCGATTATCGATTAATACCATTGAGAGAACGAAAGAACACCTTCTGAAAAAGCAGACCGATGATCTACGGACCGGTTCCGTTGCTGTTGATACAACATTCAGAAGAAGTTATAAAATATCAAACGTACCTCAAACTATTTATATAAATCAAAATGGAGTAATTGAAGGAGTGTGGGTGGGTGAATTGAAGCCCGACCAAAAACAAGAAATTTTAAAACGATGCCTTAAGAGCATCGATATAAATAACTAAATCATAAACCATAAAAGGAGGGTATATGAAATATCTTCAAATAATCTTGATCTGTTTTTCTTTCGTCGCAATTATTGCAGTAGCGACAATAATTAACACAGACGTGGCTTGGGCCCAACGAATGTGCAATATTGTATGTGATTGTGAATATTGCGCATCAAATCCTGAATTGTGTGCAACAATGTCTTGCCAAGCCCCGTATGGCATAACAACCTGCAAAAACTGGTGCAGGGTAGAGGATTAATATTCGGATGGTTGTTCTGGATAGTTCACAGGTTAAGAGCGAATAACTTTTTAAAAAATATTTTCGTGATTTCATTTAGAACAACCATTATTATCTTTCGATAAAGATAAAATGAAAAGCAAAATAATAATTTATTCACTACTTATTTTATTTTTGGAAGGCTGCCTTTCTGTAAAGGAAACTTATGATAAACCACCTAACGAGTGGAACTCAAACGAATGTCTTTTGATTCTTTCAAATGCTATTTCCCATAATTTGTTCGACAACAGAACGAATATAAAAATTATTGCAACTCCATATTATCCATCCGTCATACTTGCACTTTACCGGAATAGAAATGAGGTCAGAAAATGGACAATGGATCAATATAAAATCGACGTCGATGAGCTAATGAAATACAATGCCGGGCTATACTACGATTGGACTTCAAATAAAATAGTGGATAGCAAAGGAAATTATTTCAAGGATAAAACTCAAATAGATTCGCTGATGTTCATGATATCGATTACCAATCTTGCATACTATAGTGCAGGTTCTATGATGCAGGTAAAAGTCGGTGGCGCCGTTGTTTGGATGCCGCTTGTTTCACCCGACCAAATTTATACACCTGAGATATCGAGGCTGGAGGAAAATATTTTTTTAACAAACGACCAATCTCGGTCAATTAAACCTAAATATGTGTGGGGAAAAAAGAATACCATGTTAACAACTGAGGAAACATTATTTGTAATGTTTAACTTAAGGGCTGGAGACAATCATTTTTTATCAAAATCTGAATCTATCTATTTGCTGATAAAGGGATTTGAGGAAGATATCATACTAACTTTTCCTCTGAAATATTTAAAATGAGTTCATCGAGCGAGAAGTCCGACTTCTGCGTGTGAGAAACGGTGAAGAAGTCGGACTTCTGCATTATTAACGCAACACAATCATTTTCTTTGTTTCTGCAAATTGAATGGTTCGCAATCTGCAAAAATAAACTCCGCTTGAGAGATTTGAACCGTTAAACTTCACGCTGTATCGTCTCGGCTTCTGAATATCATGAACAAGCGTTTCAATTTTTCTTCCTAAAAGATCAAAAACCTCCAGTTTGACTAACCCCTCACGGGTGATTTCATATTCGATAGTTGTAAAATTATTAAATGGATTTGGATAGTTTTGTTTTAACATTGTTGCTTTTGGTCTGGTTTCACCGGGGAAAATACCTCGTCGGAAGAATATCTCTCCATTTCCATCTACATTGCCGGACCAAACAATACTAAGTGTATTATCTTGCATGCTCATTGCAGGTTCGGCAGAACGATAATTACCTGCTGGATAGAACGGATCACAAAACGATTCACCTTTATCTGTACTGTGCTGCAATACAATTGTTGATGAATCGCCCGCTTGGGTATCCCATATCACGGTAAGAAGTCCTTCTGTATAATCTAAATCCGGAAATATTGCATCTCTGCTTGCAGGCAATTTTTTCTGTGGATTCCATCTGATGTTTTCTTCCTCATCCAAACCGTTGCTTCGCCGGAAAATAACTGCTCCGGAATCATTCCACACAAAATATTTTTCATCCATTTCGTCAACAGCTATTTTCGGATAAAGAGAGGAAACAGCATCTTCCAACGAAATTAACTCGGGACCATACCACGAACTACCGCCGGTCGGACTAAAGTAATAGCCAACATCGGTTCTGCGTGTGGAGGCAATTGCTCCGGCTCCGTGATACAAACTTGAAGTTAACCAAACATCATTAAGCGGCTGCATGCTGGTTGTTGCAGTTCTCCATGTGGAACCGTAATTCCCGCTTCGCAACATTCCGGAATAAGATGGTTTTTGGTCACCATAATGAATAATTACTACCGAATCGTACGCTGCAATAAATTTTGGTTGAGAACTGCTGCGAAGTATAACCGGACTGCTCCACGAAAATCCTGCATCTGAGCTTTTGATGTAACCTATTCCAAATACTCCGCCAATATACCCGTTGAAAGTGATAAAAATATTATAACCCGATTGGGCTATATATCCCGGACCGAACGCTGCTTCAGGAGTAACGATTGTGACCGGTTCAGAGAATGTAAGACCATTATCAAAACTATGCGAGTACACGATACCAGATCCGTTTAAACCTCCGAGAGTGTCTATGCCGAACCAGATGATATGAACTCCGCTTCCATTGACAGAAATTTTTGGGTTTAAGGATATAACCGAATCGCGCGAAAGTTGAACTGTCGGTTGCCAGTTGAGGTCGCACGAAAATATTTGGCTCCTGCTTGAGGATGTAAGGAAAAGAATCCCAAGAAACAAAAAGAACAATATCTGATGAGAAAATTTAGGAATAAATTGCGTTTCATGAACATTTTTGTTCATGATGAATTTATATGGGTGAGCTTCTGTATTATTATCTATGGTGTCCAAAAAAATCCTCTGCAAGATAATACGAAGAAAGATAGATGAATTCAACTTAGCGATTAGAAAATTATTTAATTGTTTGGAAATTTCTTACATTAACAACATAATTGCCCGAATAATTCCATATTTCAATTGATTTTCAAAGGAAAACATCATGAAGCTATATCGTATTTCATTTTTCTTCGTTTTTTTCGCTCTCTTTTCGATGATCTGTTTTAGTCAATCGATCATCATAAACGAGATTTATAATTCAAGTAGCACAGACGAATGGATCGAACTGTTGGTAGTGCAAGACGGACTCGATGTGCGGGGATGGGATATCCGCGATTTTTCAAGTAGCGGAAGTGCCCAAACTCCGTTAGTATTTTCTACTCATTCAATATGGAGTAGTTTGAAAGCCGGTACGATTATAGTCGTTGCTCGATCGGAAAATACATTCAATGAAGATACAGATCCGGGTGATTATACTCTTACTATTAAGTCTAATAACGCCACATATTTCAGCGGTAATGTTTTTTCAGTGGCGGGAAGTAGCGAGGCAATTGAGATTCGGAATGCATCTCAGCTTCATATATTCGGTGTATCGTGGGGAGCGAATAATGCGTCGAGTTTACCTGATCCCAAGGTCCATTTCACTGCCTCTGCGACATCAAGTACTGCGACCGCATTTACAGGTGATGCCGTTGGTCAATTAACGAACACGGCTAATTGGGCGCAGAATACAGCCACAATCACACGAGGCACAGGTAATACAGCTGCGAACATCGCTTGGCTCAATCTGTTACGTGCCCGCGCCGATGGATCAGGGAGTGTATCATTTAGTCCTATCGTTGTCAATGGTAATGTTGATACGACGCTTACTATGGTTTACACCCGCGATATTAGTTTCAATGTAAACAATCTGCGGTTGATCATTCCTGCTTCATTTGGTTGGTCGAAAGATACAGCGAGTGTATTCTTTACCGATATGACAGCAGTGAAGAGTATTTCGGGAGATACTATATATTTCACCGACATAATTTTCTCATCGGATTCATCTACCATTACAATACCGCATGTTATAACTCCGATGTACACAGGATATTACAAAATAAAACTACAATCTGGTATCAATGGATCATACGGTGACGTCTCACCAATTCCAGTCATGACCGTATATGGCGCCCCTATTCCAATTGCCGAAACAAAAGTAAACGACGCTAACGGTGTAGCGACTCGCGTCGGGGAACTTGTTACAGTCAGGGGTATTATCACTGCTTCCAATCAGTTTCCCAGCCCGAGTTACATCCAAGATAATTCCGGCGGTATGTCGATTTATAATGTTCCCTTTTCTTCAACTGTCAATATTGGTGACGAAATATTAGTGAGTGGTAAGGTAACTCAATTTAGTGGGCTGAACCAGATTGAATTGCCAATTCTTCATTCAATCATCAGTACAGGGAATATTGTTGATCCAATTGTCGTAACTCCCTCTGAGGTAAACAACGATGGGATTGGAGGTATAGAAAATTACGAGGGTCAACTTGTCCGGTTAAATGGTGTCACAGTTACTGAATTAAATGGTACCGTTGTAGCCAATTGGAGTGGTGGAACGAGTGGAAAGAATTATCGTTTGACCGGTGCTTCTCTAAGTGATACATTACAAATAAGAATAGACGAGAGCACGAATATTCCAGGTGTTGTAGCACCGGCAGGAGCTTTTGATGTTATCGGAGTGATCAGCCAATATAAGACGACGAGTCCGTTCATCGGTGGTTATCAAATTATGCCACGCTCAACCAAAGATATTATTTCTGAGGGTCCGCTATTCGCGGAGTTTCCGCAGGAAACTGAATTAACCCCAACATCACTAGCAATTACATGGAAAACGATCTCACCGGGGACATCCCGCATTCGTTATGGGACAACGACAGCGTACGAGCTTGGGGTAGTGGAAGTACATACAGATACAATGCAGACAGACCATTATGTGCCGCTAAACGGTTTATCGGTTGCAACCATCTATAATATACAAGCATTTTCCACAAGCGGCACCGATACAAGTTTCGCGGGTAATCTTATTGTCAGCACAACATCCGATGCACCGACAACCGGAGTGATCAATGTTTATTTCAGCAAGAGCATCAACACGTCTGTCTCTTCAGGCGAAACAGCACTCGGTAATTTCGATTTAGCAGCGAAACTTATTTCCCGGATCAATAATGCAAAACGTTCCATCGATGCATCTATTTACAGTTTAAGCGGGACTGTTGGGGCTACAATTGCTAACGCTCTTATCGGTGCAAAAAATCATGGAGTGAATGTTCGCGTTATCGGAGAATATGATAACCGTACCACTGCCCCCTGGTCAACATTATCAACCAATGGAATACCGGTAATATTTGATCTTTATGGTGCAAATGATGGAAGCGGTTTGCAGCATAATAAATTTATTGTGATAGATTATAAAGGCGGCGCACCGGAAAGTGTTTGGGTATGGACAGGTTCGTGGAATCTAACAGATCCCGGCACCACATCTGATCGTCAGAATGCAATCGAGTTTCAGGATGTTGCACTTGCCGGGGCTTACACTGTTGAGTTCGAAGAAATGTGGGGAAGTAATACACTAACACCGAATTCATCAGTTTCACGTTTTAGTGCCCGCAAAACGAATAACACTCCGCATAAATTTATCATCGGCGGAAAAAATGTAGAATGTTATTTCAGTCCGAGCGATAGAACCACTGTCCAAATTGGAAAAACATTGGGTAAAGCCGAACATTCGATCAATGCAGCTCTTCTAACATTTACACGTCAGGATCTTGCCGATTCAATTATTCACAAAAAGAATGCAGGTAAGATTGCTCGTGTTGTAATGGATAATAATACCGATACCGGGAATCAATATGCATATTTACAATCAAATGGTGTCGATGTGCTTTTGAAGGGTGGAAGCGGTTTGCTTCATCACAAGTATGCGATTGTTGATGCTGAGGTGTTGAGCGGTTCAGCATATACCGTAACCGGTTCGCACAATTGGTCGAACTCAGCCGAAACCAAGAATGATGAGAACACGGTGATTGTAAAAGATGACCGGATTGCAAATCTCTATCTTCAAGAGTTTGCTGCTCGGTATTACGAAGCAGGCGGAACGAACACCATCGTTCTGGGTGTGACTGAAACCGACGGTGGAATTCCGTCGTCATTTTCATTGTCGCAAAATTATCCCAATCCGTTCAACCCGACTACAGACTTCGGATTCCGGATTTCAGATTTCGGATTTGTTTCTTTGAAAGTGTATAATCTCCTCGGTCAGGAAGTGGCAACAATAGTGAACGAACAAATGAAGCCCGGAAGTTATAAGGTTACATGGGATGCAAGCCAGATGTCGAGTGGAGTTTATTTTTATCGCTTGCAATCTGGAAAATTCACTGATGTCAAGAAGATGGTGCTCGCAAGATAAATCTGGTATCCGATATGTGATATTGGATGATAGATGTTAGTTAATCAACCCCCGTGAATCTAAATTGGTTCAGGGGGTTTTTTATTGCCCTCTAAATTCTTCAAAATTCAACCATTTTATAAACCTCCTTCCTAAAAATCAGGGATTCCCTGATTGATTTTGAATAATTTTATTTATACAATAAATGAGGTATTCGATGTAACTTTTCTGAATTAACTCTAAAAATGGAGGAACCATGGGGTTCTTAAAATATTGTTGGTTGTTAATTTTCACAATGATGATTTTAAATTTCGGTCTTATCTCTGAGGAAAAATATAAGGTCAATCATTTTCAAAATCCCTCTGATATCAATGTAAATTATGCCCAAAGAATAAAACAAGGATTTAATTTACGTGTCTGGTTAAGTAACCAGATGGCTTTAGGTTTAGAGGCATGGGATGGATCAGCCGCATCAACCCCTGATGGAATTGGGTGCGAATATCCTGCCGGTGCTATGATAGAGCACCTGTATGGCGCAGGTCCGTTGATCGGCGCAAGGATTGATGGTGTAATTAGAGTTTCCGAGGGATATAATGGTTCCGACGCAAGGAAAGAAATATTACCTACATATCCACCCATACCGGGAGATCATTTCTGGAGAACTTCATTAGGAAATAATAACTATGATTCTATTGGTTACAACGGATATTATTTTAACAATAATATCTTGGTGAATCGAAAAGGAGTTGATGATGATGGAGATGGCTTAATCGACGAAGATGAATTAGACGGTTTAGATAACGATGGTGATTGGAATCCATTGACAGATGATGTGGGGGCTGATGGACTTCCTGACTCGATAGAAATAAGTTGTGATGGAATACCTTACGATACACTATCAAACCCGGACCCTGCTGATGATAATTTTAATCCTGCGGTATATGATTTTTGTCATCCCAATCTAGATGGAACCTATCCTTATAAAAATAATAGAGATATTTATACTGAAAAAAATAATATGCCGGATCATGGCGAACCTCATGTTGATGAAGATTATGGGGCAATATCTCAGAACGATTTATATTGTTCTGCAACCGATACATTCAGAAGACCAACAATCCCAGGTCATAGTTCAATGGGGCTAAAGGTATTTTCAAAAACATATTCATGGGAGAAAAACAGTTCGTGTGATGCAATTGTCTTCCTGGAGTATAATTTTATTAATGTTGGTAAGAGACCATGGCAGAATGCTTATGTAGGTATGTTCGCAGATCCTGATTTAGGACCTGTTAATACTGATAGATACTTTGAGCATAATTGTACTGCTTATGATTATCTAACGAGAACCGGATATATTTACAATCCTGTAGATACACCATCAACACCTCTTGGATTTACTTTGATAAGTACTTCTCGCACATTTGATTCACTTCATATAAATTTTTGGTGGACAGATTTTACTACACCCGGACATATTGATCCCGGAACGAATGATTCACTAATATATTGGTTAATTACAGGGGGTATGCATCCAGCTCAGTCGATCGCTGATGATCAAGATCCAAATAATCCAACCGACACCCGCTTTTATTACACATTCGGTGATTTTCAAGTGCAACCCGCAGAAACACTAAAAATGGTTTTTGCTATGGTTTCAGGAGTAAGCACACCGAATATGCTCGACAATGCTCGGAAAGCTCAGCGAATATATGAAAGCGGTGGTTTCATTATGCCGGTAGTTCAAATAGCCGATTCTGGTACCGGGAAACCTATTACGATTTCCTGGAATCAAATCTTACGCTCACCAACCGGTGAAGTTGTTGCATATCGAATTTATCATGGAACATCATCCGGTAATTATTCGGATTCCATGACTGTTGCAGGTTTATCGCATACATACTACGGACTTCCTGAATCTACCGGGCACTATTTTGCAGTCAGGGCTATCGATGAGATTGGTAACAGGAGCGCGATATCGGATGAAGTTTCAAATGCACCTTATGCTCCAAAGAATTTTCGTGTTTTCGGACAGCAAACTTCAATTAATCTTCAATGGGATGCTAACTCCGATCCCGATATAGCAGGTTATAATATTTATAGGCGTGTTCTGCCTGATTCTGTATTTATAAAAATTAACACGGAACTTGTTGCGGGGACAATATTTTTTGATACGGCAGTTATCGGAAATAAAGAATATGAGTATATAATCTCCGGTGTTGATAAAGATAATTATGAAAGTGCAAAAACCTTACCGCTTCGTGGAAAACTAATTCCTCCTGCGATGCCCAAAAATTTTGTGTTAGGTACCGGTTATAATTACATGCGTTTGAATTGGTCACCTAATACTGAAGAAGACCTTGCCGGATATAATCTTTATAGAAAAATCGACTCCGATATTAATTTTATAAAATTAAACGATACTTTACTTACAATCACAAATTATGTTGATCGTAATCTGGATTCAAGTCTTGTCTATCAATATTATTTAGAGGCAGTTGATAAAACATCAGCCTTAAGTCCTCTCACTCGTATTTGGAGTGGGAAGATCACGAGGAAAGATGCAGGAATTCTTCTTGTCAATACGGGATTTTACTTTCCCCTGGCAGATTCAATAAGAAATTTTAATAAAACTTTATTGAAACGATATTATTATACAGAAAATTACTATCCATGGTTCTCAATTACTAATCCCTCTTCCGCTTATTATCTAAATCGGTTCTCATCAATCGTCTGGGCTTATGAATGTGCAAATACTCCACCTAATGTTATCTATGACTTCCCGATCTTGCTTAAAGGGTATTTACTTGGAGGCGGAAAGTTGTTTATTCACGGCAGACGTTTAACACTTGATAGTTATCCTCATTGGCTTAATTTACTGACTGATCTCTTCGGAATTGATCTTTTGACAGAAATCAGTAATGTTGCAAACTTTGCAGGAGCCGAAGGCGAGAAAGGATTCCCCAACTTATTTGCACGACAGGATACCACCATTGGATTGATTGAAAGGTTTCCTCAAATTCCGGAAAATAGAGTCTTGTATCGTATGAAGACGACATTAATTGATTCAACCGGCAACGGACAACCTATTGGAATAGGTGCAAAGGACTCAACGCTAAAAGCATATTACCTAAGTTTTCCACTTTACTATCTCGATTCTATGAGCGCACAGTCGGTAGTTGATTATGTTTTAAATGATTTCGGTGAGATCCCTTTAGACGTAATAATGATTAATGATGAAATTCCAGAAAAATTTTCTTTACATAATGCATTTCCAAATCCATTCAATCCGTCAACCTCTATCCGGTTTGACTTACCTACAGAGGCTGATGTTTCGCTCGTTGTTTATGACCTCCTTGGTAAAGAGATAGCCCGACTTATAGATGAACGCAAGCCACCGGGTAGTTATAATGTTCAATGGGACGCTAACGGTGTATCGACAGGTATTTATTTCTACCGCATATCGGTTTTTGATGCTAAATCTCATTTGAGATCGATTGAAACTAAAAAAGTCATTTTAGTGAAGTAGGAAGGAGGAGTTAGAAAATGAAAAAAATAATTTTAATCAGCATCTTAATAGTGGTATTAAGTTCGTTATTGAATTCTCAGTCTGCCTGGCTGCCGTTGAATAGTGGCACTAATAAAAATCTCAATGCTATTACCGGTTATAGATATTTAGATCAAACCCAGGGAACAATTACAAGACATTTCATTGTTGGCGATAGCGGTACAATTTTATACTCTTCTGATAATGGCGACTCCTGGTTGTCTATCCCAACCGGAATTTCTGAGAATCTCAATGGTATTAGCGTAGCGATGTTTGATACTTTATTTGTTGTAGGAAATCATGGAACAATCTTGAAAATAAAAAAGGTTGGGAGTGAATTCATTAGCCAGATATTAAATACAGCTAATCAGGATACATCAAAGCAGAATTTAAATGATGTGATGATGATATATAATTCATCAACAGGTTACGCAGTTGGAGACAGCGGATTGATTTTACGAACTTCCAATCGGGGTAATTCATGGATACCCTTTCAAACAACAAGGTTGTCGTACAATTTAAGAGATATTTTTTCTCGAGAAATGTTAATCAATTGGGTGGCAGGAGATTCCGGAACGATTTTACTGGCGACACTTCCACCCAAAGTTTGGGTGCCTAAATCACCTCCCCAGGAGTTTCTCAAGCGAAATTTCAAAGCTAGTGTTTTCATTCGTGATACTGGCTGGGTAGTTGGTGAAAACGGAGCCATAGCGTTTACAAAAACTGGGGGTAATATTTTTGCCAAGCAATTTCCACCGCGTAAGTTTGAAAACACCGATTTTAATGATGTCTTTTTGGGAGGAACTCCCGGCTTGAATCCTGATTATGATATTTTTAAGCCAAAGGAAGGATTTATAATTGGTGACAATGGCGCAATATTGAAAACAACCGATTACGGCTTGCATTGGTTATCGATGGAAAGCGGAACAACAAAAGATTTAAACAAAATATTTATGCTCGATTCGCTTCAAGGAATAATTGTGGGCGATAGTGGTTTGATTCTCAGAACAATGGTAGGAGGTGACAACCGTCCAAGATTTTCCGTTCTTCCAGAGCGTTTAAATTTTGATGCTGTTACGGTTAATTCAATCAATAAAAAGGGATTCTTAATATCAAACAGTGGAATCAAAGAGATCATTATTTCATCAATCATCTGTTCAAATCCCAAATTCCACATAACGCAATCTGGAGTCACTGTGCCGATGGAGGAAAGCAGAGGAGTGGAAATTTCTTATTCACCCAATTCCGAAGGAAACGATAACGGTTATGTTACCATAACGGGTAATTTTATTGGCTCGCCATATAATATTCCGGTTCAAGGTGAATGTTTCGATACGATTGCTACAAGCTGGGAAAGTCAGAATATTTTTTCTGTTCTTACGACAGTTAAAAAAATTACATACTCAAATTCCACAATGTATGGAGTTGGTGAATCGGGGTCGTTAATCAAATCAACAGATAAAGGTGCGTCGTGGGAGCTTATGAGATATATCGGTGGAACAACCTCGCTCTTGAATGCAATTAAATTCGTTAATGCCACAACAGGTTTTGCTGTGGGTGCAAACGGAACAATATTAAAAACTGTTGATGGCGGAATAAACTGGGTGGAAAAATTGGGAGTTGTTTCTTGCAACATCATCGATATAAATTTTACAGACAACAATACAGGAATTATAATAGCAGTTGATGAAACAAATCCTAAGTCAGGTATGATAGGCAGAACAACAGACGGAGGAGAGATGTGGACAACAGTTTATAATGTAACAGATTTTCAAATGCTCCAAATCCATGTGCTTGATTATAATACAATTAATATTCAGGGAAACGGTATAATCCGTTCAAACGACGGCGGGGTAACATGGAAAAAGTATTATAATTATTTTGTCGCTCCTTGGAAAGTAATTTATTTTGATTCAAGTAATGGAATCGGCATTAGCGGCACAAGAATATTACATACATCTAATGGCGGGATCGATTGGTCAGAAAATTTTATAAATGGCAGTTATATATTTACGGAGGTTATGAAAACAGGAAACAATAGCGCGATATTTTATGAAAAAAAAGGGAATGTATTAACAACAAATGACCGTGGTACAACGTTCCAGTGGACAGCCATTCCATACGAAATAATCACTATATGTCAGATCGAGAATTCAACATCTGTAGCGATTGCGAAGGGCATTGCAGACAAAGAGTATTATCTTTTATCATGCAGCAACGGGATTCCGGATAAAACAATTCCTTTAACTGCTCCTCTGAATACTTTGTTGAGTGTATCTTTCAGTGGGACGGATCATGGTGTAGCCGCGGGATTGAATGCTACATTAATAAATACTCACGATGGAGGAAAATCTTGGACACGCCATTTGAGCGGATCGATGTTTGATTATATGAAACTTCCTTTTCTCTCAGCTCAATCACTAAATGATAACACAATTATTGCAGTAGGTTATCCCGCTTCAATTGTAAGAAGTTCAGATGGGGGAGTGAATTGGAACCTTCGGCAAAGCGGCGCTCAAAGTATGTTGAATGCAGTATATTTTCTTGATAGTCTAATTGGATATTGTGCTGGTGAAGAAGGAATAATACTTCATACAATTGATGGCGGATTTTCCTGGATGAGACAGCAGCTCCCAACAAGCAAGCCAATTTATTCAATTAAGTTTAGAGATTATCTGAATGGTATTGCTGTTGGTGCGTGGGGAACGATTCTCAAAACAATAAATGGAGGATTGGATTGGACGCCGTGTGAGAGCGGTACCAGCGTTGCACTATTAAGCATAGATAATTTTGAAAACAATTGGATTATTGTTGGTAATAACGGAACAATACTTAAATCGACTGATGACGGTAATTCATGGAACCCAAAACAAATCGCAACAAAAACCCCGCTCAATTCTGTAGCAATGGAAAGTAATCAAAAAGCATTAATTGTTGGGAACGACGGAATTATTTTTTACAGCACCAATTGTGGCGAAAGCTGGCGGAAGGAGTTGAGCGGTACCGCGTTTAATCTATATTCTATCAGTATGGTGGATAGTAATGTTGGAACCATAGTCGGAGATTATGGAACAATCTTAAAAACAACAAATGGAGGATATATGTCTAACAAGAATATAATAGTTCAGCAGTATCCGGAGAAATTCGCGCTGGATCAGAATTTTCCTAATCCCTTCAACCCAGAAACTGAAATCAAATTTATGATTGCTGATGAAAGTAACGTAAAACTTCAGGTTTTTGATCTGATGGGGAGAGAAATAGAAACATTGGTAGATGAAAAATTGAATCCGGGCGGATATCATGTTAAGTGGAATGCTTCAAAATATGCGAGCGGAGTTTATTTCTACAGGTTATGGGCGGGTAAATTTATAGATGTGAAAAAAATGGTTTTACTCAGATAATTATAAACTGCAGCCCATATTATCATAATTATTAGCAGTTCATAAAATATTAAAACTATTATTTTGATTTAAATTATAAAAATGCAATCAATATTCTAATTGTGTATATGAAATTTATCGATCATTTTATCTAAATCATTTATCAATCTTTAACTCTGGAGGAAGTCATGTCTCGTCAATTAAAAATATCGATCTTCACGATTATCTTATTAATCTTGGGAGGTATCTTTCATATCGCGTTGGCGAAAATAAATTCTTTTGATGGACCACCAACTATTTCGAATATAAGCGTTAATAAGATTACTGGCAACACTGCCGAACTTTATGCTTATGTTCTTCCTAACGGTGCGGAGACAACCATTTGGATGGAATGGGGGGAATCGATTCAATATTCAAAACAAACACAACCATTAACCTCCTTCTGGAGCGAAGGAATTCAAGTTTCCAAATCAATTTATGAACTAAAACCGATGACAACATATCATTTCCGAGTAGTTTCTCAGAATGAATCTGGAATAACTTACGGCAATGATACAACATTTACAACGACAAACGGTTTTCTCTTGAGTATACCACTGAAAACATATGCCTATGATATTACCAAGACATCTGCAAAGTTATACGTCAAGAGTAAAGTAAATGGATTCGACTCATATTTTTACTTCGACGGAGGTGCCCCACTAATGGATGCATTTCTTGATATCGGCAAAGTAGAACTGGGATCGGGATTAGGTGTGGTGGAAACAACTTTTGTGCTCACAGGTTTAATTCCAAATACAGTCTATAAATATAAGATTGCATTGTGGACTTCATATACTTACTTGTTTGGAGAAGAAGCGTCGTTTATTACATCACATGATTCCTCAGTTCAGGGATTGATCATTCCGATTAAAATCAGTGATAATATGGAGAGGATTCATATCCGCCGGTTTGGAGTTCACAGCATGGCGACCTATTGCGAAGATCGCAAATTGGATGAGTGGCAATTACCCCCACCGCCTCCTTATAATGCTTTTGATACAAGATTTCTTGTTTCATGTCTGAGTTTAGGTACATACACAGATATCAGAGAATACTACTCGCCAACACAGATCGATACATATAAATTGAAATTTCAAACTGATTATGAAAGGGGATATCCCGTTATTTTATCATGGCACGGATTAAGCGATCTGTATTCTGGAAAAGTTTCTTTGATAGTATTTGGTGACACGATTAATATGAAGGAAGTCAATTCTTACAGCATTGAAAATCCCGACGTTGCTGTTATCCGAATAATTGCACAAGGTCCCTGTCCGGTTGCTCGTGCACCCTTGGCTATTACTGGTGTGGCAGGATTAGTGGGACAGAAACATGGACAACTGAAGTCTCAAATTAATCCGAATGGTTTAGCGACAAATTCTTGGTTTGAGTGGGGCACTACACCGGAATACGGAAACACTACTACGATACAAGGAGTTGGTAACGAGGCTGGATATCTACCGATGGAAGATTTTTTATTTGGATTAGAAGGAAATGCAAAATATCATTATCGGGTTGTTGCGCAGAATTCAAGCGGAACATTGCAAGGAGAGGATAAATCGTTCATAACTTCGTCGGCATTGGGTATACCATTAACGGAGTCAATACCTGTTAAATATTCTTTATCACAAAATTATCCTAACCCGTTCAACCCGACAACAGAATTCGAATTTCGGATTGCAGATTTCTCCGCCGAAGGCGGATCCGCCTCTGGCGGAGGATTTGTTTCTTTAAAAGTGTATAATCTTCTCGGTCAGGAAGTGGCAACAATAGTGGGCGAAGAGATGAAACCCGGAAGCTACAAGGTTGCATGGGATGCGAGCCAGATGTCGAGCGGAGTTTATTTCTACCGCTTGCAATCAGGTGCTTCGACTGGCTCAGCATTCACAGATGTGAAGAAAATGGTGCTAATGCGATAAAGCAGAAATTCGAATATCGAACGACTGATATCAAACATCAGATATTCGATATGTGATGTGAGATATTCGTTTGCTAATTATATGCTTCCAACATTCAGAGAGGTGAGGTTCAATATTTATGAATTTGCAATCTTTCCAAATTTGAGTTAAATTCTTGCCATCGGATTTTATAATATTTTATACAAATTGGAGCAAAAGGCAATGAACAGATTCTATATCTATCTATCGGTAATTTTATTTTCAATTAGTACACAAAAGATTTCATCGCAAAATTTACCGCCGTCATTTTTAAATTCTTCTGTTGCAAAAATGGGAGGTGAACTTCTTAAGAAATACGGAGAAGCCCAGAAAGAAAGAATTGTGCTCGGACTTAAACAGGTTGCCGATTTTTGGCGTGCTGAGGATGGCGATGCTGCTTCATTCGAGGAATTCGTTCTACTTAATTTTGCAGGAGATCAGTCCAAAATAGATATAATGTTCAATCGTTACCAATATTTGCTTGAAAAACTTTACGGGCACATGCAGGAAGTTGGGAGAGAATTCCGTAATCAAGTTGATCTTGATCTTGGTCCGGTGGAACCGTACGATGAAATATTTGCGGGATACGATCCATCAGCACACACTACAGATGATCTATTCCAGAACAAACTTGCCTTTATTGTGCTGTTGAACTTTCCGCTTACAACGTTGGAACAGCGGGTAACAGTGGGAGAAAATTGGTCGCGCAGGCAATGGGCTGAAGCCCGTTTAGTTCAAATGTTTTCGAAAAGAATTCCTGCAAGCGTGAATCTTGAAGTTGCTCAGGTTACTTCAGATGCCGATAGATATATTTCTGATTATAATATCTGGATGCATCACCTGCTCGATGCAAAGGGCGAAAGATTATTTCAACCAAAATTGAGACTATTATCGCATTGGAATTTACGTGATGAACTGAAAGCAAATTACGCTGATGCAGGTAAAGGACTTTCAAAACAAAAAATGATTCAGAAGGTGATGGAAAGAATTGTTACACAAACAATTCCCGCTGTTGCAGTTAATAATCCTGCTGTGGATTGGAACCCTTATTCTAATGAAGTCAAGCCGACAACTGTTAATGATGCCGGAATCGTTTTAAATCCGCAGATGAAAGTATCAAACGATCCTGAGCCGAATACAAGATATGCAACACTGTTAAAAACATTCAAGGTATCGCGTAAAGTGGATGCCTATTCTCCAACAGCTCCGACATTAATTGACCGGCGTTTCAATGAAAACCGTGAGATTCCTGAATCCAGAGTGAAATCGATGTTTGAACAGGTTCTAACATCGCCATTAGTTTTAAAGGTGGCCAAGATAATTGAAAAGCGATTGGGACGATCTCTAGAACCATTCGATATCTGGTACAATGGATTTAAATCGCGCGGGTCATATTCTGAATCACAGTTGGATGAAATTGTTTCGAAAAAATATCCCACTCCTCAGGCATACAAAGATGATATATCCGGAATGCTTGTTAAGCTTGGTTTTTCAAAAGAAAAAGCAGATTACCTTGCAGTACGAATCGAAGTTGATCCGGCACGCGGTTCAGGTCATGCTATGGGAGCCGGTATGAAAGGTGCAAAGGCTCATTTACGCACACGAGTTGCGCAGGGTGGAATGAATTATAAAGGATATAATATCGCGGTACACGAAATGGGGCATAATGTTGAACAGGTATTATCGCTTGATGATATAGATTACTGGTCGTTGCAAGGTGTACCGAATACTGCATTTACCGAAGCACTTGCTTATACTTTTCAGGATAACGATCTTCAATTATTGGGCTTGACGGCGCCGTCATCTGAAGCTACAGCTTTAAAAGTAATAAACGATTTCTGGGCGATGTACGAAATTGCAGGAGTCTCTTTGATAGATATGTCTGTTTGGCATTGGATGTATGATCACCCCGAGTGTACTCCTTCCGAATTGCGCGATGCCGTGGTCCAAATATCAAAAGATATATGGAATAAATATTATGCACCTGTTTTTAAAAAGAACGATGTATATCTTCTCGGAATTTATTCGCATATGATCGATTCGTATATGTATCTGCCGGATTATGCGATCGGACATTTAATTGCATTCCAGATTGAAGAGCAGATTAAAAAAACAGGCGTTATTGGCCCGGAATTTGAAAGGATGGCACTGGCAGGAAGAATTGCCCCCGACTTATGGATGAAAAAAGCAACCGGTTCCATGGTTAGTGCAGATGCATTATTGCTGGCGACCGAGCATGCACTTCAAAAAATCAAATAAATATTTTGCGAACTTAAGAAAAATCAAAAAATCTATGAAATCGAAAATCAAAATTCTTTACGTCGACGATGAAATCAATGCCCTACATGCTTTAAAACTCGGTTTGGAAGATCGCGGGTTCAATGTTTCAATTGCAGAGACCGGTGCCGATGCACTTGAGCTTTTAAAAGTTGAGGAGCCGGATGTTATTATTGCAGACCTGAGGATGTCTCCGATGAATGGCTTTGAACTGTATCAGGAGGTAAAGAAAAAGAGGAATCTTCCACCGACGGTCTTCTTTTTCTTAACGGCAGTTGACGATTTCTTAGCTCAGAAGTACGGACAAACGCTTGGTGTTGATGCATACATTACCAAGCCGATTGAGCTGGATTATTTAGAATCCATTATACTCCAAAAATTAGATAAGAAATAATAATTTCTGCGGTTATTTCTTTGGCTTCTTCAAGATTTCATTTTGTAGATATTCTGCGCGGATGGGCGGTATTCGTGATGATTGAGACGCACGTTGTGAATGCATTATTGCTGCCTGAAATTAAAAACGGAACTAACTTTAAAATTTTAACATTTATTAATGGGTTGGTCGCTCCTTCGTTTTTATTCTGTGCAGGTTTTGCATTGGCAATTTCTCTTTCCAGAAAATGGAACCAATATGTTTATTTAGAAAACCCTTTTTGGAAATATATTCAGCGGCTTATTTTTATTTTGATTGTCGGATATTCTCTCCACCTTCCTTTTTTTTCATTTAGAAAGTTGCTTAACCTAAATGATAATAATGCATGGGTATCTTTTTTTCAAGTTGATATCCTGCACACTATTGCAGTAACACTCATTGCATTAACGCTGCTTGCCGCAATATTTAGAAAACAAAATGCATTTATGATTGCAGCCGGTTTAATCGGACTATTTCTTATATTTTCTGCTCCAATCATAAGAAGTTTTGACTATTCCCAGTCGGTAGTATGGCTCCGACCATACTTTACACCTCAATACAAATCTCAATTCCCAATTTTCCCATGGTCGGCATTTTTAATCGGTGGTTCTTTAATTGGTTTTATATTTATCAAAGCACGGGAACATCAAAATGAACGAAAAATGTTCCTGTTGACCGCAATGTTTGGCATATTTTCGATAGTCGTTTCAATTGTTATTGAATTTCTACCATTCAGTTTGTACGCTGAACATAATTTCTGGAAGGCAAGTCCTGAATTTTTCTTTGTGCGGTTCGGTATTGTTCTATTGTTGCTTACCGGCTTATGGAAATATGAAACTCGGAAAGGTTTTTCCGGAAAATCTTTTTTATCGATATTCGGACAGGAATCACTGCTGGTTTATGTGGTGCATCTTTTAATTGTTTACGGATACACTTATCCGTGGAGCTTTATAAGATATTTTGGTCCGACTTTAAATTATTTGGAAAGTATCGGATTATTTATAATCCTCACAGGAGTGATGTTTATAGTTGCATACGTTTGGCATGGTCTTAAAGAATGGAGCCCAAGGAGTGCAAAAGCAGTACAATATATCTGGCTGACTGTAATTGTAATTGCATTTTTACTTAAACCCGATTAATATCTTACCGTTTTTCGTTTTTGGGCTTTAGTGCTTTTTCTATCTTCCAGGTTTTTATTTCGGCAAGTGCTTTGTAATCCGTTAGGTCGAAATGTATAGGTGTTATCGAAACATATTTTTGGAAAATCGAAATCAAATCGGTCTCTTCCGATGTATCTACAACATCTAACTTTCCGGTGAGCCAAAAATATTCTTTGTTATTAGGATCACGGCGTACTTCGAAAGTATCATCCCACCGCGATTTGCCTTGTCTGGTAATTCGAATACCCTTGATTTCTTTTTCGCGTAAAGGCGGAATATTCACATTGAGAAGCGTGTCTTTCGGTAATCCTTTTTTTAAAATAAATGAAGCAAGCTGTCTGCTTAGTTTTGCGGCATATCTAAAATCAGCTTCAGCATAAGTTGTAAGTGATACTGCAATTGAAGGGATGCCCATAACCGTTCCTTCAGTTGCGGCAGAAACTGTTCCGGAATAAATTATATTGATGGCAGTATTAGAGCCGTGATTTATGCCTGATACCAGTATATCGGGATTTTTCTTAAGTACATTTCTGACTGCCAGCTTAACACAGTCGGCGGGGGTTCCGTCAACGGCATATCCAAAAAATTTTCCATTTTTATTGAATTTTTTAAGCCGCAGAGGATAATTCATTGTTATTGCATGACCTACTGCGCTGCGTTGTTCATCGGGAGCCACAACTGTTACTTCTCCGATTTTTTTCAATTCTTGTGCAAGGGCAAAAATTCCGGGTGCATCTATTCCGTCGTCATTTGAGACGAGAATTGTTAATTTTTTATTTCGATTTAGTTTCAAAATACTCCTAATAACTTTCTTTTTTAGTTGGAAATGTGTTCGATTTTACGTCATCGATGTAAAGTTTGAATGCGTCTCTCATTGTATCTGCAAGCTCTGAATAACGCCGAACAAACCGGGGCTTGAACTCTTCTGTCAATCCCAGCATATCATAAACAACTAAAACTTGTCCGTCGCAGTGCGGTCCCGCGCCAATTCCTATCGTCGGAATTGGTATTGAATCGGTTACTTTTTTTGCCAGATCGGAAGGTATCTTCTCTAGCACTAGTGCGAATATTCCCGAATCGGCAAGTACTTTGGCATCGCTCAATAATTCATCTGCTTCATCTTTCGTTGTGGCTCTAACTTCATAGGTACCGAACTTGTTAATGGCTTGAGGAGTCAAGCCGAGATGTCCCATAACCGGTATTCCAATCTTGACAAGATGTTTTACTATATCGGCAATGTATGCCCCGCCTTCTAATTTAACTGCACCGACACCAACTTCCTTCATTATCCTGCCGGCATTTCTGACCGCATCATCGATGCTCGTTTGGAAAGACATAAAAGGCATATCCACAACTATCAAAGCATTTTTTACTGCACGCTTTACCGCTTTTGCATGATAGATCATATCATCAACGGTGACCGGTAGCGTTGTTTCATATCCGTGAACAACATTCCCAAGCGAATCCCCGACTAGTATTATATCTATTCCAACCTGATCTAAATATTTCGCAACTAAATAATCATACGCAGTAAGCATTGCAATTTTTTCGCCGTTTTCTTTCATGCCTACAACGGTTTTCGTAGTAACAACACGTTGTTTTTTCCCGTTCGGTTTATCCTTTTTCATGTTAAGCAACCTTTCCAGAATTTGTTATGTCCAATGTTTTTGGATCAATCTCTTCAAATGTTATAGAAAATTCTCTTTCAAAGCCTTTTTTAATCACTTCTTTTGCTTCATAAAAAGATACTTTCCGGTTCAATATTGTTTCGGCTTCAATGGTTTTTGAAATAAAGGCATTTTCGATACTTCGTTTTTCTTCTAAAACATTGCCTGCAAGATATTCAGTTAATTCACGGTGCTGCGTTCCGAGCAGAAAAGAACCGTGTTGAAGTATTACATTCCCGAATTTTCTTTGAGCAGATCCAATTAGCTTTTTCCCGTCGTAATGAATTTCATTTTTTGCCGATGATGAAAAACAAGGAATTGATTTCGATGATTGGTAGTGATGTTTAAAGTTTTCATCTTCAGCAGATAGTTGTGCATTGATTCCGAGTGCCTGGAGTGAAGTGAGGAGTGCGCGGTTGATAGCATGGTAAATTTCGCGTGGTCCTGTTGAATCCAAAGCAATTACTACGCTGTAAGTTAATTCGTGTGCATGAAAGATGGCACGTCCTCCAGTTGGTCGTCTGACTATCTCTATGCCGGCATTTTTAATCTTGGTTAAATCAAAATCATTTTCGTTTTGATTAAATCCTAGAGATATTGTGTGGGGACTCCAACCATAGACTCGTACAAGTGTAGTATCACTCTCGGGAATAAAATTTCTGGCAAGCAGTTCGTCGAAATGCATATTGAAGGAGCCGGAATTAAATCCGGTATCAAGAAATCGCCATTTCATCGTCGTCCGATGATGCCCCGCTTACTTTTTTCAATGAATTCAATAATATGCTTAACTTCTTCGAACACAATTTCTTCTGACCTTATTTTTTCCAATGCCTGCGATACATTCATCTGGGAATTATAAATTAAATGATATGCATGATCGATAGCCTGAATAGCTTCTGATTTAAATCCACGCCGTCTAAGTCCGATTACATTCAATCCCTTAAAAGTTAACGGCTCAGAACCGGTTAAGGTATATGGAGGGACATCTTTTGTAACCCGCGAGCATGCCCCAATCATGGAATGACAACCTATATGGGAAAATTGGTGTATGCCTACAATGCCGCCCAGAACCGCGTGATCTTCAATTACACAATGACCGCCCATGTTGGTAGCATTTGCGATGATAACATTGTTTCCAACAGAACAGTCATGCGCAACATGCACATAAGCCATGATGAAGCAGTGGTTACCGACATTAGTTTTCATTCTGGCTTGTGTTCCACGGTTCATGGTAACATATTCACGGATTACGTTATGATCACCTATTTCCAGAGTGGTTGCCTCATCGCGGAATTTTATATCCTGCGGCAGTGTGCCGAGTACCGCGCCGTGATGTATTTTACATTCTTTTCCGATTCTCGCGCCATTTGCGATGATTGCATTCGCACCGATTTGAGTTCCTGTTCCAATCACAACATCATCTTCGATAATTGTAAAGGGACCGATTTTTACATTCTCTCCTATTTGTGCTTTGGAACTAACTATTGCGCGACTATCTATTAAAATACTCATATCTAAAATAAACTCCGAAAATATTAATTTTTCTTTTCCCCATCCATAACTTCCCGCTCAACTATTGCAGCGCTGAACTCTGCTTCAGTTGCTAATTCACCGTTACGGTATGCTTTCGCTTCCAATACGGCAAGCTTTGAACGGCGGTTCTTCAAAAAAACTTCTATCATTAATTGATCGCCCGGACCAACCTGCTTTCTGAACTTGGCGTTATTGATCGTAGTAAATACTGCTAATTTCCCCTGTGGATTATCAAGTCCATTGAGGAGTAAAATACCGCCGACCTGCGCCATAGCTTCGATGATAAGAACTCCCGGCATTACAGGTCTCCCCGGGAAATGACCTTCGAAAAACCATTCGTTCATAGTAACGTTTTTAACGCCGATAATTTTTTCATCAAGTTTGAAGTCTATAACTTTATCAACAAATAAAAATGGATATCTGTGTGGAAGAATTTTTTGCAGAGCATTTATGTCGAATACAATTCCTTCTTTCTTCTCAAACTGATATTTTTTAACGAGTGCTTGCTGCTGGTATAGTTTACGTATCTTCTTTGCAAATGCTACGTTGCTTGCATGTCCGGGCCTTGCTGCAAGTATTTGTGCTTTAAACGGTGCACCGATCAATGCCAAATCGCCCATAAGATCTAGCAGTTTGTGCCGTGCCGGTTCATTCTTAAATCGAAGTAATTTATTATTCAACATTCCGTTTGTACCGATGATAAGTTTATCGCTAATACCGAGTTTGTCGGTTATTCTTTTCACTTTATCTTCGGTTAAATCTTCATCTGCAATTACGATTGCATTGTCTAAAGTTCCACCGCGGATTAAACCTTGCTCGTGAAGAGCTTCAACTTCGTGTAAAAAGCAAAAAGTTCGAGCAGGGGCAAATTCCGACATGAATTCTTTTTCAAGATTGAATAAACCGGTATGCTGGCTTCCGAGTGCAGGGTTATGATAATCGATCATGACCGTTAAACGATATTCATCTGTAGGAAGCGCCACAATGTGAACCCCTTTTGCTTCATCGATGTATTGAACCGTTTGATCGATTATTAAATAATCTTTTGGTGCATCTTGCACTATGAAATCAGCTTTCAATAAAGCATCGGCAAATGGTTTGGAACTGCCATCCTCTATCGGAGGTTCAATATTATTTATCTCTATGACTATGTTATCTATTTGCAAACCCACAATAGCTGCCAAGACATGTTCTACTGTATGAACTTTGGCATCACCTAATTGCAATGTGGTTCCGCGTGCAACTTCTACTACATAATCTACAAGCGCCGGGATCTCAGGATGGCTTGGAAGATCTACCCTCTTAAAACGAATACCATATCCCGATGGCGCCGGTTTAAATGTAAGAGTTGAAGAAACACCGGTGTGTAATCCGGTTCCGGTTATTGATATTTGATGTTTGATTGTACGCTGTTGTTCGATCATAATTCTATTATTTTTGTTCTTGATTTATTGAGGCAATACGGTTCTCCAATTCTTCAATTCGTTTCAGAAGGTCGCGAAAATCATATAACAGTTGTGGTAATTGACGTACTGCACCGTCTATCCGCCATGTCTCATGTATTTCTCTTGCGGGATATCCGAAATAAGTCTTACCTGATTCGGTAATAGATTTTGGAACACCGGACTGGGCTCCGATTGTGGTTTTATCCGCAATAGAAATATGTCCGGTTAATCCAGCTTGTCCTCCTATTTGACAATAATTACCAATTGAGGAACTGCCGGATATACCGGTTTGGGCGGCAATTACAGTATGCTCGCCAATTACAACGTTGTGAGCAACATGAATAAGATTATCCAATTTTGCTCCACGTTTGACTAATGTTTTCCCTAAAGTCGCTCTGTCGATTGTACAGTTCGCTCCGATTTCAACATCATCTTCCAATACGACAATTCCACGTTGAGGGATTTTTTCATAGCTTCCATCAGGCTTTGGTGCAAATCCGAATCCGTCGCTGCCAATAACTGCACCACTATGAATTATTATTTTATTCCCGAGCAAAGATTGCTCACGGATTGATACATTTGAATATATAATGCAGTCATTTCCTATATTTACATCATCAGAAATCGTACTGTTTGGATAAATTATTGTCCTATCACCAATGGAGCAATTATCTCCGATGACCACATAAGCTCCTATGGAAACATAATTGCCAATGGTTGAGCTTTTAGAAATAATTGCTGTTGGGTGAATTCCTTTTGTGGGAAGTTTAGCTGACGGATGAAATAAATCTATCAAGCAAAGAAACGAAATGTACGGATCACTTACTCTGATAATTGAAAGAGGAATTTTCCGATTTTGTAGTTCGGTGAAATCTGCCCCTGTTGATAAAAGTGCGGCACTTGCTTTAGTGGAAGTAAGATGCTTTTTATATTTCAGGTTGGAAAGAAATGTAATATCTCCGGCATCTGCCTCTTCAATTTTGGCAACGCCGGTTATTTCAACATCAATTCCTTCAAGCGTTCCACCAGTTATTCGGGCTATTTCACTCAGAAGTACCATTACTTTTCGTATGAAGTAAGTTTGTCTAAAACTTTTACTGTAAGATCATACTTATCATTGGAGTACATTAAAAGAACATCTCCGCTTTTATCGAGGATGTAATCATACTCATCCTCCTGAGCAATTTCCTGGAGAGCTTTAAATATTTTATTCTGGATCGGTTTCATTATTTCATTTTGCTTATTGAAAAGTTCACCGTTCTGTCCGAATTTTTTATTCCGGTAATCGGATATTTTTTTATCAAGATCCTGCAATTCTTTTTCGGCATCAACCCGAAGTTGGTCGGTCAGGATTAATTTTTTCTTTTCATACTCTTGATATTTTTTTTGCCAATCATTTTGCATTTTTGCAAGTTCATTTTGCCAATCAGCAACGAGGTTATCGAGTTGTCTTTGTGCATCCTGAGCTTCGGGGAGTTTTTCCATGACGGTTTTGGAATTAATCCAACCGATTTTAGATTGTCCGAACGAAACCGATGATGTTGATACAATCATTACCAAAATGATTGCGATGAATATTAATTGTTTCATAGATCACCTTTATGGGATTGTTAATTCTTGCCGCGTTTTAGACGGTCGATAACTAAATTTGTATAATCAAATTTCGCATCGCCGTAAAGTAAAAACATAATCTGCTCATTCCGGTCGAACATAAATTGTATTTTTTCATCTTTTGCCACCGTAGCAATTACGTTCATCACTTTTTGTTTAATCGGACGGAGCAACGAGTCGCTGACGATTGCCAATTCACCGTCGTTACCGAATTTATCCTGCCGAAATTGAATTCCTTTTTGTTCAAGCATTACTAATTCTTCACGTTGTGTCCTTTTTTCATCTTCTTTAAGGAGCGGTTCTTTTTTTTGGAAATCTTCATATTTCGATTGAAGGTCTCTGCTCATTCTCTCTAATTCCGATTGCCATTGTTTTCCCATTGCCTCAATTTTTTTGTTCGCTTCGATGGCTTCCGGATATTCTTGGAGTATTTTGGCTGAGTTCACATAGCCGATTTTTGGTCCCTGGGCAAATCCTGTCGATGTGAATATTAATACTGCTAAAAGGATCGAAAGAAAAAATGTTGATTGTTTCACTGTTACCTCTTTATATGTGGAATAATTTAATAAGTTATTATTTAAAAACCTCTTCCGAATTGGAAATGGAAATGCCATCCATCCGGTTTGCCGTCTTTCGGAAGTACATCATCGGCACCGTATGCATAATCGAAACCTATCATTCCAATTGGTTGAATTAATAATCTTGCACCAATACCGTATGATCTTTTAAGATCGAAGAAATCAGCTTCTTTTAAATTCCGGAATACGTTTCCCCCCTCAACAAAAGTTAGAAAATAAATTGGCATTGGATTGATAGTTGCGGCGAAACGTAGCTCTAGCGAGTGTTTGCTCATCACTCTGCCGCCTTCTTCTTGTCCTAGTGCTGTCAATGGACCCACGCTCCGGTCTTCATAACCACGCAATGGAGTTGTGGAAACATATCCCATAAGTGTCCCGCCCATGTAAAAATATTCAATCGGAGGAATCTTTGAATCTTTCTTGAATCCTTCAAGATATCCGACCGCAGAGGATAGGGAGAGGACAACTCTGCTAGATCCAAAAACAGGAATGTACCAATCGGAATTGAAAATCCATTTATGATAATCGACAGTTCCCGGCAGAGGTCCGCCCGAGATTTCGGTAGATAAGGCTACGTTTGAACCAATGGATGGGAAGATGGGACTATCTGTACTATTACGCGATAATACTTGCGTTAAACTAACCTGCTGTGAAACACCAAGATCGTAATAGGGACTTCCACCGGCATCTCGTATATCGTTATTCTGATAACGTAAAGTCCAATCTGCTCTGGAATAATTATCGGGCCAGTTCAGTCTTCTTCCAAGCCGTGCAGATACACCTGTTTGCCGCAAATCCCAAGAAAATTTTTGTCTGGTATCGAAAATACTAAAGCCTAGAGTTGTGGGTCGGTCAAATAACCATGGTTCTGTAAAGCCAAGAGAAAATGTCCTGAACCTTGCCCCTTCACCGAATTGCCAATCGAAATTTAAAACTTGTCCGCCGCCGCCTTCTAACGGATTTGAAATTGCGAAGTTGTTGATTGTAAAACCGAGCGCGCCGGTTACGCCAAAAGCCCCGCTATATCCAACCGAAGCGTTAACATTATCATTCGATTTTTCTTCAACCTCATAAATTAGATCAACCGTCTGGTCATCAACTAACCTGGTATCGGGGCGCAGCTTTTCGGGATTAAAATAATTCAATTGTGATAACTGGCGAAGACTGCGAATGATAAGAGCTCTGCTGAAGAAGTCGCCGGGTCGGGTAAATAGTTCACGGCGAATAACATTTTCTCGGGTTTTCCTGTTACCCCGTATATCCACTTGTCCGATTCTGAATTGATTCCTCTCAAATATTTGAGTTTTTAAATCAACGCTGTCGATTCCAATTCTTTGAACCGAAGGATCGAGATTAAATCTTAAATAACCGTCATCAAGGTATAACGAGCCGACATCGGTTTGGTCTTCGTTGCCTCGAAGATTTTTTTCGAATTTATCTTCATCGAAAATCATTCCTTTTGAGAATCCAAGCCGTTCGGTTAATACTTCTGATGAATAAACCGTATTGCCTTCCCATGTAATGTTTCGGACTTTATATTGTTGCCCTTCGTTGAGATTTATATGCAGTAATATTTTCTTTTTGTCTTCGCTGTACCAGATTGAATCGCCCAGAATTTCTGCATCTATGTAGCCGTTCTTTTTATAAAATTTAATTAATCTTCGTTTATCCTCTTCGTATTTCTTCCGTTCGAATTTTGGAGATGGCAGTATAAAGTGGTACCACTTTTTTTCCTCGGTATCCTCGAATTCACTTTTCAGGTCACCGTTGTTGAATGCGTTATTTCCACTGAATGAAATTTCTTTTATTGTAAGTCTGGGACCTTCGTCAACACGAAACCTTAACATCACTTTATTGCTCTTTACAGAGTCTTCATCAATTTGTTCAGGGACAACCGCGGCTAACAAATGCCCTTCTTCTTCATAAATCGATTTTATTATACTGATTGCATGTTGGATATCGTAAGGAGATAATATCTGCCCGGTTGTTAATGTAACTTTCTTTTTAATGTCATCTTCACTCACATCGTCCAAACCTATATACTCGAGTTTGCCGAGACGTTTGTATTCTTTGACTCTAATCAGAAGATAAACTCCCTTATCGATTTTATTTTCAATTAAAATTTGAACATCAGAAAAAATTCTCAAAGCCCAAAGTTTTTGAATAGCCTGCCGGATTTCGTCACCGGGAATTGAGATTTCGTCGCCGACTTTTAATCCGGAGTTGCCGATAATAGCGCTGGATTCAGTTCCTGTTTCTTTTGTATTTCCTTCAACAGAAATACCAAGAATATTATATTGCTCCGGTTTTGAACGCTGGGCTATACTATTACCGTTAAGTGTTATGAGGCAAAGAGATGTTATGAGAAGTGCTGTTATTTTTTGCAATGTATGTTATCCTGATACTTGTTTAATTATTTCTTTATGATTGATGAACCTTCTAACGGTTCCTTCAGTTGTTCGCTTACCAAGCCGAAACGACGTTCGCGTTTTTGAAAATCAGTTATGGCTTCATATAATTCACGACGACGGAAATCGGGCCAGCAAACCGGACTTATAAATATTTCTGAGTATGCTAATTGCCATAAAAGAAAATTGCTGATTCTGAATTCTCCGCTGGTGCGTACCAGCAGGTCCGGATCCGGAATTCCGTTGGTTGCCAGATATTTTTCAATTGCTTTCGTATCGATTTGATCGGGTTGCAGAATTCCTTTTTTTACATCGTAAGCAAGTTTCTTAATAGCTTCGGTTAAATCCCAGCGTCCGCTGTAACTTAAAGCCAGATGAAGCTGGAGTCCGGTGTTTGTTGCTGTTTTCGTTTTCGCATCATTTAGTTCATTTTGTACTTCAATCGGAAGAGCATCGATATCGCCAATGGCATTGACAGATACATTATTTTTATGAAGTCTATCTGTTTCGTCCCGGAGTGCATTCATCAACAATCTCATCAACATTGAGACTTCATCTTTAGGGCGTTTCCAATTCTCGGTTGAAAAAGCATATAAAGTCAAATGCTTTACGCCTAACTGGCCGCAGACTTCTACAATATCTCTGACTGATTCAACACCTTCTTTGTGCCCGGCAATTCTTGGCAGATTACGCTTTTTTGCCCATCGCCCATTTCCATCCATAATTATTGCAATATGAACGGGAATTGTGCCATTTAGTTTCAACTGGCTTTGAAGTCTATCATCATCTTCCTTAGATGATTTCACACGACGGGAGATCAAACTTGAAATTTCCTCTGGATTCGATAGTTTGTAAATGATTTGTATTAAAAGTTACGGCATTTTGCAAAGAAAGTCAAGAATTCTGATTTCTTTATATTTTAAATAATGTATCTAAGTTCGATTGTTTTTCCATGCGAAAAAAGATATATTTATGAGAAAATTAACTTAGGAAATATTAGTTCATTCAATTTAAGGAATAAAATTATGGGAATGCCCAATATGCAAGGGATGATGAAACAAGTTCAGAAGATGCAAGAAAAAATGGCGCAAATACAAGCCGAACTGGAAAATAAAAATGTGACTGCTGAATCGGGCGGTGGAATGGTTAAAGTTACTGCTAACGGAAAACAACAAATAAGAGCAATTAAAATTGAAAAAGAAGTTATCAATCCGGATGATGTTGATATGCTTGAAGACCTCGTAGTGGCAGCCGTAAACAAAGCTTTAGATGAATCACAAAAAATGGCACAGGAAGAGATGCAAAAAGCAACGGCAGGCATGCTGCCTAATATCCCCGGCTTGAATTTGCCCGGTTTTTAAGAAAACCAATTACAATTATTTTTTCACTTTATATTTTTCTGAATACATGCTTTATATATCCGATTCCTTAAATCAATTAATAGAAGAATTTTCACAACTCCCCGGCATTGGTAAAAAATCTGCCCAACGACTTGCTTTATATATCTTAAAATTACCCAAGGAAGATGTGTTAAAAATATCTCAGGCTTTGGTGAATGTAAAAGAAAAAATGAGGTACTGTTCTGTTTGCTGTAATTTTACCGAAACAGATCCGTGCCCTATATGCAGCAGCACTAAACGAAATACGGAAACTATTTGTGTGGTTGAAGAACCGAACGATGTACTTGCCATTGAAAAGACGAACGAATATAAAGGTGTTTATCATGTGCTTGGCGGATCTCTTTCACCGTTAGAAGGAATCGGACCTGACGATCTGAAGGTGAAGGAGTTATTGATCAGAATAAAACCTGAGATTGAAGAAATAATTCTCGCTCTGAATCCGAATATTGAAGGTGAAGCCACTACAATTTATCTCTCTAGATTGCTTAAACCGCTCGGTGTTAAAATAACGCGGCTCGCTCGTGGCATACCAATAGGCGGGGATTTGGAATTTGCAGATGAGGCAACTCTGACACGCGCATTGGAAGGGAGAGTTGCGGTTTGATGAGGTGGAGTTTGATCATTGCATTCATTTTATTGTTTTGTGGATGTGATTTGTTTTCACCACGCACACCAGAAAAGCCAACATCAGGAACATCGGCGTTCCAGCCGCCTGTAACACCCGAAATTGTGTTAGAGAATTTTTCTAATGCAATTACATCTTCCAATGTCGATAATTATATGCGTTGCTTTGTGGATACATCGGCATCTGATTTTGCATATGTGTTCCTGCCGTCAGGTAATTTCCAGGGATTATTCCAATCTTGGACTCTGGGTGATGAACGAAGATATTTTCAAAATTTAGGTAAACCACTTTATTCAGTGCCAGTCCTGACACTTACTAATTTGAATTCGGATAGAAGAACATCCACCTCGGTTGAATTCACGATGAATTATCTTTTAATTTATCCACACCAACGCCCAAATGTTTCAAATTCGGTACAGGGATATTTGCGGCTTTATCTTTCAATCGACGATCAACAACGATGGGGGATCAACAAATGGGAAGATACTAAGACCGTTACAGATTCGACGTGGAGTTATCTTAAATACAATTTGAATTATTGATTCCTTAATGAAATTCGACTTGAATAAAATTTCCCTGATAATCATTGTTTCCATTTTGTCGATAAACGGATTGAGCTGCATTAATCCTTTTGCCCCCCGCCTTGATAAAGAAAATTCGAAATCTTCCTGCACTGATTTTACAAATATCGAAAACCTCTTCTGTGCTTTTAAAAATGCATATGCTTTTAAAGATACAACATTATACGGATCGCTGATCGATCCGAACTTTACTTTCAGTTATCGAGATTATGATCGTGGTGTTGATGTAAGCTGGGGTAGAGACGAGGAAATCCGATCGACATATGTATTATTCCAGAATGTACAATCAATATCGGTTATTTGGAACACGCTTATTTCTGCTGATACAAGCGAAACCAGGAGATCGATTGTTCGAGGATTTAATTTAACGGTTACATTTAATCCCGGTGATGTTGAGCGGGTTGATGGTTTCGCTAATTTAATCTTTGTCAGAGCGAGCACCTCGGATAATTGGAAACTTTTACATTGGAGAGATGAATCAAATTTTTAAAAAATCTCATTTCCCTATATTTTAAAATTTGCTATATGGAAAAGATATGAGCCTTGGATATATTTTGAAAGAAGGAATTGCCGGTTTCGGTAGGGCAAAACTTGCATCTATCGGATCAATTATAACTATTGTGATTTCGCTTTTGCTTGTGGGGATATTTTATGTTGTTTCAACAAACACATCCAAATTGGTTGAAGGCATACGTCAGCGTGTTGAGTTGGAAGCATTCCTCGAAGAACCAATAAGCAGAATTAGAATAAGTGAGATAGAGCGGCAATTAAAATCGATTGAAGGAATTGAACAGGTAAAATTTATTTCCAAAGATGAAGCTGCAAATATTTTTAAAGACCAATTTGGTGAAGACATAAATAATGTGCTCGATTTCAATCCGCTGCCTCCCTCATTCAAGATATTTTTGATGGAGGGATTCCGGACAAGGGACAAAGCAGAGGGAATTCATAAGAAGATAATGGAGATCAAAGGGATCCAAAACATAGCTTATCGCAGAGAGTTATTGGAATTTTTAGATCAACGTGTCAAAATGCTTTATTCGATTGGGTTAGCGCTTGGTGTTTTGCTTGCAATTTCAGCCGCTTTTCTTGTGTCTAACACAATTAGGCTGACAATTTATGCGAAACGTAAATCGGTGCAAACAATGAAACTTGTTGGAGCCACTCGTTTTTTTGTCAGAGCCCCATTTATTGTTGAGGGTATATTGCAAGGTTTAGTTGGTGGAGTAATGGCTGCCTTGATTATTTATTATTTATTAACTATGGCGGCCGGTTTCGTATCACAGGAACTTGTGGACTTTCTTCAGGTTGGAGCTTCATTTTATCTAATAATCATAACTGGCGGAATATTTTTAGGTTTTTTTGGAAGTGCAATATCTGTAAGGAGGTTCATAGGTGAAACTGTTGGGGGATGATTGAAAATTGTGCAAATTCCCATCCCTAATTCTTGCATCTTAGTTTTTCTTTTCCTACATTTTTCATCGTGATCTATATACAAGTTCTAATCAAATCACATCATCAGTTAAATTGTTCTTCGGTACTATTTTTTAATCATAAAATTTTGATTTAGCAATGCGTGCATTTATAGATTTTTACAATTCTTCCGTCGGTAAGAAACTTATTGTGGGATTAACCGGCTTGTTATTAATTTCTTATCTTGTTATTCATCTTTTCGGAAATCTCCTGATCTTCCGCGCCGATGGTGGCGAAGCGTTTGATACTTACGCTGAAGTTTTACCTCAAATTGTTGTCATACGCATTATCGAGATCGGTTTGTTCCTCCTGTTTATTTTGCACATAATAACTGCTGCCTACACTTGGATATTAAACAAGGCTGCAAGGGGGGACGCTTATAAAATTCAGAAGAAAAATGAAACAAGTAAAGTTACATCCCGCACTATGTTCTTGACAGGAAGCATAGTTTTTATTTTTCTTGTCGTACATATGAGGCAATTCTGGTTTAACTCCCGCTACGAAGCAACCGAAGGTTACTCAATGTTCGAGGTTGTTCGTGCAACCTTCTCAAATCCTGTTTACGGAGCTTTTTACATTGTTGCAATGTTTCTTCTCGGCTTCCACCTTAAACATGGATTTCAATCTGCTTGCCAAACCTTTGGAATTAGAACGAAAAATTATGTTTCGTTTATCGATTTAATTGGAATCGTTGTTTGGTTGTTGATTCCGTTGGGGTTTGCATCTATGCCCCTTTATTTTCTTTTGTACTTTTGAAAGATAGGTTTACACAATGGCATTAAATTCTAAAATTCCCGAAGGTCCCATCCAGCAAAAATGGGATAATCATAAATTTAATATGAAGCTTGTCAATGCTGCAAACAAACGGAAATATTCTGTAATAGTTGTTGGAACAGGTTTAGCGGGTGCTTCAGCGGCAGCATCGCTTGCAGAATTGGGCTATAATGTTATTTCGATGTGTTATCATGAATCTCCACGCCGGGCTCACAGCATTGCCGCTCAGGGTGGGATCAACGCACCCAAAAATTATAAAAACGACGGTGACAGTATATGGAGATTATTTTATGATACAGTTAAAGGAGGAGATTACCGGGCTCGCGAGGCGAATGTTTACAGATTGGCTCAGGTAAGCGGAAATATCATCGATCAATGTGTGGCACAGGGTGTTCCCTTTGGTCGCGAGTACGGTGGATTGTTGGATAACCGCTCATTCGGTGGAGCGCAGGTATCAAGAACGTTTTATGCACGCGGGCAAACAGGGCAACAATTATTACTCGGTGCATATAGTGCGCTTTCCCGACAAATAAAAAAAGGATCAGTAAAATTTTTCGGCCGACGCGAAATGCTAGACCTGGTACTGATCGACGGACAGGCTAGAGGAGTTGTTGCACGCAATCTGGAAACCGGTACACTTGAATCGTTTGCCGCAGATGCTGTAATACTTGCAACAGGCGGTTACGGAAATGTTTTTTATTTGGCTACACTTGCAAAATATTCTAATGGAACTGCCATCTGGAAGGCTCATAAAAAGGGTGCATTTTTCGGAAATCCTTGCTTCACACAAATACACCCGACCTGCATACCTCTTTCAAGTGATTATCAATCAAAGCTCACGCTTATGAGTGAGAGCTTGAGAAACGATGGCCGTATTTGGGTACCCAAGAAGCAGGGAGATAAACGTAATCCAAAAGATATTCCCGAAGAAGAGAGAGATTATTATTTAGAGCGTATGTACCCTTCGTTTGGTAACTTAGTTCCGCGTGATGTTGCATCCCGCAGAGCAAAAGAAATGTGCGATAAAGGGTTTGGTGTAGGATCGACGGGGCTCGCGGTTTATTTGGATTTTGCAGATACAATTAAACGTAATGGTAAAGAATGGGTCGAAGAAAAATATGGTAACCTGTTCGATATGTATCATGAAATTACTGCCGAGAATGCGTACGAAACTCCTATGAGAATTTATCCCGCAGTTCATTATACCATGGGTGGTTTGTGGGTAGATTATAATTTAATGACAACAATTCCCGGCTTATATACAATCGGCGAAGCAAATTTTTCAGATCACGGAGCCAATCGCCTTGGTGCCAGCGCCCTTATGCAGGGGTTAGCCGACGGCTATTTCATAATTCCCTATACTATCGGTGATTATCTCGCCTCTGCTAAATTCACCAAAGTAAAAACAGACGATGCAATGTTCAAGGAAAGTGAAAAGAATATCAATGCAAACATCAACAAATTATTATCAATAAAAGGGAAGCAAACGGTTGATGAAATACATAAAAAATTAGGGAAGGTGATGTATGATTACTGCGGAATGGCACGTAACCTGGCAGGATTGAAAAAAGCACTCGAGATAATTCCGCAGCTTCGGAAAGAATTCTACGAAGATGTAATGGTGCCGGGTAGCGCCGATAATTTTAATCCCGAGCTTGAAAAAGCTCTTAGGGCGGCAGATTATTTTGAAATTGCAGAACTAATGGTAACCGATGCCATTCACAGGGAAGAATCTTGCGGCGGACATTTACGAGAAGAATATCAAACGGAAGATGGTGAAGCGAAGAGGAATGACGACAAATTCTCATATGTGTCAGCATGGGAATATAAAGGCAACGGTATGAACTGGGAATTGCACAAAGAACCATTGACTTTTGAAAATGTGAAGCAGGCAACACGCAGTTACAAATAATTTAGATAAAGAATATTTTTGATTTAATAATTTAAAATTTTTGTGTCGATATCAATATGAATTTTACATTAAAAATTTGGCGCCAGCAGAATAGAACTTCAAAAGGGAAGTTTATTGAATATCAAGCAATTAATATCTCACCCGATATGTCGTTTCTGGAAATGCTTGATGCAGTTAACCGCGATCTGACGAAAAAGAGCGAAGACAATATAGCTTTTGATCATGATTGCAGGGAAGGTATATGCGGCAGTTGCGGTTTGTTTATCAACGGACGGGCTCATGGTCCACAACGGGGTGTTACTACATGTGAATTGCGTATGCGGCACTTCGTGGATGGAACAACAATAACTGTTGAACCATGGAGGTCAAGAGCGTTTCCTGTCATAAAAGATCTCGTTGTTGATAGAACTGCATTCGAAAGAATTATCCAGGCAGGCGGTTATGTGTCTGTTGATACAGGTTCAGCACCTGAAGCCAGTTCAATCCCGGTCCCGAAAGCAAATGCCGATGAAGCCATGGATGCGGCGGCTTGCATAGGATGCGGAGCTTGTGCGGCTGCTTGTAAGAACTCATCACCGATGTTATTTTTAAGCGCCAAGGTTTCTCAATTTGCACTTCTACCCCAGGGAAATGCTGAACGCCGAATCAGAGTTCAACAAATGGTGAAACAAATGGATGAGGATGGATTCGGTTTATGTTCGAATACTTATGCTTGCGAAGTTGAGTGTCCGAAAAAAATATCTGTTGTCCATATTGCCCGGATGAACCGAGAATTCCTAAGAGCCAAATTCTTATAATCATTTATTCCCAAAATAAAAGGCGAACTTGACGGTTCGCCTTTTTTATTTCAAGATTTTTACACCATCACGACCTTTGTCGGATTTTTCCTCCAACAATTGCAAGCAATAATTCATAATCAATCGGCTTTGAGATAAATTCATCAACACCGAGCCGCTTTCCAATCAATAAAGTAGTCCTATCAATTTTTTCGGTTATAAAGATAAATGGAATTGTCTTAATGAATTTATTATTCCGAATAAAATCATATAACTCAAATCCGGCTTCAATTGTATTGAAGTGAGTTTCCGAGATGATAACATTAGGTGTGGCAATCTTCAAACATGCCAGAGCTTCTTCGATGTTCCCGGCGCCGATGACTGCATAAGAATTCGACCTCAACTTTGCTGTTAATTCCAATAAAAGCTGCTCGTTCTCATCCACCACAAGTATGGTCCCTCGAATCCGGTTTTTTCTGAATTCTTTCAGTAAGTCTCTCTCAATCACCGCATGATCTATTCGTGAGACATCATATTTTTTTCTTAAGCTATCTACCGTTTCAGAAGTGAAAGCCGATAAACCGCCGGTTGACCAAATTTGTTGAAGTGACTCCGTATAAAATTTGTTACGTATTTCCCTTTCAAGTTGCAGCCGCTTGCCGTCTGGAATATTAAAATCTTTTTGAACCGTTGTTATTTGTTTCTCACATTCATCAGAAGGTCTGCCTTCTTTCCAGCACTCTTCTAATAATGAAGAAAATTTCAGCTCTTTGCTTGTTGCATTTGATGAAATTTTCGATTGAGTTTGGTAGGAATTGATTTGCTGTTGAATCGCTTTTGCATAACTGTTGTCGGCATCAAGCGCCAATGCTTTAATTACCTGATCGTTCGCCTTTTTGATTTCGCCATCTTTCAGGTAATTCTGAGCCGAGATAAGGAAATTATTTAATTGTGTTGATCTCCGTTTAGTTATGATATCTCTGTATTTTTTAATTTCTTTATACATATCATCTTCAAGACCGACACGCTGTGATAGTTGTTTTACTAAAAATTGGATGCGGTCTTGGAATGCACGTGCCGTTAAATTCCCGGGCTGCAATGCAAAAACTTTTTGTAAAAGGTCATCTGCAGCAATATACCTGCCTGCTCGAATATGTTTATCCGCTTCTCTAAGCCACTCCTCAATCTGATTTTTTTGAATCCCATCAAGTGATGCTGTGCGAATATTTTCCATTTTATTCCTTCTTCTTTTGGGTGAATATAGAAATATCAAGAATAATAATCAAATTAATGAAAATTTGACTTTTTCAATTTTCTCGGCTATCTTGAAACCGGTTAAAGATAATTATATATGACATTTACAGGTATTATTTGAACTCAACATCACAACTGATTCAAGTTCGTTTTCCACTTCTACTCAAAATTTTAGCAGGCTACGGCTTGATTATCCTGTTCTTTACACTCTCTACTTGGACTGTGCTGGAAGAACTTTTCCCCGGTGATCAGCCGGTTTTTAGAACTTTATCGTTGATTCGTTATATCGACAAAGTAATTAATGTTGAAATTACAGCCGGCGATAAATTTGTTGCAACCCTCGACTCAAATAATTATAAAAGATATTCACTGTCTAAAGGAGAACTTATAAAATCATGCGATTCTTTGCGGACTCTATTAGATGTTGACTCATTAAAGGAAGTACTGAATTCAATTATTTTATTGCATAAAGAATATGATGCTGAAGTTTCCAAGCAACTCGAGAAGAAATCTACAAACAAAGAAATTCTGGAATTTAGCAAACTTGAACCTCAACTTTCGATCATCAAGGAATTGAGGACAGCTGTAGAAAAACTTAATGAGATGTTTTTACCGATCTTAGATAATGCTATCAAACGATATAATCAAAAAATGAGCGATGCGGTTTCAATTGTGAGATGGGCTATCGGATTATCGCTGGTTGTTGGAAGTGCGATTGCATTTTTATTGGTAAGAATGTTCATTAAACCTATACGGGCATTGCAGCTTGGTACACAAAAAGTCGCGGATGCTCAGTATGAAACCGTTCCTATAACTTCTAACGACGAGATCGCAGATTTGACACGTGCATTTAATTTAATGAGTGAGAAGTTAAAACAACTCGATGATATGCGAATGCAAATGATGTCGGAGATATCTCATGAAATGCGTACTCCGCTTCAGGTGATAAAAGCCGGCTGCTATTCAATAGTTCACGCAAAGGATGGTGTTCCACTAACACAAAAACAAAAAGATGCTGTTGGTATGATTCATCAGGCAACAAATAGAATTAATAATTTCGTCAATTCATTTTTGGATATTGCCAAGATGGAGGCTGGTTTGATGAAATTTAATTTTGAGCAACATAATTTAATCGAAATATTCACTCCGCTTGTTCAGGAAGCACAACTGATTGCACAGACACGGCAGATCAAGCTTGATTTTTTGTACGATCAAATTCCGGTTTTGCAGTTAGATAAAGAAAGAATAAGTCAGGCATTAAGCAACCTGTTGTCTAATGCTTTAAAATACACTCCCGATGATGGAATAATTATTATTTATGTTAAAAAAGCTCTTGCATCATTACATGAGGGTAAGGCGCCGGTTGATTGTATACGTATCGATGTAACAGATACGGGGGTTGGCATACCCGAGGGTGATATCGGGAGATTATTTAATAAGTTTTATCAAGCTAAAAATATTCCGCTTGTAAAAGAAAAAGGATCGGGTCTGGGATTGGCGTTAGTGAAACATGTATCAGAAGCCCATGGGGGCAGAGTCGGTGTACAAAGTGAAGTGGGCAAAGGTTCTACATTCACGATGATATTACCTTTCAAGCAGGAAACCCATTGATGCAAAATTTATCCTCTGCTGCCGAGTATGTTCGGCAGGTCGAAGAATTCGCAGGTAAAAAATTCAAATATTTCGAAGAAATATATCGCCTTGTTGAAACTGCCGATAAAAAAAATCTAAATTCTAAATTGGACGACTTATTGTTTGTTGCTAAATTTATTGTGAAAGCGAATAATATTTTAATACGTGTTGGTCCAGGGCAGCAGGATACTGAAAAAATGACGGTTGAATATGCTCTTAATCTAAACAAGGCAGTTTTAATAATTGATGAAATTGCCGGAGATTCAATTGCATCTCTGAATAGAATGGTCGATGATTTGAGAGGATTGAATTCCGGTGACAGACTTGATTCTTTCATCAATTTTATGTACGAATTAAGCTGGTTGAAAAATTATACTTTAGATAGAAAGGGCGAGCGATTAGATGAAAACAGCTAAGACTTGGAAGATATCCTTGGCGCTTATTGTTGTGGGTACGATTGTTTGGCTGGGTGGAATAAATATCAGAGGCATGGTGGGATTTGATCTGCTACAAGTTGGAACGCTCGATTTTAAACCTAATATACATCCATTCGTTGAACGAGCGGTTTTCGGTTTGATAGCTCAAAGCTCAATGGTTATATATGTTGCCTATGTATTTATCTGGGTAAGTGGAATCGTGTTCTTGAAAACATCGCCGTTTCGATTAAAAGAGAACGGTTGGTTAATGGTAACAGCGATCATCTTTTATCTTTTTACACCTGTAGAAATTTATAGTATGGTTTTAGATCTGAAGATGTGGTATTTAGATCACCTTGGATCAAATGATCTTGTAGAGTTTCGAAAATTGTTAATCCATCGGCTTGCAGCTCTTTCGGGCGTGCCGATGATTGCTCTTTTAAGTTATTACACGGCTATTGTCATTGCAACTATACAGCCGATGAAAAAGCAGTTATCATAATGAAATAATATTTATATCTGTTTTATTCCATGACTTTCTCTTGGCGAAACCAGATCGGTATTTTAATAATCTGCGTGATATTTTTTATCCTGGGTTTATTACGACTCAATGATCTTACAATCTACACCCCCGATAGCAGCAGGTATCTGATTTTTGCAAATTCACTTTCTCATGGTAACGGATTCGTCGACGAGACCCAGCCGGAGCCGGATCGTTTTGTAGTTCAGGCACCGTTATATCCAGTTCTGCTCGCACCTGTTCAGTGGTTCTATCCGATGTCACTTGAAGTATCGAAGATATGGACTCTTCTTTGGGGTGTGTTAGCAATACTGTTATTTTACCGATGGATACTTAAATTGGGTTCTCCTCAGGTGGCTTTATTTGCCGCAATGTTGTTCGCATTTAATCCACTCACAATTGTTTACAGTTCGGAAGTTTTGTCGGAAGCACCGTTTCTTGTTTTTACATTTCTTGCGTTGATTTATTTCGATAAGGAATATAGTAAATCTAAAAATTGGTATCTATTCATCATTTTTATTATAGCAATAACTTTTCTGCGTGAGATCGGCGTTGTTTTCGCATTAGCAAGTGTAATTTTTCTCTTTCTCTCAAAGAAATATAAAAATGCATTTTCAATATTGTTCATTATCTCACTTAGCTTGAGTTTATGGTATGCCCGCAATCATTATTTTATTGGAGCAGATCCTCAATGGAAATCGAGTAACTATTCTTTATTATTTCAGCATATCGTAACACCGCCCGACTCCTCGATAATCAACGAATTTGCGCTTCGAGTATGGCTGAATATTCAATCGTCATTTTTACAACTCGGTGGAATGCTTATATATCCGTTATTTCAAGCTCAACAATTTAAACTGCAATTGTTGTCTTCTGAATTTTATAATTTGATGCAAATATTTTTTAATTCTGCGGGAAAATATTTGATTGTTTTAATAACCTTGCCGCTAATCATCCGTGGTGTATATCTCGATTTTCGAAAATCTATAAATTCGATTTTTCGATTATCGATATTGTTTTTTTACCTGATTGCAATTTTTATTTATCCGGTCTTGGATATACGTTTTTTGTTCCCGATTCTTCCATTTTTATTATTTTATATATCGATCACTTTAATCGATCTGCATAAAGAGCATCTCATTACAAAATTCTTTAATCATTCAATTTTGAAATTCGGTCTGGTTCTGATCTTGTTGTTGCCTAATGCCGCGGGTGTTTATGAAATCTTGAAATTGAATTTGGCATATAGTTCTTCACCTATCCAATTTTATGAAAAATACGGAGAGAAAGAAAAATGTCCTGTAATGTTTACACAGCCATGGGAATTGTTGGGTGCATGGATCCGAAATAATTTACCCGATAGCGTGGTAATTGCAAGTCCTGTGAAAAACATCTCCACGGTGATCGGCAACAGAAAAATGCTTGAAGTAGATCAGGGTGTGGTTCAGCCGGTTTTTGAATCGTTGCTTCGTGATAATGATGTAAAATATATTCTGTCCCCAAGTCGGGGAAAAGATTTGAAAATATTTCATTTCCTGATGCTTGAATCGAAAAGATTTTGGTTCGAGAAAATCTACAGAATCGGAAATCTTTATCTGTACAAAATTCATTCGATCTATACCGATAAAATCGATCCGGCAAAAGTTCTTTGTTATGAACCTGACTCGCTGAGTATGACCTTTTTATTTGAAAACGGCAGGCGACTGATGCTGAATGGTAATTACCGGGCAGCGCGGTCTGTTTTTGCTCAAGCTTTGCAGATCGATTCGGTTCATCCATCGATACTATATCAGATGATTGTATGCAGAACTCTTGCTCTGGATTCCTCGGAGGCAATGAAATATTATTCAACATTGTATAAACTTCCGCAGGCGTTGGGCTTTGTTTTTCAAGCACGGTTACATATTCAAGCGATGGAAAAAGTATTAAAAGCAGAACAAGAAAAATACACGCCAAGCAGAGGTGTCGAATACTTCCATGCGTCCTCCATCTACTGGAAACTTGGTTATCCTATCCGGGCTGCACAAATCATGAATGATTATCTAAAAATTGATTCATCGTATTTTAACGGATTATTGTGGGGATTGCATTATAATGTGCAGACGGGTGATACGATTCAAGCAAAAAAATATCTTGATATTTTAAATAATATCGATTCAAAAAATCAAGTCGTACAATCATTCACCAGAATATTCTCGATTTTTGATTCTATCAAAGTTAAATCTGATTCTCTGGATAAAAGCAGTTTTCATTTTTTAATTGCAGAAGAATATAAGAAAATCGAACTTTTCGAGGAGTCATTGGATGAATCGGCTAAAGCAATCGGACTTAATCATGGCAATATTGATGCCTACCTGTTGTCATCTGAGAACTTTGAGAAGAAAAATAACGTGAGAATGAGCCGAAATATTTTATATAAGACAATTTCTCTTCAACCGGAAAATATGAGAGTAAGGAGCCGGTTAGATTCCCTGCAAAAAGTTTATCAGCAGTAAATTAGTTTGTTGGAATTATACCTATCGCTATCAACCGGATTTTCATTTGTTAATCGTATTAAAAATAGTTATTATTTTATCAATCTTATTACGTTGATTTAGTTTAATGAATTACACACATATAGTTGGCGATCTTGAACTTCTTGCAAAACAGCTTGAAATAAATATCCGTTACGAAAAAGGAGATTTTGAAGGTGGGTTTTGCGTTTTAAAAGATAAGAAGGTGGTCGTTGTGAATAAGCGACTTCTCGATTCGCGCAAGGCAACAGCCCTGGCGCTTGCTCTGAACGATTATGGATTGAACTGGGATCAAGTTAATGGTAAGCTCCGCACTTTTATCGAGGATGAAATTGCAAAGCAGCGGAAAGCCGAGAAAATACAATGATACGGGCAGTTGTTTTCGATCTTGATAATACTTTAGTCGATTTTATGGCGATGAAACGGCAGGCTATTGATGCTGCTATTCATGCTATGATAGATGCAGGTTTGAATCTAACCGCAGATGAAATCCGGAACCGCATCGATGCGATTTATAAAGAACGAGGTATGGAGTTCCAAAGTGTGTTCGACCAGCTTCTTTATGATATTTTCAACAAAGTGGATTACAAAATACTTTCCGCAGGGATTATTGCCTATCGGAGAGCGAGAGAAGCGGCACTAGTTCCTTACCAGCATGTTTATCTCACACTGGTTGAATTGTTAAAACGCGGATTAAAACTCGCCGTTGTTTCAGATGCGCCTGCCCGTGAGGCATGGTTAAGATTATGCTATTTAAATTTCCATCATATTTTCGATGTAGTTGTTACTTACGATGATACCGGTGAACGAAAACCTAAACCGGGACCATTTCGTAAAGCGCTTGAGATGTTAAAAGTAAAACCCGAGGAAGCTTTGATGGTAGGCGACTGGGCAGAGAGGGATATGATTGGTGCCGCTAACATTGGAATGAAAACAGTCTTTGCACGATACGGCGATACATTTGGGACAGTAGAAACACACGCAGATTACGAGATCAACGATGTCAAAGAATTACTACGAATCGTTGACGAAAGGAGTAGCGGAAAGTAAATGATCGAAGGTGTAGGGATAGATGTTGTTGAAATATCTCGTTTTCAGAAATCGATTGATCAATTCGGAGAACGGTTTATCTCTAAAGTATTCACACAAAAAGAGTGTGAATATGCAGAATCCAAAGTATATCAGGTTCAACATCTTGCAGCCCGTTTTGCAGTGAAGGAAGCGGTTGCGAAAGCGCTGGCAAAAGGATGGAGCGGCGGATTCAGGTGGAAAGACGTTGAAGTTGAAAACGATGATGCTGGAAAGCCGAATGTTGTTTTATATGGACATGTAAAAGATATTTTAGCAGGGAGCAGAGTTTTTGTTTCAATTTCACACTCCGAAAATGTTGTTGTAGCATTCGCAATCATCGAAAAATTATAAGATTGCCTTTCGTTCAGATTTTCCGTATTTTTGGTATACAAAATAATTTAATCGTCACTTTGACGGATTTATGATGAAACAGCTTGGAATTAAGAAGTTATATTACTCCATCAGTGAGGTTAGCAAAATCACCGATCTGGAGCAATACGTTTTAAGATATTGGGAGTCGGAATTCGAACAGCTTCAACCTGCAAAGAACCGTGCCGGAAACCGTATCTACACGAACAAAGAAATCAAGTTGATTCTGTTTATCAAGAAACTCCTCCGAGAAGAGCGTTACACGATTGAAGGTGCGAAGCAGGTTATAGCAACCTATATGCCCGATGCAGATACGGGGGAACAATTGGAGTTGATTCCCGAGCAGGGCCAAAGTCAAAATTTATCATCGTCGGCGCCAACTGCATCTCCGACAAAATCGGTTGACAACAGGTTGACAAATGATCTTGGTGAGATAAAATTATTTTTAGAAGAGTTGCTCGTTAAGTTGTCTTAAAATTTTAGTTTAAAATATTTTCAATACTCGGAACGTGGCGCAGTTCCGTTCCGCTCAAGGAGCGGAACGAGAATCCTCGTTCTGAACAAAGTTCAGAACGGGACCCGGTAGCGCACATATTCAGAAGTTCACAAAGTGAACATAATTTGAAATCACAGGCGGGTTGGAAAGAATTGAAAGAAATATATTTAAATAACTATCGGAACGTGGCGCAGCCCGGTCCCGAAGGGATTCCGTTGGAACTAGCGCACTTGCGGCAAAAGATTTAAGGAGCGAATGACGAAATTGGCGGCGAGGAATAATGAGTTTTTATCTTTATATTATAATAAGTGAGAAAACGGGAAAGTATTACATCGGTCAGACTAAATCTTTGGAGGAACGGATTAAACGACACAATAGTGGGAGATCGAAATACACAAAACATGGGATCCCGTGGAGATTGATACACTCAGAAGAGTATTCAAGTAGGCAAGATGCTGTAAAGAGAGAGAGATGGTTAAAATCTCCAGATGGATGGACAGAATTGAATGTAATTAAAACTCGGAACGTGGCGCAGCCCGGCTAGCGCACTTGCTTGGGGTGCAAGGGGTCGCGGGTTCAAATCCCGCCGTTCCGACAAACGAAGCCGCATATTATGTGCGGCTTTTTTTATAAGTATCATAATTGTATAAAATATTTTGTAGGCAAGGAGCATAATGTGAGCTACTTTGTTTATATAATATGGAGTGAGAAGAATAAAAAACATTATATTGGTCAAACTGCCGATGTTGAAAATAGGTTGATGGAGCATAATTCTGGAAAATCTCGGTCTACTAAATTTGGTAAACCGTGGTTATTGGAGTATACGGAAGAATATGCAACGCGCAGTGAAGCGGTAAAACGCGAACGGTTCTTAAAATCATCGACAGGTTGGAAACAGTTGAAGGAAATTTATTTGAATAGCACCCGAACAGAGATTCCATAGCGCACTTGTCCCGAGGGGATCCCGTTGGGACTTGGTGTGCAAGGGGTCGCGGGTTCTCAGCCGAAGGCTGATCCGCCTCTGGCGGAAAATCCCGCCGTTCCGACGAAAAGCCGCACTGCTCAGGTGCGGCTTTTTATTTTCTATGCAATTCAAAATTCTGGTGTCCCGCTTTCGTTTTACTCAAGCGGGATTCTGGATCCGACTTACAACTTAACACCGACTGCTTCGCAGTCTCGTTAAGATTGTGTCGGATTCGAACAAGAGGTCGCGGGTTGACCAATAAGAAATATTTTCTGGTAGCCGCAGACTTTTGAGCCATAGGCTCATCCGCCTTTGGCGGAATGTCTGCGAAAACATTGAGCTAACGCAACCTGAAGGTTGCGGCTACCACCATTAACCTACTTTTTAGTCACCCTCATTATTTGCAATCCGAGAACTCAACTATTGACTTGAAGAATGGAAGTTTGTATCCATCTCTTGACTGAATGTATACAAATACGTATAGTTTGTATACATCGTTAAAAACAAGTAGCCACAATCATCAACGGAAACAGGAATTCTCAACTAAATCGGATTTTCGATCCGTGAAAAGGGATGCAAGGGGTCGTCCCGATTCAGGGAATCGGGACCGTTCCGACAAACGGAAGCCGCATATTATGTGCGGCTTTTTTTATTATTAACTCAAACCTTTCTAAAATTGATTTACTTCAAGAATATTAGTACATTTTGAAAATTTTAAACTCTGACAGAAACGCCACAAAAATGAAAATTAAATTACCTTTTGTTTGTGTCCTGAATAGGAAAGCCATTGGCGTGACTTGTCAGTACAAGCAGGGGGATCATTGCAGGGGTTAATATGAGAAAAATATATAGGGCTGCAAATTATCGATTCGTTATAAGAAAAGTTTTCCAAAACTTGTTTTTCAGATTAAATATTTGCTTACTCTACTTTCTTTTTATTTACTGTCCGAATTCTTATAGCCAATCTTTATCGGCAGAAAAGATTTATGAGAAAGTCTCTAAGGCAGTAGTCATAATTCATGCTTATGATTATAATGATTCACTAACAAAGCAAGGAAGCGGCGTTGTTCTTAACGATAAAGGTTATGTTGTAACAAATTATCACGTTCTCTCCGGTTGTGAAAGACTTGAGATATTACACGGTAAAGAGATTATCCCTTATGTTGATATAATAGGTATTGACGTAGAGAAAGATATATTAATTCTTAAAATTAAAGAAAAAAAGTTTCCAGCAGTAAAAATCGGTGATACAAAGACTCTAAAAATTGGGCAGAGGATTTATGCAATAGGAAGTCCGATGGGACTTGAAAATACAATTTCTGAAGGGATAATAAGCGGATTAAGAAGCTATGAAGAAATAAATAGGAATTTTATACAAATAACTGCGAGCATCTCTCATGGTAGCAGCGGGGGTGCGGTTCTGAACGATAAAGGGGAGCTAATTGGTATAAGCACACTGACGGTAAAGGAAGGGAAAAATATAAATTTTGCTATCCCGATAGATGAGATTTTAACGGTTGAAATTAGTTCGTATAAAAAAAATGATGAATATAAAGATTTTAAATTGTTTGAAAAAGGATTTAATGCCCGTAAAAGAGGCGATAATGATGAAGCTTTAAAATATTTCTCACTCTTTATTGAAAAATATCCTAATGCTTCAAAAGCTTATTTTAATCGCGGGAACACAAGGAGTGATTTAGAGGATTACAGAGGTGCAATTCAAGATTACAACAAAGCAATCGAATTTAGCCCGAATTTGGCGGAGTCATTTATTAATCGTGGGATTGCAAAGTATATGTTGGAAGACCCCAAGGGTGCAATTCAAGATTACAACAAAGGAATCGAGCTTAACCCGAATTTGACGGAGGCATATGATAATCGTGGACTTGCAAAGGCAAAATTAGACGACCTCAGAGGTGCAATTCAAGATTTCAACAGAGCTATTTTGCTTAATCCGAATCATACTGGGGCATATAATAATCGTGGGCTTGCAAAGGCTAAATTAGAAGACTTCAGAGGTGCAATTCAAGATTACAACAAAGCAATTGAACTTAACCCGAATTTAGCGGAGGCCTATAATAATCGTGGGACTGCAAAAGGAAAAATAGAAGACGATAGAGGTGCTATTCAAGATTTCAACAAAGCTATTTTGCTTAATCCGAATCATGTGGGGGCATATATTAATCGTGGGCTTGCAAAATACCTTTTAGGAGATGAAACCGGAGCTTGTTTGGATTGGAGTAAAGCTGGTGAACTTGGGAGTTCTGGGGCATATGAACTTATTAAAAAGTATTGTAACTAATGCTAATAAATCTAATGTGAGCGATTGGATTGTATATGCATGAGAAATATTGCAATCAGCTACTCGTTTTCTGTTTGCTATGGAAAGATCGTAGCAAGCGGTTCGGAAGCGAGTGAGGAATTTTTATTCGTGTGAAAGATTAATAATGGAATGGTCATTGTTCAGAGTTTATGATGATTTGGAGGTAAGTGGGAAAAGGACAATTATAGCAAAATTGCATTCATGGTGGTGCTTAGAGGATTTAAATCCGCAAAAGATTTTCGGTCCTGATGAAAAAATCACAGATGATAAAATCGCCGAGTTAATAAGAAAAGGGAAAAAAACTGCTGCTCTATATAATTTGAATAAGTCACAATATATTTCTACTTGTGCAGAACTTGAAAAATTAGGAGATGCTCCTAAGGAAAAACTAGAACCAGATGAAATGGAGAAATGGCTGATTGCTTCTGGTTACACGACCAAAAGCAAACATTTTAAAAAACATTCAAATGAACCTTCCTATATGTTAAGGGTGAATCGGATAGCATGGGAAACAGTTCGGGATGAATTGAAGACGTGGTTTGGGAGAAATGGATATAGTATTCCTAATATTGAATTAGAGGTTACCATAAAGCAAAAAAGATCACGGAATAATCATCGCACAAGAATAGAGCGTGAAGAATTATATCCAAAAATAATTGTGAGGCTGCACTCTGTATATGATGAGGGGAAGAAGACCAAGCAAGAAACTTATGAGTATGTATCAAAACATTCAAAACAATATTTTGGGGAAGTTTTCTCTGCTGGTTCATTGCGTGGAATATTCGAAAGGGCAAAAGAAAAATTCCACAGTAATTAGACATACCATACAATGGCCATGTGGTCACCACGTGTAGCGTAATTACCTTATAAATAAAAAGGTAAATTTATGAAACCAATCTTATCTAACTATCTAAGGTATATGCTAAAACAAATTCTATCGTATATCCTCAAAAATATAATTAAATACATATACTTAAAATTGAAAATCTCTCTTAATCTAAATTTACAAGTTGGAAGAAATCGTAAATAAGATATTATTTATAACCTTTCTAAAGAGTTGTAATGATCTCAAACCGATCGTAGCTACGGTTTGAAATAGTCAATTTCTCTTCTTATCTTCTTCTACGATCTACCCGCATGATTTTAAAAATAGATGAAATTCTCGAAATAAGATTGTTTTCTCTGATTAAGTTGAACAAAAACATTGAAATCTTTGTGAAATTTTACCTGAAAAATTTAAACTATAAAGGAGTTAAATCAGCATGAGAAAAAAATTATTCATACCCGGACCTACAGAAGTAGCTCCCGAAGTTTTACAGAAAATGGCAACACCTATGATCGGACACCGATCTAAAGACGCGTCGGCTCTTCAGCGTGAAATTACCGAAAAGCTACGCAAGCTAATGTTTACTCAAAATCCGATTTTACTTTCAACAACATCCGGCTCCGGTTTGATGGAAGGCGCAATCCGCTCTATCACTGCAAAGCGTGCTGTTGTGTTTTCTGTCGGTGCGTTCGGCGACCGCTGGTTCAAAATGGCTGAAGCGAATGGCGTACCAGCCGATAAGCATTCAGCCGAGATGGGTAAACCAACTACGCCGGAAGACGTTGAGAAATTTTTATCAACAGGTAAGTACGATGTTTTTACAATCACGCATAACGAAACAAGCACAGGCATCATGCACGATCTTGAACCGTTTGCCGCACTGAAAAGAAAATATCCCGATGTTTACTGGCTCGTGGATGCTGTAAGTTCACTTGGCGGTGTTAAGATTGATGTAGATAAATTAGGCATCGATGTTTGTATAACCTCAACTCAAAAAGCGCTTGCGCTTCCTCCGGGAATGTCGATTGCTTCAGTTTCAATGCGTGCATTAGAACACGCAAAGACAGTAAAGAACCGCGGCTTATATCTTGATATCGTTGATCTTTATAATTACGTCGAGAAAAAAGACCATCAGTATCCGTCAACTCCTTCGCTCTCGCATATGTTCGCGCTGAATTTCCAGCTCGACAGAATATTAGCTGAAGGTTTAGATGCCAGATTCAAACGTCATTTTGAAATGGCAGAATTCACACGCGCATGGGCTAAGAAGCATTTCGCTTTATTCCCGGTTGAAAAATATTCTTCACAAACATTAACAACAATCACCAACACTAAGAACATCAGTGTAGGCGATCTAAATTCGGCGCTGGGCAAAGTGGGATTACAAATTTCTAACGGATACGGCGATTTGAAAGAAAAAACTTTCCGTATTGCTCACATGGGCGAATTAACGATGGCTGATATGAAAGAAGTAACTTCGGCTATTGAAAAAGTATTATCACTCTAAGAAAGGACGAATTATGAAAGTATTAATTTCAGATGGAATCGAAGATATTGGTAAGAAGATTCTAGTCGAATCCGGGCTGGAAGTCGTTGATAAAAAATTGACGCCGGAAGAATTGTTGAAAGAAATTCCGCAATACGATGCAATCATCGTTCGCTCTGCGACGAAGGTAACCAAAGAAGTTATTGACGTGGGAAAAAATTTGAAAGCCATCGCCCGCGGCGGTGTTGGACTTGATAATATCGATGTTCCTTATGCAAAGGGAAAAGGAATCAAAGTTCTGAATACTCCAGGCGCATCGTCTATCTCAGTTGCTGAACTTGCTATTGCTCATATGTTTGCGTTGAGCAGATTTTTGCATTTATCAAACACCGAAATGCGCGAAGGAAAGTGGCCCAAGAAGGAATACAGTAAAGGCGTTGAGCTTACCGGAAAAACATTGGGACTTATCGGCTTTGGAAATATCGGTAAAGAAGTTGCAAAGCGTGCAATAGGATTAGGGATGAAAGTTATCGCTCATGATCCGGTTGTTTCGAGCACTGATCTGAATGTTAAACTCGTCGGCAAAGATGATGCTCTGAAAAATTCAGATTACATATCTTTGCATATCCCCTTGGATAAAAAAACAGGTGCGTCTATCACTAAGAAAGAATTTGACCTGATGAAGAAGGGGGTAATTCTGATTAATTGCGCGCGGGGCGGAGTAGTGTCGGAAAAAGATCTTCTCGAAGCGTTAAAAAGCGGCAAGGTTGCACGCACTGCTATGGATGTATTCGAGAATGAACCGCCAACACCGGAAGAAAGCGAGTTAATTAAACATCCGAATGTTTCTGTTACACCTCATATCGGTGCATCAACGAACGAGGCACAGGAACGAGTAGGTGAAGAGATTGCTCAGAAGGTTGTACAGGCATTAAAATAATCTCAGTTCTTAGTTCGAATGGTAAAATGTAAATTGCCAATCATTATTAATTCTTAAATAATACTCGGACGCGTGTTGCTATTTCTGCATACTCGGCAAGCGCGTCCTTTCTTTATCCTTTTATTAAATAAAAAGAAATTTCATTATGGCAACAGTAAGACCCTTTAAAGGATTCAGACCGCTTCCTAAATATGCGAAATCTGTGGCGGCTAAACCTTATGACGTATTAAATTCGGAAGAAGCCCGAATTGAAGCGAAAGGAAATCCAACTTCTTTCCTTCATGTCGGCAAACCGGAGATAGATCTTCCGGTTGGAACAAATTTATATGATGAAATAGTCTATCAAAAGGGAAAAGAAAATCTTCAAAAACTCATCAACGATGGTATTTTGAAGGAAGATGAAACGCCATGTTTTTATCTCTACGCCCAAATTATGGGAGCGCATACACAATACGGTATAGTAGGATGCGCTTCGGTTGAGGAATATTTGAATAACACAATCAAGAAGCACGAGTTAACTAGGAAAGATAAAGAAGACGATCGAACGAAGCATGTGAAGATAACGAACGCGCATTCGGGTCCAATCTTCTTAACATATCGGGCAACAAATCTGATCGATAAAATTGTCGACCGGATTAAAGAAACAGTCCCTGTTGTGAATTTCACAGCCGATGACGGAATCGGGCATAAATTGTGGGTAATTGCCGATGCAAAACAGATCGATGAAATAAGCAATGCCTTTGGTAAAGTGTCGTTTCTTTATGTCGCCGATGGACATCATCGTTCTGCCGCAGCCGCTCGGGTTGGTAAAGAATATGCGGATGCCAATCCGCATCATACGGGAAAAGAAGAATATAATTTTTTCCTTGCCGTTCTCTTCCCGCACAATCAACTGAGAATAATGGATTACAACCGGATAGTCAAAGATTTAAATGGACGGACTGTTGATGAATTTAAATTAGAAGTGAAAAAGTTTTTTGATCTAAAAGATAGTCCGGTACCAGTTCATCCCGGAGCAAAAGGTGAGATCGGAATGTACCTTGATCATCATTGGTATGTACTAAAAATTAAGCAAGAATATATCGCAAATCCTGATCCTGTAGAAAAACTTGATGTAGCAATCCTGCAAAATTATTTTTTAAAACCTGTGCTCGCTATAGATGATCCAAGAACAGATAAAAGAATTGATTTTGTAGGAGGAATACGTGGACTTGCTGAACTTGAGCGGCGTGTAAATTCCGGCGAGATGGCAGTTGCATTCGCGCTTTATCCTACTTCGATAGAAGAATTACTGGCGATAGCGGATGCAGGGAAGATTATGCCGCCTAAGTCAACATGGTTCGAACCGAAACTGAGAGATGGAATGGTTGTCCATTTTTTGAGTTGATAATTAGCCTGGCTAATATATGCCATATCTTGGTGAACTAAGCGCGCTTCTAACTGCGTTCTTGTGGACTGGTAGTTCGTTGGTTTTTGCCTCAGCAACTAATCGTGTCGGATCATTTAAAGTTAATATAACCCGTTTAATTCTGGCTCTTGTATATCTTATTATTTTAATTTTTGTTGCGGGATTAAATTATGATTTAACATTGCGGCAAAGCGTTTTTCTTTTCATGAGCGGAGTGGTCGGATTGGCGATGGGGGATACTTTTCTATTCAAAGCATATGAGCTTATCGGTGCTCGAATTACAATGCTTATCATGTCGCTTGCACCGGCGATTGCTGCTGCGTTAAGTTACTTATTGCTTGATGAAATATTATCGTTTTTGGGTATCACCGGAATAGTGATCACCATATCAGGAATTTGTCTTGTGGTGATGGAAAGAAATGATAATGGAAGGGGCGTAAGTAAAAAGAATTCAGCAGGGATTCTGTATGCTTTTTTTGCTGCGGCTGGGCAAGGAATTGGACTTGTGCTTGCCAAGATTGCTTTCTTGGATGGAGCTATTAACAGTTTCGTTGCAACAGCAGTAAGGATAGCTGCTTCGCTTATTATTTTAATTCCATTTGCTATTGTAACAAACCGATATCAAAGTCCTGTTAAAACATTTTTAGCTGATAAAACCGCGATGATGTTCACAGTTATAGGGTCATTCCTAGGCCCGTTTTTTGGAATTACATTTAGCTTGATTGCAGTTGCAAACACAAAAGTAGGAATAGCTTCGACTATAATGGCAATTGTTCCTATTTTGATGCTTCCAGTTGTGAAGATCATTCATAAAGAAAGATTATCCATTCGTGCAATAGCAGGTGCGTTTATAGCCGTGGGTGGAGTTGCGATTTTATTCTTGCGGTAGTGTTATTTGATAATTGATCCGGTTCAATTGAATAATTAAATTATTTCAATCTTTCAAATTGTTTAATTCTTTTATATCATTATTTAATTTCTCTTCTGTATATTTGTATTATTGCATTGTTAAGATTCTGATAATTCCTCGCCTCATCATCCCATTTGATAATTGATTTTTCTTTTGATATAACATCAACCAATCCTACTAAGGAATAATATTTTTTTATATAATCGTTCGCCCACCTAAAAATAAAAAGTTCTGAGTTGGGAAATACAATCCACGATATAGGATGATTTATAAAAATCAAATATTTCGGTGAAGTCATTTCAATATCTCTAATCATTTCTTTTTGCATTTCCAGATTATATTTTTGCGGTTCCATAAGAAAATATGTGAATATAAACGGAGATGCGGATAGCCTGTCGGAGTAGAACAATATCTGAGGTTCTGATCCTAATATTGCAATCTTATCATCTTTTGTTGTATGTGTCTGAATGTATTCTGCGACTAATTTCGAATCCGCGAACGGATTCGGATGATAGACCCTCCTGCAAATTTTATCGGTGCTATCTTTTACAAAATATGAGTAATTTGAAATGATAACAAAACCGATAATTAATGTGGTGAAGATGAAAGGGAAATACTCCTTAAAATTTGTAGATATATTTTTTGTCATCTGTTTCGATAACCTCGATATCAGATATGCCGATAAAATTGATATCGCAGGAAGTATCATCACAAAATAATGCGGCCTGAAGTGAAACCCTAAGCTGATGCTAATAAATGAGATTATGAAGAATAGCTTAATAATCATTTTCTTTCTGCCCCCGGATTTATCGAAAATGATCACTACTAACCCCGCCAAAGCAATCAACCAAATCGATATAAAATCTCTCGATGCCTTGATGATACCCGTAATTAATTGGTTGATTATTTCATTTTTCTGAATTACTTCACTGAAGTAAAAACCATATTCAAAACTCCAAAAAAGAAATTTATCTAATGCATCAATTTTCCAAAACCAAAAAATAACCAGTAAGTATGGAATTATGATTCCCGATATGAAAATAAAAATCTTTTTAGGATAAGATTTTGTCGGAACCACGTCACTTTGATGCGGATAAAAAAGCAGAATAAATCCGAATAAAATAAAAACAAAGCCGGGTTGTTTCATGAGTGATGATAGACCGAATGATATTCCGGCGGAGAGTAGAAAAATATATTTATTGTTTTTATGAAACAGTAAGATGAAGACAGAACCTAACATCATCCAAAAGACAACAAAATGTGTTGCATGTGAGGCAAATCCCAAAACTCCCGGGCTCAGCGATAATAAACCATAAAATAATGTAGCAATTAGTCCTTCAATTGCACCAAGTAAATATTTAGCAAACAGAAATATCAATATTAATGTTGCGGCATTAAATAATAGCAAGCCGGTATGAATTGCGGCTGCTGTATGTCCAAAAAGTTTTATAAATATTGCATAAGTTAGATAAAGACCCGGAGGTTTAAAATCGTAACCGGAAATATATGGAGGTATGCCATGTAATATTTGATTTGCGATATAAGCGAAACCGCCTTCATCGCGTTCAAGTGGAAAGTCAATAAAGTGAATCCGTAGAATCACAATGAAAAGGATTGCAAGTATTAAAATAGTTAAATGAAGTTTGTTGTTATTTTCAATCAACTGATTTTTCACTGCATTTGTGAGTTGAGATATCTATTTACTTCTTGTAGAATAAAAATTTTACGGCTTCCCACAATGTTCCCAGTCCGTAGCGGATGCTTGATTTAAAGTTTATGCTTGAGCTTTCGGGGAAGTACCTGACCGGCACCGGAATTTCTCCGATTCTGTAACCTTTGGCTACTATCTGGAAGAGAACCTGACTATCAAAAACAAAATCGTTTGAATTGCTCGTGAAGTCAATTGATTCAAGTACTTCGCGTTTATAAGCCCTCATTCCTGTATGCCATTCGGAAAGGTTTTGACCGGAAACTAAATTCTCAATAAAACTCAATAACCTGTTGGATATATATTTGTATTTTGGCATTCCGCCTGCGAGCGATTCTTTTCGTGACCGGATACGGGAGCCAAGCATAACATCAAAATAATTATTCGAAATATAATCGACAAAGTAACGGATTAATTTTGGATCGTATTGATAATCGGGGTGGAGCATAATAATGATATCTGCGCCCCGATCAAGAGCAAGTTTATAGCAGGTCTTCTGATTTCCACCATAGCCGATATTTTCTTCGTGCCGGAAAACAGTCATTCCTAATTTCTTGGCAATTTCAACCGTATGATCACTGCTGCAATCATCTACTAAAATCATTTCCGAGACAATTCCCTTAGGAACATCTTTAACGGTTTGTTCGAGTGTTTTTTCGGCATGGTATGCCGGAAATACAACGATTACTTTTTGATCATTCACACTTTAGTTAACCTTCAATTTAAGATATTACGAAGGTAATAAACTGTTTGAAAATATCAAAAAGCTAAATTTGTAAGTAACTATCTCGGATAATTATTGAATTGTAGAGGTCAGATTCGATACCTCCGGCGCCAATATCCTTTTCATACTGTTTAATAATGTTCTCAAGTCGAAGGGTTTGATTAGAATATCCTCAGCACCAATTTTGATTGCTTCTTGTGCAATTTTTAATTCACTCGCTGCAGTAAGCATAATTACATGCTTTGCGAGCTTGTATTGACGAATGTAACGCAATAACTGCATTCCGTTAAGCCTCGGAAGATAAATATCTAAAAGGACAAGATCGTACTGGTGATTTCTAAGAAAATCAAGTCCAACCATTCCATCGATAGCTCCGTAAGCTTTGTATCCTTCTTTGGTTAAAATTCTCTCTAATCCAATCCTTAATGATTTATCATCTTCAATGATTAATACTGTCATACTGTCCATGTTTCACTCCTTTTTTAAAGCTATCTCAAAATATTAAAAGCTCGTTCTGCAAAGTGTGGATAATTTCACAAGGTTTGATCTGGAACACTCAAATATTGGGTAAATCAGGCGTAGACCAGTTGCCTCATAATAAAATGTAACCGAAGAGAAGAGAAAGATACAAAGAGGAAAAGGTATTAAGCAAGGGCTTTTTTCTTGGAGAAGATAACATTGTTTTTTCTTTCAAGTGAGAGTGATAGATCAGAGAATTTGGA
>JACRFD010000080.1 GCA_016218025.1 Ignavibacteriales bacterium
AAATTGCTACCGGCTTTGAAAGATAATCTTCCGGTGCTGAGAATGTCCTTAATACAGCTGGATAGTTGCTGACTTCGCCGTACATTATTTTGTGCTGCCATGAGTCATTAATATATTCTGTTTTTTGGTAAATCGGTGTAATCCAATTAGTTCCTTGATCTTTTAAAAGTGTCGGACAACGATATTGTATAGTAGCACTCGGTATACCTCCGACAATAAATTCATTTCCCCACGTATCGGTACCTTGAGATGAACTCGTCATAAAAATACCGTTTCCACTTTCATATATCATGTTTATAAATTGATACTGTTCAAGATTAGAGTGGACAAGTTTTATTTGTGTGTTTGATGAAAGGGCGGTTGGCTTAGAAGATTTTAGATGCTTTTTAAATATTGGATATAAATTCTTCCGATGAAACTCCGGTGTGAATTGCAAAGGATTATCAGATATTATACTTCCATAATATCTGCTTAAGTAGCCACCATCATACGGCCATGCAACGGTACACCACCCATCGCTCAAAGGTAGTGCTTCAATAGTCATTGGCGAATTCGGATAGAGGTAAAATCCATTCCAAGATGTCAAGCTGGGATACACCATACCATCATTTGTTGTTACATTGTATGTCCCTCCGACTTCGGCCGATTCGATATATTGAGGGGATACTAATGATATATCTACTTTTTTCTTATTGATAGACTGAAAAGTGCTTCTCCTATCTATCTCAATATTATATATTGCATTATCTGTATAAGTTACAATTCCTTGATTGGTAAATTTTTGCCATCCAAAAGGAAGCCTCCAATAATCATCTACAAATTGAGTGTATGCTTCTAGGGAAGAGATGGTGTTATTGCCTTGATAATCAAACGAAGTACCTGATGGATAATTGACACCGTTAATTTTTATTTCACCCGCATTGTAATCGTTTTTATAAACAACATGATTTATCATATCAGTTTCAATCGCGAACCAATAAAGTAATCCAGCTGTGGCTCGAATAACACGAGGAAAAGTTTTAACTGCAATGTTAACTAAATCTTCAGGTAAAGGATAATATATGAATTCTTCTTGTGTAATTGGATTACCTAATGACGTTAAATCTAAATTATTTAAATAGGCTTGCTCTATCGGGTGAGGATACGGGCCAAGATAATTATCTCCATTACCAGCATATGGACCATTACTACTAAAATGATCAGCCACTTGTTGCATCGTGAACATCAAAAAATATATCGGATCATCACTAATGTAGGGATTAATTAATTCTCCGCTATTTAATGCATTAAAAACCTGATAAACAGTCGGATTGCTCACCCAATCTTCATAGGTATCGGACTGAGAACCATGTTCATCAGGACGTGTATGGGCTGGCACACTCATATCACCTAATAGATGGCACATCCTCCCAAGTAGCTCCCACACAATCTCATCACGGAATGATGGTGCAAAAATAATTTCTCTCGGTAGAATATCGCTCCTAGTATTTTGATCTACCCATTCTCCATCTCCGTCGTAATAACCGACAATTGATGCTTTGCCAGTTTTATAGAATTCAGTCAAATTATCATATTGAATCCCAAGATAATCATACCACCAATATGTTATTGTCCCCCCACTTGAAAGTGCGAATGTCCATTCGTGCCCATGCCCACCATCAGTATATTTTAATGTCCAAGATTTATTTGGTTTAGCATATTTTAGCATTTTATCATAGGCATTTTCATAAGGCCCAACTAAAGGCGGCAAAGGGGGTGAGAACTGAAAAAAGTTTTTTTTCATAAGATCATTATCAGCATCCCAAAAATGTGTTATACTAACCCAGGGTTTTATGTCAAAAAAGGGTACTGGTGTTCCATGATGCCATACAATATCCTCTTCATCCTCTCTCCAAGCTCCAGTTGTGATATAATTCCTTTGCCACGCTCGATCTCCGCGATAATATTCTTGTTGTTCTCCAAGATGGCTATACAGGGGTAGAATATCCATACCAACATACCGTTTCAACAAATTATAGGATTCAACACAGATATATTGGTGGACATCCTGCTTGTGAGAGACTGCCATAACTCTTAGACCAATTAAAAGGATAATATAGATATAAATTCTTTTCATAACTCTCCTTATTTATTAGGTTATTATGATTATTTTATGTTATAAATTACACCTACTTGTAACATTGATGATGCATTTTTCCCGCCTCCAAAAAAAGTCATTTGTGGACCGATTGCAAAAAATAGATGCGTTCTTTCTTCGAAAAAATAGTCCCACCCAAAACGTGCTGAAAACAGAATACCTGTTTTTATCTCATGATCTGGCCTTAAAAGGAAACCGCAACCTACAGCCAGATAAGGTTGGAAGTAACTATCTGGAGGTAAATAAAATAAATTTTCTAGGGATATTCCCGCTGCCTGATAATTTAATATTGACATCTCATAGACTATATTCACTTTAATTGCATATCTAGTAGTAAACTGCTTACTCACTGTAAACTCGGTAAAAAGCGCTGACCCAAGCGAGATGTTACCCCCTAATCCGAAAGGTTTGTTAAGACGAATTCCATCAACGGATGATGAATCCCGGTTTGCCTGTAAGCTAATATCTAACTGTTTTTGTGACGCAGGAGAATAACTGATAGTAAAAAGATGCAACGCTAATATTATCAACATTGATTTAATATGTATATGATTAATCATTCTCAACGTCCTTTCATTATTTCCCATGTAACACGAATGATTTATAACCGGTCGTTCCAAGTATAAACACTTCACTCATATTTGTATAACTATCCCACCAAGTCAACCATGAACTTCGAAATTGTGTGTATTCATACCAATCGACTCCGTTAAAATGATAGACAGATGTTCCAACCGCGAATATGTGTGTGGGACCAAATCCGTTAGCCATCCAAACTTCTCCTGTAAATATTTTTTCCCACTTCCCATTATTATATTTGAAACTGTTTTCTCCACCAGAATAAAGAATACCGTTAATGACTGATAATCTCCCACCAAAATGCGGTTCAGGGGCATTGGGAACACTCATGCAGGAATCAATCTTTAACCATGATGTTCCATTGAACCTGAATAAAAATATACCGGTAGAATCTATTGGTATTGTTTTATCATTCCTCCTTCCAATCGCATATACTTCAGATGGCGAAATACCTGCTATCGATGAGAAATAATATTCTTTACCCATATCATATTTAATCCAGTTCGTACCGTTATACCGAAATATATTTCCCTCTCTGTCTCCGGTAAAAACTACAGTAGGTGAGTATGACCAAATACAATTCAGGCCCCTCCCGTTCGACGGATGAACTGCTTGCCAAATATTTCCATCATACCGTATTACAAAGCTAGAGTCCACGATTTTATCATCAATAACATAATATCTATCACCTGCTGCCCAAACGTTTTTTTCATCAGAACCATCCATTGCCCATAATGAAAAGTTGCCACCAATCGTTCCCCCCTCAAGAACGTGCAATCTAACAACACTCCATGAACTACCATCGAATCTATACATCTGTCCGAAACCCTCAGAATTATGCCCGGCGACATAAACATTTTTTGATGAACTTGCCCACATATCTTGCATATATATTTGATTACTTCCCGGGTAATACAAGGTATCAACAGTCCATTGATAATTTCTTTTCCCCGGCTGAAAAATCGGCGGTTCTGTCCCTTTTTCTTTACAACTAAGTAATAAAAATAATATCGGTAGTACAATCCCGAATATTTTAAGATAAGATATGTCTTTAATCGTTCGCATCCTTTATTAATAGTTTTTACTTAATCAATAATTATCCGAACAAAAAATCTCTCAACCGCTCTATCGTAAGTCATATAATCAGAATACCTTAATCATCCACAGCGTGGGGTAAGTTATAAAGATTTTATCCAATTGTCAAGTTTTATTTTCAATTCAAAATTGAAAAATTTGAAGTTGCGGGCAGTGGTTCTCGTGTAACTAGAGAACATCATGCCAACTCAAAATTAAAAATATATCAGAGTAATTAGCGTTACTTTGCGACTTTTGAGTTAAAAAATATAAATCTGATGTTTTTAGAAGTCTCCTTAATTGCAATTTATTATTTCCTTTCGTATAATCGATTGAGGAATTTTTATTTTCTTGCTCTGAGAGGAGTTTATTATGTTATTATCTTTTTTATCTGTCAAAACCAGATTGGTTGGACTGATTTTAGTTTCTTCAACATTTGTTTTTGCACAACCTGTTAGACAAAATGTTGTTTTAGTAATAATAGACGGCGCCCGGTATTCCGAAACTTTGGGAAATCCTTCCGGCATTTATACACCGCGAATGAAATCGCTTGCAAATGAAGGAAGTATTATATCAAATTTTTTAAACGACAGCATTACAATTACAAAATACGGCATACCGGCTATCTGGTGCGGTTCTTGGTCAACTCCGAAAGATACCACCGTAAACGGAAACAGCACTCAATATGCAACCGTTCCTACGGTTTGGGAATATTACAGAAAACATTTCAACCGCGATTCGTTGAACGCTTTTTATCTGCTAAAGCAGCTTTCATCTCCTTGGCTGCCAAGTTACTATCCGGGATACGGTCCGGCTTATTGGCCCTCTTACATTCTTCAGGGATGGAGCGATACACAGGTGTGGCAAAATGCCAGAACAAAACTGCAAACCCATCATCCGCAGCTTACGGTTTTATATCTCGCCGATGTTGATGCTGCCGGACACAGCGGCAATTGGGCAACTTATACTAAAGCAATTTCAACGGCAGACAGCATTGTTGGTGTGCTGTGGGATTTTATTCAATCGGATCCGGTATATAAAAATTGTACCGATATGATTGTTACAAACGACCATGGCAGACATTTAGACGGCGTTAGCACCGGATTTATTGGACATGGTGACGGATGTTACGGTTGCAGACATATTATGCTGCTGGGAATTGGTCCCGGAATTAAATCAAATTATACGTCGGGCTCAACCAAAACAATTCCGGATATAACTCCGACGATTGGTACGCTCTTAAACTTTCCCACAACCATTTGCAGCGGTTCTCCGATGATTGAAATTCTAAGTCCGGTATATTATCAATCTGTTGACACGCTTAATTTCGGCGGGGTCAGGATTGAAAGCAGTGCAGTTAAAAATATTATCATTCACAATCTCGGAGGAGTGCAATTATCTGTTTCATATAATGAAGATGATTCCGGCGAAATTGAATTTTTCCCGTCTTCACTTTTTGTAGCTCCGCATGATTCAGAATTTATTGAAGTACGGTTCACTCCAACCTCTGCGAATTATTTCAGCAAACAAATGATTTTACAGCACAACGCAAAATCGCTTTCCGACACCATAATTGTAACCGGAACAGGATTCAGCGGTGATGTGAGAAGAATAATCGGTCTGAATAAAGGTTGGAATTTATTATCTCTGCCTGTTAATCTGCCGGATACAAGAGTAAGTTCCATATTTCCATCTGCGATTTCTGGAGCGTATGAGTACGGTGGAAATTATAATCAGGTTGATTCCATTAATTACGGAAAAGGATTTTGGATAAAATTCGGAGATACAGATACAGTTAACTTCAATGGGATACCGGTTTCCGAATATTCGGTCGATGTTGTTGAAGGATGGAATTTGATAGGCGGATTATCTTATCCTGTTTTAGTCGACTCGATAACTTCTAACCCTGCCGATATAATAGAGGGAAAATTCTTCGGATATTACAACGGATATTTTGCTGCCGATACACTATACCCCGGGGCAGGATATTGGATAAAGGCAAATCAAGCCGGTGTATTGTTTTTGAAGTAACCGTTAAGATTGAAAAGATTGGAATAATTGAATTTTTTTTAAATCATCCCTTTGCGTTTACGGACAAACCATTCCACCGCAAATAGAATAATTATTATAACTCCTAAATATTTCCAGTTCCACATTTCAACTTCGGTGGTATGTGTTATCTCTTTCGCTTCAAACTTTATTTTCCCAAAAATATCTTCCGGCAGTTTTTCTGCTTCGTTAATGTTCAGATATGCACCACCCGTCCTCTGAGCGATCTTTTCCAGTAAATATTTATTCATCTTCGTATCAATAAACTCGGCATTAATTTGTCCGACAGAAATTTTTCCATTATCTGAACCTAACACCAAATCATCATCTTTGGCTGTTCCGTTAAATGAATAATCACCTTCTGTGAGGTTTTCAAAAAAGCCTTCGTATCTTCCATTACCAATAGATTTCAGCGATAATTCTGAAGAATAATTATCCTTTTTTATCGAGAGGGATAATGTTGCATTCTCCACAGGCTCTAACCGGTCGTTATAAACTTCCGCAACAAACTCCACCGGCTCGGAGGTTGTAAAAAATTCCTTCACCGGCTTCACTATAACTTTCTTATTCTCACCAACGGCGGTCAGCCATTTAACTGAATTGTTTATGAAGCGAGCAAACGCCGAACGTGCATCTTCATCGTTTTGCATCAGCAGTTGCCACCTCCACACTCCATAACCTGTGAGTGCAATTGTTTTATATCTGTTGATGTTGCGGCTGGCAAGCAGCGGTTCATCTGCTGGTAAATTCTGGTAAGATGCAGCAAACAGAATATCGGCTTCCGGTTTTAATTTAAAAATAGTTCGTGATTTATAAATTGGAGGCATGCGGTTCCAGAGATCAAGTTCATTTTTATCATTTAAATTTATTATCGAATTGTTTCTCGATTTTTCCGGAACAACACCGCGAACAAGTAGCTCCTCCTTTTGAACCCCCGACCAACTGAACGGTAAATATGCCGACAAATATTTTAATTTTACATAATCTATATTTTTTGAATTTATGAAAAGTAACGGCACCCGTCTTTGCTCAATCGTACCAGAAATTTTTTCAATAAATTGCTGGGAAGTTGATGCTGTGGGAAATCCTATCGATATAAAACAATCAGCGCTGTCGATAAGATTGTTGATGTTCGGTTCATCATAAAACCGATTTTCTGATTTTTGAATAAGTGCATTCACATTAAAATTTTTATTCTCTATTAAAGATTGTCTGATTACAGGCAGATCTGGATCCGGAGATCCTGCAATTAAAACAACTTTAAGTTTATTGCGTAATACTTTTATAAAAAAAGAACGGTAATTATTATTTTCAGTAAACTCTCCCTGTAACTTAGAAATTCTAACGTTTAACTTATGGCTGCCCTCTTTTTCCGGCAGATAATTTAATCGTATGGGATATTCCCTTGTGCCGTTTACTATAGTGAGGATTGATTTATCTAAAACTTTCGATCCTTCTGTTAATTCAATCTCAACATTTTCTCCGCCGTATCCGGAACTTTTTATTCTGATATCAACCGGTGTTTTGGTTTCAGCATAAGTTATTTTGTTAGACTCTGCCCGTGTCACAATCAAATCGCGTTGCTCGCTTGTGTCGCCAACACCGACGGTAAAGAATGGTACAGACATCTCTTCGGCTTGATATACAGGATTTTTTCCTGTCGTATAAATTCCATCGCTCAGTAAAACAACCGTGGAAACATTCTGACTTATGATTGAGTCTTTCAGCAAGGAGAGCACCGAGGAAATATCTGTCTCGTCTCCGGAAAAAGCGATTGAATCATTTATGATGGAATTCACTAAATGGGGTTTTACTGAAAATGTGTAATATTTCAACTCAACATTTTGTGGGAATTTACCAAATGCACTACTTTTCAAAAAATGATTTACAAGAGAATCTCTCTTACCGTTATTGTCTTTAAGTGTCATGCTTTTTGTGGCATCAATTAAAATTGCAATTGTCGGCAATTGACTTTTCTGTGACATGAACCGGAAAGTTGGCTGAAACACCAGAAATATGAGAAGCATTAGCGAAAGCGATCGGATTACCGAAAGAAAAATTCTGCTCCAAAATGAAATTCTCGGAAGTGTGTACCGATAGAACAAAAATCCGGCGGTGATTCCGAATATGAAAAATAAAATCAAAAGAAAAAGATTTCCTGAAATCGCAACTGATATGAAGGCGGGAACCATCGATTAACGCAAATAAACCATTTTTTTGGCAATGCTCGTTGATGCGGTGGTGAGCCGGTAAAAATAAACCCCCGTCGGAAAACCTGAAGCATTCCAGATTGCAAAATTTCTACCCGAATCGAAAATACCGTTTGCAATTTCCAAAATTTCTTCTCCAAGCATATTGTAAATTTTAATTATCACTTTTTCTTTTTTCAATAATTGAAACGGTATCACGGTTAAACTTCCGGGCATTAAATTGTTCGACACGGCATTGTACGAATAGAAAGGATTTGGGAAATTTTGTTCTAACAATATTTTATCGGTATTTGCCGGCTGAGGTTGTAATCCTGGAATACCATAGTAAATCCACCATTTTTGTGTGGTCGCAGGCGGCGGCGATTGATAAAAATTTGCAGCACTATCGATTGCAGTTATATAAAATCCAATTGAGGCGCCTATTTGTCCATCAGGTATTTCCACATCGTATTTCCCCGATGTCGGATAAATAATAGATGAGTCGAATTGCATCTTTAAAATTTTTTCTTCTTCATTGTTGATTGAATATCTTAGAAGAACACTATCGGGATTTATCCCGTGCAACGATGCAACTTTAACAGAAATATTTGTTCTGCCAGATATTACGTTAACCGATGGCTCATTTCCAAAAACCGGTCCAATTGATGTGGCTGCCCGGAATGCATCTATTAATCCCCATCCCAAAAAGTTATTCGGGAAATTGAAATAATTAATTGAATCAACATGTTTGGCGGTTGAACGAAGGATGTCTCGTAATTGAATTGGTGTGAGTTCCGGTCTGCAAGATAAAATTAACGACGCGGCACCGGCAACAAGCGGCGTTGAAACAGAATTGCCGGATGATGATCCGTATGTTGCCGGTCCAGGAGTAACTGCATTATATACACCTTCCGATAATGCTACAACATCCGGTTTGACTCTGCCATCGTTCGTTGGACCAGTTGAACTGCTTACCCATAAATGTGGAATGCGGTATTTATCGAATGCAACTCCGCCAACCGAAATAATACTGTCGGCATCGGCCGGCGTTAACAATGTTCCTTCTATACCATTACCGTTTCCTTCGTTGCCCATAGATGTGCAAACAAGCACTCCAAGCCGCGCAGCACGCACAGCCGCTTGTGCAACAATAGATGTTCTACCGTTAAAATCTCCATTCGCCCAAAAATATCCGCCTCCATCATCGAATATATCATACCCGACTGAACTGCTGATAACATCTACACCCAAACCTTCCATCCACTCTAAACCGGCAGCCCAGTTATCTTCTTCCTGTATCGTTTCACTCGGTATGTATTCTGTTTTCCCCAATAAAAATTCAGAATCAAAAGCACCGCCGATCAGCTTACCCTGCTTATAACCACCGAGTATGGAAAAAGTTAAGGTTCCGTGTGCATCCTGTATTCTGCTGTCGTTGTCTTCGTTGGCAGTGTTCCCATCGTTGAATATAAAATCATGTTCCGCAATTACTTTCCTCGTTTGTAAAGCTTCATGTGCACGCCATCTGAATCCGGAATCAAGTAACCCGACACGAATTTTCTTACCTGTGATTCCAAGTGTGTGCAATGCGGGTATGTTTAGTAAATCAAGCTGAGTAAATGAGTATCCGTAATCAAGAGATTGAATTTCAAAATATTCAGTTTGATTTTTTATGATTTGTTTAATCGGATTTTTTTCTTTAAAGGCAACCACCCGTCTTACGTTTTTAACGAATGGGAGTTTTTCGATTTCGCTTTTAACCGATGAAGTCAAATAAAATGTTGCAGCATTAAACCATTTACTTTTTACGGCAAGAATCCCTCCGCTCAATTCAATGGTTCTGATATATGGATCGTACACAGGCAAATCACATTCATCTATTAATTGGTTTGGCGGGAGAGTTTTTGCTCTCCGCGTTAACGCCCGATTATCTATTTGTGATATTGCCGAAAGATATTCAATTGAATTTTTTTGAACTTCTCCCGTTAAGGATATATCAACACCTTTGTCTTTAAAAAAGACCCAATGCTTAACCTTCTGTCCGAAAACATTAGAAGAAATAATGATTGTCGGAACAATCACAAAAAGAAAAATATGCCGGATAATTTTTAGCGACATATCAAAATAAGAATGATTAAACGGTTTGAAGTAGTTTATCAATTATATGAATTGGAGAAACATTCTCGGCTTCTGCGTTAAAATTCGGAACAATTCTGTGACGAAGAACGGGACCGACAACTTTTCTGATATCTTCAACGTCGGGGGTATGTCTTCCGTCAAGTATAGCCCGCGTTTTAGCTCCAAGCACAAGATATTGTGACGCTCTAGGACCGGCTCCCCACCGAAGCCAATTTTTGATAAATTGTGGCGAAGAAGGATCGGTTGGTCTCGTTTTCGAAACAAGATTAACAGCATAAGCCATTACATTTTCCGCAACGGGTACTCTTCGAACAAGCTCCTGGAAAAATAATATTTCTTTTTTTCCAAGAATGTGAGAGAGCGCCGGCGTGTACATGCTGGTGGTGGATTGAACTATTTGAATTTCCTCTTTTACGGTTGGATATTCCAGCCAAAGATTAAACATAAAACGATCGAGCTGTGCTTCGGGCAGCGGATATGTTCCTTCCTGTTCAATCGGATTTTGAGTTGCAAGGACAAAGAACGGTTCTTCAAGAATAAATTTTTGACCGGCTGCCGTAACATGATGTTCCTGCATTGCTTCAAGAAGGGCGGCTTGGGTTTTCGGGGGTGTGCGGTTTATCTCATCTGCCAGAAGTATATTTGCAAAAACCGGACCTTTCATAAACCGGAATGATTTTGTTCCGGTTGCACGATCGTCTTCGATAACTTCTGTTCCGGTTATATCGCTCGGCATCAGATCTGGTGTAAATTGAATTCGGCTAAATTTCAAATCTAATACCTCAGCGAGAGTTTTTATAAGTAAAGTTTTCGCCAAACCCGGTACGCCCACCAGCAAGCAGTGTCCCCTTGCAAGAAGAGAAATCAATAGTTGCTCAACAATTTCATTCTGGCCCACAATTGCTTTTGCAATTTCTTTTTTTATTGCGTTAAACGATTCTTTGATCGCCGCTACCGCTTCAACATCATCAAGTTTTTCTATCTCTTTTTCTGTTTTCACATTAATTCTCGTTTATTCTAACATCCCAATAAATTTCAGACCGAAGCTCTTGAATCCACTTTTGATACTCGCTGTTCCTTTTATAGGAAGTAGCAAGCTGTTCAAGTTTTATCCAATCGTCGGTGAGGTTAAGTTCGTGTTCGGGAATAAGTTTTTTCAGATATATAATTTGATAACCGCGTGCTTTATCTGAAATATATTCAAACGGATCACTGATATCTCCGTCTTTCATATTTTTTAAAACATCGGCAATAGATTTATCGAGTTGCGCCGCCGGTATTCTTCCGAGATAACCCCCAAGTGAGCCCGACTCTTTGTCTTCAGAATGGCGTTTTGCAAAGTCGGAAAAATTTCTACCTTTTACTATACTGTCTTTCAAAGTTTTCAAAAAAGAGATTGTCGAATCGGCTTCGGAAGCATCTCGTTTGAATTTAAAAAGAATGTGGCGCGGATGCACCTGTTCACCTCTTCGTTCCATGAGTTGAATGATATGAAAACCGATCGGGGTCTCAACAACCTGCGACAATTCTTTATCCTTCAGCGAAAAAACTGCTTCTTCGAATTCAGGAAAAAATTCTCCTCTTCTTACAAATCCCAAATCACCGCCTGATGGTTTGGTGCCTGGATCATCCGAATATCTTGAAGCAAAAGAGGCAAAATCACCGCCCGCCGAAATTGAATCTAAAATTTTTTGGGCGAGTTGTTTTAATGCCGTTTTCGCAGATCCGCTGACCTTGGGTATCATGAAAAGATGATACAATTCCGCTTCCTGCTGAGCTTTTGGCAAGCTGTCTTTGTATTGAGCATAAAACTGTTCAACCTCGCGCCGCGAAGCATTAATGTTCATCTTTTTCATTTCCCATAGCTTCGACGACATTATTTGTTTTCTCATTCCGTCTCGGTATTCTCTTTTTAACCTTGCCATCGGCATTCCAAAAGCTTCTTCAACCTTTTTTTCCGATCCAAGCTGTTGAACTCTTTGAGCAATTTGCGCATCCAGTTCGTTGTTCACCTCATCATCGGTCACAACAACATTTGTATCTTCAATCGCTTTTGCTAATATCAGTTTTTCATTTATTAAAGCATCCAGAACTTGTTCACGAAGTCCCGGCGTGTTCGGATCAATCCGGTTCGTGAATACATATAATTCGATTTGAGCATTCAAATCTGAAAGCAAAATTGGCTCTTTACCAACAACGGCAACAATGCGGTCAACCATAGTGGACTGTGAACTTGACAATGTGCAGAATGAGAAAATAAATATGAATATTTCTATGAATCGTAATGATCTGTTTGTCATGATTTTATTTTTGATTTGTTAATGGCTGATCTTTCGTAAAAAATGTCTCTACCCGATAGCGTTTGTATAAACTCTCAAGAAGGTTTTGATATGTTTTTCTTTTCTTATCGATTGTTAATCTTTCCTTGACTTCACTTGAAACTGCATCATAAACGGGTGCATCTCCTTTTTGTTTCCTCTCAAGAAATACGATGATTGAATATCCAAAAGAAGATTTTACTGGAAAAGATATATCGTTCATGCTTAAAGTTGAGGCAACTTTCCATAGTTCCGTGGGAAGGAGTGTATGTTCCGTGAAATAACCCGGTAGCACTTCCCCGAGAAAATCAGCAGCAGCTAATGAGTCGTTTTTGATTATTGAGATTGAACTATCCCAAGCAATACCTTTTGCCAATGAAGCAGCGAAAGCAGATGCTCCTTCACGGTTTGAAAAATTAGCTATTTGTAATCTTATGGTTTCTTGTCGAATTGAAAACTCATCGCGATGATTTTCAAAATAATTACGCGCAAGCGAATCAGAAATCATAGAGCTATCCGAATAAATTTCTCGTTCAATAAATTGTTGTGTTGTAATTTGTTTTTTTATTTTCATCAACTGTTCTTTGTATTCCGGAGTCTCTTCAACACCGGCTCTAACGGCTTCCTGATACAGAAGTTCTTCGTTGATCCATTGCTGCACAAATTGCCGGAATTCGGTTTCGGAAAGAGAATCAAAACCAGCAAATTGTTTGTGAATCTCTTCTTTTGTTAGCGTTACATCACCAACCCTGGCAATTATCGATTCTTTTTTTTCGGTTTTACATCCGAAGATTAACAAAATCGATAGATAGATAATCGATCCGAAACGAATCATTTTTCAGCCGGTGGCATGGTAAATGCCTTGGGCAATGTTTCCTTATATTGTTTAACCGGATAATTTACTTTTACAGAATCGAGCCACTGTTTTTCTAATTGTTTCGATAAAAATTCTTGATACGAGTTAGATACTTCCGCACCTGCTTCTTCATATGTTTTGGGTCGTGCCGCATCTCTGCCGACCACCTTGGCTATTGCAAAAGATCCATCTTCAAGTGCGAACGGTTCCGATAACTCGCCGGCAGGAATAGATTGAGTGTGCTTTGTAATCTCATCTGTTTCCACCGATTGTAAACCACGCGATCCATCGGGGTTGCGTGGTGCCGGATTTTCGTGATATCTTTTATAGATGTCTGAAAACTCAACACCATTTTTTAGAGAATCGTAAACCATATATGCAAGAGTATCGGCATCAAAATTGAGAACAATTAGATTCACCCGGTCTGGAAATTTAAATGCTTCAGAGTTCAATTTAAAATATTCCCTGAGAGAACTGTCGGTAACACTGGTTTTATTCCATACTTCCGTTTGTTCGGCTTTATAAAGAAGTATCCCGTCGGTGTATTCCTTCATCAAAGCTGCAAACTCAGAAGATCTCTGTTCCATGCCAATTGTTTTTTCATCGAGCAGTAAAATTTCAGTGATTTTTTTGACATGATTTCTCAATTCGTTGTTTCTGAGAGGTGTATTTTGATACTCGGGTCTCTTTTCAAGAATAGAAATAATTGTATCCAACGAAATCGGTTTGTTGTTAATCGTCATTAACGCTTTCGCTCTGGTCTCAACCGGAATAGATTCCGCCCATGCGCTGTCTTCTGTTGTTTTCGTGGTGTCAAGAGAAGAAATAAAAGAGGAGAGCAAATTTTCGTCGAGCGTGTAATTAAACTCTTTTTTTAGATTAGAGATATATAAAGTATAATCTTCATTATACCGTTGTTGTTGATATAATTTTTTAAGTTCTTCCCGAAGGTTTTTATATGGCGGAAGCGGTTTTGCGCTATCGCAAAGTATCAGATGATATCCGAACGGAGTACGGACAATTGGAGAAATTTTTCCTGCAGTTAATTTAAATGCCGCTTCGTCGAAAGGCTGAACAAACCTTCTTCTTTCAAACCATCCAAGATCGCCGCCCTGTGGCGCGCTGCCGGCATCTTCGGATAACTTGATTGCGAGCTTATGAAAATCCCATCCCTTTTGCAAACTGTCTTGCAGGCTTTTTATTCTGACTAAAGCTGAAGCCGTATCTGCGGAATCGGCTGCTGACTTTTGAAACCTGGTCATGATATGTCCAACTTTAATAGAACCGCGTGCAGGCTGCCTGTCGAGAATTTTTATAATGTGATATCCAAATGCAGATCTGACCGGATACGAAAGCAATTCTCCCTTCTTCATATTGAACGCAGCATTTTCAAAAGGTGTTACCATTTGCCCGCCGGTAAAATAATAGATGTCGCCCGAATTGTATTTTGCAGACGGATCCTCAGAATTATGAAGTGCAAGCGAATCAAAACTTTCACCTGCCTGAGCACGCTTAAGCAAGTCCATAGCTTTCGTGTAAGCTTTTAATGTTTCTTCGGGGCTTGATGTAGGTGTGGTTTTAATTAAAATATGTTGAGCCCGAATTTCTTCCTTTCTTCGGTCATACAATTTTTGAACACCCGGCTCTGTGATTTCTCTGTCGATTAAAAATGTGCTTGCCAAAGTAGAGCGGTATTCCTTTAACTCGCTTACGATATCGGAATCGTTCAATAAATTACGGTCGTATGCATATTGAAGTTTAAGTTTATAATTAGTTAAGAGATCTAAAAAGCGTTCTCTTTCCTCAATCGAACTTTTTTGGCCAACTTCCCATCCGCCACTATTGCGGGTAAAGAAATTTTCATATTCTGCAAGAGAGACTTTCTGCTGCCCAATTTCAAGCACAACTATATCGCTTGATTTTGGAGAACAACCAGCCAACAAGATTAATAGAGAAATAACGCTAATTACCCCGATAAACAATTTCATAACTGCTGTCCTTTCATTAGCAAGTATTCGGTTGGAAATTAAGACTTTGAATAAAAAGTATAACCAAAATTTGTGAAAAAATCAAAAATTGACTGAATCCTAAATAGATTTCTTGTTTGAATGAGCTTTTTTGGGTATATTTTTTTAATTATTTATTTCGGAATTCACTTCTTGAAGAAATTTTTTAATTTTGTAAAAATAGAACATACACTTTTTACCCTACCATTAATTTATGGCGGGGTAATGCTCGGTTCTCATCAATTTCCATCTGTTAAAATTCTTTTATTAGTTTTGTGCGCTGCCATCGGAGCAAGAACGGTTGCCTTCGCTTTAAACCGAATTATCGACAGAAAAATAGACACCAAAAACCCGCGGACTTCTCAACGGGAATTACCAAGCGGCAGAATGAATCTTTTGGAAGCAATTATTATTTTCATAATCGGACTTCTTCTTTATCTCATAAGCGCCGCCTTCATATCGTCGTTTTGTGTTGTACTCTCTCCGATTCCGCTTATCATTTTCATCGTTTATCCTTATATGAAACGGTTCACAATTTTCGCACACTTTGGGGTAGGATTGGGAATGGCTATGGCTCCCCTTGGCGGGTGGTTTGCAGTAAATCCATCATTCGAAAATATTCTTCCTCCGACTCTGCTTTGTCTGTTTACAATTTTTTGGGGAGCGGGTTTCGATATTATTTATGCAACTCTCGACGAGGAATTTGATAAGAAGGCAAATCTTTTCTCCTTTGTTTCCCGCTTTGGCAAAAATAAGGCGCTTATATATTCTGCGGTTTTTCATTTTATCGGATTTGTTTCGTTGGTTTTACTATTCTTCGTAACAATTCGAACATGGCTTGCATTGCCGTTCCTTCTGCTCACCGGTGCTTTGCTTTGGCTTGAACAGCGAAGTACGCGCAATGTTGATCTGGCTTTTTTTAAAATTAACGCCGGACTTGGGTTTGTTGTTTTTGCTATGATTTTAACAGGAGTTTTAGTAGGATGAAAATTATAGTCGGTATAACGGGTTCGTCGGGAGCTGTGTACGCTGTTGATTTTCTGAGAAGATGCCCAGCAGATAAATTTCTTATCGTAAGCAAATGGGGGAAAATATTGCTTAGAGATGAAGTCAAATTAAGCGAAAAGGATCTAAATCAATTCGTCAAAAATCAATTCTCCAATGAAGATTTAACAGCACCAACCGCTTCCGGATCGAATAAGTTCGATGCATTTGTAATTATTCCATGTTCAACATCTACAATCGGAAAAATAGCATCTGGAATTGGAGATACATTAATTACAAGAACCGCTCAGGTTGCGTTGAAAGAAAGATATAAATTAATAATATGTGTTCGTGAAACACCTTTATCAACCATTACCATAGAACAATGCGCAAAATTATCACGCGATGGGGCGATTATAATGCCTTTATCACCTCCACTTTACCATGTTCCTGAATCAGTTAACGAATATGTTCAAGGATTTGTGAACCGCCTGCTCGGCGTTCTTGGAATTAAAACCGGCAAGGGTTGGCGAGAAGACGAGCTTGAGTGAGTGTGTTTATTTTTAAAATAATAAAATAAAACTAAATGGCTTTTCTAGATTTTCAATCTTACTTGCAAGCGCTAAAAAATTCCGGCGAACTTCACCAAACCGTTGTTGAAATTGATCCAAATCTTGAACTAACAGAAATTGCCCGTCGCGCAATTCTGGAAAATAAACCTGCGCTATTAGTTGAAAATCCGTCGCGCTCTAAATATCCGCTTGTAATAAATCATTTCGCTAGCCCTAAAAGAATTGAGATTGCCCTCGGAAGAGAACCGGAAAGCATAGGCAATGAACTGATTAGCTTTCTCGATAAAGCGTTTCCGCCAACACTTCAATCGATTCTCGATAACAAACAGATGATTAAACGTCTTTGGCAATCGCGCCCCAAACAAGTTGCAGAAGGTTTATCCCAACAAATTGTTGAATCACCCGATCTAGATTTACTACCCGTGCAATTCTGTTGGCCCGGAGACGGAGGAAGATTTTTAACTTACGGACAAGTAATCACATATCATCCCGTTACAGGCAGAAGAAACATCGGTGTTTATCGGATGCATGTTTTTGATAAATCAAATACCGGCATGCACTGGCAAATACAAAAAGGCGGAGGATTTCATTATTATTATTCAGAAAAATTAGGAAAAGAATTCGAACTTGCAGTTGCTCTTGGAACATCGCCGGCGCTAACACTTGCAACAATAGCCGCGTTGCCGGAAGGATTTGATGAAGCTCTTTTTGCGGGTTTCTTGCAGAACAAAAGAATCCGCTTTGCCCGCGGCAAATCTATCTCGATAGAAGTTCCTTCTGAAGCAGAGTTTGTTCTTGAAGGAATTGTTCCGCATAAGTTAAGAAGAATGGAGGGACCGTTCGGTGATCACTTCGGCCATTATTCAGCCGCTGCCGAGTTTCCTGTTTTTCAGATAAAGGCAATAACACACCGGCATAAACCGGTTTATCCGGCAACGGTTGTTGGCAAACCGCCGATGGAAGACAAATTTTTAGGCGATGCCACACAGCAGATGCTTGGTCCTCTAATCAAATTAATTCACAAAGAGGTGACAGATATTTGGGCATACTATGAAGCAGGATTTCATAATCTTCTTGTTGCTTCTATCGAGCAACGATACCAGAAAGAAGCAATAAAGGCGGCGCTCGGCATGATGGGTACCGACCAGCTTTCTCTAACGAAGTGTATTATTCTTGTTTCTGCCGGGGTTGACGTCAGAAACTGGAATGCTGTTCTTAGAGAAATAAAAGAAAATTTCGATCCACATTTCGACTTTATAATGATTCCAAAAGTCCCTCTTGATACGCTTGATTTTACAAGCTACAAAATGAATTTGGGCAGCAAAATGATAATTGATGCAACTCGAAAAGAAAGAATATCAATATCGAAAGATCAGAATTTTACAGGTTTATCAGATCTGCGTTCAGCCGTCTATGAAATCGATTCAAGAATCAGAGATCTGACCTTGATTGACAATACATTATTAATTGTGAAAGTTTCATCCGACGGCAGGGAAATTCTTGAGAAGCTTGTTCAAATGCCGCTTCTTAAAAAGATATCTTTGATTTCCATTGTAAGCGAAGATATCAATATTCAAGATAAAGAAAATTACATTTGGGGAATTTTTACAAGATTCGACTGTGAAAGAGATATTGTTTTTACCGAACAATCCCTTGTTGGTATTTCACCCGTTTATAAAGGTGTAATGGGAATTGATGCAACGTGGAAACCCGGATATCCCGAACCGTTGTTTATGAAAGAAGAGATTGTTAAACGTGTTGATCAAAAATGGAACGAAATATGGAAAAAATAAAAAAAAATGCAGGCTGGTTAATTTCACTATTATTTTTACTGCTGCTGACGCTCCAGTGCGGCAAAAAGGGAGAGACGAAACATTATCGTTATATCGGCACAGCGGAGTGGTCGCCCGTTTCAGAAAATGCGATGATTGTCAGCAAAGATGAATTCGATGAAACTGTTGGAGCCACATCGGGTTGCGGATCGGAACCGGCTATCCAAAACCTAAGATCACCCGAATATTTTATTTATCTTACAGATACCGGGGAAACAAAATTCAAACTGCTGGGAAAAAATTTTTCAGCGTTGATGCCGCATCAAATCAAGTGGTCTCCTATAGGCAATAAATTTATACTGTTCGGCGGAAGGGTTCCAACCATATATATAATTGATACTGCCGGATCTCTGCTTATCACAGATTCTCTCGGTTACACATTCGATGCCGATTGGTCGCCCGATGGTTCAAAGATAGTTTGTTCAGCCCTGCGTGGCTCTCAGTTAAATCCTTCACTTCAAATTATTGATGCATCAACAGGTTTGTGCACGCGCCTTCTTCCGGATACAGTTAGCACGGGAGCTGTTGCATGGTCGGTCAATAATCAAATAGCTTTCGCCTTTTCCCACGACACTACAACGATGCTTGCCACAATCAATGAAAGCGGAACTAACTTAGTAATTTTGGACAGTGCCGCATTCTACAACAATTTACGCTGGTCGCCCAATGGCAACATTTTGGGATATTCAAAACATTTCGAAAACGAATATGATGTTTATTTAAGAAACGTTTCAACCTCTTCTCTCCAACACTTATTACATTTTGCCGACAATACACAAATAGCATCGCTTCGTTTTTCTCCCGATGGAAACAAGTTGAGTTATTATCTTTATCGCACTGCAAGCTCAACATATTTATACATAATGAACTTGTCTGACCAGAGTGTTCAGCAAATTGCTACCGATTGTACGGACGGCAGTTGGTCCCCTGACTCTAAGCAGATAGCATATGTTTATTATAATGAGATATTTTTTAAACCGGTACAATGAACATAATTACACGCGATAGTTTATTATATAGAGTCTGGCAAAAAGTTCAACAAGGTGAACGTCTTTCTCTAGAAGACGGTTTGGTTTTGTTTAACACAAACGATTTAATTGCGCTAGGCAAAATGGCTCATTATGTCCAGCAGCAAAAAAGCGGCGATGCTGTTTATTTCGTATTGAATCAGAAAATTGAACATACAAATATTTGTGTTTTGTCATGCAAGTTTTGTGACTTTGCTGCAAAAAAAGGAACCGATAAAGCTTATGAAATGACGACCGGTGAGATATTATCGAAAATCACTCCGGAAATTCGCGAGGTTCATATCACCGGCGGCATGCCTCCCGACTGGGAATGGGAAAGGTATATTGATATAGTAAAGTCTGTTCATCAAAAATTTCCTGATGCAGATGTTAAGGCTTATACGGCGGTTGAAATCGATTTCTTTCATAAAAAATTTAAATTGCCAATAGAAGAAATATTACGCCAACTTCAAGCGGCAGGACTTCGCACTATGCCCGGCGGCGGTGCTGAGATTTTTACCGAACGAGTGCGAAAACTTTTATTCCCTCAGAAAATTGTGGCAAAAGGATATCTTGAAGTTCATAAAACAGCTCATCGACTCGGTATCCCCACGAACTGCACGATGCTTTACGGACACATAGAAACTATTGAAGAGCGTTTGATTCATATGATAAAACTTCGTGAGGCACAAGATGAAACCGGCGGCTTCCTGAGTTTTATTCCGCTTGCTTTTCAACCCGGAGACACCGGTATTAAACCTAAAAATCAATTTACTTCAGCAGTTGATGATTTAAAGACAATTGCTGTTTCACGTCTCATGCTCGATAATGTGCCGCACATTAAAGCTTATTGGGTAATGTTGACAGAAGAGGTTGCTTCGGTTGCGCTCAACTTTGGCGCAGACGATATAGATGGAACTGTTGGCCAAGAGCGAATTGCGCACGATGCGGGCGCAATAAGTCCGATGGAACTTGCCAAAGAGAAACTCATAAAAATTATTCAAGAAGCGGGAAAAATTCCGGTTGAACGTGATGCTTTTTATAATCCGTTAAATGTTTATTCGGAAAATGTGATAGGGAAAATTCCGTATCTCAATTCGGTTCCATTCTACCATCACTTTGAAAAAGGCTCGTTTAAAATTCTACCGGTCGTTCCCCGCCACATGGGAATATTAAGCGTTCAAAAACAACTTGACGCAGGACTTTTCTCGTTGATGGATTATTTTGAACAAGAGGAAAGTCTGGAGTTGATCGATTGGTGTATTGCAACAAGAGATCAGGTAAAAAGCGTAATGCTCTTCTCGAAAGACGGCTGGGCTGATTTGCACGGAAAGAAAATCGGAATTACAGACGATACCGCGACGTCGGTTAAGCTGCTTAAGGTTATTTTAGAAAATAAATATAATGTCCGTGCGAACTTCGAGCGATTACACCGCGGGGTCAATGATTACTCTGCATATCAGGCAATTCTTCTTATTGGTGATGAAGCACTAAAGCGAAATAAATTCGGTCTCGATGGCTACGAGCTTATTTTTGATCTGGCGCTTGAATGGTATAACTGGAAAAAACTGCCGTTCGTGTTTGCAGTATGGGCAGCGAGGAAAACTTTACCGGACAACTTAAAAAATGAATTAAAACAAGACATTAAAAAATCACTTGAAGCGTCACAAGGACATTTTACTGAAATAGGAAAAATTCATGATTCCCGGATCGGATTAAGCCCGGAAGAAATTGAATCTTACTTAGAGGGATTTAACTATCATCTCGGTGAAAGAGAAAAAGAGGCAATTAGAGAGTTTCGTAGTTTAGTACATCATACACACGCGAACAGGTAAATAATCTCGATGCATTTAAAAGATATCCGCGATAAAATTCAACAGGGAAGAAGAATAACGCCTGAAGATGCTCTAGTACTTCTACAAAAATCGGAACTTCTCGATCTCGGAGAATTAGCAAACGAAGTTCGTTACCGGAAAAACCCGAAGCAAGATATAACATTCGTAATAGATACAAATCCGAATTACACAAATATCTGCAACGTTGATTGCGTGTTTTGTGCCTTCTATCGCCACGCAGGTGAATCCGGAGAGTACACTTATACTGTCGATCAAATGATTCAGAATTTTAAAAGGGCGGCGGCAAATGGAGTAACCACGGTTCTTCTACAGGGTGGCGTGAATCCGGCAATACCGTTCGAATATTATATTGAAATGATCGAGCGGACAAAAAAAGAAGTTCCTGAAATTCATCCGCACTTTTATTCGACTACAGAAATAATCGGAATGTCCGAGGTTTCCGGCTTATCTATCCCAGATGTCTTGAAAAAACTTTGGGATGCCGGATTGCGGACAATTCCGGGCGGCGGCGCGGAAGTTTTATCAGATCGCGTGCGAAAAAAAATGGGACATAAAAAAGGTACCTCCGAAGATTGGCTCAACGTGATGAGAGAAGCGCACAAGATAGGTTTTAAAACAACGGCAACGATGATGTATGGTCATTTAGAGAATGACGAAGAAATCATTGAACATCTCGATAGAATACGTTCGCTTCAGGATGAATACCACGGATTTACGGCTTTTATACCGTGGAGTTTTAAACCTGGCAATACACCGTTGGAAAAAATCATTCCTCATTTTGCCTCGCCGATTCGTTACTTGCAAATGATTGCACTGGCGAGAATTTACCTCGACAACTTCGATCATATTCAAGCATCATGGTTCTCTGAAGGGAAAAAGATCGGACAGGTGGCACTCCATTTCGGCGCTGACGATTTTGGAGGAACATTGTTCGAAGAAAATGTTCACGCCGAAGCAAATTTTGTGAATAAAACAACTGTGGAGGAAGTGATTCAATTGATTCACGATTCAGGATTCACGCCGGTTCAAAGAACAACACTCTATGAAAGAATTAAGCAATACAAAACATCATCGAAAATTTAAGCTAAATTATCACCATCTGTTTACAAGATGGAGATATCTTTCATTGCTTTTTCTATACCCTTATACATTACAATATAATTACCAAGATTCATCATATTCCGAGTCAAACCTTGGCATAGGGGGCGGACGTTATTCATATGAAGATTGTAGTGGAGTCCATACTCAAGGGTTTGGTGATGTTGGACAATCGTTTTCTCATAAATTTAATTCACCTGTCCGCCTTGGAGTACGCAGCAGTTTTGGAAGTTATTTTTTAATTGTTCCGGAGCTGGGGCTCGAGTGGAAATATTTTTCCGTAGGCACCACTGGAGTTAGGGTCGGTTCGACCGATGCGTATTATCTGGATGCAGGTATCTTGAACCAAATACCGTTCGCCTCAGGAAAGGGATTGGTCAATTTAGGAATTGGTTACGGCAACATTAAACCATTTTCAAGACTTTGGCTCGGGATGAACGCAATTCCTTATAGTAATGTTGGCATACTCATTCAGCCGGAATTTCCTCTCGGTGAAAACAAATATTTTTTTATCAACGGAAGATACGGTTCATTTAAAGGACGCGCAGAATACGGACTATCCTTTGGGGTTCGTTTTCAATACCGGTAGTTATATTCATTGTCGGCGAACAATAAAATTTAAATATTATAACTCTCTCCTCTGCTTGGAATCGAAATATTTCCGAAACCTGCATCACTCAAACCTGTTTTCAGATTGCTCGAGCGCTCAATCTCACCATGTACAACAAATATTTTTTGAAGCTGATTCTTATCAAATCGGTCAATAAATTTAAACAGTTCATTGTTATCTGCGTGCGCGCTGAATGAGTTATGCACTACCACTTCTGCGTTTCTTTTCCGCGGAACACCGAAAATATTCACATATTCCTCTTTATCAACTAAACGCTTACCCAAAGTGTGTTCGGCACAATAACCGACAATCATAATTGTATTACGAGCATCTTCAATATTGTTTGCGAGATGATGAAGTATGCGCCCAGCTTCACACATACCGGATGCAGCAATTATCATACACGGTTCTTTTTTATCGTTGAGCCGTTTCGATTCTTCTGCGGTACGGACGTACTGTAATTGTTTAAACCCGAACGGATCGTGATGCTGTGCTATATGCTTGAATGTTTCTTCGTCGAAACATTCCGGATGTTTCTTAAAAATTTCAGTTGCGTTAATTGCAAGCGGACTATCTATATATATCGGGATCCTGGGCAATCTTCCTGCGTCAAATAATTTGTGCAGAGAGTAAACTAAATCCTGAGTTCTACCAACGCTGAACGCAGGCACCAAAATTTTCCCTCCACGATTGATTGTTCGTTCGAGATCAGCGATGAGATGCTTTTCCATATCGTCGGGCGGATCGTGCAATTTGCCGCCGTAAGTGCTTTCCGTAATTAACGCTTCAACGCTTCCCATGTGAAACGGGTCTCTGATTATCGGCATGTTCCACCTGCCAATGTCTCCGCTGAAACCGATATTTTTTGTTGCTCCGTTTTCTTTTGAAACAACTTTTATTGAAGCGGAGCCGAGAATATGTCCGGCATCTGTGAACTTTGCCGTGATATTTTTTAGCGCGGTAAATTCTTTTTCGTATGGAATTTCGGCAAACAGCTTCATCGCCTCTGCTGCATCCTGAACAGTGTAAAGAGGTTCAACCGGCGGCTCGTGATTTTTACGATGCTTTTTATTTATGAATTCAGCATCCCGTTCGTGCAAATACCCGCTATCGGCTAACATGATTTCACACAAATCTTTTGTGGCAGGAGTCGAATAAATTTTTCCTGTAAATCCTTGCTTAACAAGATTGGGAAGATTACCGCTGTGATCGATATGTGCGTGAGAAAGAATAACGACATCGATAGATTTGGGATCAAATGGAAAATTCTTATTCCGATCGTTTGCCTCAGCCCGCTTTCCCTGAAACAATCCGCAATCTAAAAGAATTCGATTTCCGTTTATATGAAGAAGATGCATTGAACCTGTAACTGTTCGCGCGGCGCCGAGGAATTCTATTGTCATTTGTGAGTGGTTAGTAGTTAGTAGTTAGTGGTTAGTGGTTATTAGTTGTTGGATGTTAGATGTTGGCTATTCGTCATTTGCTATTCTATTTTCCCGCCTGCATAAGTATCATTCCGCTTGTGGCAGGCAAAGTTACAGTCTTTAATGCTGCGGCAAGCGGTTTCTTCAGTGATATCTTTTTATCGTTCGCAATTACAGACCATTTCCCCTTGGGAAGATTTATGGTTGCTGTAGTAGAACTTCCGTTTAAAATTACTAGGAAATCGGTCTTACCTGCAATCTTACCGGCTTTTTTCGAATCGAGTTTAAATGCAATCACAAACTCAAAATCGTTCCTTAAAAACTCAACCGCTCCTTTAGGCGCGTTGCTGAAAATCGGATATTGTTTCCGCAGTTCAATCAATCCTTGATAATAATCAAACAACTCACGGTTTAAATCGCGATGGTGATAATTCAGATAATTTGTCTCGTTATCTTTTTCGTAACTGTTGCGGTCAATCATTCCAATTCTTGGATCGGATGCGCTCGTTGGAGCTATTACTTTACTTCTCGCGTATTCTTGTCCTTCATGTATCATTAATGGTCCCTGTGATGTCAGTAAAAACATTGCCGCAAGTTTGTTTAAGGCCAATTGTACAGGTGTTAACTTCACATGCTCATCAAGATTTGCCACACGTGTAGTTTCTGTGGCAGTGCCGGTTGCGATACGAATAAAATCACCCATCGTATTATCATCATGCGACTCGAGGTAATTGATGCTGTGCTCTTTTTGAAGATACATGCCGCCGTTTTCTCGGAGTGTTCCGGTGATAAAACTCATTACAGATTGTTTGGAATTTTTATCCTGATATCTTCCAAATATAAACCCTGCATCATTGTACGGATTCTGTCCCTTCACGCCGTTGCGAAAACGGTCGTTCCACGATGCCCAGCCGATATCGCTGAATCCCGGAGGGTCATATTTTCCGCCGCCCCACGCTTCAGCAATTAAAATTACATTCGGATTTATTTTCTTAGCTTCATCAGCGATTTGCTTACAGGTTTCCCAATCAATCATCGTTGCAAGGTCGAAACGGAAACCGTCGATATGATATTCTTGCATCCAGTATTTAATACTTTCTAAAATAAGCCGCCGCGCCATCAGTCGCGATGTGTAAAAATCATTTCCGCATCCGGAAGCTTTCTGGAAATTTTGATTTGAATCTGTGTGGAAATAATAAAACTTGTCGATGTACTTAAACGGATTGTAATCGTACTGAGAAACATGGTTATAAACAACATCCATTATTACTGCAATTCCCTCGCGGTGAAGTGCTTTTACCATATCTTTCATTTCTTTAACAGCTCTGCCGTCAATCCCGTTATATTCTTCTTTCGTCATTGTGCCATCGGTAGCGTAATAATTTTCCGGCGCGAAGAAATAGCTCGTCATATATCCCCAGTGGTTTCGAGAATACGGATTCCATGTATTGAACTCTCCACCGTCACTCAGAACCGTGCTGTCGCGATAAGGTATCTCAATATTTCCGAACTTTTGTAACGGCAGAAACTCTACAGCATTCACACCTAATTCCTTCAGATAAGATAAACCGCCTGTTTTTCCTTTCTCTGTCATTCCCAAATATGTTCCGCGCGAATCAACCCCGGACGAGCGATGCGCGGTAAGATCACGCAGGTGCGCTTCGTAAACAATCAGTTCATTATGATTTTGGGGAACAACAAAAGTATCTCCTTCCCAGTTATATTTTGTATCAAGGATTAAAGTTTTTGCGGGATGATGGTAATTATTTTTTGTCACAACTGCTTTAGAGTATGGATCTCCAACCGTTATGAGTGAATCAAATTTTTCTCCATTTCCTTTCGGACCATCGATACGATAGCTGTACGATTTTCCGTATAATCTACCCAAGGAAAAATATTCCCATACTCCTGACGAATCACGCACCATCTTTATTTCCTGACCTTTTTCATCGTCGTAGTTTTCATAAATTATCACCCATACTTGCGATGCCCGCGGTGCGAAGAGCCGGAATGTTGTTCCGTCTTTTTTTACTGTGCATCCGAGTTCTTTGGTGGAAACAAGCGAATCGAAAAATTTTTCACGCTCTGTCGGATTCAATAATTCTTGCTGACCGATTACTTTGGTTGGTTCAATAATAGACATAAAAATAAAGAGGAAGATAATTTTAATAGACATAAAATAAGATTCAAAAGAAATTATTTCAATAATTCTCGAGATTGTGAATTAATGTAACTTGGAAAAATTACGTAGAAAAGATGTGAGAAGCAAGAACGTCTTAATAGATTAAATAGCTTGAACGGTTAGCAGCGGATTTGTATTTTAAAAAAGATTATTGTTTAATAGAGCAAATTGAAAGGATAAATATGGAAGAAAATCAAAAAGAAGCTGAACCGGTGATTGGTGAATTCAAAGGGAAACCGGTTTTAAGAATTCCTATCGTAGAAAATCCCTCACCGGATACTGCATGGCATTGGTTTACATTCGGTAAAAGTAAAGCGAAAGCAGTTGTTAAATTTTATGAGGCAATAAAGAAGTTTGCAGAGGAATAATTCTTAGCTAAAACTTTATAAATGATCAACCCGTTGCTCTTGTTTTCATAGTGTTCAAATTAAGTGGATGAGAACACAATTATATGCCGACTATTTCTCGCTAAGCTCAGAGTACTTTGTATGTTGGAAATGATATTAAACATAGAAATAAAACGGGGTACCCATAATAGTTAAAACCGATAGAATTTTCTTCATACTTAGAGTAAATCTAAAATCTACTTCTTCAACTAATAAAACTAAAGAGGAATTGAAATATGCAAACCATTAATTAGATCCTCACCCAGAGCAATCATTTGTCCAGCTTCGTTTACATGTCAACAGAAAAGATTTCTGTGTGCATTCTAAATAGTACTGAATTAAGAATCCATAAAATACAATTATTCTGGAATAACATTTCCCGAGCCATAAGCCAACCGTTAAAATAAAATCATCTGTTTTATAAACATCATCCCCAGCTAAAATCCATAACATCTTTCGGATAAATAATTTTGTTATTACGTTGCAACTTCTTATATTGGAAACCGTAGAAACTAAATAAGTTTCCTCAAAACCACTTAAATTCATTATCGCTAAGATTATATGACAGAACAGGAAGCCGCTTTGCGGCTCAGAATACTTAAAACAGCCCAAGACCAATTTTTCAGTCACGGTTTTACAAAAGTAACAGTGGATGAAATTGCTAACCGTATCGGTGTCAGTAAAAAAACGATATACAAATTCTATCCCAGTAAAGACGAACTGGTTAAAGCTGTAACCGAAACCACTCTAAAGGACGTGGAACAATGCTGTAGACAGATTATCGACGATGAAAACTTGGGGTTTGTGGATAAACTTCAAAAAATGATGACCCACGCGGCTCTGCATATTTCGAAAATGGGGAAGCCGCTTATTGAAGATTTGGAAAAAAACGCACCTGAAATTTGGAAAGAAATTTCAGATTTCCGTTCGAAAAGAATTATGGAAGATTTCGGTAAACTTTTAAAAGAGGGTGTGGCAAAGGGTATTTTCCGAAAAGATATCGATCGGCGATTAATTTTACTGATATACAATAACGTTATTGAAAATGTTATTAGTCCCGAAGTGTTAACTCAAATACCATTCACCGCCTCACAGGTTTATGAAACAATCATTAAAATATTTTTTGAAGGTATCCTCACCGGGGAAAAACCTGTAAAATATCTGCCCAAGAAAATTGTCGAAAGAAGTTTTAAGAAAGGAAAAAAATGAGAAAAATTAATTTGTATTTAATGTTATCTCTTGGCTTGAGTTTACTTGCTCACTCCCAGGAAGCCGTGCAACTAACTATTGAAAAAGCTGTGTCAACCGGACTTGAGAACAGTAAATCACTCCATTCATCTCTTATGAAAGTGGAATATGCCGATGCCAAGTCGAGCGAAACAACAAATATGCTCTTCCCCACTTTAAAATTCAGCGGATCTTATACACGGTTGAGCGAAGTTCCACCGTTTCAAATCGGTCCGTTCGGTCCAATTATGCCTCAGAAGATTACAATATCGCCTGCGGTACTTGATAATTATTCAACAAGGTTAACGGTTCAACAACCGATATTCACCGGGCTACGGTTATTAAACAGCTCGAAACTTGCAGGTTATTCAGCAGATGCCGCTGCCAAAGATTACGAAAAAGATAAAGCAGATTTAATTTACAATATCCAAAATACATATTGGAGTGTTTACAAAGCAGCAGAATTTAAAAAAGTTATCGATGATAATGTTGAGCAAGTAAAATCGCACCTGAAGGATGTGCAAAATTTTTTTACTCAAGGAATCGTCACAAAAAATGAAGTATTAAAGGTAGAAGTTCAATTGTCAAATATTTTGGTAATGCAGATCGATGCAAAAAATAATGTGCGGCTTGCAACGTTAGCCTTAAACAGTTTAATAGGATTGCCGCTTGAAACCGGAGTAAACATTACTTCTTCTGCGGAACATCAGCCGAATGAGTATGGCGAACTAAATTCATTAGTTCAAAAGGCAATCGAAAATAGGTCTGATTTAAAAGGAATGGAAATGCGTGTTAAGGCCGGGGATGCCGGTGTTTCTATGGCAAGAGCAGGATGGTTTCCACAAATATTCCTTGTCGGAAATTACAACTACGCAAGACCAAATCAACGTATTTTTCCGACACAGGATATATTTAAAGATACTTGGGATGTTTCGATTTCAGCTTCGTTAGATATTTGGAACTGGGGAGCCACTATTCATCAAACCGATCAGGCACAAGCACAACTTGCTCAGGCAAATGACGGATATGCCCTCTTGAAAGATGGAATAACGCTTGAAGTTACACAAAGCTATTTTAATTTCAATCAATCGAAAGAGCGCATATCGGTTGCGCAGAAGGGTGTTGCTCAGGCAGAAGAAAATTATAGAATAACAAATGATAAGTTTAAAGGTGGATTGGCATTAAACTCTGATTTACTTGATGCCGAGTCGGCGCTGATGCAGTCTAAATGGAATTATATCCAATCGCTGGTCGATTTTAATCTTGCCGACGCACGGCTTCAAAAAGCAATTGGTCTCGACCAGTTGCCTCATAATAAAATGTAACCGAAGAGAAGAGAAAGATACAAAGAGGAAAAGGTATTAAGCAAGGGCTTTTTTCTTGGAGAAGATAACATTGTTTTTTCTTTCAAGTGAGAGTGATAGATCAGAGAATTTGGA
>JACRFD010000081.1 GCA_016218025.1 Ignavibacteriales bacterium
ATAGAGTACTGTGTGACCACCTCACAAGATTTGGATTCATTTTTGCTCCGTAGAGGGATTATTTTATTCGCCATCGCCCCGCCGTTGGCGGGACAAGCGAAAGTGTGGCGATCTCAAGGGTAGAGATTGCTTCACTGCGCTCGCAATGACTACTTGGATAGATCCTGAATCAAGTTCAGGATGACACCAGAAAATTTTATTTAACGAGTGTCATTTTTTTGGTATTGGTAAATGTACCAGCGGTTAAGCGGTAAAAATAGATACCGCTGGGGAGATTGCTGGCAGTAAAGTTAACTTCATAAGTGCCAGCGAATTTTTGCTCGTCAACCAAGGTGACGATTTCTCGGCCAAGTATGTCTAAAACTGTGAGACGAACTTGGCAGGAAGTAGGAACAGAATAGCTAATAGTGGTGCTGGGATTAAACGGATTAGGATAGTTTTGACTAAGACTGTATTCAGTTGGAATTCCGTTATCTTCCACGTGAACCAATCTGTCAACATGAATTGAAGTAGAAGTATAATTAGTTACGCCCCCCCTAATATCTTCAACTTTTATAGAAAAGTTGAAATCTTTGCCAACCAACGATTCCGGAACTTCACCAGAAATTTTATAACTATTTGCACTTTCTAACTTCACTGTCAGAGGAAATGGACCACTAACAGTCACTGCAACTTTATCAGCATCGGAAACTTCAAAAGTTGCGGTAAAGGGTACTGGATAATGGACAGTATCAAGATAAAATACTTTAGAAATAAAAGGGAAAATGTTTGTGAATTTAACAACATCGCCTAATCCAGCCACTAATCCATAACCCCTGTTCAAAAAAGCAATGCCGTAATAACCATGGTAATAACTGGCCGGATTCTTATAAACTATATTCCACGTGAAACCACCATCCCAAGTTTCCCAAATAGTTCCATAAGCTCCAAATGTCCCGTTATACCAATGGTCTTCGCCAACTGCTAAACCATATTGGCTATCCACCATTTGAATATTATAAAAATTGACTAAATCAATTTTATTTATAATATTCCACGTGAAACCACCATCAGTGGTACGGAAAATATAACTATAAGAATTAGTACCGCCTTCTGGATTTGGAACTGCTCCCATGCCAACTAACCAACCGTTCAACTTATCAGTAAAATAAATGCCATTGGCGCGGAACTGTCCAATAAACGGCAAATTAGAAATAATAACCGATTGCCAATGTTTGCCCCCATTAGTGGTACGCAGAAATCTGGTGCTCCAATCGCAAGCCCAGCCATTATTCTTATCCACAAACTGAATGCCGAGAATACC
>JACRFD010000082.1 GCA_016218025.1 Ignavibacteriales bacterium
CATAACAGGGCAATGATGATGCATATCCGCCCAATGATGGTGCATATCCGCCCAATGATGATGCATATCCGAGCCGTGATGATGCATATCCGCCCAATGATGGTGCATAACAGGGCAATGATGATGCATATCCGCCCAATGATGGTGCATAACAGGGCAATGATGATGCATATCCGCCCAATGATGGTGCATCTCCGGGCAGTGATGGGTTAAACCAGCCGGCTGGTAGTCGGACGCTACTACCAAACTATTACTGCCAAATTTCAAAATGCGACTTTTTATCCCGTTTATAGTATACATTATGCAACACCGGGATACTTTCTTGGACTGTCATCTCTGCTGAATAGCGAAAACCATCATGCAACAGCAGTGGCAGTTGAAAATTCAAGAGTCCTGTTTATTCTAAAAAAGGATTTTCTGAAAATTATATATCAGTTGCCCTTGGTAAACCAGCAGATTCTTATTTCCCTGAACGAAATGCTCGACAAAACAGAACGCAAACTTGCTCCGTCTAAAATATTCAGCATTCCGCAGAAAATCGCTTCAGCTCTTCTTGTACTTCATAAAATAAATAAAAATAATAAAGAAATCATTATATCGAATCATGAACTTGCAAAGCTGATCGGAATATCTCCCGAAATGCTTTTTAATCATTTATCCGAATTTAAGAATCAAAAATTAATTAAAATAAAAGATAACAAAATTACTATTATAAATCCAAAAGGTTTATCAAAATATAACAAAACAGAATAAGATAAAAACAAATAATATGTCAGAAAAAAAATTAACCGCAGTGTTTTTTTGTGATACCAGGAATGGACAAACTGATACGGTTGACATTCCGGCAATTGCAGAATACGTTAAAAAAATACCCGATGTGGCTGTAATATGGGATTCGAAAACATTTCCGACATCATATATCAATAAGATTGTCCGGAAAATCAAAAGCGGTAATATTAAACGTATTGTTATTGCAGGAGATATGCCGGGCCTGGTAAAGAATACTTTTACAAAAGCCATGTATTTGTGCGGGAATAATCCGAAAGATGTAATATTAGCCAGTTTTAAAGAATATGGCGCTGTTACAAAAGCCGATACTGAATGTGCAAAAGCCATCACCGCATGTTCTGTATTGGGCATTCCTTTTGAACTTGCCGCTGTTCCTGATGAAAATCCTGGTCATCCGGAAACACTTGTTATCGGCGGAGGCATTGCAGGAATCCAGGCATCGCTCGAAATTGCCGACAGCGGAAATAAAGTTTACCTTGTGGAAAGAACCGGCACTATCGGCGGTCACATGGCTATGTTTGACAAAACATTTCCCACACTCGACTGCGCTGCATGTATCCTTACTCCCAAGATGGTTGAAGTAGGTCAGCATCAGAATATAGAACTGATGACCTATTGCGAAGTGAAAAACATTAGCGGTGAACCCGGAAATTACAAAGTGAAAATTCTCAAAAAAGCACGTTTTGTTAATCTTGCAACCTGTATCGGTTGCGGGATATGTGTTGAAAAATGTCCGACTCTCGTTCCCAGCGAATTCGATTCAAAAACAACTATGCGGAAAGCTGTATATATTCCTTTCCCACAGGCTGTCCCTAATAAATATCTGATTGACGCTGAAAATTGCCGCTATGTTAAAGAAAAAAAATGTGGCGTGTGTGTAAAGGCATGCCCTGTTAATTTATGTATCAATCTCGAAGAAAAAGATGAAGAAGTGGAAATCACCGTAGGCAACATTATTGTCGCAACAGGGTTTAAGATTTTTGATGCTGCAAAAATGGAGCAATATGGTTACGGAAAATTTCCGAATGTTGTTACTTCACTTGAGTTCGAACGCTTAGTTAATGCATCAGGACCGACAGAAGGTAAAATAAAACTGAAGACACAGAATAAAAAAGGCAACTGGCTTTTCACTAAAGAAGGTAAAGAACCCCAAAGCATAGCGCTTATTCATTGTATCGGAAGCAGGGATATACATTATAATAAGTATTGCTCGAGGGTTTGCTGCATGTATTCCCTGAAATTAGCACACCTTGTAAAAGAAAAACTTCCGGAATCACAGGTTTATGAATTTTTCATAGATATGCGCGCTTTCGGTAAGGGCTATGAAGAATTTTATAAACGTATCGAGCATGAAGGAGTTCATATTATACGCGGGCGTACTGCTCAGATAGAAGAAAAAGACGGCCAGTTATTACTCCGAAGCGAAGATATGTTAAACGATGACATTCTCGAACAAAAAATTGATATGGCAATCCTTGCCGTCGGATTGGAACCGCGTGAAGATGCCGATGCCATCAGTAAAATGCTTGGCATATCAAGAACAGAAGACGGCTGGTTTATGGAAGCAAACAGCAACAGCGACACTGTAACCACTTCTAAAGGAGGTATCAGTATTGCCGGAGTCTGCCAGGGGCCTAAGGATATTCCCGATGCGGTCGCACAGGCTTCTGCTGCAGCAGCCCGTGTGATACAAAGCATTATCACCGGCAAAGTAAAAAAAAGCATTAAAAACCTGCAACTTGAAAATATTGAATCAAAAGCAAAACAATTATCAAATGTTATTTAAGGAGGTAATTTTATGAAAGAACGTATTGATCCGAATTTGTATAATGATTTAGAAAAGTTCGGTATAGATGTAGGCAACTGGAATGAATGCTATCATTGCGGAAATTGCACTGCTACCTGCCCCTTAACAGAAAAGGGAAGCTTATTCCCGAGAAAAGAAATAAGGTTTTTGCAGCTTGGCTTGAAAAACGAATTAGCTACAAGCGCGGAACCATGGTTATGCTACTATTGCGGCGATTGCAGCAAGAAATGCCCCCGCGATGCGAACCCGGGAGAATTAATGATGTCTCTGAGGAGATATCTTACATCAATATATGACTGGACAGGCCTTGCAAAAAGAATCTATACATCAAAAATTTTTGAAATTGCTACCATTCTTGTTATCTCCTTAATCGTAATGGTACTTTATTTAAACTTTACTTTCTTCCCTTCAGGAGAAGGCGCATGGACAGGCAATGACGGCGGAGTGCTGATTAATAAAATAGCCCCGTGGAAAAGAATTCATTTCGGCGACTGGCTGATGGCGGGAACACTCGCTTTTTTCCTGATTACAAATATTTTTAATATGTGGTTAAATATCATTGTTAAAGATAAATCCGTAAAAGTGCCTTTCATCGCTTATTTTACTGAAGTGTTCTCTGTTGTCATTAACTTTTTTACTCAGAAAAGATTCAATAAATGCGATAACGACAACAAACCCTATTGGGTTATTCACTTATTTTTAATGCTGAGTTACGTGATGCTGTTTACCATGATTGTGTTTTTCCTCCAATGGTTCCAGACTGACTCTGTGCATCCGGTTTGGCATCCGCAACGTTTATTAGGGTATATTTCGACAATAGGATTATTTGTTGGAATAATATATTTTATAAATAACAGGATAAAAAAAGCGAAAGAGAACAGCAAATATTCGCATTATACAGATTGGACTTTTTTGGTAATGTTATTTTTAACAACACTTACAGGTATTTTATTACATTTCTTCAGGATCAACGGAATGGCTCAGGCTACCTATATAACCTATTTAATACATCTAATGTGCTTAGTACCAATGTTAACTATCGAAGTGCCATTTTCCAAATGGTCACATCTTGCATATCGTCCGTTTGCAATATATTTTGCTAATGTAAAGAAGTCAGCTCTTAAGAAACAAGTGAAATTGTAAAATATTATAATGTAAAAAAAATGGAAGAAAAGAGAATAGGCGTATATATTTGCTGGTGCGGCACCAACATTTCCCTGATGGTGGATGTTGAAACCGTTGCCAAAGAAATGGCGAAATTACCAAATGTTGTAATTTCGAAAGATTACAAATATGTGTGTTCTGATCCGGGACAGGATATCATAATAAAAGATATAAAAGAACATAACCTGAATCGCATCGTGGTTGCTTCCTGTTCACCGCGAATGCACGAACTCACTTTCAGAAAAACTTTGGTGAAAGCGGGTTTGAATCCTTATTATTTCGAAATGGCAAATATCCGTGAACAGGATTCCTGGGTGCATACCGACAGGGTTGAAGCTACTAAAAAAGCAAAAGCCCTTATAGCGGCGGCAATTAACAGGGTTAGCTTCCATGAAGCCCTCGATTCACGTTCTGTAGAAATTAATCCTGCTACTTTTATTATCGGAGGCGGTATCTCAGGACTTAGCGCTGCCCTTGAAATTGCCGATTCAGGTAAAAAAGTATTTCTCATCGAAAGAAGCGGAAGAATGGGAGGCCATGTTGCCGATTTCGATCTGACCTTCCCGTATATGTACAGCGCTCAGCAAATGATTACACCGCTTATCCAGAGGGTTAAAAGTCATCAGAATATTGAGTTGTTCCTGAACTCTGAAATAAAAGAAATTTTCGGGTATATCGGGAATTTTGAATCCACTATACATTCCAAAGACGGAAAAGAAACTGCTGTAAAGTTCGGTAATGTTATAATTGCAACCGGATTAAAAACATTTGATCCAAGCAACATTGAAAATTATGGTTACGGAAAACTTCCGGATGTAATCACATCATTCGAATTTGAAAAAATGTTGCTTAACGGAATAATCAAGACAAAAGACGGGAAAGAACCCAAAAATATTGCCATTATTCATTGTGTGGGCAGCAGAAATAAAAATTATCATGAATATTGTTCCCGAACCTGCTGCATGACTGCATTAAAATATGCAAACCAGATCAGGTGCGAACTTCCAAAAGCAAATATTTTCGATATATATGCAGATATGCGATCCTTTGGAAAAGGATGTGAAGAATTTTATACTTTATCTTCCAGAAGAAATATTAAATTCTTAATGTTCGATCAGGAAAATGATTTACCGAAAATAGTCAGTGCGAATTCCGGTGATAATTGCGATATGCTTATCGAAATAAATGAAAAACTTACCGGAAAAACAATAGAAGTTCCTGCAGATATGGTAATCCTAATGGTCGGTATGGAAGCACGCGAAAATGCTAAAGAAATTGCACACGCGGTGGGAATAAGCATGTGCGGTAATTCATTCTATATAGAAAGGCATCCTAAATTAGATCCTGTTGCAACTACAACTAACGGTGTATATATTGCAGGCGGATGCCAGGCGCCAAAAGAAATTCCGGATTCTGTTGCACAGGCAAAAGCAGCCGCAGCCAGAATACTGGCTACAATCGCAAAAGGTTCTGTAGAAGTAGAAGTTACTACCGCTTGTGTGAATGAAGATTTCTGCTGTGGTTGCCAGACATGTATTAAAGTTTGTCCATACACTGCAATAAGTTTTGATGCTGAAAAGAAAGTATCTGTTGTGAACGAAGTCCTATGCAAGGGCTGCGGAACCTGCGGTTCTGGCTGCCCAACAGGAGCTATCAAATGCAAACATTTTACCGACATGCAGATATTATCACAGATTGAAGGTATTATGAAAATTTCACATTTAGAATTACAGGAGGCATAATATATGAGTTATAAACCAACAATAGTAGCATTCTTGTGCAACTGGTGTTCCTACACAGGAGCAGACCTGGCAGGCACTTCACGTATAAAATATGCGCCGAATATCCGTGTAATAAGGATAATGTGCTCAGGCCGCGTTGACCCTACATTTGTCCTGAAATCTCTCAGGGAAGGAGCCGACGGCGTGCTTATATGCGGTTGTCATCCGGGCGACTGCCATTACCACGAAGGAAATTACAAATGCCTCAGGAGATACCACCTGTTGCAAAAATACATTCAGCAAATGGGTATTCCAAAGGACAGGCTTCGCCTCGAATGGATAAGCGCCAGCGAAGGAAAACAATTTGCCCAGCTCGTGGACGAGTTTACAGAATCTGTTGCTAAACTCGGAAAAAGCGAAATCAGACAAGTAATGGAAACATTAACATAATATTATGCAAAAGTCTAAATTCTAAATCCTAAATCCTAAATAAAACATGGATAAACCGAAATTAAAACTTGCTGTTTACTGGGGCGCTGCCTGCGGCGGTTGCTGCGTTTCAGTGCTTGATGTGCATGAAGCATTATTTACAGTTTTAGAACATGCCGACCTTGTGTTCTGGCCTATTGCTTTAGATATCAAATATAAAGATGTAGAAGCAATGCCGGATGGACATATTGATTTAACATTATTCAACGGGGCTGTCCGTAATAGTGAAAATGAACATATAGCAAAACTATTACGGAAAAAATCAAAAATTCTTGTGGCTTATGGTTCTTGCGCTCATATGGGCGGAATACCCGGACTCGCTAATCTCACTATTAAAGCAAAAATATTTAAAAGAGCATATTTTGAGAGTGAATCAACCATAAATCCGGATAACGTATTACCTCAAACTCATTATAAAGTCACTGAAGGAGAATTAGAACTCCCTAAATTTTATAATGATGTCCGCCCCCTTGACCAGGTGGTAGATGTTGATTATTATTTACCTGGTTGTCCACCCCAGACAGAAAGACTTGTAGAGGTTTTTTTGGCAATAGTAACAGGAGCCCAATTACCACCAAAAGGGTCAGTTATTGGAGTCAAAGAAAAATCACTTTGTGAAGAATGTGAAAGAAAAAAAACAGAGAATAAATTAATAAAGAAGTTCAATCGTCCATGGCAGATACAGGATGATGGAGAAACCTGTTTTCTTGAACAAGGTGTAATTTGCATGGGTCCTGCAACGAGAAGCGGATGTGGTTGGCGCTGCATAAAAGGTAATGCACCCTGCCGCGGTTGTTACGGCCCGACATCCGAAGCCAAAGATCCTGGCGCAAAAATGATGTCTGCCATCGGAACAATGATTGATGCCAAAGAACCCGAAGAAATCAATCAGATTATCGAACAGATTGAAGATCCGGCAGGAACATTCTACAGGTTCAGTTTACCCGGATCCATGCTTAGAAGAAAAATTTGCAAAAATACATAATCTATAAACTGAATATACATATATGAAAAGATACACGATTGACCCAATTACAAGGTTAGAGGGTCATGGTAAAATCGAAATATTCACCAATGACGACGGCGATGTGGAGAATGTTTACTTTCAGGTTCCTGAATTAAGGGGATTTGAAAAATTTGTAGAGGGCCGTCCTGTTGAAGAAGTTCCACAGATTGTAACTAAAATTTGCGGCGTATGTCCGGGTTGCCACCATATGGCGTCAGGCAAGGCTGTTGACGGCGTGTTTGGCGTTAAACCAACCTCTGCTGCAAAAAAAATAAGAGAGTTATTTTTTATGGCTCATTATGTTCACAGCCATATCGCTCACTTCTATGCTCTTGCAGCGCCTGACTTTGTTGTCGGCCCTACCGCTGATACTGCAGTAAGAAATGTGCTGGGTGTTATCGGTAAAGTAGGCGTTGAAATTGGTACTGAAGTGCTGAAACAACGCAGAATTGCACAGGAAATACAAGCATTGCTTGCAGGCCATCAGACGCATGTTATGCTTAACATTCCCGGCGGAGTCAGAAAAGGATTGAATGAAGAACAAAGAAAAGATATTGAAGTAAAAGCAAAAGGCTTTGTTGAATTTGCAAAATTCTCTTTAAAGATTTTTGAAGATGTGGTTCTCGGCAATAAAACATATGTTGATATTATCCTGAATGGCCCGTATATTTTAAACCTCTATTCAATGGGTCTGGTTGATGAAAACAACAAAGTAAATTTCTATGACGGTAAAGTAAGAGTAGTTGACCAGGAAGGCAAAGAACATTGCAAATATGCACCCAATGATTATCGTGAATTTGTTGCAGAAAGAGTGGAACCCTGGACATATCTGAAATTTCCATACCTTAAAAAGGTGGGATGGAAAGGATTTGTCGAGGGAAAAGATTCCGGCGTTTATCATGCAACCCCGCTCTCCCGCTTGAATGCTTCCGACGGTATGGCTACACCGCTGGCACAGGCCGAATTTGATAAAATGTATAAAACTCTCGGCGGTAAACCGGTTCATAACACCCTGGCAATGCACTGGGCAAGATTAGTTGAACTGTTATATTCTGCTGAACATTGCCTTGAATTGATTCAGGACCCCGAAATCACAAGCAAGGATCTGCGCGCAAAACTCGGAGATATTCCCGGCGAAGGAGTGGGTATTGTGGAAGCGCAGAGAGGTACTTTAACCCACCATTACTGGACAGATAAAAAAGGTATTGTTACTAAAGCAAACATTATCGTTGGCACAACAAATAATAATGCCGCAATCACCATGTCCATTAAAAAAGCTGCGCAGGGATTAATTAAAAAAGGAGTTACAGTAGATCAGGGAATCCTGAATATGGTCGAAATGGCTTTCCGCGCCTACGACCCCTGCTTCTCCTGCGCTACTCACAGCCTGCCCGGCCAGATGCCGCTGATTGTTAACTTCCGTAATATGAATGGTAATATATTAAAGACTGTGGCTCTTATCTAATTGATGGTTGATTAATAATTTTTGCTTACCTTTGGCACAAATATTAAATATACGATGACTACGAAAGAACATATATTTGCACTTTTCAAGATTCTACCTGATACGGAAAGGCAGGAGCTATTGCA